>JBBQAO010000031.1:0-35912 GCA_038316355.1 Burkholderiales bacterium
ATGCGTGTTGCGCGCCGCATGCCGGTCAGGCTGGGATTCCTGATGGCTCTTTCCGCAGTGTTTCGCCCCCGCACCCGCGGATGGAGCAAGGCGCGCGACGCTATCACCGATTACGTCAATGAACAGGAAGCGAAGCAACACCGGGCGCTCGGTCTGAGGGAAACTGAGGGAAACATAGGAAAGCACCATGAAAACTGAATACAAGCGGGTCGCCTACTATCCCGGTTGCGCGCTGGAGGGTACCGGGCACGCCTACAACCAGTCCACCAAAGAAGTTGGCAAGGCGCTGGGGCTGGAACTGGATGAAGTGAAGAACTGGAACTGCTGCGGTGCGATGGAAGTAAAAAATGTTGATCCCAAGGTGCAGACCTATTTGTCTTCACGGGTGATGTCAATTGCGGCCAACGAAATGGGCGCAAAAGTGGTGATGGCGCCATGCAACGGCTGTTACCACAATCTGAAAAAAGCTGAATACGACCTGACTCACGATGAAACCTCGCGGCTGGTGGTGGATCGCATTTCGCAGCAGGCAGGACACGAGACGTATCAGGCCGGGCAGGTCGAAACCATCCATGCGCTTGACTGGATCAAGCAGGGTGTCGGCGAGGATGAACTGAAACGCCGCGTGAAAAATTCGCTGCAGGGACTGAAAATCGCGAACTACTATGGCTGCATGTACACGCGACCGCGGCATATTTTTCCGGAAAAAGATCAGGGCGGCAGCAGCGAATCCACGTCCAAGCCGCATTTCATGGACGATCTGCTGGCGGCGGCAGGCGCGGAGAATGTGGATTTCCCGCTGAAGACCGCTTGTTGCGGCGGGGCGCACGTGCTGTCCGACAGTGATACGTCCACCAAGCTGGTGCTGAATATCCTGCAGGCTGCTGAACTGGCCGGTGCAGATGTGATTGCCACCGAATGCCCGACCTGCCATTCTGGGCTGGAAATGCACCAGGTGCGCGCCGAAAAAGTGCTGGGCAAAAAAACGCAGGTCAAGATGATGTACTTCACGCAACTGCTCGGCGTCGCGCTCGGCGTGTCGCCGCGCAGACTGAGCGTGCATGAGAATGCCTCTGACCCGCTGGCACTGCTCAAGAGCAGGGGATTGGCGTGATGACATTTGCCGGGATCGAAGCGGATATTGACACCTGCAGCGGCGACGCGGCTGACAGGGTGCGTCTGCTGGCGCTTTCCGAACAAGTGCTGGAGCAGTGGATCATCGCCCGTGGCGATACGCCCACCCATGAAACCCGCGAAGGATTCCGGCTGCTGGCCCTGCACCGGCAAGGCGCCCGGGATCTGCCCAGTTTTAACGCCTGCCGCGAGACTTGCAGGGAGATCGCGTATCATTATAATTTGATTGAAAATTCACCTGACGCAGCGCTGAATTCACGCAATGCACGCATGATGGCGTTGGTCGCCAGGCATCTGCTGTTGTTTGTCAGCGGCAAGATGCAGTCGGAAAAGTTGGGGGAGTTTTGTTGCGCTTCACGCCCGTTGCGTCAAGACGAAGTTACACCGTAAAAGTAAAAGGACACATGCCATGCCAGCCGTACGCGGATGCCACCTCCCTGAAGACCGTTTGTATGACGTTGAAAATCATATCTGGCTTAAAGAGATGGATGACGGCAACATCAAAATCGGCATGACGACTGTGGCTACCGCCATGGCCGGACAACTGGTCGCGTTTACCCCGAAAAAAGCCGGTCGTTCAGTCGAACCCGGCAAGACGTGCGCCACGGTGGAGTCCGGCAAGTGGGTCGGTCCCGCGAAATCAGCAGTAGGGGGAGAAGTGGCGACTGTCAATACTGAATTGGTCGAAAAGCCGTCCATGGCCAACTCGGATCCTTACGAAGCCGGCTGGATGGTGATACTCAAACCCAGGGACTGGGCGACGGTGAAGCCGACGCTGACACCGGGCGCGGAAGTGGGACCCAAATACGAAGCAAAAATGGCGGCGGATGGATTTGCCGGATGCGCGCCCTGAACCAAAAATGCATGAAAATGTCGTGAACATGAAATCAACTGCATCAGAAAAAATGCACTTGCCGGATCTGGACTTGTCCGAAATCCGTGCCAATGCGCAGCGTGCCGCCAATTTGCTCAAATCCATGGGTAATCCCGCGCGGCTGATGGTGTTGTGTCAGCTGACTGTGGGAGAAAAATCGGTCGGAGAGCTGGAGCGTGCCGTGCCCATCAGTCAGTCTGCACTGTCCCAGCATTTGGCGCTGCTACGCATGCGCAACCTGGTCAAGACCAGGCGCTCCGGGCAATCGATCTACTATTCCCTCGCCGGCGTCGAGGCTTCGTCGATACTGGCAACACTGTATGATTTGTTCTGCGCCGAGCCGTCCTCTGCTGCAGCGCCACGGCGCCGCAAGGTCAGGGCCTGTTAACCATCATTTCATGAGATGCATTGTGTTCAAAATCGTCAGTGGCAAAGCGTTTGCCGCGGCCCATATCGAAAATATGGGCGGGGCAAACAACGCAGCCAGTGGCGATTTTGAACACAACCCGAAGGGACGGGACGATTTGGCCCCGGGGCGTTGTCGCGCCTTCGCTTATTTGCCTACGGGCAAACCGCACTCGGCGCTCCTAGCCCTGAGGCCAAATCGTTGCCGTCGCACTGATGAAATGATGGTTAACAGGCCCTAGGACCAGCCGGCCTGATACGGTTTTCAATCACGAAAACCTGTGCAGAATCAGGTTGCGGGCCTGGGCACTGGCGTGGAGAGGCAACCCACCAGGCATTCCATGCGTACACGATGCAGAATCAGCCATGCCTGCTCAATGCGCGCTTCCTGGTCCGCGTCGATCGCATCTGTTACGTAGCTGTACATCGCATCGGCCAGCATTTCCAGAGGTTCGCGAATTTCATGCGTGCGCAGATCACCCGCCGTCCAGCCGAGCCTGAACGCCGTTTTCCTGAACGCGACTGCATCCGCCGCGTCCCGGGCCATGTCACGCATTCTGGCGAGTCTGGCAATATCCTCGCGCAGGAGATGGGCCTGGAAATAGCTTTGTTCCGTTTCCAGTTTTCGCTCAAGTTCCCGGATCAGGCGCATGGTGATGCTCCGCTGTGGCATGGCCGGATTTTACCTTTGCGCCCGCGAGCCTGATACTGCGGTGATCGTATGCCTGATACCAGCGCGCATCATCCATTTTCTCCGCCCCGCGGCATGTACCGCGATCCACTGACGCTGATCGACTGGCCGCAACTGGGCACGCCCGATGCGTGGCTGCCGCAATCGGCATTGTCGCTGCATGGTCTGCCCGAATTCGCCGCCGCCGGAGACGAGGTGAAGCGCAGGCTTTCGCGTTACGAATTCATCAACGTCATGTACTGCGGAATCTGGCTGGAGAGCATTTTTCTGCAACGGGTATCGCGGTTGCTGCAGCCGGACATGCCGCGTACTGAAAACGCCCATCTGCTGCATGAACTGCGCGAGGAAACCGGTCACAGCCTGATGTTTCTGCGCGCGATTGACGCCGCAGGGGTCGAGTTACCGCGGGGCAGCTGGCGAGCGCCGCGCGTCGCCGCGATACTCGGGCGTTTTGCGCCGGCAGGTAGTGCGTTGTTCTGGCTGGCGATGCTGATCGGCGAACACGTGTCGGACAGTTTGAACCGGCATGTCTGCGAGACGGCTATTGACGTGAATCCCGCAGTCCGGAAAATCTGCATGCTGCATGTTGCGGACGAAGCACGGCATATCAATCACGCACGCAGCATGCTTGCCGCCACACTGTCCGCCAGCGGCGCAGCACGGCGTACTTTCCTGTCGACCGCGGCGCGCGTGCTGCTGTGGCAGATGACGTCAGTGTTCTACTATCCGCCGGCCGGTTTTTATGTACTGGCCGGACTACCCCGCGAAACCGATTGGCGGGCAGCGGCGTTGCGCAATCCGGCGCGCAAGCGATTCGTTGCGCAACAACTGGCGCCGACGGTGCAGTTACTGCGGTCATACGACCTGGATGTCAGGAGTTCTTAAAATGCCAATAAAAACAATTGGTTATGAAGATTTATTTCAACGCATCCATGATCGTCGCATCGGTGTCGTAGCGGCTATGCCAGCCCAGCTCGGTGGTCGTGCGCCGGCAATCCAGGGTGAGGGTATGTTCCAGTCCCTCCAGCCATGCCGGCTCGCCGCCCCAGCCCGTCACCCGCCACAGGGCGTGCAGCCCGGCGCGTGCCAGGCTCGGCGGCAGCGGCAGGGCGAACCGGTGGCGACGCTGGATGAGTTCGCAATAACTGAAACTGTCGCCGGCCGCGAGATTGAACGGCCCATGCACGTCGTGCCTGATGGCTAACAGCACCGCGCGCGCCACGTCATCCTCGTGTACGCACTGTAATTGCGCGTACGGCCGCGGCAACGCCGGGTACAGAGGCAGATTGAGCAATTGCAGCAGCAATGGTTGCGCATTCCTGCCGAGAATCACATGCGGGCGCAGCCGCACGCATTCGGGGATACCCTCTTCCAGCAGGCGTTCGAGCTGTGCCTTGTGCGCGCCATACAGAAAGCCGTGCAACGGCGCATATGGCGTTTCTTCAGATACGTTTTCCCCCTTGCCATAAACGGCGGCGCTTGATAAATGCACCAGCCGTTTTACGTATGCATCGCGTGCGGCCTGAAACAAGCGGTAGCTGCCGCGGACGTTGATATCCGCCATCTCCGCCTCACGCATGTGTCCGCGCAGCACCACATAAGCCAAGTGTACGAGCGCATCATGCCCGGGGAGAATATCCGTCAAGCGCGGCTCGCGGATGTCACAGATTGTCGACTGAAATTTTTCATGTGAAAAGTGCGGCGGTGCAATGTCCACGCCGGTGACGCGGTTGATGGAGTCATCCGCGCACAATACCGGCAGCAATGCCCGCGCCAGATGCGAACTGGAGCCGGTGACAAGCACGTTCATGGCGTCAATCGCACGTCGCAAATGCCGGCATCACCTCGTGCGCGAACAAGGTCAGCGATTCGCGTGTCACCGCAGGCTCGACCGCGCCGGCGCCAAAGGCGCACAGCAGATGAGTGACGCCGGCATCGGCGTATTTGCCCAGCTTGGCACGTACTTCTTCGGGATTTCCCACCACGGTCATGCCAAAAGTTTCGGCAAGATTGAAATTCGCACCAAGTTTAATCAGCGCGCGAAAGCGCCCGATTTCATGCAGATGCTCGTAACCGGGATACAGTTTTTCGAGTACAGGCAGCACCACGTTGTAGAGTTCCCGGTAAAACCAGGTAAAAGCCTCCCTGGCGATGCGCTGCGCGCGCTGACTGTCAGCCAGACACAGGACGCCGATGGTCATTCCGGCGCGCGGTGCATCCGCGCTGCGCCACGCCGCTCGGTAGCGTTCGATATCGTGCTTCACCATGAACCAGGGTTTAAACGGTCCGGCGAGCACGCCTAGTCCGCGCGTTGCGGCCCATTCAAAAGTTTGCGGGCTGACAGCCGCCGTCCACAGTGGCGGATGCGGGCGCTGCACCACGTGCGGCACGATGTCGAGTGCCTCAATGTGATAATGCGGCCCGCGATGATTGACCGGGTTGCTTGTGAAGCTCTGCATGAGGATATCCAGGCTCTCGCCGGTAATCTCGCGGCTGGCTGCCATATCGACGCCAAACACTGCACACTCGCGCGGTGAGAATCCGCGGCCAATGCCGATTTCCAGCCGTCCGCCGCACAGTGCGTCCAGAGTGGCGACGCGCTCGGCGACATGCACGGGGTGATGCAGAGGCAGTGGAATGATCGCATGTCCCAGCCGGATGTTGCTGGTGCGCGCCGCTGCCGCAGCCAGCAACAGTTCAGGCTTTGAAGCATGCGAATACCCGCGCAGAAAGTGATGCTCGGTGAGCCACGCGCAGCCATAACCCAGACGGTCAGCGTGCTCGATCTGCGTCAGCAACTCCGCGTAGAGCTCCGCTTCGGAAAGACGAAACCACGGTGGCATTGCCGCTTCATAAAACAAATCGAATCTCATGGGAGGCGGTGGCGGAATCGGATGGGGTGGCCCCATGATGCCAGCCCGTGACCGTCTGATCCACTGTTAACGACTTTTCCCAAAAACATGGCAGCCTCACCAGAGGCATGTTTTTGTCATTATTTATGGCACTTTCAATAATTATGCCGTGGGCAGCGCGCCGAGCAGTGCGCGCACTTTCTCCATCAATTCACGTGTGGAAAAAGGTTTGGTCAGGTAGGCATCGGCGCCCAGAGCCATGCCGCGGGTGATCTCGGCTTCGCGGCCGCGGGCGGTGAGCAGCATGATCCGGGTGCTGCGCAGCGCGGGATTTTCGCGGATCAGCCGGCACAGTTCGTAGCCATCGATCAGCGGCAGCATCACATCCAGCAGTACCAGGTCGGGTACCTGTGTTTGCAGCGCGCGCAGGGCTGCCACGCCATCGCGCGCAATGGCAACTGCATAACCTTCCTTGCCGAGAAGGAACTCCAGCGACAGCAGGATGCTTTCTTCATCCTCGACGATCAGTACCCGCGCGGGAATGCCACTCATGCAACGGGGGCAGCAGCGTGGTTGCGCGGCAGCGGCAGTGTGAACGAGAACTTTGCGCCCAGCCCCGGCGCGCTTTCCACCCACAGCCGGCCGCCGAAGTGATGAATGATTTCCCGCGAAATGGCGAGACCGAGGCCGCTGCCGCGGGGCTTGCCCGCAGCGGTGTCGCTGACCTGGCGGAATTTTTCGAAAATCACTGTCTGGTCGGCGGGGCTGATGCCGATGCCGTTGTCGGCGATTTCGATGCGCAGCACAGCGGCTTCCTCGGCCAGCGTGATGCTGACGCGGCTGTCGGGCTTGTCACAGAAATTGGCGGCATTGGACAGCAGGTTCAGCGCGACCTGGGTGATGCGGTCTCGGTCAGCCATCACCAGCGGCAGCCGGTCGGGTATCCGCTGCTCAAGCGTGATGCGCCGCTCTTTGTAGATCTGGCTCAAGGCGGCGACGGCATCTTCCAGCACTTCGCGCATGTCGACTTCGCTGGGGTGCCAGTCGGCGGCGCCGGATTCGATCTTGGCAAGGTCCAGCACCTGGTTGATCAGCCGGGTCAGGCGCTCGGATTCGCGGGTAATGATGCCGAGGAATTTTCTGCGCTGTTCCGGCTCGAGTTGCGGATTGTCGCTGAGAATTTCGGAAAACGCACGGATTGAGGTCAGTGGTGTGCGCAGTTCATGGGTCACGGTGGAGATGAAATCGTCCTTCAGCCGGTCGAGTTCCTGCAACCGCTGGTTGGCGCCGCGCAGCTCATTGGTGGCGGTTTCCAGTTCACGCGATTTCTGTTCGAGCTGGCGGCTGTAGGCGAGGGCCTGCGAGGCCTCGTCAATGATGGCCATGACTTCATCGAGCGCCAGCGGTTCCTCGACCACCACGGAGGCCACCATGTCGCGGGCGGAAGCGCTGCCGATGGCGCCGGCGATTTGCGACTCTACATAGTGCACCAGCACTGCATTCGCGGAAACCTGCTCGATGCCGGGGATGCCCTGGCTGCGGGCGTAGGCGGCGAAGGATTCATTGGCGCGTTCCGGGCCGACGAAGCGGCTGAGCAGCTTCTGCAGGTCGGCAACCGTCGCGCTGCCGCGCCAGAAGCGCGAGCCGCTGCCGGGCGCAACATGACGGAACACATCAACGAACAGGTTGGCCTGGCTGTGCTCGGTTGCGGTGGGTTTGCGCCACAGCGAGAACCCGACATAGCAGCCGACATTGGCGAGCATGCTCCAGAACAGGCAGTGGCTGATGTCATCGAGGCCGTCGAGCCCGAACAGTTGCTGGGGCTTGAGCAGGTCAAAGCCCATGATGCCCTCGGTCAGGAAAGTAATCGGCAGCCAGCCCGATTTTGCGAAGGAGGGCAGCAGCAGTGAGTACAGCCAGATCAGGAAGCCCGCGCTCAAGCCGCACAACGCGCCCAGTCGTGTGCCGCCTTTCCAGAACAGGCCGCCAATCATCGCCGGCGCGAACTGGGCGACTGCGGTGAATGAAATCAGGCCGATCGATACCAGCGCATAGGCTTCGCCGGCGAGATAGAAATAACCGTAACCCAGCACCAGCACCACGACAATCGCACTGCGGCGGATGCCGAGCAGCAGGCCGGAGAGGTCGGGGCTTTCGGTCAGGCGCAGGAATTTCCAGCGCAGCAGAATTGGCATTACCAGGTCGTTGCAGACCATGGTCGACAGCGCGATGGTTTCGACGATGACCATGCCGGTGGCGGCGGACAGCCCGCCGACAAAGGCGAGCAGCGCGAGCCAGGTCTTGTGTTCCGACATCGGCAAGGTCAGCACGAAGGTGTCGGCGTCAACGCTGCCCGCGGGAAAATGCATCAGCCCGCCGAGCGCGATCGGCAGCACGAAAATGTTGATCGCGAACAGGTACAGCGGAAACAGCCAGATCGCTTTGTTCAGGTGGCGCTCGTTGACGTTTTCAACGACCGCGACCTGGAACTGGCGCGGCAGCAGAATGATCGCCAGCATCGACAACACCGTCAGCGACGCCCAGGTGGTGTAATTGCCGGCGGCGCCGCCCTGCACCAGCAGCGCGTTGAGTTCGGGCACCGCGGCGGCCTTGGCAAACACGTCGGCGAAGCCGTCGAACATGCCGTAAGTCACGAACACGCCGACGGCGATGAAAGCGACCAGCTTGACGATAGACTCAAAAGCAATGACTGCGACCAGGCCCTCGTGGCGTTCGGTGGCGTCGAGGTGACGGGTGCCGAAGAGAATCGTAAACGCCGCCAGCAGCATCGCAATGTAGAAGGTGTTGTCCTGGAGGAAGGGCAGGGAAGCGGTGGAGGCCATGGCATTCGGGTACTGCAGCATGGTCGAAAAACTGGCCGAGATCGCTTTCAGCTGCAACGCAATATAGGGCACGATGCCGAGCACGGCGATGATGGTGACCAGGCCACCCAGCACATGGCTTTTGCCGTAGCGCGAGGCGATGAAGTCGGCGATGGAGGTGATGCGGTGCGCCTTGCTGATACGGATCATTTTCAGCAGTACGTACCACCACAGCGCGGCCATCAGCGTCGGGCCGAGATAGATCGGCAGGAAGCCGATGCCGCTGGTTGCCGCGCGGCCGACGCTGCCGTAGAAGGTCCATGAGGTGCAATAGACCGCCAGTGACAGTGTGTAGATGTACGGATTGGCGATGATGCTGCGACCGGCATCGGCGCGCTTGTCGCCGTAGTAGGCGATGGCGAACAACAGACCCACATAGGCGAAGGACAGGACAACGATCAGCGCGCCGGAGAGCATGGCGCTACCGCTCCTTGCGTTCGATGATCAGCGCCATCAGGGCAATGATGATCAGCCACGCCGCAAAAACGTAGAAATAGATCAGGGGTATGCCCCAGATGCGCCCGCTGCCGCTAAACAGCGCCAGCAGCGGAAAATTGAACAGCAGGCAGCCGAGCAGGAACAAGGCCACCAGGCGTTGTCCTTTGAGGGGGGGGCCGATCATGGCGGGCTTGCGCGGGGGCGGGTCGTCCGCGCGGTCGACTTATTTCGGGTTTTGTTTGAGCTGATCGAGGATTGCCGGATTTTCCAGCGTGGACACGTCCTGCACGATGTCCTCACCCTTGGCAATCGAACGCAGCAGCCGGCGCATGATTTTTCCCGAACGGGTTTTCGGCAGATTGTCGCCGAAGCGGATGTCCCGCGGTTTGGCGATGGGGCCGATTTCCTTTGCCACCCAGTCCTGCAGTTCCTTGATGATTTTTTTCGCGGCATCCCCTTCGGGGCGCGCCTGCTTCAGGACGACGAAGGCGACCACGGCTTCGCCGGTCAGGTCATCGGGGCGCCCGACCACGGCCGCTTCGGCAACCAGCGCGCTGTTGGCGACCAGCGCGGATTCGATTTCCATGGTGCCGAGACGGTGGCCGGAGACGTTCAGCACATCGTCGATGCGGCCCATGATGCGGATGTAGCCGTCTTCGTCGTAAGTTGCACCGTCCCCGGCGAGGTAATACTTGCCGTGGAAATCCTCCGGGAAATAGGTTTTCTTGAAACGCTCCGGATCTCCCCAGATCGTGCGCAGCATCGATGGCCAGGGTTTTTTGATGACCAGGATGCCGCCCTTGCCGCGGCCCACCGAATGTCCGGTTTCATCGACGATGTCGGCGATGATGCCGGGCAGCGGCAGCGTTGCCGAGCCCGGTTTGGTCGGCGTCGCGCCGGGCAGCGGGGTGATCATGTGGCCGCCGGTTTCGGTCTGCCACCAGGTATCGACAATGGGACAGCGGGTGCCGCCGACCACTTCGTGGTACCACATCCAGGCTTCGGGATTGATTGGTTCACCGACTGTGCCGAGGATGCGCAGGCTCGACAGGTCGTATTGTTTCGGCAGGTCGCCGCCGGCCTTGATCAGCGAACGGATCGCAGTCGGTGCGGTGTAGAACACCGTGACTTTGTGATCCTGGATCATTTTCCAGAAGCGGCCGGCATCCGGATAGGTCGGTACGCCCTCGAACACCACTTCGGTAGCGCCGCAGGCGAGCGGGCCGTAGGTTACGTAAGAGTGTCCGGTAACCCAGCCAACGTCGGCGGTGCACCAGAATATGTCCGTCGGCTTGTGGTCGAAGGTCCATTGCATCGTCAGGATGGTCCACAGCAGGTAGCCGCCGGTGGAATGCTGGATGCCCTTGGGTTTGCCGGTGGAGCCCGAGGTATAGAGGATAAACAGCGGATGTTCGGCGTCCACCCATTCCGGCTCGCAGGTTTCGGGCTGATCTTTGACCAGGTCATGCAGCCAGACATCGATTTTCGAATTCCAGTTGACCTTGCCGCCGGTGCGTTTGTAGACCACGACGGACTTGATCGATTCGCAACCGCCGAGTGCGATGCCGTCATCAACGGCAGTCTTCAGCGCGATGATCTTGCCGCCGCGCATCTGTTCGTCGGCGGTCAACACGGCCACGGCACCGGCGTCGATGATGCGTTCCTGCAGGCTTTTTGCCGAAAAGCCGCCGAATACCACCGAATGAATGGCACCGATGCGCGCGCAGGCCTGCATTGCGACGATGGCTTCGATCGACATCGGCATGTAGATGATGACGCGGTCGCCTTTTTTGATGCCACGCGATTTCAGGCCGTTGGCCATCATGCAGGTGTGGCGATGGAGATCCTTGTAACTGGCGCGGGTGATCTTGCCGTCGTCGGCCTCGAAAATGACCGCGGTTTTGTCAGGCTGGGTCTGCAGGTGACGGTCGAGGCAGTTGTACGATGCGTTCAGCGTGCCGTCGGTAAACCAGCGAAAAAACGGCGCTTTCGAATCGTCAAACGTCTGGGTAAACGGTTTTTTCCACAGCAGGTGCTTGCGCGCAAGATCCGCCCAGAAGCCGGTGTAGTCCTTTTCGGCGGCGGCGCACATTGCACGGTACGCGTCCATTCCGGAAATGTTGGCCTGCGCGACCATTTTTGCATCCGGCGGGAAAACGCGGGTTTCCTGCAGGACCGATTCGATGATGCCGGATGCTGGGGTGGACATGACGCTCCTCCGATGGCCGTTATTTCGAGATGATGATCAGTGTCATCGATGGCAGTGCCGCCGGCCAGCGGCACATTCCCGATGCACTGTTTTATCCGCTATAAAATCATTAACGCCCCCGTCTTGTAAAGTCGGGTTGGTCGCGCGGTCATGGTGTTTATCAGGATTCGCGGGCATACTTACTGCTTTCTTACGGCGGGCCTCCCCGCATCGCATGGTAGTGAACCTGGTCAGATCCGGAAGGAAGCAGCCACAGCTATTTAATGCGAGTGCCGGGGGTTAGGCTCGCCACCCCATTTAACAGGACGGACGGCGACGACCGTCCGGTGAGTTGTTTGTGTTCATACCAAGAAAAACAATGCGTGGCGCGTGTTTCGCTGTCGCGCTGCTGATGTGGGATGTTCTGCCGTCGCATGCCGTGGACGGCCTGGCGATCGAATCGGGGCAGGACCACCGCACGGAAATGCGGCGTGTCGGCACCCAGTGGCAGTGGTCGCAGCGCTGGCTGCAGGGTGAGGATTGGCACCTCGGCGGATTCTGGGACCTTGGGCTTGCGCAGTGGGAGCAGAACGTTCCCGGTACGCGCAACCGGCTGCGGGAACTCGGCCTGACCCCGGTATTCCGGCTGCAAGCCAACGATTTGCGCGGGGTTTATGCCGAGGCCGGTATCGGCGCTCATCTGCTGGGGGCGACCAGTCTGGGCAATAAACATTTCGGTAGCGCTTTCCAGTTCGGCAACCATCTCGGTTTCGGTTACCGTTTTGGCACCCGCGGCGAGTTCGATATCAGCTACCGCTATCAGCATCTGTCCAATGCCGGCATCAAACTTCCCAACAGCGGCCTCGATTCCAACCAGGTCCGGCTGCAGTACTGGTTCCGCTAGACGGCTGCGCCAGCGCCGTTTTTGCCGGCGGCTTTGCCGGTAAAATAGCGGCCGTGGCTGAAAATCCAGCTACTGATCATCCAAACTATTCGAGCCACCGTGACCCAGGTTCTTGCCCGCAAGTGGCGCCCCCGCAGCTTTACCGAACTGGTCGGCCAGGAGCACGTGGTGCGCGCGCTGACCAATGCGCTGCGCCAGCAGCGCTTGCACCATGCCTATCTGTTTACCGGCACCCGCGGCGTCGGCAAGACCACGCTGGCGCGCATCCTGGCGAAATCGCTGAACTGCGAAACCGGTGTCACCGATGCGCCCTGCGGCAAATGCGGGGCCTGCACTGAAATCGATGCCGGCCGTTTTGTCGACCTGATCGAACTCGACGCTGCCTCCAACACCCAGGTCGACAACATGCGCGAACTGCTGGAGAACGCGCTGTATGCGCCGACCAGCGGGCGTTACAAGGTCTACATCATCGACGAAGTGCACATGCTGTCGCGGAATGCATTCAACGCCATGCTGAAAACGCTGGAAGAGCCGCCGGAGCATGTGAAGTTCATTCTCGCCACCACCGATCCGCAGAAAATTCCGGTTACGGTGCTGTCGCGCTGCCTGCAGTTCGGCCTGAAGCAGATCCCGCAGCCGCAGATCCGCGAGCGGCTGACTGAGATACTGGCGGCGGAAAACGTGCCGGCTGACGCGCAATCGATTGCGCTGGTGGCACGCGCCGCTGAAGGCAGCCTGCGCGATGCGCTCAGCCTGCTTGACCAGGCGATTGCGCATGGCGGCGGCAAACTGGAAGAGGCTTCAACGCGAGCGATGCTGGGCGTGGTGGACCAGACCTACCTCTATGCAATACTCAAGGCGCTGGCCGAACGCAACGGTGCCGAACTGGTGGCCGGTGCGGAGCGCATGGCTGAGCGCAGCCTGTCCTTTGAGTCGGCGCTGCAGGATCTGGCTTCACTGCTGCATCGGGTGGCGTTGGCGCAGGTGGTGCCGCAAAGCATCGCCGCCGATGATCCGGATGCTGCGGCCATACTGGAACTGACCAAAACCCTGTCGGCGGAAGATCTGCAGCTCTATTACCAGATTGCCGCGCAGGGACGCGCCGAGATCGGCCTGGCACCGGATGAACATGCGGGTTTCATGATGACTTTGCTGCGCATGCTGGCCTTTGCGCCGGCGGCGGGAGGTGCTGTTGCGACCGCTGCTGCACCGGTGGCGCAGGCCAGGGCCGCGACTGCTGTTGCGACGGCAGGACCGGCTGCAGTCAAAGCGGATCCGTCATCTTGGGCGGAACTGGTCGGCCAGTTGGGTTTGAGCGGGATGCCCAACCAGCTGGCACTGCGCTGTGAAATGACCCAACGTACGGCAGACATGATCGAGTTGCGCATCTCGCCTGCCGACGAACGGCTGTTTGACCGGCCATTTCGCGAAAAACTGACGGCGGCCTTGCGCCAATTGCTCGGGGCACAGTTGCGGGTGACTTTCCTTGCGGGAGTAGTGGCGGGTGTATCGCCCAAGGCCATGACCGACCGCAAAACCGAACAGCGGCAGGCCGCGGCAGTTGCCGAAATCCGCGAGGATCCCTTTGTCCGTGAACTGCTCGAGGATTTCGGCGGCTCGGTCGAGGATGCTTCCATTAAACCGAAATAATTACTCAGGAACAGTCATCATGATGAAAGGCCAGCTTGCAGGACTGATGAAACAGGCGCAGCAGATGCAGGACAACATGCGCAAGATGCAGGATCAATTGGCGCTGATCGAAGTCGAAGGGCAGGCGGGTGCGGGCGCGCTCAAGGTGGTGATGACCTGCAAGCACGAAGTCAAACGCGTCGCCATCGACCCGTCGGTGCTGGGGGACGACAAGGACATGCTGGAAGACCTGATTGCCGCGGCAGTGAACGACGCGGTGCGCAAGGTCGAGGCCACCAGTCAGGAAAAAATGGCCGGCGTGACTGCCGGGTTGCCCCTGCCACCGGGCATGAAGCTGCCATTCTGATTCTTAAAATAACTTAATAAAAACAATAACCTATAAGAAAATCTCATTGTGAATTCCCCCTCTTCGCTGCAAGCCCTGATCGAAGCGCTGCGCTGCCTGCCCGGTGTCGGGCCGCGCTCGGCGCAGCGCATGGCTTTCCACCTGATGCAGCGCGACCGTCCCGGCGCCCAGCGCCTGGCGGTGACCATGGGGGCGGCGCTGGAGCGGGTGCGGCATTGCGAACGCTGCAACAACTTTTCCGAGGAACCGGTGTGTGTGTTGTGTCTGTCGCCGCGGCGCAATGCGCGCCTGCTGTGTGTGGTCGAAACACCGGGTGACCTGCTGATGATGGAGCAGGCGCATTGTCATGACGGACTGTATTTTGTGCTGATGGGGGCCTTGTCACCGCTCGACGGCATCGGGCCCAAAGACATCCACCTCGAACGCCTGTTGCAGCGCGCCGCCGATGGCGTGGTGCAGGAAGTGGTGCTGGCCACCAATTTCACGGTGGAGGGCGAGGCTACGGCACATTACGCCGGCGAGTTGCTGCGGGCCAAGGGCGTCAAGGTCACGCGCATCGCGCGCGGCCTGCCGGTGGGTGGTGAACTCGAACATGTTGACAGCGGTACACTGGCGCAGGCGGTGCAGGAAAGGCGTGCAGTATGAAACCCGGAGTCAATAAAAAACGCAGTCCCTTCCGCCGCCCGCAACCCAAGGTGGCGTCCAAACCGCAACAAACGGCGCGCGGTGAGACTCAGGCGCCTGATGTTGCGGAAGTGGCAGCCAGAACAGCAGCTCAGTCGCCGACGGAGTTGCGCGGTGAAAAACTGCACAAGATGCTGGCCCAAGCAGGTCTTGGATCGCGCCGTGCGATGGAAGAACGCATCCGTGCCGGCGAGGTCATGGTCAACGGCAAGGTCGCCGGCATCGGTGACCGCGTGACGGCGGAAGACCACATCAAGGTCGGGGCGCGCATCGTGCGCTGGCCGAAGCAGGGGCAGTTGCCGCGGGTGCTGCTGTATCACAAGCCGGAAGGCGAAATTGTCAGCAATGATGACCCGCAGGGGCGGCCGACGGTGTTCAGCAAACTGCCGCCGGCGCGTGGCGCGAAATGGCTGGCCATCGGACGCCTCGATTTCAATACCAGCGGTCTGCTGATTTTTACGACTTCGGGTGACCTTGCCAACCGCATGATGCACCCGCGTTTCGAAGTCGAGCGCGAATATGCCGTGCGCGTGCTGGGCACCATCAATCCGGCCAGCCTCGATGCCTTGCGCGCGGGTGTGCAACTGGAGGATGGCATCGCGCGTTTCGAATATCTGGAAGAGGAAGGCGGCGAGGGCGCTAACCGCTGGTTCCGTGTGCTGCTGCGCGAAGGCCGCAACCGCGTGGTGCGCCGCCTGTTCGAATCGCAGAACCTGACGGTGAGCCGGCTGATGCGCGTGCGTTTCGGTGTCGTCGCCTTGCCGCCGCGACTGAAGCGTGGTCAGTTCATGGAACTGGCGGCCGGCGACGTCGAGCAGTTGCTTGCCTGGTCGGCGGCGCCGGAACAGCTTGAGGCTCCGGTAATGCTGCCTTCTGCAGAAGCAGAACACAGTCGTCCCCGCCGCTCGTCTCCGCCCAGATAGTCTTCGCCCAAATAGTCTTCGCCCGAATAGTATTCGCCCGAAAAAAAGGCAGTTGCGGGAAAGCCTGTTCGACGTGCTTCCTGCTGTGCCCGACCTCCAGCACCAGCCAGCCCTGCGGCGTCAGATGCGCTGCTGCTTCAGCGAGGATGCGCCGCACCAGGTCGAGGCCGTCTTCACCGCCGTGCAGCGCGAGCGCCGGTTCGCGGCGATATTCCGCGGGCAGGGTCCGCATTACCGGTTCGCGCACGTACGGCGGATTGCTGAGGATGACATCGTAGCGTTTGCCGCTGAGGCTCTTGAACAGGTCGGAGCGGATCAGTTGCAGCCGCTGCCCCAGATCATGTTCGCGCACGTTACGGCGTGCCACGGCGAGTGCGGGGCTGGAAATGTCCACGCCATCGACCTGCGCTTTCGGGAAGATATGTGCCGCGACAATGGCCAGACAGCCGGAGCCCGTGCATAAATCCAGTATCGCTTGCGGCGACTGGCGCGGCTTCAGCCACGGTTGCAATCGCGACCGCAGCAGTTCGGCGATGTATGAACGCGGCACGATGACGCGTTCATCGACATAAAAGCGGTATTCGCCCAACCAGGCTTCGTGCGTCAGGTAGGCGGCGGGAATACGTTCGCTGATGCGGCGCGCGAACAGTTGCTGCGCGCGCTGCGCGATGTTTGTGCTGACCGGTTGGTCGAGTCGCGCTGCAAGGTCTTCGAATGGGCAGCCCAGCGCATGCACCATCAGCCAGGCGGCTTCATCATCGGCGTTGAGTGTGCCGTGGCCGTAGGCGAGGCGGGCCTTGCGGAAACGCTTGGCCGCAATGGCGATCAGTTGCCGCGGCGTGTTCTGCGGCGCGGCGGGTGCTGGCGCGCGGGGCAATTAATTAAGCGCCATATCAAAATCAGAAAACGTTAACCGCAGATGAACGCCGATAAACGCCGATAAAATCAAAAAACATCGGAAAACGGCACATCAAATCAATGTAAGTCATTGTTATGAGTTATTTTTAGCAGCCTTCAGCTTTGTCGAGCCGGATTGATCTGTGTTCATCGGCGTTAATCGCCGGTTTAACTGCAACTGGTCTTTCTGTTAAGCGTTCCCGCTCTAAAATGCGGTAAATATTAATATATCAATAAAAACAATGACTTGGGATTATTTTCAGCCCAGTGCATCGAGGTTGAGCTTGATGCTCGACAGGTCGTCGTTGATGCCGCTGGTGGTTCTGCCGTTTTCGCCGGGCGGCGGGGTATTCGCCGTGCTGCCGCCTTTGGGCGCATTGCTGATCAGATTGTGCAGATTGCTCGGCGAGTCGGCGTTGGCCAGCGCCTCGTCCTTGGTGATGCGTCCGGCGCGGTAGTGTTCGAACAGGGCCTGCTCAAAAGTTTTGGATCCCGGCGACAGGCTTTGCTCCATCGCGTCCTTGATCTGGTTGATCTCACCGGCCTTGATCAGTTCCTGGATGTGTTTGGTGTTGAGCATGACCTCGACCGCGGCGACGCGTTTGCCGTCGACGGATTTGACCAGACGCTGCGAGATCACACAGCGCAGCGCGATCGACATGTCGGCCTGCAGACTCTCGCGCGCTTCACGCGGGAAGAAGCCGATGATGCGGTTCAGTGCGTTATAGCTGTTGTTGGCGTGCAGGGTGGACATGCACAGGTGGCCCGTCTGCGCGAACAGCAGCGAGCTCTGCAGGGTGGTCCTGTCGCGGATTTCACCAATCATCAGCAGGTCCGGTGCTTCGCGCATCGCGCTGATCAGCGCGCTTTCGTAACTGTGGGTGTCGACGCGGACTTCGCGCTGGTTGACGATGGATTTTTTGTGTTTGAAAATGAATTCAACCGGATCCTCAATGGTCAGGATGTGGCCGGTTTTGGTGGCATTGCGGTAATCGATCATTGATGCCATGGTCGTCGATTTGCCCGAGCCGGTGGAGCCGACGATCAGGATCAGCCCGAGCTTTTCCATGATCACTTCCTTCAGCACCGCGGGCAGCCCCAGGGTGTCGAAGGCCGGCACGTCCGGCTTGACGAAGCGGATCACCATCGCCACGGTGTTTTTCTGCATGAAAATGTTGATACGGAAATTGCCCATGTCGCCACCGCTCTGGGCAAAATTCATTTCGTGCACGGTTTCGAATTCCTTGATCTGGGGCTCGGTCATCAGCTCGTAGCTGATTTTTTTGACCTGTTCCGGATCCAGCGGCTGGGCGTTGATCGGCATCACCGTGCCGTTGATCTTGATCTGGATCGGGGCGCCGGAGGTGAAGAACATGTCCGACGCCTGCTTGTCGGCCATCAGTTTGAACAGCGGTGTGACGAACATGATGCCTATCCCCCGTTATGCCCTGTTATGCCCGGTCAGGGCCGCAGCCGCAGCCGCAGCCGCAGCCGGCTGTCAGGCCATTCTGCCAACTATCGCCGGTGTTGCAAAGTATTGTCGCGAAAGCTCAGTCGTCGCTGCGCAGCAGGTCGTTGATGCTGGTTTTGGCGCGGGTTTTGGCGTCCACCTGCTTGACGATGACGGCACAGTAGAGATTGCACTTGCCATCGGACGAGGGCAGCGAACCCGAGACCACGACGGAACCCGCCGGCACCCGGCCATACAGCACCTTGCCGGAAGCGCGGTCATAGATTTTGGTGCTCTGGCCGATGAACACGCCCATCGAAATCACCGAGCCTTCTTCGATCACCACGCCTTCAACGATTTCCGAGCGCGCGCCGACAAAGCAGTTGTCCTCGATGATGGTCGGATTGGCCTGCAGCGGTTCCAGCACGCCGCCGATGCCGACGCCGCCCGACAGGTGCACGTTTTTGCCGATCTGCGCGCAGGAGCCGACGGTGGCCCAGGTGTCGACCATGGTGCCTTCATCGACATAGGCGCCGATATTGACGAAGGACGGCATCAGGATCACGTTTTTGGCGATGAACACGCCGCGCCTTGCGGCAGCGGGCGGCACCACGCGGAAACCGCCGGCCTTGAACGCGGCCTCGTCGTAGTTGGCGAATTTCGGCGCGACCTTGTCGTAGTAGCGGGTGGTGCCGTCCTGCATCACCACGTTGTCCTGCAGCCGGAACGACAGCAGCACGGCTTTTTTTGCCCATTCATTGGTCTGCCACTGACCGTCACGTTTTTCGGCAACGCGCAGCGTGCCGGCGTCGAGCAGGCCGATGGTGTCATCGACGGCGCTGCGCACTTCGGCGGGTGCGGTGGCGGGTGACAGCGTGGCGCGGTTTTCCCAGGCCTGTTCGATGGTGCTCTGCAGCTTTTGCATGTCCAGCTCCTTGTTTACAGTGCGGCGGCAAACCGGCGCAGGCGGTGCGCCGCTTCCACACATTGGTCAACAGTGGCGACCAGTGCGATGCGCACACGACTGGCCCCCGGATTGATGCCGCGTGCTTCGCGCGCGAGATAGCTCCCCGGCAGCACGCTGACGCCTTCGGCGGCATACAGCCGGCGGGTGAATTCAACGTCGTCAATCGGCGTCTGCAGCCAAAGGTAAAACGCGGCATCCGGCCATTCTGCCGGCAGCACTGGCTGCAGGATGTCGATCACTGCCTTGAATTTTGCACGGTATAGCGCCCGGTTTTCCACCACATGCGCTTCATCCTGCCATGCGGCGATGCTGGCTTCCTGTACCGGCGGGCTCATCGCGCCGCCGTGATAGGTGCGATAGAGGTAAAATTTTTTCAGGATCGCGGCGTCGCCGGCGACAAAACCCGAACGCATGCCCGGCACGTTGGAGCGTTTCGACAGGCTGGAGAACACCACCAGGTTGCGCAAATCAGCGCGGCCGAGTTGCGCGGCAGCGGCGAGTGCGCCCAGTGGTGGTTTTGCTTCGTCGAAGTAGATTTCCGAATAACACTCGTCGGCGGCGATCACGCAGTTGTAGCGGTCGGCGTACTCGAACAAACCTTTCCAGTCGGCGAGCGTCAGCACCTTGCCGGTGGGGTTGCCGGGGGAGCAGACGTATAACAGCTGTGCACGCTGCCACACCGCGTCGGGCAACTGGCCGGGATCAAAGGTGTAGTTGTCGCCGGACAGGGTGTTGATGAACTCCGGCTGTGCGCCGGCGAGCAACGCGGCGCCTTCGTAAATTTGATAAAACGGATTGGGGCAGATCACCACCGGGGACGGGCGGCCGCTGTCGATTGCGGATTGAGCAAATGCAAACAGTGCTTCACGGCTGCCGTTGACCGGCAGCACTTGTGTTGCGGCATCGGGCTGCGGAATGGAATAACGTTTGGCAATCCATTGTGCAATGGCCAGACGCAGGGCATCGCCGCCCAGTGTGGACGGATAAACCGACAGACCGTCGAGATTTGCCACCAGCGCGTCGCGAATGAAGGCCGGCGTTGGATGTTTGGGTTCGCCGATATGCAGACTCACCGGTTTAACCGCAGTCGGAGGTTGGTGGCCATTGAACAGCGCGGTAAGTCGCTGAAACGGATAACTCTGCAGCAGTTCGAGACGGGGATTCAACACAATGCCGTCATCGGGTCGGTGATCCGGGCTCGGCCAGCGCCATGTCGGGCACGCTTGCCGGCTTGAAGCCGCGCCGCACATGCTGTGCGCTGACCGTGGTGAAAATGCCGCCGCGCACGAAGAAACGTGCCGTCAGGTGCATGTAGCGCGGTTTGGTGGCCCGCACCAGGTCGTCAAGGATGCGGTTGGTCACCGCTTCGTGGAACGCGCCTTCGTTGCGAAATGACCAGATGTAGAGTTTCAGGCTTTTCAGCTCGACACAGCGTTTATCCGGCACGTAATCGAGGATCAGGGTGGCGAAGTCGGGCTGTCCGGTTTTCGGGCACAGGCAGGTAAACTCCGGTATTTCCATGTGAATCCGGAAATCGCGCGCCGGTGCCGGATTGGGAAAGGTCTCGAGTTTTCGGGAAGGCTGCGTAGTCATCAGCGAACGTATCTGTTTAATGATTCAATTCAGTTAAAATGCGCGCTGAATTCTACCTGTTTGGCTTCGCTACACAACTTTTTCTTGGCAGAACAGCACCTTGCGCCTCAAGCAGATCAATCTCGCCGGTTTCAAGTCCTTCGTCGATCCCACGCATATCCCCGTGCCTGGGCAATTGGTGGGTGTGGTCGGGCCCAACGGCTGCGGTAAATCGAACATCATTGATGCCGTGCGCTGGGTGCTGGGCGAGACTTCGGCCAAACATCTGCGCGGCACCACCATGCAGGACGTGCTGTTCAATGGTTCGGGTGACAGGAAGCCGGTTAATCGTGCCACCGTGGAACTGGTGTTCGACAACAGCCTCGGTAAGGCGGCGGGCCAGTGGTCGAGTTACGCGGAGATTTCGGTCAAGCGCATGCTCGAGCGCGATGGTGATTCCTCGTACTATATCAACAACGTCCATGTCCGGCGTCGCGACATCGCCGACATTTTCCTCGGCACCGGGCTGGGCAGCCGTGCCTACGCGATCATCGAGCAGGGCATGATTTCGCGGGTCATCGAGGCCAAGCCGGAGGAACTGCGGGTGTTCCTCGAGGAAGCCGCAGGTGTTTCCAAATACCGCGAGCGCCGGCGTGAAACCGAATTGCGCCTGCGTGATACGCGCGAGAACCTGTCGCGGGTCGATGACATCCGTCAGGAACTCGACAAGCAGCTGACGCACTTGCAGGGGCAGGCTGAAGTCGCCACCCGCTATCACGCGCTGCAGGCGCAGGTCGCCGGCACCCAGCATCTGCTGTGGTTCGCACGCCGCCAGGAATCGGCGGCGACGCGCAACCGCCATGCGCGGGACATCGAAAAGCTGGGCACCGAACTCGAAGCCGAAACCGCGCGCCTGCGCGACGCCGAGCGCCGCCTCGAAGAATTGCGCAATCAGCATTACCGCGCCGGCGACGAGGTGCATGCGGCGCAGGGCGCATTGTATGAAACCAATGCCGAGATCGCGCGTCTGGAGCAGCAGATTGCGCACATCCGTGAAAACCGCAGCCGTGTTGAGCAGCAGATCGGCAGCCTTGGCAGCCAGCTGGGTGCGGCTGAGACGCAGCTTGTGGAATCACAGTCCAGCCTGACGCAATGGCGCGGCGAGCACGAGCAGGTGCAGGCCAGAATCGGCGTCTGCGAGGCGCGTATTGCCGAAGAACGGGCAAAACTGCCCCTGGCCGAAGAGGCCTGGCGCGCAACCAGCGCGCGGCGCGACGAGCTGCAGCAGGCGATGGGGCGTGCTGAGCAGTCGCGCCAGGTGGAACAGACCAAACTTGAGCATGCTTCGCGGGTGCTGGAGCGACTGTCGGCGCGCGATGCGCGCCTGCACGAGGAGCAGAACAGTCTCGAAAAACCCGACACTGCAGCGCTCGGCGCGCTGCAGTCGCAGATTGGCGGTATCGCCGAGGAGCTGGCCAGCCGCCGCGAGGCAGTCGCAGCGAAGGAATATGAGCTGCCGCAACTGGAGCAGGAACTCGAGCAGCGCACGGCCGCGGTGGATCAGGCGGTGCAGGGCGTTACGGCGATAGAGGCGCGGGTCGATGCCTTGCGTCAGTTGCAGGACAAGCTGGCGCACGGCTCGGATATTGAAGACTGGATTGCCGCGCGCGGTCTTGATGGCGCGACACGCTTGTGGCAGGGCATCACCATTGAAGGCGGTTACGAGGATGCGCTGGAAGCGATATTGCGCGAACGTCTGAACGCAGTGATGCTGGATGGACTGGAAGCCTGCGGCAACTGGGCTGATGTGCCGCCGGGCAAACTGGCGGTGGCCGAAGTTGGCGGCACCATGGATGCCGGCAACGCAGCGCCGATGCCGGCGCGGGCGATGCCGCTGGCGCGTTTTGTCGCCTGCCGCGATCAGCGGCTGGCCGCGGCGCTCGCGGACTGGCTGCATGGCGCATTCGTCGTCGAAGACCTCGCGGCTGGGCTGGCACTGCGCGCGCAGCTGGCACCGGGAGCAATACTGGTGTCGCGCGACGGTTATCTCTTCACCCGGCACAGCCTGACTTTTCATGCCCCGGATTCGGAATTACACGGCGTGTTGTCACGGCAGCGTGAAATCGAGGTGCTTGATGTTGATGTAGCCGGAAAAAAAGGCGCCATGGATGCGCTGCGCGCGGCGGTCGATGAACAGGCGGCGCAGATTGCTGCTGAAAAAATCACGCTCGGTGCGCTGCGCGAGGAGGTTGCGGGACTGCAGCAAAAACACCATGCATTGCAGATGGAAAGTGTACGCCTGACCGAGCAGACCCAGCGTCTGACGCAGCGTGGCGAGCAGATTACCGCGGAACTGGCCGAAATCGCCGAGCAGGCCGCTGCGGAGACTGCGCATCGCGCGGAAGCAACTACCAATCTCGCGCGCTTTGGCGAGGAAGCCGGCGGTTTTGCGCACGGGCTGGAGCTTGCGCTGGGCCTGTACCGTGAAGCGCAGTCGGTGCTCGACCAGCAGCGGGAAACCGCGCAACTGGCCGACCGCGAATTGCAGGAGGCCGTATTCCAGGGCAAGACCTCGTCGAACAAGATCGGCGAAATCGAGCGGGTGATCGTCACCGCCACTGAAAACATCGAGCGGCTGCGCCAGGGGCTGGCCGCCGAGCAGGAAGCCCTGTCGCGGCTTGACGAGTCGCCCTGGCAAAGCCAGTTGCAGATCGCGCTGTCTCTGCGCGGCACCAAGGAGCAGGCGCTGGCGCAGGCCCGCGATGCGCTGGAGGCGACCGAAGCGCAACTGAAGGCGGTCGAGCAGGAGCGCATGGAGGCCGAGCAGAAGCTGGCTCCGCTGCGCGAGCGCATCAACGAAGTGAAGCTGAAAGAACAGGAAGCGCGCATCAACGAAGAGCAGTACGCGCAGCAGCTTGCAGAGGCCGGTGCCGACGATGCGGCACTGGCGCAGCAGCTGGAAAAAGGCACGCGCTCGGGATCGCTGCAGTCCGAGATCAACCGCATGAACGCGGAAATCAAGGAACTGGGTGCGGTGAACCTGGCAGCGCTGGAAGAACTGGAGGCGGCGCGCGAGCGCAAGACCTACCTCGACGCGCAGTCGGAAGATCTGACCTCGGCGATGAGCACGCTGGAGGACGCCATCCGCCGCATTGATCGGGAGACGCGGGAACGTCTGCAGTCGACCTTCGACGAGGTCAATGCCCATTTCTCGAAAATGTTTCCGGCGCTGTTCGGCGGCGGCAACGCCAGGCTGCTGCTCACCGGCGAGGAGATCCTCGACTGCGGCATCCAGGTCATCGCCCAGCCGCCGGGCAAGAAAAACAGCTCGATCCACCTGCTGTCGGGTGGTGAGAAGGCGCTGACCGCGATGGCGCTGGTGTTCTCCATATTCAAACTGAATCCGGCACCGTTCTGCATGCTGGATGAGGTCGATGCGCCGCTCGACGACCACAACACCGGGCGTTTCTGCGAACTGGTGAAAAAAATGTCCGAGCAGTCGCAGTTCGTGTTCATCAGCCACAACAAGATCACCATGGAAATCGCCAACCAGTTGCTCGGCATCACCATGCAGGAGCCCGGCGTGTCGCGGGTGGTGGCGGTGGATATTGATGCCGCGATGAAACTCACGGAAGAGGCGGCTTGATCCCGCATGAGCGACCTGCAGATCGCATTGGCGGCAATCGGACTGGCGGTGGTCGGCGGGGTTTATGCGTTCAACCTGTGGCAGGAACGCAAGCTGCGGCAGCGGTTGGAGCGCGCCTTCGAAGGCGGGCATGACGATGTGCTGCTGAAGACGGCGCCGCCGCAATCGACCGCCTCGCGGCGCATCGAACCCCGTCTGGACGGACCCGCAGCCGCCGAACCGGTGGTGGCGGATCCGGCGCCGGTCACCACTGACGGCGCGGATCCGGTGATTGAATTTGCTGCGGACATCGAATTGAATGAGCCTGCCGGTGATGCCGCGCTGCGCGAACTGCTGTCCCAACTGTTGACTTTGGGCAAGCCGGCGCGGCTGCTGGGCTGGGACGAAGCGGCCGGCGTGTGGCAGGTGCTGGGCCGCGGCACGCATGGCGACTGCCGGCGGCTGCTGGCGGCGCTGCAACTGGTCAACCGCGCGGGGCCGGTGCATGCGCCGCAAATCAACGGCTTCTGTGACGCGCTGCGGGCCTGGGCCGGGCGGCACGGCGGTGAAGTCCAGATCGACGATACGGCGGCGGCATTGCAGGCGGCGCGCGAACTCGACGCGTTCTGCGGCGAGATGGATGTCGCGATCGGGCTGAATGTGGTGGCGCAGTCGGGCGGGGCGTTTGCGGGGGAGCAGGTTGCCGCCGCGGCGCTGGCCGCCGGGCTCAGCCTCGAGGCGGACGGCATGTTCCACTGGCGGAATGACAGCGGGCAGACCCTGTTCACGATGGAGAATCACGAGTCCGAGGCGTTCTCCGAAGAACGGCTTGCCGCGATGCAGACTTCCGGACTGACATTGCTCCTCGATGTGCCGCGCGTCGCTGATGGTGCGGCAGCACTGGAGCAGATGGCACAGGCCGGCACGGTGATCGCCGAAATGCTGGGCGGATTTGTCGTCGACGACAACCGCGTGCCGCTGCAGGATGCCGGCCTGGCGCGCATCAAAACCCAGTTGCAGGGAATCTGCAAGACCATGGCCGAGCGCCAGATTCCGGCGGGAAGTCCGCGGGCGCAACGGCTGTTTGCATGACCGCGGGCGCGCTGCGGGAGCGCGTCGCAGGCCTCCGCCGGGAAATCGAGCAACACAATCATCGCTATTACGTGCTCGATGAACCGTCGATCAGCGATGCCGATTACGACTACTTGTTCCGCGAGCTGCAGGAACTGGAAACCGCGCATCCTGAGTTGATCACCAGCGATTCTCCGACACAGCGCGTCGGCGCCGCGCCGCTGGCGGAATTCGCACAAGCCCCGCATCGCCAGCCGATGCTGTCGCTGAACAATGCCTTCGCAGCTGAAGAGGTCGAGGCTTTTGACCGGCGCGTAAGTGTAGCGCTGGGGCAGGAGGATATCGAGTACGCGGTCGAACCCAAGTTCGACGGGCTGGCAATCAGCCTGATCTACGAAAACGGAAAATTTGTCCGTGGCGCCACGCGCGGTGACGGTTACACCGGCGAGGATGTCACGGTAAACCTGCGTACTATCCGTTCGATTCCTTTGCTGCTGACACAGACCCCTGCGCCACAGTTGCTGGAAGTGCGCGGCGAAGTGCTGATGTTGCGTGCGGATTTCGAGCGACTCAATCAGCAGCAGCAGGCACAGGACGGGAAACTGTTCGTCAATCCTCGCAATGCTGCGGCAGGTTCTCTGCGCCAACTCGACCCGCGCATCACGGCCGGTCGCAAGCTGACGTTTTTTGCCTATGGTCTGGGTGTTGCCGAAGTCGCAGCGCAATTTGAGAGTCATTCGCAACTAATTGATTTTATTGGTAAAAATGGATTCCGCGTAGCGCGGGAACGCGCCGTGGTGCGCGCCGCGGCCGGTCTGCTCGAGTATTACTGCCGCATTGGCGAGGCACGCGCTGGTTTGCCCTACGCCATCGACGGCGTGGTCTACAAGGTCAACAGCCTGGCGGCGCAGCAGCAGCTGGGCCATGTCGCAAGGGCACCGCGGTTTGCCATAGCCCACAAGTTTCCAGCGGAAGAAGCGACCAGCGTGGTGCTCGGCATTGATGTGCAGGTCGGGCGCACCGGCACGCTGACACCGGTGGCGCGGCTGCAACCGGTGTTCGTCGGTGGCGTCAATGTCACCAACGCCACGCTGCACAACGAAGATGAGGTGCGGCGCAAGGATGTGCATGTCGGCGATACCGTGGTGGTGCGGCGTGCCGGCGATGTGATCCCCGAAGTTGTGCGCGTGGCGACCTCGGGGCCACGCCGCAGGGAAGACCGTTTTGTGATGCCGGCGCGCTGCCCCGTTTGCGATTCTCTGGTGGTGCGGCAGGAAGATGAAGCGGCCTCCCGCTGCAGCGGCGGTTTGTATTGCAGCGCCCAGCGCAAGCAGGCCTTGCTGCATTTTTCGTCGCGCCGCGCACTGGACATCGAGGGCCTGGGGGACAAGCTGGTGGAGCAGCTGGTCGGGCAGAACCTGGTGCGCACGCCTGCTGATTTGTATGTGCTGGATGAGCAGAAGCTGACCGGGCTTGAACGCATGGGCGAAAAATCAGCGACCAATGTGCTGGCAGCCATCGACAAGAGCCGCGATACCACGCTGGCGCGGCTGATTTACGCGCTGGGCATACGCAATGTCGGCGAAAGTACGGCGCGCGATCTGGCGCAGTATTTCGGCAGCATCGAAGCCGTAGTTGCAGCCGATGCGGCAGTGCTGCAGCAGGTGCCGGATGTCGGACCCATTGTTGCGCAAAGCGTGGCGCATTTTTTTGCGGAGCCGCACAATCTGGAGGTGATTGCCGGATTGCGTGCCGCCGGGGTGCGTTATCAAGCCGGTGCGCCCCGGGCGGCGGTGGCCGGCGCGGTGGCCGGCAAGACTTTTGTTCTCACCGGAGCGCTGCCGGGCATGAGCCGGGATGATGCGAAGGCGCGCATCGAGGCGGCAGGAGGCAAGGTGACCGGCAGCGTGTCGAGAAAAACCGATTTTGTCGTGGCCGGCAGCGACGCCGGCAGCAAGCTGGACAAGGCGCAGGCGCTCGGCATCCCGATCATTGACGAGCAGGAGCTGATTGCACTGCTCGAGCCGCAGGTTTCAGGGAAAACCGGCTGAAAGGAAAGCGGCCGAGAGGAAAGCGGCTGAGAGGAAACTGGCTGAAAGGAAACTGGCTGAAAGGAAAGCGGCTGAAAGGAAAGCGGCTGAGAGGAAACCGGGACCTTGCAGTCGCCCGGATATAATCGGCTGCTGGCATTACCCCGTCAAGGTCCGACATGGCAAAAAAACTGATGATCATCATGGTCAATACCGATCCCTCCAATGTGCCCGAGCTGGGAGCGCCGTTTTTCCAGGCGACGGTGGCAGCCGCGATGGACTACGAGGTTGAGGTGATCCTGACGGCTCGCGCCGGGGAACTGGCGAAGAAGGGTGTTGCCGAAAAACTGTTCGTTACCGAGGGCGCGCTGAAGAGTGTTTACGATTTCATCAAGGATGCGCACGAGGCGGGAGTCCGCTTCAAGGTCTGCACCCCGACCCTGGAATTGTGGGGCGACGACCTGATCCCGGAGATCGATGAAATCATCGGCGGCGCCTATGTCATCGAGCAGGCGATGGACGACGATGTTGTCACCTTTACCTATTGAGTCATTCCTTGTCGCTTTCAGCTGCAGAAGCCAGGGACCTGCTGGCGCGTTCCGAAGTGCTGCTGGCGCCTGAGGCCGTTGAGAAGGCGGTGGCGCGCGTTGCAGACGAAATTACCACGGCCCTGGGTGAAGAGCAGCCTCTGCTGCTGGCGGTGATGCGTGGCGGCGTGGTGTTCGCCGGGCATTTGCTGCCGCTGTTGCCGTTCCCGCTGGACTTTGATTATGTGGATGTAACGCGTTACGGCGATGCCACGCTCGGCGGCGAACTGGATTGGCGGGTGGATGTGCCGGCGGCGGTGCGGGATCGGACCGTGCTGATTGTCGATGACATTCTCGACGAAGGGCATACGCTGGCGGCAATTCGCCGCCGCTTGCTGGACGCGGGAGCGCGACGGGTGCTGATCGCGGTGTTTGCCGATAAACAGCTGGCCAAGACCAAACCGATTGCCGCTGATTTCATCGGAACGCCGGTGCCTGACCGTTATGTGTTCGGTTACGGCATGGATGTGCGCGGGCTGTGGCGTAATCTGGCTGCGGTTTATGCCCTGCGCCAGGACGAACAGGACTGAAGCGCAGGCCATGCTCGGCATCATCGGCGGCAGCGGCCTGAACCGGTTGGCGGAGCTTGAGGTTCCGAGGAGGGTGGCGATGACCACGCCCTGTGGCGAACCTTCGGCGGCGCTGACGATCGGCAGGTTGCATGGGGTGGAGGTCGTGTTTCTCGCCCGCCATGGCGACGGCCATACCATTGCCCCGCACCGGATCAATTACCGCGCCAATATCCTCGCCCTGCACGCGCAGGGTGTGCGCGCGGTCATTGCGGTGGCGACGGTCGGCGGCATCCGTGAGGAACTGGGTCCGGGCACTCTGCTGGCGCCGGACCAGATCATCGATTACACCCATGGCCGGGAAAGCACTTTTTTTGACGGTGTTGCACAACCGCTGCAGCACATCGATTTCACACGGCCGTTCCTTGGCGCAATGCGCAGTCGCTTGCTGCAGGCGGCTGCAGCTTCGGGCGAAGCCTTGCGCGACGGCGGTGTCTACGGGGCCACGCAGGGGCCGCGGCTGGAGACTGCGGCGGAAATCGATCGCATGGCGCGTGATGGTGCCGATGTGGTCGGCATGACCGGCATGCCGGAAGCGGCGCTGGCGCGCGAGATGGGCCTTGATTACGCGATGCTGTGCGTGGTGGTCAACGCGGCAGCCGGACGCGGCACCAATGCCGAAGGCGTGGCCATGGCTGAAATCACTGCTGTGGCGGACGCAGCGATGCGTCGCGTCGCCGTCATTCTTGCCAGCCTGGTGCAACACCATGGCCGTTAGGCCGGTACTGCGCATGGGTGATGAACGCCTGCTGCAAATCTCGCGGCCGGTGGAGCGTTTAGATACACCGGAATTACACGCACTGATCACCGACATGGAGGACACCATGCAGGCCCTGAGCGGCGCGGGGCTGGCGGCGCCGCAGATTGGCGTGTTGCTGCGCGTGGTCATTTTCGGCGTCACGGTCAATCCGCGTTATCCCGATGCTGAGCCTGTGCCGCAGACTGCGCTGATCAACCCGGTGATCACCATGCCGGACGCGGAGACCGAGGAGGACTGGGAAGGTTGCCTGTCGGTGCCGGGCATGCGCGGACTGGTGCCGCGCCGTCTGCGCCTGCGCTACCAGGGTTTTGATGCGAACGGCAACGCGATAGATCGCACGGTGGAGGGTTTTCATGCGCGGGTGGTGCAGCACGAATGCGATCACCTCGACGGCGTGTTGTATCCGATGCGCATCCGCGACCTGCGCAATTTCGGTTTTACCGAAGAGCTGTTTCCGGGGCAGGAGATGGTTGACGAATGAGCGACGACGACTGAGGGTGACGTCTGAGCCTGCGGTTCAGACCCGCAGTTGATCGAGCAATTCGCTTTCAAAGCGCACCGTGGTTTTCGGATTGCTCAGTGCGGCGCCGCTGACGACGAAGGTGTCTTCGGCACGAGCGCCCAGGGTGTTGATCTTCGCCGCATGCAGATTGATATCGAAGGCGGTCAGCGTGCGCGAGATGCGTGACAGCAGGCCTGGGCGGTCGCCGGCGACGATGGATAACATGCGGTAGGTGCCGCGCTCGTCCGACTGGATGAAAACTTCCGGCGTAATCGGGAAATGCCGGAGTTGCCGGCTCAGGCGCGGTTTGGTCAGCGGCGGCAGCGGCCCCTTGCCGGACAGGCGGTCGGTCAGTTCGTATTCGATGTAGCTGATCAGGTCGCGGTATTCGGGCTGCCGGTTTGATGCGTCCTGGATCTGGAAGGTGTCAAGCGCGTAACCGTGGCGCGTGGTGTGGATCTTGGCTTCGAAAATATCGAAGCTGATGCTCTCAAAAAAACTGCAGATCCGGGAAAACAGTTCTTTCTGGTCGGGAACGTAGACCAGCACCTGCAGGCCTTCGCCGACCGGCGACAGGCGCGCCTTGACCACCGGCACTGCGGAGTTGACGTGGCGATGCAGATGGCGGGTGTGCCAGGCGATTTCCTGTGCTTCATGGCGCAGGAAATACGCTGTATCCAGCTGTTTCCAGAATTCCTGATAATCCTTCTCAGGGACGGCATACAGCCGCAGCCGTACCATCGCGTCTTCCTGGCGGCCGCGCTGGCCGTCCTGGCGTCCGCTGCGTTCGCCGGTGAGCATGCGCCGCGTGGCGTGAAACAGGTCTTCCAGCAGTTTGGCTTTCCATGCATTCCAGACCTTGGGGCTGGTGCCGCGGATGTCGGCAACCGTCAGCAGGTAGAGCGCGATCAGATGCCGCTCGTCGCCGACGCGCTGTGCGAAGCTGCGCACCACGTCGGGGTCGGTCAGATCCTGCTTTTGCGCAGTCGCCGACATCACCAGGTGCTGTTCCACCAGCCATGCCACCAGGTCGGCATCGGGCTGCGACAGACCGTGGGTCTTGCAGAAGCGCAGGGCATCGGCCTTGCCCAGTTCGGAATGGTCACCGCCGCGGCCCTTGGCGATGTCGTGAAACAGTCCGCCGAGGTAGAGCAGTTCGGGTTTGTCGAACTCGCTCATCAAGCGGCTGCAAAGCGGAAATTCGTGCGCCAGTTCCGGCACCGCGAAGCGGCGCACATTGCGCACCACTTTCAGGATGTGTTCGTCGACCGTATAGACATGGTAGAGGTCATGTTGCATCTGGCCGGTGACACGGCCGAAAGCGGGGATGTAGCGGGCAAGGATGTCGAGACGGTGCATGCGTTGCAGTTCGCGGATCATCCGCGTCGGGCTGCGCAGGATGTCCATGAACAGCGCGTGCATGTGCGGGTCGCGGCGTGCCGCCGGATTGATGCGCCGGCGCGCGCGCCAGAGTGCGCGCAGCGTCACCGCGCCGATACCCTTGATGCCGTGCTGCTGCAGCAATGAAAACACTTCGAGTATCGTGCAGGGATCTCGTTCGAATATGGTCGGGTCCGGTGCGGACAGCAGTTCGCCGCGGATCACGAAGCGCGGATTGAGCGGCGTCACCACCGAGCGGTTGGCAGGCGGGGCGATGCGCAGCTCCAGGTTCTGCAGCAGGATGGTGTTGAGCAGGTATACCGACTTTGCCGTCAGGTAATAACGCTGCATCAGGCGTTCGCTGGCGCGCCGGTTGATCCGGGTGGCGAAACCAAGCTGTTTGGCGAGTGCGGTCTGGTGATCGAACAGCAGGCGGTCTTCACGGCGCCCGGCGAGGTAATGCAGGTGGATGCGCAGCAGTTCCAGCAGCCGTTCGTGGCGGCTGATGGCGCGGGCTTCGTCGCGGGTGATGAAGCCGCGCCGGGCCAGCTCAAGCCAGGTCCGGCCCAGGCCGGCGGCGCGTGAAATCCACAGAATGGTGTTCAGGTCGCGCAGACCGCCGGCGCTTTCCTTGAGATTGGGTTCGAGGTTGGTTTCCTGGTGCCGCGAGTGCCGTTCCTGCTGTTCGATGCGCTTGGCACTGAGGAATGCCGCGGGATCGATCGACTGCTGTACCTTGCGCGTGAAGCGCCGGTACAGGTCGCGGTTGCCGGTGATCAACCGGGACTCGAGCAGGTTGGTCTGCACCGTGACGTCGCCGGAGGCGACTTCGAGACATTCTTCCAGCGTGCGCACGCTGTGTCCGACATCCAGTCCGATGTCCCAGAAGGTGCCGACCAGCGCTTCGAGTTTTTCGCGCAGCGCTGCGTCGGGCGATGCCGGCAGCAGGATCAGGATGTCGACGTCGGAGTGGGGAAACAGCTGGCCGCGGCCATAGCCGCCGACGGCAATCAACGCGATCTCGCCCGGCATCTGGTGCGATTTCCACGCCAGCCGCAGGTGGCGATCCGTCAACAGCGTCAGGCGCCGCAGCACTTCGTGCCCCAGCTTTCCTGCTTCAAACTGCTGTCGCAGTGCTGCGCGGTCTTCTGCCAACGCAGCACGCTGGACATCCTGCGGGCTGATTCGCGGCGCGCGGGTCGGAGCTTCCTGGACGTTGCTCATGCGAGAGCGGAGGTGGTTTGCCGGTTGCGCTTGTGTTCAGGCGGGTGCTGCGGGAGTCGCGGCGGATACGGTCAGCACTTCGTAGCCGCTGTCAGTTACCAGCACGGTGTGCTCCCACTGCGCGGACAGGCTGTGGTCCTTGGTGACGATGGTCCAGCCGTCGGCCAGTTGCCGGATATCCGCGCGGCCGGCGTTGATCATCGGTTCGACGGTGAAAATCATGCCGGTCTCCAGGCGCATGCCCATGCCGGGCCGGCCGTAGTGCAGAATCTGCGGCTCTTCATGAAAATTGCGGCCGATGCCGTGTCCGCAGAATTCGCGAACCACGCTGCAGCCGTTTTTTTCGGCATGCACCTGTATGGCATGGCCGATGTCGCCAAGGGTGTTGCCCGGCCGCACGGCGCGGATGCCGCGCCACATGCAATCGTAGGTCAGGTCGATCAGCCGGCGCGCCTGGATCGACGGCGCGCCGACGCAGAACATGCGGCTGGTGTCGCCATGGAATCCATTCTTGATGACGGTGATGTCGACATTGATGATGTCGCCGTTTTTGAGCCTTTTTTCTCCGGGCACGCCGTGGCAGACGACATGGTTGACCGAAGTGCAGATCGATTTGGGGTAGGGCGTGTAACCCGGCGGTGTGTAGTGCAGCGGTGCCGGGATCGCGCCCTGTTCATTGACCATGTAATCGTGGCACAGACGGTCGAGTTCGCCAGTGGTGATGCCGGCCTTGATGTGGGGGGTGATGAAATCCAGGACTTCGGCGGCGAGCCGGCCGGCGACCCGCATGTCCCCGATTTCCTGCTGATTCTTGAGATTGACGGGCATGACAGCGTTATTGAAGAGCGCGGCGGGACTGCGCAGGTATGGGTTGTTGCTTGGAGGGGCGATTCTAACAGTTTGTAACCATTCAAAAAATTCGGGTTTCGGCGCTGGCGGCAGGTATTTTCGCGACTGTCATCCGGGACGGCTGCATGGCTTGAGGGCAAATGTCTTTGCGTGTTAAAATAAGAGGTTAGCCTGGTTCTGTGGCTGCATACTTTGTGCGGCCGGCGCCGGCAACAACCCCACACACCTGTCGACGTTAAGGGTGCCCGGATTTCCGGGTCGCAATGGACAGGTGGCGGATTAACCCTAACTGGAGAATTGCACCATGTCAGTCACCATGCGCGAAATGCTTGAGGCCGGTGTACATTTTGGCCATCAAACGCGTTACTGGAATCCGAAAATGGCACCGTATATTTTCGGTCATCGTAACAAGATCCATATCGTCAACCTCGAAAAGACGATCGTCCTCTACCAGGACGCACTGAAGTTCGTGCGTCAGCTGACTTCGAACAAGGGCAGCATCCTGTTCGTCGGCACCAAACGCCAGGCCCGCGAGATCGTGCGCGAAGAAGCCCAGCGTTGTGGCTCCCCCTACGTGGATTATCGCTGGCTTGGCGGCATGCTGACCAACTACAAGACGGTCAAACAGTCGATTCAGCGCCTGAAAGACATGCTGGCGATGCGCGAAGACGGCTCGTTCGAGAAGCTGTCGAAAAAGGAAGGCCTGCAATACGAGCGTGAAATTGCCAAGCTCGAGCGCAGCCTGGGCGGCATCAAGGACATGAACAGCCTGCCTGACGCGCTGTTCGTGATCGACGTCGGTTACCAGAAGGGCGCGATTACCGAAGCAAAAAAACTCGGCATCCCGGTCATCGGTGTCGTCGATACCAATCACTCGCCGGATGGCGTGGATTACGTGATTCCGGGCAACGATGACTCGAACCGCGCGATCAAGCTCTACGCGCGCGGCATGGCGGACGCCGTGCTTGAAGGACGCAGCACCAGCATCCAGGAGATTGTCAAAGGCGGCTCCGACGAATTCGTCGAGGTTGATGACGGCGAAACGGCCGCAGCCTGAGCGGGCTCCACGACACCTTCAAGGGGCGTGCAGCCCCTTTTTTTTAATTGGCGCAAGAGGAATGGCAGCAATGGCGGAAATAACAGCGGGCATGGTGCGGGAACTGCGTGAGAAAACCGATGCCCCGATGATGGAATGCAAGAGGGCGCTGACCGAGGCTGGCGGCGAAATGGACAAGGCCGAAGAGATCCTGCGGGTCAAACTCGGCAACAAGGCGAGCAAGGCGGCCTCACGCATCGCGGCTGAAGGTGTGGTTGCGGTGCATATTGCCGCGGATGGCAAGCTCGGCGCGATCATCGAGGTCAACTGCGAAACCGACTTTGTCGCCAAGAACGACGATTTCCTGGCATTCACCGCCGCACTGGCGAAACTGGTTACGGAGACAAAACCGGCAGATGTCACATCACTGTCGGGATTGCCGCTGGACGGCACGACGGTTGATGAGCGGCGCAAGGCCTTGATCGGCAAGATCGGTGAAAACGTCAGTATCCGCCGTTTTGTGCGCTTTGATGCCAAGGGGCGCCTTGCTTCCTATATCCACGGCGGCGCAAAAATCGGCGTTCTGGTGGATCTGGTCGGCGGTGAAGACGCGCTGGGCAAGGACATCGCGATGCATATCGCGGCGAGCAAACCGAAGGCGCTGGATGCTTCCGGGGTGCCGGCCGATGCCATTGAAACCGAGCGCCGCGTGGCGGCGGAGAAAGCGGCTGACGATGCCGCCAAGTCCGGCAAGGCGATCCCGCCGGAAATCATGGTCAAACGCGTCGAGGGTTCGGTGCAGAAATTCCTCAAGGAAGTGACGCTGCTCGGTCAGATTTTCGTCAAGAATGACAAGCAGACCATTGAGCAGTTGCTTAAATCCGCCAATGCCGGTGTGGCCGGCTTCACGCTTTATGTGGTGGGCGAGGGCATTGAGAAGAAAAAGGACGATTTTGCCGCGGAAGTGATGGCGCAGGTCGGGCAGGCGCGGCAGCAGGCATAATTAAAAATATATTTAAAAACAATAAGTTAAGCGAAATCATGGCACAAGCACCAGCCTACAAGCGGATCCTCCTCAAACTGAGCGGGGAAGCGCTGATGGGTGACGACAGTTACGGCATCAATCGCGACACCATAGACCGCATTGTTGCGGAAGTTGCGGAAGTTGCGCGTCTCGGCGTCGAGATTGCCGTGGTCATCGGTGGCGGCAATATTTTTCGCGGGGTCGCGCCGGCGGCTTCGCACATGGATCGCGCTACCGCCGATTACATGGGCATGCTGGCGACGGTGATGAATGCGCTGGCGCTGCAGGATGCGATGCGCCATGCCGGTCTGCAAAGCCGTGTGCAGTCGGCGCTGAATATCGAGCAGGTCGCGGAACCCTATATCCGCGGCAAGGCAATGCGTTATCTGGAAGAAGGC
>JBBQAO010000124.1:0-8814 GCA_038316355.1 Burkholderiales bacterium
CTTTCCTCGAGCAGCGATACAATTACTCGACCGAACATGAGTTCCAGTCAGAGACCCTTCAGGTACATCACATCACCAATTACAAGCTCTGGCCGCACACGGATTCCCCGCGCAAAGTGGTGACGATGCTGTTTTATCTGCCGCCCGACTTGTCGCAGGTGCACATGGGCACGTCGATGTACCTGCCCAACGATCCCGAGTTCAGGTGCCCGGGCGGGCCGCATCACGATCGCGCCGGTTTTTCACGGCTGCACACGCACCCGTTTGCACCGAATTCGCTGTTTGCATTTTTCAAGACCGACAATTCGTTTCACGGCGTCGAACCCGTCGCCGACCCGAATACCCGGCGCTGGCTGCTGCTCTACGACATTTACGTGCGCGAGACCGCGCCGCCGAAGCCGATCGTTACTTTCGCGCCGAAGGTGAACTTCTCGTTCTAGGGCGGCGCCGGCGGCGCACCAGCGCCGCCGGTGATCCATTACTCAGGGATGATGTTCGCGGCCTTGGCCAGCTTCGCCCATTTTTCGAGTTCGCTTTTCTGGAATTTGCCCAGTTCGGCCGGCCTCAGCGGTGCCACCTGGATGCCCATCACCGCAAAGCGTTCGCGCACATCTCCGCGGGCGAGAATTTTCTGCGCTTCGGTGGAGAGCCGGTCAACGATGGCCTGCGGCGTGCCGGCCGGCGCGAACAGTGCAAACCACGCGATCAGTTCGAAATCCTTGACGGTCTCGGCAATCGCCGGCACATCGGGCAGCAGCGGGTCGCGTTTTTTCGAGGTCACACCCAGCGCCCGCACCTTGCCCGACTTGACCTGCGGTGAACCGGTGACCATGTCGGCATAGACCATGTTGATCTGGCCGCTCATCACGTCGGTGAGCGCCGGGGGGATGCTTTTGTAGGGCACGTGGTTCAATTCGATGCCGGCCATCTGCTGCAGCATGAACACCGGCACCAGGCTGCCGGCGCTGCCCGAGCCGGCGGTGAGTTTGCCCGGCTGCTGTTTGGCGAGCGCGATCAGTTCCTTCATCGACTTTGCCGGCAGCGACGGATTGGTCACCAGCACGAAGGCGATGGTGCCGATGCGCGCAATCGGCGCAAAATCCTTCACTGGATCGTAATTGATTTTTTTCATCAGGCTCGGAGCAGCGGCGCTCGGCGTGTTGGTGCTCATCAGCAGCGTGTAGCCGTCTTTCGGCGACTTGGCCGCGAGTTCCGCGCCGATGGTGCCGTTGGCGCCGGCGCGGTTGTCGATGACCATCGCCTGCCCCAGCGCTTCACCGAGGTTCTGGCCGATGGTGCGCGCGACAACGTCGGTCGCGCTGCCGGCGCCGAAGGGCACGATGATGCGCACCGGGCGGTTCGGGTAATCGGCGGCGATTGTGGCTTGCATGATGGTGCAGGCGATGACGCCCAGCGTGATTGCGGTTTTCATTTCAGATCCTCCCGGACATCATTTGATTTTTATTATGGCTGATAAGAGCGCCTGACAGAAAGATCAGATCCAATTAAACCGCCGATGAAGCGGATTAACGCCGATCCAACCAACTTAACAATCGCTGAAGTGATAATTACTTAAAAACAGGGGCCTACCTTGATTCAAGGTGCGGCTTCTCCGACTTTTTTTGATTTCATCGGCGTTAATCCGCGTTCATCGGCGGTTAACGTTTTCTGATTTTTCATAATCAATACATCAACCCAGCACCTTGCCCAGCCAGTGGCCGATGTCGGTGATTTCTTCGAGGCACACCGAATGTGCCATCGGATATTCGTGCCAGTCCACAGCATAACCCGCCTGTGTCAGGCGTGTGTGCGAGGCGTTGCCCATGGCATAAGGCACCACCGGGTCCTGCGTGCCATGGGCCATGAATACGGCTGTTTTGGCGTTGGCGGGCGCTGCTTCCTGCGCGAAACTCTCCGCCAGCGGCAGATATGTGGACAAGGCCATCACGCCGGCCAGCCGTTGCGGATAACGCAGCCCGGTTTGCAGCGCGACGGCGCCGCCCTGAGAGAATCCGGCCAGCACAATTTTTCCAGCGACGATGCCACGGCTGTTTTCGCGCGCGATCAGTTGCCCGATCTGCGCCTGCGATTCGCGCACGCCGTTTTCGTCGGCGCGGCGCGTATTGCCTTCGAGGTCGCCGAAGGCAATGTCATACCAGGCACGCATCACGTGGCCGTTGTTGATGGTCACCGGGCGCGTTGGCGCATGCGGAAACACAAAACGGATGCCGCCGGCCACGCCGGAGAGGTCGATCTCGTTGACGATGGGCACGAAGTCATTGCCGTCGGCGCCGAGGCCGTGCATCCAGATTACGGCGGCCACGGGGTTTGGTGCGGATTCTATTTCTATGGTTTCCAGCATGGCGGGTAAGTGAGTGATTAAGTAATTATGTGATTGGGTGATTGAGTGACCAGGTGATTAAGTGATTGTGAGGTTGGCTGTAACGAATCACCCAGTCACTCAATTACATAATCACGAAGTTACGTCTTGGTTCTGATCGCCGACTTCGGCCGGAACGCCTTGCACACCGCATCGTTGGTCTCAATATACGGCCCGCCGATCAGGTCGATGCAATAGGGCACCGCAGCGAAAATGCCGTGCACCAGCGTTTTGCCGTTTTCATCCTTCAGGCCTTCCAGCGTTTCCTTGATCGCTTTCGGCTGGCCGGGGAGGTTGATGATCAGAGCCTGTTTGCGGATTACCGCGACTTGCCGTGACAGGATTGCCGTCGGCACGAATTTCAGGCTGACCTGACGCATCTGTTCGCCGAAGCCGGGCATTTCGCGGTCAGCCACGGCGAGTGTCGCTTCCGGTGTCACGTCGCGCAGCGCGGGGCCGGTGCCGCCGGTGGTCAGCACCAGATGGCAGCCTTCTTTATCCACCAGCTCCTTCAGTGTCGCTTCAATCACCGGCTGTTCGTCCGGGATCAGCCGCGTCACGGTGCGCCACTGCGGTTCGCTGATCGCCTGGCGGAACCACTCTTCCAGTGCCGGGATGCCTTCGTCCTTGTATACGCCCCTGGAGGCGCGGTCGCTGATGGAGACCAGGCCAATGATGAGTTCTGCGGGAGTGGACATGGCGCGGATTATAACTTCAGGCTTCAGGCTGATTTCCGGGCGCATTCTCAGGAACATTGAGGGGGCTCTGCGCCTCCGTCACGTCGCGGATCATCTGGAACAGGGCGCGGAAATTCTTCGGTGGCTTGCCGCGTTCGCGCTCCTGTTCGGTGTTGCGGATCAGCGTGCGCAGCTGCTGGCTGTCAGCGACGGGGTGTGCGGCGATGAATTCGGCCAGTGCCGCGGGCTCGGCGAGCAGGCGCTCGCGCCAGCGCTCGATCCGGTGCAGCCGGGCGGTATGTTCCGCCGATACTGACAACCAGCCGTCGATTTTGGCGCGAATCGGCACCGGATCGACCTGACGCATCAGCTTGCCGACGTACTGCATCTGCCGGCGCCGCGCCTCGTTGCGTTTCATCGCGCGCGCGGCGAGCACGGCGTCACGCAGGCTCTCGGGCAGTTCGACGCTGGCGAGTTGCTGCTCGTTCAGTTGCGTCAGCTCTTCGCCGATGTCCTGCAGCGCGTCCATGTCGCGCTTGCGCTGGCTTTTACTGGGGGCTTCATCGAAATCGGGAGTGTCGTCCACGGGACCTGGTGTCAAATGAGGGGCAAAATGAAGCTGTTATGATAACGCCCTTTCACGCCCGGATTGCTCCCGGCGCTGCGCAAAACCATGGCATCACAACCTTTTTCCTACGATAAAGCCGCACTCCAGCAACTCGTCACTGACGCGCTGACCTACGCCAGAAGCCGCGGTGCCACCGCCGCCGACGCCGAAGTCAGCGAAGGTTACGGCCAGACCGTCACCGCGCGTCAGGGCGAAGTCGAAACCATCGAATACAACCGCGACAAGGGCATTGGCGTCACGGTCTACATCGGCAAGCAGCGCGGTCACGCCAGCAGCTCGGATTTTGCACCGCAGGCGGTGCGCGACAGCGTCGATGCCGCGCTGGCGATCGCGCGTTACACGGCCATTGACGATTGCGCCGGGCTGGCCGATCCCGACATGCTGGCGCGCGAATTTCCCGACCTCGACCTGCTGCATCCCTGGGACATGCCGGTGGAGCGCGCGATTGAAATGGCGCGGGCCTGCGAGGCCGCCGGGTTCAAGGTCGACAAGCGCATCACCAATTCCGAAGGCGCGACGATCTCGACGCAGCAGTCGCATTTCATTTACGGCAACACGGACGGTTTCCTCGCCGGTTATCCGAGTTCGCGCCATGGCATCTGGTGCGCGCTGATCGCCGGCAAGGGCGACGGCATGCAGCGCGACGACTGGTATGAAACGTCACGTGACCCGGCGGATTTGCCGGCGCCGGAATCCATAGGCCGCAAAGCCGCCGAACGCGCTGTGGCGCGGCTGAAGGCGCGTCAGGTGCCCACCGCGCAGGTGCCGGTGCTGTTTGAGGCGGGCGTGGCGTCCAGTCTGATGGGGCATTTTGTGTCGGCGGTGTCGGGTGGCAGTCTCTACCGCAAATCGTCGTTCCTGCTCGACAGCCTCGGCAAACAGATTTTTTCACCCTGCGTGCAGATGAGTGATCTGCCGCATATCCCAAAGGCGCTCGCCAGCGGCCCGTTTGATGAAGAGGGTGTGGCGACCCGTGCCCGCGACATCGTCAGGGACGGCGTGGTTGAGGGATATTTTCTCGCCAGCTATTCCGCGCGCAAACTCGGCATGAAATCCACCGGCAATGCCGGCGGCAACCACAACCTGATCATGAAGGACACCGGCGAAGACTTTGCTGCGTTGCTGAAAAAACTCGGCACCGGTCTGTTCGTGACCGAGATGATGGGGCAGGGTGTCAACGGCGTAACGGGAGACTATTCGCGCGGTGCTGCGGGCTTCTGGGTCGAGAACGGCGTGATTGCCTACCCGGTGCAGGAAATTACCATCGCCGGTAATCTGAAGGACATGTACAAAAACATCGTCGCCATCGGCAGCGATATATCGTGGCGCAGCTCGCGCCAGTGCGGCTCGATCCTGGTCGAAGGCATGACGCTGGCCGGGACTTAAAATATCGTTTAAAATCAATTACTTAAGTAATACAGCAGAAAGACCAAATTCAATTAAACCGCCGATGAACGCGGATGAACGCCGATAAAAATCAAACGGGTCGTAAAACCCGCACATTGAATCAATGCAGTAATTGTTTTTGATAAATTATGATTGCCCGGCTTCAGCGCGCCTTGTGAGCTGGTTTGATCGGCGTTCATCCGCGTTCATCGGCGGTTAACGTTTTTTTGATTTTGATATGGGCTCTTATAGCCATAGCGGGAGGGCAACATGCAACGTCGTTCATTCCTGAAAAAAGCCGGCCTCGGTCTGGCGGCGGGCGCGGTGGCAGCCCCCGCCATCGTGCGTGCGCAGCCGGTGATCCAGTGGCGGCTGGCCTCGAGTTTCCCGAAAAGCCTCGACACGCTGTACGGCGCCGCAGAAATTCTGTCGAAACGCGTCGCTGAAGGCAGCGAAGGCAAATTCCAGATTCGTGTATTCGCCGCCGGTGAAATCGTCCCCGGCCTGCAGGTGCTTGACGCCGTGCAGAACGGCACCGTGCAATGCGGGCACACCGCGCCCTATTACTACATCGGCAAGGATCCGGCGTTTGCATTCGCCACCGCGGTGCCCTTCGGCCTCAACGCGCGCCAGCAGAATGCTTGGATGTATTACGGCGGCGGTCTCGAAGCCATGGCCGCGCTGTTCAGGGAATACGGCTGCGTGCAGTTTCCCACCGGCAACACCGGCGTGCAGATGGGCGGCTGGTATCGCAAGGAAATCAAAACCCTCGCCGACCTGAAGGGCCTGAAAATGCGCGTTGCCGGACTCGCCGGCCAGGTGCTGGCGAAACTCGGCGTGGTCGGCCAGCAGATTGCCGGCGGCGAGATCTATCAGGCGCTCGAACGTGGCACTATCGACGCTGCGGAATGGGTCGGCCCCTACGACGACGAAAAACTCGGTTTCCAGAAGGTGGCGAAGTATTACTACTACCCCGGCTGGTGGGAGGGCGGGCCGCAGCTCTCGACCATCGTCAATATCAAGCAATGGGAGGCGCTGCCCAAACAATACCGCTCGATTTTTGAATCCGCCTGCGCTGAGGCCAACGTGCACATGCTGGCGAGTTACGATGCGAAAAATCCCGAGGCACTGAAGCGCCTCGTCGGCGGCGGCGCGCAACTGCGCCAGTTTCCGAAGCCGATCATGGAGGCCGCGCAGAAGGCCACGTTCGAGATTTTTGACGCGGCTGCCGCAAAAAGCCCGCATTTCAAACGCATCTACGCGCAGTGGCTCAAATTCCGCAACGACCAGTTCCTGTGGTTCCGTGTCGCCGAGATGAGCTACGACAATTTCACCTTCACCAGTGCCGCGCGGCCAGTGGCGAAAAAATAACCCGGGCGGGCGCTTTACTGCAGAAAAGAAATCGACATGTTGAAAGCAGCGATTTACGGATTGGGGCGCTGGGGTAACCGCCTCACCGAGTCGGTACAGAACAGCAGTAAAATCCGCATCGTCAAGGGTGTGTCCCGCGATCCTTCGAGGCATGGCGGATACACCGGCAAATATGGTGTCCCCGTCATCGCCTCCTACGACGAAGTGCTTGCAGATCCGCAGATCGACGCCGTGGTGCTCGCCACGCCGCATTCGAAGCACCATGCGCAGATCGTGGCTGCCGCCAGAGCCGGCAAACATGTCTATGTCGAAAAACCGCTGACCCTGACCCGCGCCAGCGCCGAACAGGCGACCGATGCCTGCCGCAAGGCGGGTGTCACCATGAGCATCGGCTTCAACCGCCGCCACGCGCCGGCGTTCGTTGAAATGCTGCGCCGGATCCGCGCCGGCGACATCGGTGACGTGCTGCATGTGGAGGCGCAATTTTCCGGGCCCACCGGTTACGGCCTGAAGCCCGGCATCTGGCGCTCGACTCGCACGGAGGCACCGGGTGGCGGCATGACGGCGCGCGGCATCCACACGCTCGACGCGATGATCCAGATTGCCGGACTGGTCAGCGAGGTCTATGCGCACAGCAGCCGGCGCAAACTGCCCGCCGACATCGACATCGATGACACCACCACGATGTTGCTCAAATTCGCCAGTGGCGCGACCGGCAGCCTGAGTACCATTTTTGTCACTGCCGAACTCTGGCGCGTGCATGCCTTCGGCACCAAAGGCTGGATCGAGATGCGCGGCGACACTGACCTCACCGTGCTCGGGCTTGAGGGCAAACCCGAACGCATTCCGTTGCAGGCTGTGGTCAAGGAGCAACTGACCCTGGAGGCCTTCGCCGATGCCGTGGCCGCGAAAGCCCCCTTCGCAGTGCCGCCCGAGCAGGCGATCAACGGCATCGCGGTGCTGGAGGCAATCGAGCCGTCTGCCAGAAGCGGTAAACCCGTCGCCATCCGGTAACGGCAGACAGGTGTAGCCGGCGGCGACATGCAGGGAGCCGCGCTCACGTGATATAAACGTGGCCCCTCCTGTATCAGCAGTTTTTGCAGACGTACTGCCGTGCCCGCCATCCATCTCACCCTTGCTCTGACGTTTTTCAATTTCACCGGCAATAACGCGATGCGGGTGTTGATGACGCTGTACGCGCTGCACCTCGGCGCGTCGGCGACCACCGTCGGCATCATCGGCGGCCTGCTGTTCCTGTTCCCGGTACTGTTGTCCTGGTTTGTCGGCGGACTCGCCGACCGCAAGGCCGCGCGCAAGCTGCTGCTGTTTGCGGCGACCTGCGCCGCAGTATCGCTGCTGCTGATGTATTTTTTTCCGACGCTGCCGGTGTTTTATGCCGCAGCCGCCCTGAACGGACTCGCGCTGTCGTTTTTCCACGTCACGCTGCAGAACCTGATCGGCAACCTCAGCAAGCCCGAGGACCGCGCGCGCAATTTCGCCAACTTCAGCATGATCGGTGCTGCAACGAGCTTCTTCGGCCCGCTGATCGCCGGATTGTCGATTGACCACTTCGGCTACGGCTGGGCCTGCCTCGTTACCGCAGCACTTTCGCTGGTGGTGATCGTGCTGCTGCTGACGCTGGGCCGCCGCCTGCCGCCCGCGCGGGGCCGCATCAAGGGCACCGCCACGCCACGCACCTGGCTTGACCGCAGCGTGGTGCTGATGCTGATCACCGGCGGACTGGTGCAGTTGGGGTACGACCTGTTCCAGTTTTATGTGCCGATCCACGGCCACACCATCGGCCTCTCCGCATCGGCGATCGGCACCGTGCTGGCGACGCTGGCTATCGCCGCCTTCATCGTGCGCACCTTCCTCGCGCGGCTGGCCGAGCGTTATCCCGGCGAAAAACTGCTGTTGTGGGTGTTTCTGATCGGCGCCGTCGGTTTTGCGCTGGTGCCGTTCTCGACCAACGCCTGGGTGCTGGGCGCAATCTCTTTCCTGTTCGGCCTCGGCATGGGCATCGGCATCCCGCTGACGGTGATCATGATGTTCGCCAACTCGGCCGAGGGCCGCTCCGGCCAGACGCTGGGCCTGCGCCTCACCGTCAACAACGCCGTGCGCATGAGCGGGCCGATGGCCTTTGGTGCCATGGGCGCGGTGGTCGGGGTGTCGGGGGTGTTCTGGATGCTGGCGGGGGTGATGGTGGTGGGGGCAGGGTTGGCGCGGTGGCAGAAAAGTAAGACAGTGCAGAAGTAACGCATAAACCATTGTTTTTATTGTAATTGTTGTCTATCTTCACTCTTGAAGGCAGTATGTTGGTTTTGTTTGACTGGGAATCCCCGCGGGCGTAATGTCCGGTTTTATTCCCAGAG
>JBBQAO010000147.1:0-5755 GCA_038316355.1 Burkholderiales bacterium
ATCCTCGGGCTGCGCGCGATGTATTTCATGCTGGCCGATCTCGCCAACCGCTTCCATCTGCTGAAGTACGGTCTGGCGTTCATTCTCGTGTTCATCGGAATCAAGATGTTGCTGCTCGATATTTACAAGATACCGGTGGGCTTTGCTCTTGCCGTCGTCGGCATTGTCCTGGCGACTTCGATGGTCGCGAGCCTGTGGGTGACCCGCAAGAGCGGCCGTTGACCCCGCAAGGGCACCCGTTGGAAAGGCGGCCGGCTCTGGATCTGGAGCGCCGGCTGCTCAGAATTTCGGCTTGAGCGACGCCTGCTGATAACCCCTGACGCCTTCGAGGATTTCGCGGCCAGCCTCTTCGGCACCCACCCAGCCCAGGACCTTGACCCATTTGCCGGGCTCAAGGTCCTTGTAGTGCTCGAAGAAGTGCGCAATCTGCGCCAGCGTTCCCTTCGGCAGGTCGTCGGGGGAGCGGACGGCGGAGTAGAGCGGGGTCAGCCTGTCGATGGGCACTGCGAGGATCTTGGTGTCCCTGCCGGCCTCGTCTTCCATGTTCAGCATGCCCACCGGGCGGCTGCGCACCACCACGCCGGTAATCAGCGGCACCGGTGACAGCACCAGCACGTCCACCGGATCGCCGTCACCGGACAGGGTGTGCGGCACATAGCCGTAATTGCACGGGTAACGCATGGCAGTCGACATGAAGCGGTCGACGAACATCGCACCGGTGGTTTTTTCCATTTCGTATTTGATCGGTTCGGCGTGCATCGGGATTTCAATGATCACATTGAAATCATCGGGCACGTCGTAGCCGGAGCTGACCCGGTCCAGATTCACGGTATTTTCCTCTGAAGATGAGCCGCATTATAACTTTGCCGGCCCGGCGGGCGTGCGCTGCGTGCTAGGATCGCGTTTCAAATCCATTCCTCCCGGAGCCCCGCATGAAACTATATATTACCGCCACTTCCGGCAACGCCTGGAAAGTGCGCCTGCTGCTGTCGATGCTGAAGGTGACTTTTGAGACGGTGGTGCTCGACACTGAAAAAAAAGAACACAAAACTGCGGATTTCCTGAAGTTGAATCCGCGTGGCCAGGTGCCGGTACTGGTGGATGGGGACCAGGTGTTCTGGGATTCGACGGCCTGTCTGGTTTACCTCGCGCGCAAATTCGGCGGCGAGCAATGGCTGCCGAAGGATGCGGCGGGCATGGCCGGGGTGCAGCAATGGCTGGCGTTGTCGAACAACGAACTGCACTACGGCCTGCAATGGGCGCGCGGAAAAAAAATCGGCATTCGCGCCATCGGCGACTATGAAGAATATGCCGCGTACGGCCGAAATGGCCTGGCGGTGCTCGAAGGGCGCCTGAAAACAAACGAATGGCTGGCCGGCGGACGGCCGTCGATCGCCGACCTTGCCTGTTATTGCTACACCGCGGTATCTCCCGAAGGCGGTTTCGACCTCGCTGCGCATCCTGGTGTCGCAGCCTGGGTGAAACGCGTCGAGGCCCTGCCGGGTTGGATCAAGCGCGTTTGATGCGCCATATCCCGTGACCGGATTCCGCCTCGGGCACGCCGCAGCCGCTGACTGGCGGGTTGCGGCGCAGGACTGTCTGGCCCAGTTGGGGGCAGACAAAAGTGCGGGCGACGGCAATCTCGGTTTTCTGTACGTGACGGATTCCTTCGCCGATGTTTTGCCCGACATCCACCGCCATTTTGCCGCGGTAACCGGCGTTAAGCACTGGGTGGGTACGGTAGGCATCGGTATCTGCGCCACCGGCATCGAATACCTCGACGAACCCGCGATCGCGGTGATGATCGGTGATTTCCCACTGGACAGTTTTCGCGTCTTCGGCGCCGTTGCGGGGGCTGCGCAGATCCAGGCCGCCGATCTGCAGTGCGGCGAGGCTCCCGCGAGCATCGCCGTGGTCCATGCCGATCCGCTGTCCGGCGATATTGCGCAGCAGATCCGCCTGCTGGCCAAACGCACCGAAAGCGGCTTTCTGGTGGGTGGCCTCGCCAGTTCGCGCGGTGCCGTCAATCCGCTGCTCGCCGACGGCGTGGAACAGGGCGGCATGTCGGGCGTGGCTTTTTCCGATGCGGTGACGGTGGCGACACGGCTCACCCAGGGCTGCGCGCCGATACGGCCCGCGCATGAAATCACCGGCGCCCAGAACAACATCATCGTCGAGCTTGATGGCCGTCCCGCGCTGGAGGTGCTGCGCAGCGATGTCGGCATCAGCGCCAACGAGGAGCTGGCACAGCTCGGCGGGCAGATTTTTGTCGGACTGTCGGTGCCCGGCAGTGATACCGGCGAATACGTGGTGCGCAACCTGATCGGCATTGATCCCGGCAACAAGCTGATCGCCATCGGTGACCAGGCGCGCAAGGGGCAGCGCCTGCAGTTCTGCCGGCGCGACCATGATACTGCGCGCGCCGACATGACCCGCATGCTCGACAGCATCCGTGAAGGTCTGTACACCAGTCCGCGCGGTGCGCTGTATTACTCCTGCCTGGGGCGCGGCGGCGCGCTGCTCGGCGGCAAATCCGAAGAGTTGAAAATGATCCAGACGGCGCTGGGTGATGTGCCGCTGGTCGGATTTTTCTGCAATGGCGAGATTTCGCACAACAGGCTCTATGGCTATACTGGTGTGCTGACGCTGTTTCTCTGAACAGTGTCACTGGAGGAGGAGTCGTGCCCTTGGAGCGTATTTTCAATGAACTGAGCCTGACCTGGTACGACATCGCAGCCAGTCTGTTTTTCCTGCTGTCCTGGGCCGGATATGCCCTGTTCGCCGAGTGGCGTGCGAAAACGGTGCCTACGCTGCACAGCACCATGGACGGTTACCGCCGCGAATGGATGGTGCGGATGATTGAGCGCGAGAACCGCATGGTCGACGTCAACATCATGCGCAACCTGACCCGCAGCTCGCAGTTTTTCGCGTCAACAACCATGCTGGTGCTGGGCGCGCTGATTGCGCTGCTGGGTTATGTGCAGCAGGCGATGGATGTGGTCTCCGGGCTGCCGTTCACGGTCAAGGCTTCGACGCGGCTGCTCGAAATCAAGATCATGCTGATGGTGCTGATTTTTGTTTATGCATTTTTCAAATTCTCGTGGGCGATCCGGCAACTCGGTTTCTGCTCGACGCTGATCGGTGCGGCACCCAAGCAACCGAAGGACAACCCGGAGCAGCACGCCGCCGACATCAACCGTCTGGCACTGGTGACTTCCTATGCCGGCACCAATTTCAATCAGGGCTTGCGCGCTTATTATTTTGCGCTGGCGGCGATGACCTGGTTCCTCCATCCCTACCTGATGATAATTGCCACGGCGTGGGTGGTGTACATCCTTTATCACCGGGAGTTTGAATCGCGGACACTGTATGCGCTGATCGGCAACGATACTGCGCCGCAGATCAGAACCTGAGGGCAGTCCGCGGCTTGCGCGGTCCCGGGTTTGCAGGCAAGGTGTACATAACAAGATGGTGACCGTGTGGCGCGTATTCCGCACGGATCCCCCTTTGTTGTTCCATTCACTTAACAACGTGCCAAGGAGGAGGCGATCATGGTTTGCAGGCAAATCGCATTTGACCATGTGGTGTTGGTTGCCTTGGGTATCGTTCTGGCAACAGCTTCCGCAGCGGGTGTTGCGCAGTCGTGGAGGCCCGATAAAACGGTGGAAATTGTGGTTTCGTCTGCCCCTGGCGGCAGCAACGACCAGGTCGCGCGCATGGTCCAGAAAATCGTGCAGGAGCAGAAGCTGGTGCCGGTTCCAGTCACGGTGCTCAACAAGCCCGGTGGGAACCAGACCATATCCCGTGCTTACATCAATCAGTTCCCGGGCAATGCGCATTATCTGGAAATCGGCAATCCGACGCTGATCGCCAACACGATTTCCGGGCTGCAGCAATTTACCGATTTCACCCCGATCGTGCTGATGATCAACGAGTTCACGGCTTTCACTGTGCGCACGGACTCCCCCCTGCGCAACGCACAGGACCTGGTGGCCCAACTGCGCAAGGACCCGGAATCCGTCAGTGTTGGCATCAGCAACCGCGGCGGCACCAACCACCTCGCCCTGTCGATGCTGGCCAAAGCGGCGGGCGTCGATGTCCGCCGACTGAAAGTGGTGGTGTTCAAGACCAACGCGGAAGGGCTGACCGCGCTCATGGGCGGGCACATCCAGCTCGTCGCATCAGCTGTTGGCACTGCGATAGGACAGGTACGCAGCGGCAAGGTCAAAATCATTTCGGTCAGTGCCCCCCAACGCCTGGGCGGCGATCTTGCCCAGGTGCCGACGCTGCGCGAGCAGGGTTACGATGTGTCCTTGTCCAACTGGCGGGCAATCATCGGTCCGAAGGGGCTCAGTGCAGCGCAGACCGCGTACTGGGAGGATGTGTTGTCCCGGGTGGTGGCCTCTGACGAATGGAAGGTGGTGCTCGACCAGCAGTTTTGGGACGCCAATTTTCTGCGCAGCAAGGAGTTCGCCAAATATATGGACAACGAGTATGCGCAGACCAAAACAATCATGACCGAACTCGGTCTGGCAAAGTAAGGGCGCTTTCCGCCATGCCTGACCACGTGCTGCTGCTCGACAATAACGACATTGCCCGCGTATTCGATCTGGCGGCGTGCATGTCGGCACTCGAACGCGCATACCGTGCCATGGCCGATGGCCAGTCGGTGGAGCGCGCGCGCAGCCAGACCCGGGTGCCGCTGGATGAACCCGGCGTCACCTATTGTTTCAAAAGCATGGAAGGCGCGCTCTTCGGTGACGGCTACATGACGCTGCGCATGACTTCTGACGCGGTGTTCGAAGGCGACGTGGATGGCCGGAGGCGCCGCGACAAGCTGGCGCGCGGCCCCGGCGGCACCTACTGCGGGCTGATCATGGTATTCAGCACCCGCGACGTCGCTCCGGTGGCGATCATCCACGACGGACTGATCCAGCTGGCGCGCGTGGCCTGCACCAGCGCGCTGAGCGTGCAACTGCTGGCGCGCGAGGATGCGGGCGATCTGGCATTGATCGGCGCGGGTGAGCAGGCGTGGTGGCACTTGAAGGCGGCCAGTGCCGTTCGCAAACTGCGCCGGGTGCGGGTGTATGGTCCGACTGCAGCTCGGCGCGAATCGTTTGCCGCGCGGGCACGCAATGAACTGGGTCTCGCCGTGGAAGCCGTCGCTGCCGCGCGGGACGCGGTTACCGGCGCTGACATCGTGATTGCGGCGACCAATGCCAGCGAGTCGGTGCTCGACGGACGTTGGCTCGCGCCGGGCGCGCATGTGGTGTCCATTGTCAGCGGCGACAAGGGCAGCACCCGGCGCGAACTGGATGATGAAACGCTGCGCCGTGCGGCGCTGGTGGTTGCGCATTCGAAATCGGGCGCGATCGATCACGGCAACGGCGACCTTGCCGGTCCGGTGGCGGCGGGCATACTCAGCTGGGAAAAAATCATCGACCTGCCGGATCTGGTGGCCGGCAATTCACCGCGGCGCCGCAGCCCTGAAGAAATTACGGTGTTCAAGAACAACGGCGGCACGGGACTGCAGTTCGCGGCGGTGGCGCCGGTGATTTACGAACGCGCGCAGGCGGCGGGCATCGGCCGCAAACTGCCGGCCGGGTGGTTCATGGAAAGCATGAAGTCCTGAGCGGCGGAGAAACAAAAACGGCCGGGTTTCCCCGGCCGTGTTTTTTTAAGCAGTTGGGGGTTTAAGCAGCGGCACCATAAGCAGCGCCACCATGTTGTTTTTATTTATAAGCGGGGTGTTAGC
>JBBQAO010000083.1:0-15388 GCA_038316355.1 Burkholderiales bacterium
GGCCAGTCCTACACCGAAAAGTTCCAGGCGACCTTCAGGGAAGTGGCCAAAGCCAGGCGGGTAACGCTGGTGCCCTTCCTGCTCGAGGGTTTTGCCGACAAGCGCGAATACTTTTTGTCGGACAACCTGCACCCCACCGCGGCGGCACAGCCACTGATCCTGGAAACGGTGTGGAAACCGCTGGCAATTTTGATAAAAGTCAAATAAAAACAAATACTTAAAGAGTAAAAACGGAAGCGCTTGATCTGCTGAAACCGCAGATAAACGCCGATCAAACCAGATCACACAGCGCACTGCACGCGGATTTCCCGACTTTTTTGATGTTATCGGCGTTAATCCGCGCACCCCTCAAGGGGGTATTGAAAAGAATTCATCGGCGGTTAACGTTTTCTGATTTTGATATGGGCGCTTATATAACATTGACCGCAGGAGCACCGGCCGCCAGCCGGCCGATGACCGCGGCATCGGCAAAACCCTGCGTCTTGAAGATCTCCAGCACGCCAGGCGCGGCTTCTTTCGCACAAGCCACCAGCAGACCGCCGCTGGTCTGCGGATCGGTCAGCATCCGCCGCTGCAGTATCGTGTCGCCCGCGGGCATGGTCACCTGATCGCCGTAACTGCTCCAGTTGCGTTCCGATGCGCCGGTGACAAAACCCGCTTCCAGCAAGGGGCGCGCGGCAGACAGCACGGGAATCTGCGACCACTGCACTTCGGCCGCCAGTTTTGAGCCACGGCAGATTTCCAGCAAATGACCGAGCAGGCCGAACCCCGTCACGTCGGTCAGCGCATGCACCGCCGGCATGTCAGCGAGCTCAACGCCCGGTGTATTCAGCTTGGTGGTGCTGGCAAGCATCTGCTGATAAGCCAAGTCAGACAGCTCACCCTTTTTCATCGCCGCGCTCATGATGCCGACACCCAGGCCCTTGCCGAGGATCAGCACATCGCCGTCCTCAGCGCGGTCGTTGCGCTTGACCTTGTCCGGATGAATCAGGCCCAGCACGACGAGGCCGTAAATCGGCTCCGGAGAATCGATGGAATGGCCGCCGGCAATCGGTATGCCGATGGACTGACACATGGCAAGACCGCCAGCGGTGATGCGCTGGGCAACGCTCATCGGCATCTTGCCGACGGGGATGCCCAGCAATGCCAGCGCCATGAAGGGTTTGCCGCCCATCGCGTAAACATCGGATATCGCATTGGTCGCGGCGATACGGCCGAAATCGTACGGATCGTCAACGATGGGCATGAAAAAGTCCGTCGTTGCGATAATCGCCTGCGACTCGTTGATGCGATACACCGCCGCGTCGTCACTCGACTCCGTGCCGACGAGCAGATCCTTGAATGCCTGCGCTGCCGGCATTCCCGCCAAAACCTCGCTCAGCAACGCTGGCGTCAGTTTGCAGCCTCAGCCACCGCCGTGCGAAAACTGGGTCAGGCGCAGGGCTGCGGGGTCGATAGCTTTGTTCATGATGGGCTTTTGGAAAAGGTAATGGGTGACTGGTTACTGGTGACTGGTGACTGGTGACTGGTAACTTGTGATTAAGTGATTAGGTGATGCTGGGTTGGGCTTGGGTGGCCGCTGTCTGGATGCGATAATGCTGCATCATGGCTGAAGCAACAGATCATTACGTCAAAAAAGCGCGCGCAACAAGCACGGTCACCGTAGCACAACTCGATCAGTTTGACGAGATCATCGACGTCCGCTCCGAGGACGAATTTGTCGAGGACCACATTCCCGGTGCGGTCAATTATCCCGTCCTGAACAACGCCGAACGCGCAGAGGTCGGCACCATCTACAAACAGGTCTCGTCGTTCGACGCCAAAAAAATCGGCGCGGCGCTGGTCAGCGCCAATATCGCCCGCCACCTGCGCGAACATTTGCTGCAACGCCCGCGTGACTGGCGCCCTCTGGTGTATTGCTGGCGCGGCGGCGGCCGCAGCGGCGCCCTCGCCCATGTGCTGGCGCAGATCGGCTGGCGCACCGGCCAGCTCGTGGGCGGCTACAAAGTCTATCGCCGCACGGTGATCGATGACCTGCAGACTTTGCCGTCACGATTCGACTGGCGCGTGGTCTGTGGCATGACCGGCACCGGCAAAAGTCTGCTGCTGCGGGCGCTGCGCAGCCAGAGTGCGCAGGTGCTCGATCTGGAGGCGCTGGCGGCACACCGCGGTTCCGTGCTGGGCAATCTGCCCGACGCACCGCAACCGGCGCAGAAACTGTTTGAAAGCCGGGTCTGGCATGCGTTGCGGCAATTCGATCCGCAGCGCCCGGTGTTTGTCGAATCGGAAAGCAAAAAAATCGGCAACCTGCGCGTGCCGGAGATGCTGATCGAAGCCATGTGGCAAAGCAGGTGTGTCGTGGTCGAAGCCAATATGGCGGTGCGTATTGCCCTGCTCAAGGATGAATACGCACATTTCCTCAGCGACGCCCCGCTGCTCAACACCCAGCTCGATTGCCTGCGGTCGCTGCACGGCCACGCGGTGATCAACGACTGGCAGGCCCTGGCGCGGAGTCAGGCCTGGGACCAACTGACCGGGGAATTACTGGTCAAACACTACGATCCGGCCTACACGCGCGCCATCAACAATCACTACCCGCGACTGCCGCAGGCCGCACGGTTTGCACTGTGCGCCCATTCAACGCTGGCAATGCAGCAGCTCGCACGCGAAGTGCTTGCGGAAACGACGACGATGTTCGCTGCGCGGCGTTGCGGTACGTTGCAGCAATAAGTCAAGTGCATGACAGACTCAAGGCCAAGCTGCCAGTCTTGGTTTTGCAACGGGTTGTTGCATGCTGCGCAAAATTGAGCCAAGATATCTTCAAGTTCACTATCGCAGCCACGAAACCGCCAGCGTGCCGGATCAACCAGCACCAGACTTCGAGCTCCCCGCCACGGGGGGCAAAATTTTCAAGCCGGAAGCCCTGCGCGGCCAGTCGACGGTTCTCTACTTCTACCCCAAAGACAACACCCCCGGCTGCACCACTGAAGGCCAGCAGTTCCGCGACCTGCACCCGCAGTTCGTCAAAGCCGGCTGCGCGGTATACGGCATTTCACGCGACAGCCTGAAATCGCACGAAAACTTCAAGGCCAAGATGGCCTTCCCCTTCGACCTGCTCAGCGATGCCGATGAAGTCGCCTGCAAGTTGTTTGATGTCATCAAAATGAAAAATATGTATGGCAAAAAGGTGCGCGGCATCGAGCGCAGCACTTTCGTCATCGACGGTAACGGCATGATTCGCCGCGAGTGGCGCGGCGTCAAAGTGCCCGGACATGCGCAGGAGGTACTGGAATTCGTAAAAACCCTGACCTGACCTCCCGCGCGCCATTTTTTGCAGTGCGTTCCGTGTCAATTCGGTCATCACGTCCCTCTGGAGGCTCATGATTCAGCGCAACAAGGCTGCACCTTCGTCTGCCGTTGTCACCCGCATCTCCACCACTGTCACCAAGCTGTTCGTGGTGGACACCAACGTGCTGATGCATGACCCGACCAGCCTGTTCCGCTTCGAGGAACATGACATCTTCATCCCGATGGCCACCCTCGAGGAACTCGACGGCAACAAGAAGGGCATGTCGGAGGTTTCGCGCAACGCGCGCCAGGCCAGCCGTTACCTTGACGAAATGATCGGTGCGCTGCAGGGGGATATTTCCGCCGGCATCCCGCTTGAACTGCACGGCGACAAGGCCGCGACCGGCCGGGTTTTTCTGCAGACCGAAGCCATCAACAGCGAACTGCCGTCCAGCCTGCCCAGCGGCAAGGCCGACAACCAGATCATCGGTGTGGTCAAACACCTGCAGGAGGTTCACAGCAAGCGGCAGGTCATCCTGGTGTCGAAAGACATCAACATGCGCATCAAGGCCCGTGCACTGGGTCTCGCCGCCGAGGATTATTTCAATGACAAGGTCCTCGAAGACACCGACCTGCTCTACACCGGCATCTGCGCACTGCCGGTGGATTTCTGGGACACCCACGGCAAGGACATGGAATCCTGGCAGCAGGCGGGACATACCTATTACCGGGTGCAGGGCCCGCTGTGCCGCAGCCTGCTGGTCAACCAGTTTGTCTACCTCGAAGGCGATCAGCCGTTCCAGGCCCAGGTGCGCGAGCTCAGCGGCAAGACTGCAATCCTGCAAACCCTCAAGGACCACAGCCACCAGCGCAACAACGTCTGGGGCATCACCGCACGCAACCGCGAACAGAATTTTGCGCTGAATGCGCTGATGAATCCGGACATCGATTTCATCACCCTGCTCGGCCAGGCCGGCAGCGGCAAAACGCTGATGACGCTGGCCGCCGGTCTTGCGCAGACGCTGGACGAAAAACTGTTCTCGGAGATCATCTTCACCCGGGTCACCGTGCCCGTGGGCGAGGACATCGGCTTCCTGCCCGGCACCGAGGAGGAAAAAATGAATCCGTGGATGGGCGCACTCGAGGACAATCTCGATGTGCTCAACAAGACCGATGACGAAGCCGGTGAATGGGGCCGCGCGGCAACCCGCGACCTGATCCGCTCACGCATCAAGGTGAAGTCGCTCAATTTCATGCGCGGCCGCACTTTCCTCAACAAGTTCCTGGTCATCGACGAGGCGCAGAACCTGACGCCGAAGCAGATGAAAACCCTGATCACCCGCGCCGGCCCCGGCACCAAGGTCGTCTGCCTCGGCAACATCTCGCAGATCGACACGCCGTACCTGACCGAAGGCAGTTCGGGGCTGACCTATGTGGTGGACCGGATGAAGGGCTGGCAGCACGGCGGCCATGTCACGCTGATGCGCGGCGAACGTTCGCGGCTGGCGGATCACGCAGCGGAAGTGCTTTGATTCCTCACACCAGAGCAAACAAATTCCGTTCGTTCTGAGCCCTTCGGCAAGCTCAGGACAGGCCCTGTCGAAGGACAACAGGGCTTCGACAAGCTCAGCCCGAACGGTATCACTGAGTCATGTCATGAACAGCAAGGCACGTTGAATGCGCGCCGGTCAGAACGAGTTGTCGCCGCCGGCGTAACTCTCGAAGCGGGTATGACGGCCGAGGAAGGTCAGGTCGATCTTGCCGACCGGGCCGTTACGCTGCTTGGCGATGATGATTTCGGCGATGCCCTTGCGCGGCGTGTCCTGGTTGTAGACTTCATCGCGGTAGATGAACAGGATCACGTCGGCGTCCTGCTCGATGGCACCGGACTCGCGCAGATCCGACATCATCGGCCGCTTGTCCTGGCGCGAATCGACACTGCGGTTCAGCTGCGACAGCGCAATCACCGGCACCTTGAGTTCCTTGGCGAGACCTTTCAGCGAGCGTGAAATCTCGGCGATCTCGGTGGCGCGGTTCTCCTCGCGCCCCCCCGAGGTTCCGGACATCAGCTGCAGGTAGTCGATCACGATCAGCGACAGCCCGCCGCACTGGCGGTGCAGGCGCCGCGCCCGGGAGCGTACTTCCAGCGCGTTCAGCCCGGCGCTGTCGTCGATGTGAATCTGCGTGTCGTTGAGCTTGCCCACGGCATCGACCAGCCGCGGCCAGTCTTCTTCCTTGAAGGTCCCCGTGCGCAACTGGTGCTGGTCAACCCGCCCCACCGAACCGATCATCCGCATCGCAAGCTGCGGGCCGGACATTTCCATGCTGAACACGGCGACGGCTTTTTTGCTCTCCAGCGCCGCATGCTCCACCATGTTCATCGCCAGCGCGGTCTTGCCCATCGACGGACGCCCGGCGATGACAATCAGCTCGCCCTGCTGCAATCCGGAGGTATAACGGTCGAGATCGACAAAGCCCGTCGACAGCCCGATGACATCGTTTTTGTTCTCGCGGCCGTAGAGCATGTCGATACGCTCGACGGTTTCCGTCAGCAGCGGATCGATCTTGACGAAGCCCTGTTTGGTCTTGGCCCCGGTCTCGGCAATCTGGAACACCCGCGCCTCGGCCTCGTCGATCAGCAGCAGCGCATCCTTGCCGCTGGGGGTGTAGGCGGAGTCGGCGATCGCCGTGCCGACGGCGGCAAGGCTGCGCATGATCGAACGTTCACGCACGATTTCGCCATAACGCCGGATGTTGGCCGCGCTCGGCGTGTTCAGCGCCAACGAACCGATGTACGCCTGCCCGCCGACATCAGCCAGCTTGCCGCTGCGCTCCAGAACCTCGGCAACCGTCAGCGCATCCGCCGGCTTGTTGTGTTCAACGAGCTGCGCGATGTGCTGGAAAATCGTGCGGTGGTCGGCGCGGTAAAAATCGCTTTCGTTGACGACATCGGCAATGCGATCCCAGGCCGCGTTGTCGAGCAGCAGGCCACCGAGCACCGACTGCTCCGCTTCAACGGAATGCGGCGGCGTGCGCACGGCATCCAGCTGTGCGTCTTTGGTAATCGGGGTGGCGAGCTGCACCATCTTGACGGGTCTTATATAACCTGTTGTTTTTAAAGGATAATTTAAGTTGGATCGGGGGCAAAGAAAGATGGCAAAAAACGTTCCTGCGGTCGCGATGCCAGCCTGTGATCAATTCAATCTACAGAAAAAAAAGGGCTGTCGCCAGCCCTTTTTCTTGATCGCAAAAAACGCTTTTGATTCAGTGCAGTACTGACCGGATTCTGCAGTCAATCAGCGCATCCCCTGAAGCGGGGGACATGCAAGGGAGGCATGCACCACCTCCTTGCACCGGTTTCCTGTTCAGGAACTACGCAGCATCCCCTAGCACCGACACCGTGATCGAGGCGATCACATCGGTGTGCAGCGCGACTTTCAGCGGATAGTCGCCGATGGTTTTCAGCGAACCTTCCGGCATGCGAATCGACGCCTTCGGCACATCGAAGCCGAGGGTTTTCAGCGCGTCCGAAATGTCCGAGTTGGTGACTGAACCGAACAGCTTGCCGTCAACGCCGGCCTTTTGCGTGATCTGCACCATCAGGCCTTCGAGCTTCGCGGATTTTTCCTGCGCTTGCGCCAGAATATCGGCCTGCGCCTTTTCGAGCTCGGCGCGGCGCTTTTCGAATTCCGCCATGTTGACGGTGGTTGCGCGTTTTGCCTTGCCCTGCGGGATCAGGAAATTGCGGGCATAACCGTCCTTGACGCGGACCACATCACCCAGCGTTCCCAGGTTCGTAACTTTTTCAAGCAATATGACTTGCATGTCTGGCCTCTCAGTGCAGGTCGGTGTACGGCAGCAACGCGAGGAAACGCGCGCGTTTCACCGCAATCGACAACTGGCGCTGAAAATGCGCCTTGGTGCCCGTGATCCGGGCCGGGATGATCCTGCCGTTTTCGTTAATGAAGTCCTTCAGGATGTTGATGTCCTTGTAGTCCACCTGCTTGATACCTTCAGCGGTGAACCGGCAGAACTTGCGGCGACGGAACAGGGCATTGCCCTTTTTGCGACCGTCCTTGCCCTTGCCCTTGAACTTCCCTTTACCACCACTTCCGCCCATTCTTGGCATATGCGTTTCCTTTTTTAACTTATCGACTTTTTCCAAAAACATGACAGCCTCACCAGAGGCGTGTTTTTGTCATTATTTATGCAACTTTCAATAATTCCATGCCCGTAACATGCAGGACCACTTGCCTGCTCATGCGATGCTTGCGGTTGAGAAATCCCTGCACCGTGATCTGCCCCCCCTGACGCATTTGCGCGATGCGGGTGGCCAGGTCTCCCGTAGCCTTGGCCGGCATGTCGAATTCCACTTGGCGCTGGCTGCCTGCTTCGTCCTGCTGTGAAGCGTGGGCCAGAGTGAAATCAACAACCGGCAGTCCGGCGGGGGTGTGGCGCAGCGGATCAATCGCGGCCAGGGTTGCACTCAAGCTGACCGTGTTCCCGCTCACTTATTGCAGCTCACTTATTGTGCAGCTCGCTTATTGCAGGCCGCTCAAGCTGTGCAGGCCGCTCAAGCTGCGCTCTCCACGGCCGCGGCGGGCGCAGAAGCAGGCGCCGGTTTGGCCGTCTCGTCGGTGCTGACCGGACGCGATTTTTCTTCGCGCATCATCACCGACGGGCCGGTGACGGCTTCGTCCATGGTGACAGTCAGGTGGCGCAACACGGCATCGTTGAACTTGAAGGCGTGTTCCAGTTCGAGCAAAGTTTCATTGCCGCACTCGATGTTCATCAGCACGTAATGCGCCTTGTGCAGTTTCTGAATCGGGTAAGTCAGTTGGCGGCGGCCCCAGTCTTCGAGGCGATGCATCGTACCCTTGTGGGTGGCAATCATCTGGCGATAACGCTCAAGCATCGCCGGCACCTGTTCGCTTTGGTCCGGATGGACGATCAAAACGATCTCGTAATGTCGCATTTATGGTCTCCTTATGGGCTGTTTGGGCCGCCCGCGATGCGAGCACGGTGCGGCAAGGATGGTGTTTTACAAAAAAACAAGCGCGGCATGACTGCCACGCGAGAGCGGCGGATTATACCGGAACCGCCCCGGGAATCAAGGGCTTGGCACGCCCCTGAAAAGGCTCAGTAAATGATCGCGAGACTGGCGTTGACGCGCTGCTCGTCGGTCTGGCGGGTACTGTGGGCCTTCAGGATCTGCGCCACGTCGACCCGGAGACTGACCGTCTTGCCAAAGGCCATGCGCAGGCCAACACCAGTGCTGGCCAGATATTTGCCGGCCTGCTCGCCCGGCAGCGGATCGTTGCGGGTCACCGCGCCGAAGTCATAGAAGCCGACCAGACGCGAGCGCCATTTATCGTTCAAGCCAACCTTGCCGGCAAAATTGGGGGTGTAGACCTCGAGTTGCGTCACATAACCGCGGTCATTCGCGGCTTCGCGCGGCAGGTAGCCGCGCACGGTGTCCGGGCCACCGATGCCGAACTGCTCGCCGGGAACCAGCAGATCCTGGGTGTATTGCCCGACATAGGCAATCCGCGCCTGCCATTCGTTGCGGAAGGCATGGCTGAAACTCGTGCCGTAGCGCAGGATGGTGTAGTCCTCCTGGGCGCCGAAGCGGGTGGCCTGGAAATCAGCAGCCCGGCCGTCGTTGCCGCCGGGGATGTTTCTGGCGAGTGATGCATTGAACGCCCACTCGCTCGCCGTCATCCGCTTCAGGCCGGCATAGCCGATGGAAACCGGGTGCACGGTAATGTCCGGCACAAAACCGATACCCAGCAGCGTCACGTTGTTCTGATAAGCACGGTAATCAAGGCCGGCGTACACCTTCTGCTCGATATCACCCCACTTCGGCAGGTAATAATTCCAGCGCGCGCCATAGATCGAGCCCTTGCCGCTGACGGCGAACAACCCGCCGACAGTGCCCGAATCCACATCCGAATAACCGGCGAAGAGATCCAGCGAACTGTTCAGCCGATAGTAGGGAATCCGGTAGCCGACGCCGTAGATCGCCACATCGCTCAGATGGCCGGGCGAAGTGATGTATTGCAGTGACAGCGTATGGTCGCGATCAAACAGATTGGTGTGCTGATAACCCACACCGAGGCGCCAGTATCCGGTGTCAGCCGTGCCGCTGTTGTCCAGCGTGCCCACCAGCCGCCACGGCCGGTCATCGGTGACCCGCACATTGACATCGACGATGCCTTCGTTGGCGCTGGAGCGCAGCAGCACATTGGTCTGCTTGACCGGATGTTCAGCGGCGATCTGCAGGTTGCGCGCAATGTCGTGGGAATTCGGGGTTTCGCCCTCTTTCACAGAGGGCAGGGCGCGGCGCACGTTTGCATTGCTGAAATGCTCGTTGCCCTCGACAGTCACCTTGCCGATTTTCGGCTGGATGATATTGAAGCGCACCACACCTTTGCTGATGTCCTGCTCCGGCAGCGCCACCTGGATCACGCCGTAACCGCGGTCGCGGTACGCACTCTCCAGCGCTTCCAGCGCACGCTGCACGTCGGCAAAATCCTTGTCCTTGCCGGTGAACGGGGTGACCAGGCGCTGCACGGTCGCGGCACCGAGTATCGAATCACCGGTGACTTCAAAGCTCTGGATCGCGAATTTGGGCGGGGGCGTCACGACATCCTGCGCCAAGGCATGGCCGGAAACGCCCAGCAGGGTGAGCAATATTACCCAACGGCGCAACGCAATTGATCTATAAGTTGATATATAAGTCATTGTTTTATAAATCTTATTTAATTAAGTGCGCCCCTGACACAGCGCGATCCGGTAACACTCCCGACAACGCGATGTCCCTGCTTACGCCATGAATTATCGCAGGTTTTTTGATTTTTTCCACGATTTCAACCCTGTTGCCAGCGCAAATCCACAAAAAAAACCCCTGATGCATCGCATCAGGGGTTCATTCATCAGGTCAGCCGCTAGCGGCAAACCGGCGCTTCCTTTTCCTTGCCCTTCTTCAGGTCATCGAACAAGTCCTTGTCTTTCTCGGCATCCGGTGGCTCGGTCGATTTACCCAAGGCCACGATCAAGGCGTCACTCGGGATGTTCAACGCCGGCGTGCTGCCCCCGCCGCCATAGGCCACCAGCAGGTTGGTGCCGAGTATCGCCGGACTGCCATCCGCCCTGAAGCCCGTGCCTGTCAGCGAATCAAACACCACGCCTTCAATGCCGTTGATGAAAAAACCACCAATGGTCAGCATCGGGAACGTCAGGTGTATGGTGCTCGGTGCGCTCGCATCGATAGTGCCGCCGTTATTGATGTTGACCACACCACCGACCGTCATGAAGACATCCGGGTTGCCGAGGATATCGCTGCTATCCACGGTCACGTTGCCGCCGGTGTTGATGAAGGCATTACCACCACCGTAAATGGATGCGCCATTAGTCAGGGTGAGACTACCTGTCGCACCGACGCTGGCACTGCTTTGCGCATACAAATAAGAGTTATCCAGCGCGACATTGACTCCACCCAGGCCGGCCGTGCCAGTGCTGTCGATACTCGCGCCATTGACCAGCGATACGTTGCCGGCCGCGGCTACGACGATAGAAGCTGCCCCCCCGCCACCAGCAGACAGCGTGTTTCCACCAGCAGACGTAGAATCCAGCGTGATGTTGCCGCCAGCCACCAGTGTCATGCCGGCATTGCCGCCAACCTGCGCATAACCGCCGTAAACGCTACCTTCAGCCCCTTCGAACTGGATGTTACCCCCCGCAAGCAGGGTCAATCCCGCTGCACCACCTGTAACGGGAGTGCCGGGACTGCCAGACCCACCGGAGCCCCCCCCGGCCTCAAGAGAACTGTTGCTGACCGTGATGCCCCCGGCCGCTGAAATCAATACCGTAGCATTACCGCCACTCCCGCCAATGCTGGATTCAGCGCCGTCCGCACCTTGCGCGCTCACTGACGAATTGGTAATCGATATCGCCCCGCTCGAATTAAGCGTCGTTGTGGCCGAGCCGCCATTGGCAAAGCCAGAGTAATCCACGTAACTGCCCGCGGCGGAAACATCGGACGACTCAATTGTGATACTGGCACCATTCAAGCTTAGCTCCGCATAGCCTCCTGCGCCAATTGCACGACCTTCACCGCCATCAGCCGAGACAGAAGCACCACTGATCAAAATACCGCCCCCGGTAGACGTCAGGCTGACCGCGGCAAAGCCGCCGTTGCCGCCGCCGGGACCGCTGCCACCGCCGCCGCCTTGTGCCGAAACGTTGCCCATCACGCTGATGTTGCCGGCCGTAAGAAATGTGACCACACCGTCGCCGCCGTCGCCGCCGGGTCCTCCGCCATACGCGCCGGAAGAGCCACCGCTACCACCCCTCGCCCCCCTGCCCTGGACAAAACCGCCGCTCGCCACTGTAATGCTACCGGCATTCATCATGACTTTGCCGTCGCCGCCGCGGCCACCGGCGCCGCCGCCACTGCCGCCACTGCCGCCTTGGGCCTCAACGGTGCCCATCACGCTGATGGGGCCACTCGCAACAATCAATTCGACCACACCGTCGCCGCCGCGGCCACCGGGGCCACCGAATCCCGATCCGCCATACGAGCCGGAAGAGCCGCCGTTACCACCCCTCACCCCCCTGCCCCGCACCAGACGGCTACTCTCCACCGTAATGCTGCCGGCCGTCATCATGACTTTGCCGTCGCCGCCGCGCCCGCCAGCCGCGCCCGAAGAACCGTAACCGCCCGCACCGCCGTTCGCTTGAACATTGGTGTCGATCGTCAAACCACCGGGCGCGGTCAACGATATCGTCGCATTGCCACCGTTGCCGCCAGCCGCGCCCGAAGAACCGTAACCACCCTCGCCGCCATCCGCGGTGATTGAGTTGTTGAGCTGCATCGAACTGCTCGAAGTCAGGGTAATCGTGGCATTGCCACCGGCCTGCCCTTCACCGCCGTCCCCATTACCGCCACGCGCATAAACCGATTGGTCGACCGTCAACATGCCACCCGTCAACTCAACGTTAATCGTTGCGTTCCTGCCGTTACCAACCGAGGAATTATCGACGGTGATGCCGTTCACTCCACCGACAGACCCGATGGTCAGGTCGCCGGAATTCTTGAAGGCAAAGGAACCGATGGCGCGGCCCGCGATAGTACCCACCGTATTAGCCGCACCGGGATTGTTCAGGCTGACCATGCCGGAATTACTGACTGCAAGCAACTGGGACGCGGTCAGTGATCCGGGTGCGCCCTGCACAATGTCGCCACCGGCGATCAGCTTGATATCGCCGCCGGTTGTGATTGGGGCATTCAGTTGAATGGCGCCAACAGAACCGACTGTTGGAGTAACCATTGAAAGACCATCCCAGCCCGCGTACAGATTGACACCGCCGCCGGTACCACTGTTGGTAATGGCGTTATTGACCTCAATATTATTGACTGCGATCAGCGTCAGCGCGCCATCGCCACCGCTACTGCTCCAGGAAACATTGTCATTAACGTAGATGTTACCAACACCTGGCGTCCCGCCATTAACCGAAACAATCGTGACATTGGTGCCCCCGCCATAAGCCAGTTGTGCGGCGAGCGTTGAACCGGAAATGTCGCCGCCGTATGCCGAAGAAATGAAAAAATCATTCGGGTCGATCAGCCATGTTCCCGCCTTGCCGCCACCGCCACCAGCCGCGGTAATAATTGCGCTGTCGGCAATCCTCACCTTGGCCGCCGAGGTTTCGATGAAACCGCCATTACCCGCCGTACCTGAGGCATCCATTTTCCCGGCCACTTCGGTGACACCATCGGTCATGTTCGACAATGCGATGATCTCGCCGCCGCTGGTGCCACGCGCGCTGGTCAAGCTGCCGGCTTCGAGCAGGGTTTTTTTCGTTGACTTCAGTACGATGCGGCCACCTTCAGACACCGCGCTGTCAGCACTGATCGTGCCGCTTTGTTTGATCAGTCCGGCGTAGATGCCGATGCGTCCCGCTTCAGCGGTGATGGTGCCGAGGTTGCGCGCTTCGTTGTCCGGCGCGACGATTTCCACACGCAGGTTCGGTGTGCCGGGGTTGACCAATTCGACGCTGTTGCCCGCCGCCAGCACCACTTCGCCGTTGGGGCTGGTGATCAGGCCTTCATTGCTGACCGCCTTGCCGACCAGATAGACACTGCCGCCGGTGATGCTGCCCTGGTTCACCACGCTGCCGGCACCGGCACCGTCGGTGAAACGCATGCGGTTGTTGAGGAAATCGTCGTTGCTGAGGTTCAGTGTCGAGGCGACCAGGCCGGCGACATTGATCTGCGCGCCAGCGCCGAAGAGGATACCGTTGGGGTTGATCAGGAATACGCGGCCGTTGGACTGCAGCGCGCCGAGGATGGCCGAGGGGTCACCGCCAGTCACACGATTCAGCACCGCGGACAGGGCCGAGGGCTGGATGAATTTCGTCAGCTCATTGACGCCGATCGAGAACGAGCCCCAGTTGATGATCGCGTTGTGGCTGTTGGTGATGTTGAGGATGTTGCCGGCGGTGGCGAAGCTTGCGGTGCCGTTGACCACCGTGGGGGCGGTCGGGTTCGCCAGCACCGGGCCGGAGAAACAGGCCGCGACCGCAAGAGCGGCTGCGGTGGGACGAATAAAATTGGAATGCGCGCGGTTCGCGGATTGAACGCGGTACGAAGCAGGCTTAGCCATAAAAACCCCCTGAGCTTGTTGTCCCGGCGACCTGCGCGGTTGGGCGTTGCAGCAGCCATTCCCGCGGCCGTCCGAATACTGTTCAGATTATAGGCGAGAAATCCACGCCAGCGTTAAAGTCCATAAGGATTTTTGCGGGACAGTGTGACAATTCACACGGTTGTCACTTCACCAGCCTTCGGCCAGTTCAGCCTGGGGAAAAGGCAGTCCCTGCGCTTTCCAGATTGCCTCGGTTTGGTGCAGCACGCCATCGGCTGCACCGATCCAGTCGGGATGGCGCTCCAGTTTGCGCTTCACCTGAAAATCCTCCACTGGTCCGGCAACGCCGAAACGCCGGTTCAAATCTGCGGCGATTTGCATCAGCCGCTCGCGGCCATAGGCCACAACCTGCCACCGCTGGTCCAGCGCCAGGCCGCTGCCTGCCAGTTGCAGGTGGTAGTAGCGCCAGTAGCCGAGATAGGCGTCGATGTAGCGCAGGTGCTGTGTCTGCTCCAGCGCAGTCCCCGCGGTCAGCAGATCCCGTTCCGCCCACACTTCGATGTTGCTGCGCGCCCTGAACAGGCCATTCGCCGGCAAACCACCGGATTTCTCGTACGTAGAAATGCAGGCTGCCAGCGGATGGCGCAGCGTGATCAGGTATTCGGCATCAGCACCGAACACGCTGTGGAAAAACCCGCCCTGGTATGCCGCTTTGGTGGCTTTTTTCGGCACGATGATCTTGCCGTCGATCGCCGGCCGGTCGCCAAACCAGGCTTCGACCATCGCCAGATATTCCGCGGTCTGCAACAACATGCTGGTGTGACTGTTGTAGCCGGCGCCAAAACTGTACGGCGTCGCATTCGGAAAACCGTCATGGGCAATGACGCCGGGCACCTGTGTCGGATCCTGCCCCAGCGCGCGAAACAACTGCTTGGTCAGATAGGTGCCGCCATGGCGCGGACAACCCACCACCAGAATGAAGCGGAAACGGCGGTGAAACGCCGCCAGCTTCGCCTCGTCGCCGGTCAATAACGCAGCAAACAATTCATAGGCACGAAAAATCACCTGCTGGCCGACCGGATGCGCAATCACCGATTCGGCGACGTCGCGCGCGTGCTCCACGCGTTTTTCGCTTTCTGCCGGCACCAGCACTTCCGACACCTGGTCATGCCACAGTGCATCCATCGCGCGGCCGTGGATACGGCGATACAGAAAATCAACCAGTGCCGGTGATACCGGCAAATCGCGGTCGCTCAGTTTGATTTCAACGCCCATTTATGGAGCCTGGTGACTAAGTGATTAAGTGATTGTGTAGCCAAATGCAGTTTACGTGATGCCCCGCGACCCATGATGCCCCGCGACCCAATTACCTAATCACACAATTACTGAATCACTGAATCACTGAATCATGTTAATACCGCGCTGGCGGCGCGCTTCGGCGAGGCAGATGCCCG
>JBBQAO010000097.1:0-11861 GCA_038316355.1 Burkholderiales bacterium
AACGGCGGGATCCGCTTCGCTACTCCCGCCCTACCACCCCCCTTCGCATCTATAATTGCCACTTCATTCGCCAGTACCGCCGCCAGCGCGGCGAGGAGCAAAGCAAGCGTAGGGCGGAATAAGCGCAGCGCATTCCGCCGAATGCAAAGCTTGGTTACTTGAGGCGCGACGATGTCGCGCATATCTACGGCGGACCGGCGGATAACGCCGCTGCGCGGCTCATCCGCCCTACAACCCCCTCCGCATCTATAATTGCCACTTCATTCGCCAGTACCGCCGCCGGCGCGGCGAGGAGCAAAGAAATGCAAACCAAAATCCCCTGCGTAATCATGCGCGGCGGCACCTCCAGAGGCCCCTTCCTGCTCCTCGACGACCTGCCCAGCGACCCCGCCACCAGAGACGAAGTCCTGCTCGCCATCATGGGCTCCCCGCACGAAATCCAGATCGACGGCATCGGCGGTTCGCATTCGGTCACGAGCAAAGTCGCGGTGATCAGCAAATCGAAACGCCCCGACGCCGACATCGACTATTTTTTCGCACAGGTGCAGATCCACGAAAAATTCGTCGACACCAAACCCACCTGCGGCAACATGCTGGTCGCCGTCGGCCCCTTTGCCATCGACACCGGGCTGGTGCCGGCGCAGGACGGCGAAACGCGGGTGCGCATTTACAGCGTCAACACCGGTGCACTGGTCGAGGCCATCGTGCAAACCCCCGGTCGCCAGGTGCAGTACGAAGGCGAGGCGGCGATTGACGGCGTGCCGGGCACTGCAGCGCCGGTGGGCATCAATTTCAGCGAAGCCATCGGCTCGGTCACCAAAAAAATGCTGCCCACAGGAAAACCGCTGGACGTCATCGACGGTGTTGAGGTGAGTTGCGTTGATATCGCGATGCCGCTGGTGATGATGCGTGCCACTGACTTGGGCAAGACCGGTTACGAAACCGCCGTCGAACTGGACTCGGACCGCGCACTGATGGAACGCATTGAAGGCATCCGCCGCAAGGCCGGTGTGCTGATGGGCATGGGCGATGTATCGAAAAGCGTGGTGCCGAAAATCGCCCTGCTCGCCAAGCCGCGGCATGGTGGCACCATCAGCTCGCGTTATTTCGTACCCGAGACCTGCCACAAGACACATCCGGTCACCGGCACGGTGTGTATTGCATCAAGCTGCGCCATTGCCGGTACGCTGGCGGCTCAGATCGCGCCGCTTCAACCCGCGCCGCAGGGCTTGGTGAAAATCGAACATCCTTCGGGCATGATCGTGATCGACCTCGATGCCGATTTAAGCAATGGCAAGGAAGAACTGCGTCGTGCTGCGCTGATCCGCACTGCGCGCCGCGTATTCGAAGGCAGCGTGATGGTGCCTTCGAAAGTGTGGGCGGGTAAAACAGTCGCTGCGAAGCGCGCGGCTTGAGCTACCCCACACTTAAAGTCCCCTCGCCCCGCTTGCGGGGAGACAAGGGCACATTTGAAGCGAAGCAGGGTTGGGGTGAGGGGTTGCGAATGCCCCCTACCCTCTCCCCAACCCTCTCCCGCCCCAGGGCGGGAGAGGGAGTTTAAATTCGCGCTCGGTCAGAGCCGCGGGTTCATGCCCATCACCACAAAACCCTCAGTCGCCATCATCGGCGGCGGCTACGCCGGCATGGCTGCGGCCGTGACGCTGGCTGGCCGCGATATCCCGGTCACGGTGTTTGAAGCCGCACCCGTGCCCGGCGGTCGCGCGCGGCGCGTGACCATCAACGACACCGCGCTCGACAACGGCCTGCACATTCTCATCGGCGCCTATTCCGAAACACTGCGCCTGATCGAACAGGTCGCGCCGGGGCGGGAGCATTTCCTGCGCACGCCACTGGATCTGCAGATCCACAAACGTTTTCGTTTGCGTGCGCCTAAGCTGCCGGCACCGCTGCATGTTGCCTTTGGATTGCTGACGGCACAGGGACTGACGCTCGCCGATAAACGTGCCGCGGCGGGTTTCATGCAGGCGATGAAGGCGCGCGACTATCGCCTTGAGCAAGACTGCACTGTCGTCGCCCTGCTCACAGAAAATCTACAAACCATTGATTTAATTGAGTATTTATGGTTACCGCTGTGTATCGCGGCACTCAACACGCCCGCTGAGCGCGCTTCGGCGCAGGTGTTCCTGAACGTGTTGCGCGACAGTCTGGGCGCGGGCCGCGCAGCGAGTGACCTGCTATTCGCCCGCACCGACCTCACCACCTTGTTTCCGAAACCGGCAGCCGATTATGTGCGCGCCCGTGGCGGTCATGTCGAACTTGGCGCTGCGGTAGATCAAGTAATGCAGGACGGCGATGGCTTCGGCGTCAGCGTACACGGCGCGACGCGCCATTTTGACCGGATCATCTGCGCCGTCGCGCCACATCGCGCGGCAGATCTGCTGGCTGATATTCCCGCGCTCACTGATGCGCGACAGCAGATCGAAGCCCTGCAGTACGAACCGATTCATTCGATCTGGCTGCAGTTCGCCGACAGCGTGACACTACCAGCGCCGATGATCGGCATCAGCGACAGTCCTGCGCAATGGCTGTTCGACCGTGAGCGCATCTGCGGCCAGCGCGGCCTGATCGGCGCAGTGATCAGCGCGTCCGATGAACATGTCAGTGAGTCACAGGATGCGCTGGCGCAGCGTATCTGCACCGACATCGCCGCGCAGTTCGGGCCTTTGCCAGCACTGAAATGGCATCGCGTCATTGCGGAAAAACGCGCGACCTTCAGTTGCACGCCGGACCTCGCCCGCCCCACGACAGCCACTGACTGCAAAAACTTTTTTCTCGCCGGGGATTACGTCGCCGGGGATTATCCGGCCACGCTGGAAGCTGCGGTGCGCAGCGGGCTCATGGCTGCGGGCCTGATCGCTAGAGCGTAGCTCCCCGGCCGCTTCGCGGCTCCGGATAGCGGCCTACGGCCTTATCCGGGCCACCCGCGCTTGGGGGGCGGACCCGGATTACGGCCTGCGGCCTCCATCCGGGCTACCTCCCGGGCGGGTTACCCGTTCGCGGGCGTTATAATTGACGGCAAAATTAACTGGAGTTGATCGTGTCTGAGCGCGAAGCCATGGAGTACGACGTCGTCATCGTCGGCGCAGGTCCTGCCGGTCTCGGCGCAGCGATCCGCCTGAAACAGCTCGCAGCAGAAAAAAACCGTGAAGTCAGTGTCTGCGTGCTGGAAAAAGGTTCCGAGGTCGGCGCGCATATCCTCTCCGGCGCGGTGATGGATCCGCGCGCACTGAATGAACTGATCCCGGACTGGAAGGAAAAAGACGCGCCGCTGAATGCACCGGTCACCGAAGACCGCTTCATGTTCCTCACTGAAACCGGTGCCCTCAAGGTTCCAAGTTCACTGCTGCCGGACTGTTTCCAGAACCACGGCAACTATGTGGTCAGCCTCGCCAACGTCACGCGCTGGCTGGGCAGCCAGGCGGAAGCGCTGGGCGTGGAGATATTCCCCGGCTTTGCCGCCGCGGAAGTATTGTTTGACGACAGCGGTCGTGTCAAAGGTGTGGCCACCGGCGACATGGGCGTCGGCCGCGATGGCAAACTCACGGATGCCTACCAGCAAGGCATGGAGCTGCATGCCAAATACACCTTCTTTGCTGAAGGCTGCCGCGGCAATCTCGGCAAACAGCTTCAGGAAAAATTCAAACTGCGCGACGGCGTCGATCCGCAGGTCTACGGCATCGGCCTGAAAGAGCTGTGGGAAATCAAACCGGAAAAACACCAGTCCGGCCTGGTGATCCACACTGCCGGCTGGCCGCTGCAAAGCGACACCTACGGCGGCTCGTTTTTTTACCACCTCGAAGACAACCTGGTCGCCATCGGTTTTGTCGTCGGCCTTGGATACACCAATCCCTACCTGAACCCCTACGAAGAATTCCAGCGCTACAAGACCCACCCCGCCATCAAAACCTTCCTCGAAGGCGGCAAGCGCATTGCCTACGGCGCACGGGCGATCTCCGCCGGCGGCCTGCAATCACTGCCCAAGCTGGTGTTCCCCGGCGGCTGCCTGATCGGCGACGACGCGGGTTTCCTCAATGCCTCGCGCATCAAGGGCAGCCATGCCGCGATCAAATCCGGCATGCTCGCCGCAGAAGCCGCATTCGACGCGCTGGCTGCGGAAACCCCGGCGCCAGAACTCACCGCTTATCCCGAAGCCTTCAAATCAAGCTGGCTGCATGAAGAACTGCACAAGGCGCGCAACTTCAAGCCTTGGATGAGCAAGGGCCTCTACACCGGCACGCTGATGGTGGGTATCGACCAGGTCTTGTTCCGCGGCAAGGCACCCTGGACACTGCGCCACGACCACGCCGACCACGAAACGCTGAAACTCAAGACCGAATGCACGCCGATCGACTACCCGAAACCCGACGGCGTGATCACCTTTGACCGCATGTCTTCGGTGTTCATTTCCAACACCAATCACAATGAAGATCAGCCGGTGCACCTGACGCTGAAAGATGCTACGGTGCCGGTCAATGTCAATCTCGAACTCTACGACGCCCCGGAACAGCGTTACTGCCCGGCGGGCGTTTACGAAATCGTGCGCGACGACAATGGAGCAAATCCGCGCCTGCAGATCAACGCGCAGAACTGCGTGCACTGCAAAACCTGTGACATCAAGGACCCGACACAGAACATCGTCTGGGTCACACCGGAGGGCGGCGGCGGTCCGAATTACCCGAACATGTAACGGCAATACACAGGAGCGCCGGATATGCGGCGCTCCGGAAAAATAAGGCCACATGCGTTCTTCTGAAAAATTCCTGGCTTTCCTGCGCCGCCGCACGGTGAAGACCGTCCTGTCCCTGATTTTGACGCTGACGCTTGGCGGGCTGCTGATCGTCACCATCCAGTTCACGATTTTTGACTTGCAGTGGCTGGCATTCCTCGGCGGCATCCTGTTCGCTGCGGTACTGGCGATGGCCAGCCAGGCATCCAAGGCCGAATGGCTGATCCTGCGGCGCACCCGACAACTCGAGCGCGCCCGCGAACAACTGGGGCAGGAAATCACCCGCAACCGCACTACCGGGGATAGCCAGCGCATGGCGGAAACGCGGCTGCGCCTGGTCTGCGACACATTGCCGATTCCCGTGTTTTATGTCGACCGCGACCTGCGCTGCCGTTATCACAACAAGGCGGCGCGCGACTTGAGCGGCAAACCCGCCGACAAAATCGACGGCCAGCTGCTGCAAGACTTCATACGGGCGACGCACCGCCTGATGCTGCCGTATTTCGAACCGACACTGGCCGGCAAGATTGTGGATTACGAAATCACCTGGCCGGGAAAACTCAGCGCTGCAGATCACTTCCGGGTGCGGCATGTGCCCTACGCGCCGGAAGGTGAACAACCGATCGGCTTCTACATCATGCTGGTGCGCACCACGGCCGAACCCGTCGTCGCACCAGCGCCAATGCCCGAGGTGGATACTGCCCCGGTTGAAGTACAGGGTGAAACCGCCATACCTAACGAAAGCGGCGAAGCGCTGTATCTGAACTCGATCACTGGTCAGCTGATGGGCTGGGACGATCCGCGCAGCAAGCTGGTACGGGCGCTGGCCGAAAACCACTTTCTGCTGTTCACGCAGCAAATCCTCGCCCTCAAAAACGGCGCCTCCGATCCGGTGGTCTACGAAGTCCTGCTGCGTCTGCGCGAGGAAGAAGACAACCTGCTGCCGCCGGGCGGCTTTATTCCGATCGCCGAACAATACGGCATGCTGGAAGAAATCGATCGCTGGGTGGTACACAACCTGATCAGCTGGTGCATCGAAAAGCAGAAAACGCAACCGGGCTGGCATGTGCCGCTGTTCTGCGTGAACCTGTCCGAAACCACGCTGGGCAATCCCGAATTTGCCAAATTCGCGCGCCAGGAATTACGGCGGCCTGGCTTCCCTGCGCGTTCGCTGTGTTTCGAAATCGGTGAAATCGAAGCCATCAACAACCACGATGCCGTACGCAATTTCATCACCGCGCTCAAACCGGTGGGTTGCCGTTTCACCATCGACGCCTTCGGCAGCGTCAAGGTGTCGTTCGCCCATCTCAAGGGCCTGGCGGTCGATTTCATCAAAATCGACGGCGTCATCATCCAGAACATGTTCAAGACGCCGGACGACATGGCCAAGCTGAAAGCGATGATCAACGTGTGCCAGAAAATCGGCATGCAGACCATCGCCGAATTCGTTGAGAGCAAGGAAACCCTCGACAAGCTGCGCGAACTCGGTGTCGATTATGTGCAGGGCTTTGGCGTTGCCCGGCCCGGCCCCATCACCGTCCAGGTTTCCTGACCCGCCTCAACCGCCGAGCATGCCCTTCTTCAGGTTGCCGTCGGCGGGCTTGTCGCCCAGCCAGATGCGCAGCAGCGCGCGGCTGAAATCCGCACCGGCGATCGTGGTTTTGACGTCGCCGTTGATGGTGATCCGGGTACCGGTGCCGGGCAGCATGTCGATCAGGATCACATCACCGATCCTCGCGACTTTGACGGCTTCAAACATGGCGCGCAGCTGTTTCACCTGTGCCTCAAGCTTCGTCAATTCTTCAGCCGCATTGTTGTTCTTCAACCCGTCTTCCAGTGCCTCGACGAACTGATCGGCGGGCAATTCGCGCAGCATGTGCAGCGCGACGCGTTTGGCGCCGGCATCATTGATGGCGGCGGTGGCTGAGGTGGTTTTTTTCGGCAGATACAGCGCACCGACATAAACCCGGAACATGAAGCGGGCGCGCAGCCCGACGCCGTTCAACACCAGATCAGTGCCGCCGTCGCTGATGCGCGCACTGTCCGGCAGCTTGACGCCCTCGAATTCGGCGGCTGGCGCAGTCAGCGGCAGCAGCGCCAACAGTGCCAATAAAAACACAGTAAGCCATTGTTTAAATTGATATTTTTTCATGGCTCCTCCGTCATATCAGCTGCCGGCTCTCAATGGCTGTGCTGATGATGTGTATCGGGAAAGTGCGGATGTTTGTGTGTCAGCGCCTGATGCGTGTGCAGATGACGATGGCTGGTGCCGGGCGCCACCGGAATGTCATGCTCGTGCTGGTGGTGTTCGTCATGCACGTGTTCATGCTCATGCACCATGCCTTGATGAACATGTTCGTGTTCATGACGTTCGGTCAAATGCAACCCGACACCCAGAGCCATCAGGCTGCCGGCAACGAGCAGCGGCAGCGTCACCGGCTCGCCCATCAGTACGGCCAGCACGGCACCGAAAAATGGCGCGATCGAAAAATAAGCCCCGGTGCGCGCAGTGCCCAGGTGGCGCAAACCGATCACGAACAACACCAGGCTCACGCCATAGGCAAACAAACCCACTGTCATCGCACCAGCAAGATTCAGCGGTGCCGGCAGCACAGCGCCCAGCATGAAAGCCAGCGTCAGATTGACGGTGCCGGATACCAGCCCTTTCACCGAGGCGATCCACGCGGCATCCGTCAGCGCGATCTTGCGGGTCAGGTTGTTGTCGATGCCCCAGGCGAGACAAGCCCCCAGCACCGCCAGCGTCGGCCACAGTCCGGCGAATTCCGCCGCGCCCGGCCAGCTCAGCACCACCGCACCGGCCACGATGGCCGCCATGCCGAGGACGATGCGCCGGTCGCAGTTTTCCCTGAATACGAACCACGCCAGCAATGCCGTGAACACGCCTTCCGCATTCAACAGCAGCGAGGCGCCGGAGGCCGGCATGCCGGTCAGTCCGACCATCAGCAATACAGGGGCGACGATGCCCCCGGCAAGGATGGCGCCGGAGAACCAGGCGGCCTCGGGCCGGGAAATGCGTACTGCCGGCGCTTGAATCAGACAACGATACAAGGCCAGCCCCAGCCCCGATCCGAGATACAGCAAACCGGCGAGCAGCCAGGGACTGACGGCATCCAGCAGTGATTTCGCGAGCGGCGTGCCCGCACCGAACAGCAGGGCCGCGCCCAGTGCTGCCATGACCCCCGGCTTGAAAAAGCTTCCACTGCCGTTCATGGCTGGGCCAGTAGCCGATTAAAGCGCTTCGAATACGCCCGCGGCACCCATGCCAGTGCCGATACACATGGTGACCATGCCGTATTTCTGTTTGCGGCGGCGCAGACCGTGGAGCAGAGTCGCGACACGGATCGCGCCCGTTGCACCCAAGGGATGGCCCAGCGCAATCGCACCACCCAGCGGATTGACCTTGGCCATATCCAATTTGAGTTCGCGGATCACCGCCAGCGCCTGCGCGGCAAAGGCTTCATTCAACTCAATCCAGTCCAGCGCATCCTGCGTGAGGCCGGTCTGCTGCAGCACTTTCGGGATCGCCTTCACCGGGCCGATGCCCATCACATCCGGCGGTACACCCGCCACCGCATAACCGACGAAGCGGCCCAGCGGCTGCAGCTTGTAGCGTTTCAGCGCCGCCTCGCTCATCAGCAGCACGGCGCCGGCGCCATCGGACATCTGCGAGCTATTGCCGGCGGTGACGCTACCCCTGACGGCAAAGGCCGGCTTCAGTTTGGCCAGTCCTTCCGGGGAAGTATCGCGACGCGGGCCTTCGTCATCCTGCGCCTGCCGGGTTTTGACCTTGATTTCGCGTGTGCCGAGGTCGGGCAGGCGTTCATTGATCGTAAAAGCGGCGATCTCATCCTTGAACTCACCGCGGTCGATGGCACTCAGCGCACGGCGGTGGCTTTCGGCGGCGAACAGATCCTGGTCTTCGCGGCTGACTTTCCATTTCTCGGCGACGCGTTCGGCGGTGATGCCCATGCCGTAGGCAATCGCGAAGTTTTCATCTTTCTCGAATATCGCCGGACTGAAGGTCGGCTTGTTGCCGCCCATCGGCACCATGCTCATGCTCTCCGTGCCGGCAGCGATCATCACGTCCGCCTCCCCCAGGCGGATCCGCGCTGCGGCATCGGCCACAGCCTGCACACCGGAGGAACAGAAGCGGTTGATGGTCAGGCCGGGCACGGTATCGGGAAATCCCGCCAGCAACAGGCTGATACGCGCGACATTCATGCCCTGCTCGCCCTCGGGCATCGCGCAGCCGGTGATCACGTCACCGATTTCGTGCAGGTCCAGCCCCGGGCACTGCGCCACCACGCTTTTCAGCACATGCGCCAGCAGGTCATCGGGCCGCGTGTTTTTGTACATGCCGCGCGGCGCCTTGCCCACTGCGGAACGGGTGGCGGCAACGATGTAGGCGTCTTGCACTTGCTTTGCCATGGATAACCTTTCTTCAAAATTCGTGAAAGGTGAACGGGTGAACCCCCTCTCCCCGACCCTCTCCCCCGGTAGCGGGGGAGAGGGGGAATCATGGGGTTACCCGCTCACCCGTTCACTATTCACCCGTTCACTAGTTTCTAAGCGGCTTGCCCGTCTTCAACATCTGCTCAATCCGGGCCTGCGTTTTTTCTGTCGCGATCAATTCCATGAAATGCTGGCGCTCGAGGTCGAGGAACCATTGTTCATCGACCAGACTGCCGCCTTCAATGTCACCACCGCACATCACCGTCGCGACCTTGGTGCCAATCAGATAATCATGCTCTGAAATATGCCCGCCGGCGCGCATGTTTTCCATGAAGGCGCGGATGGTCGAAATACCGCTGCGGCCCAGCGCCGGAATGGCCTTGGCGCGCATCGGCGGCCGGTAACCGGCAGCAGCCATGGCGCGGACTTCAGCCTTGGCGATTTCAAGCAGTTCAAAACGGTTCATGACAATACGATCCGTCACCCTCAAAAACCCGAGCTCTCGCGAGTGCTCCGCGCTGCGCCCGACTTCGGCCATCGCCACCACTTTGAAATATTTCTGCAGGAACGGCGAGATGTCGCCGCCCTTGGCATCGGCTGCGGCGCGCATCGCAAATTCCTTGCAACCGCCGCCCGCCGGCAGCAGGCCGACGCCGGCCTCGACCAGACCCATATAGCTTTCCAGCGTCGCCACCGCACGGTCGCAATGCATGACGAATTCGCAACCGCCGCCCAGCGCCAGACCGTCGACCGCAGCCACGGTCGGCACCATCGAATACTTCAACATCTGCGTGGTGATCTGGAACTGCTCGACCAGATGCTCGACTTCGGCGAGTTTGCCGGCCATCAACTGCTCGGCAACACCCATCTGCCGCGCCGCCTTAAGCGCCAGTGATTCGGCTTCACGCTTCATGCTCTTGAACAGTTTGCCCAATGCCGACGGCGGCGCAGGCGGTGCCTTGCTGCCGCTGGTTTTTTTCAGGTTGGCGCCCACCGAAAACGGCGGTTCGGTCTGCCACAGAACCAGTCCGATGTAGTTGTGCTCGGCTTCGGCAATGGCCTGCTGCACGCCCTGCAGCACATCGTCGCCGATGGCATGCATGCGGCTCTTGAAACTGACAATCGCGATACCGTCGCCGGTATGCCAGCAGCGCACGCCGTCGGTTTCGAAAATGGTGCTGCCGTATTGGCGCTCTTCACCGAGCAGTTTGTCCGGGAAGGGCTGGCGCTTGTAAACGGATAACGATGAACGCGGCTGCCAGGTATTGCTTTCCGGTGAAAACGAACCATCGGGCCGGTGCACGCCCGTGCGCGCCGGATCCACGACCCAGGCCGGCAGCGGCGTGCTGACCATGGTTTTTCCGGCAGCGATGTCCTCCGCGATCCAGCCCGCAACCTGTTTCCAGCCCGCAGATTGCCAGATTTCAAACGGGCCGGTATCCCAGCCAAAGCCCCAGCGGATGGCGAAATCAAGATCGCGCGCGTTGTGCGCAATCGACGCCAGATGCAATGCACAGTAATGGAAGGAATCGCGGAAGATCGACCAGATGAACTGCGCCTGCGGATGGCTGGAGGCATGCAATTGCGCAAAGCGTTCAGCGGGATTCTTGTTCTTGAGGATTTCGACCACGGCCTCGTCAGCCTTGCCGTCGGAGACGCGGTAGGCGCCGGTCTTCAGATCGATGACCTGAATGTCGCGACCGATTTTCTGGTACACGCCCTTGCGCGTTTTCTGGCCGAGCGCGCCGCTGTCGATGAGTTTCTGCATCCATGCCGGTATGCCGTAATACTTGTGCCAGGGGTCATCCGGCAAGGTATCGCGCATGGTGTGCACGACATGGGCAAAGGTATCAAGACCAACCACGTCGGCGGTGCGGAAAGTGGCGCTGCGCGGCCGGCCGACCAGCGGGCCGGTCAGCGCATCGACGGTATCGAAACCGATGCCGAGGCGTTCGGCGTGGTACAGCGTCGCCAGCATCGAGAACACGCCGACGCGGTTGGCGATGAAATTCGGCGTGTCCTTGGCGCGCACCACACCCTTGCCCAGCGTGGTCACCAGGAAACGTTCGAGGTCGTCGAGAATGCCGGCGTCAGTGCCGGTGCAGGCAATCAGTTCCACCAGATGCATGTAACGCGGCGGATTGAAAAAATGCACGCCGCAGAAGCGGTGCCGCTGCTGCTCGGGGAATGCACCGGCCAGCTTATTGATCGACAGGCCCGAGGTGTTGCTGGCAAAAATGGTGTGCTCGCCCAGGTACGGCGCGACCTTGTGGTAGAGATCTTCCTTCCAGTCCATGCGCTCGGAAATCGCCTCGATCACGATGTCGCAGTCACGCAATAGTTCGAGGTGCTGGCCGTAGTTCGCCGGCTCGATCAGGTCGGCACGGTCTTTGGTCGCCAGGGGGCTGGGCTCGAGCTTTTTCAGATTGGCGACGGCTTTCAGCACATTGCCATTAGGGCCACCCTCTTTGGCGGGCAACTCGAACAGGATGACCGGAACGTTGGCGTTGACGAGATGCGCGGCAATCTGGGCGCCCATGACACCGGCACCCAGCACGGCCACTTTGCGCACCATCAGGGGATGAACGGGCATGGGGATAACTCTCCTGAATGACACAGCTGAAAGCGTAAATTCATTCTA
>JBBQAO010000111.1:0-10160 GCA_038316355.1 Burkholderiales bacterium
TGAGCGACCTGCTGAGCGGTCAGGTGCAGATTGCCTTCGACCAGATTGCATCCTCGATTGGCCATGTCAAATCCGGCAGGCTGCGCGCGCTGGGCATCACCACCGCCAAACGCTCCGCGCTGCTGCCCGACCTGCCGACCATTGCCGAAGGCGGCGTCAGCGGGTATGACGCCACATCATGGAACGGCCTGGCGGTACGCGCCGGCACACCGCGTCCTGCGATCAACCGGCTGCAGCAGGAAACAAAAAAGGCGATTTTTATCCCTGAAGTCAAAGACCGTATGTCCGCGCTGGGCATTGATCCCATTGGCAGCACCCCGGAAGAATTTACGGCTTATATCAAGGCCGAGCGCGGCAAATGGATACCGTTGTTCAAGAAAATCGGGATAGAGCCGCAGTAATTCCGCAGTAATTCATAAATTCAGTACGCAGTAAATCAAGCCAATCACCGTGCCATGCCGCGGCATGGATGACAGGCTGTGGCTTGTGGCCTGTCAGCGCATTTTTTGCGTTATCCTATAAGCCATTCCAAACGAGGAGCGCGCGCCGCTGCTGGAGTCCAGCATGCGGTGCCGGGATAGTCATGGATCATCATCACCTGTTCGACGTTGGCGGGGCGCATCTTTCCCGTCTTGAGGACCTGCGGCTGATCAAGGGCGAAGGCTGTTATGCCGCCGACTGGAACCTGCCCAGGCAGGCGCATGCCGCCTTCCTGCGCGCTGACCGTGCGCACGCGAAAATTCTTTCCATCAATATCGACGCTGCACGCAAGGCCAAGGGTGTGCTCGGCGTGTATACCGGTGCCGATGCGGTCAGCGCGGGGTATGTCAAACCGCTGAGCATGCTGACTTTTGCCGGCAAGGACGGCATGAAGGCACGCCTGCCCAACCGCGCAGTGCTGGCGCACGAGCGCGTGCGTTTTGTCGGTGAAACCGTGGCGATGGTGGTTGCCGAAACCGCGCTGCAGGCACAGGATGCGGCGGAAATGATCGAGGTCGAATACGAAGACCTGCCGGTGACCGTGGATCCGCGGGCTACGCTGGAAGCCGGTGCAGCGCAATTGCATGACAACGTGCCGGGTAACATGGTGTTCGAGCAGGAAGCCGGTGACGCGGCCGCGGTTGAAGCCGCGTTTGCCAAAGCCGCGCACGTCACCAGACTCAAACTCGACTGCACACGTGTTGCGCCGAATCCAATGGAGCCGCGCGCCTGCCTGGTGGCTTATGACGCCGGCTCCGGGGCCTACACGCTGCATACCCCCGTGCAGGGCATCAACATGATGCGCATGCAGATTGCCGCCTACACGGGTGTGCCCGACGACAAGCTGACCATCAGGGCAAAGGAAGTCGGCGGCGGCTTCGGCCAGCGCAGCATTGCCTATACCGAATATGTCGCGGCAATGATCGCCGCCAAAGCGCTCAACCGTCCGGTGAAATGGGTGTCTACGCGCAGCGAAGGTTTCCAGTCGGATTCGCATGGTCGCGCCAACTATATCGACGCTGAGCTTGCCCTCGACCGCGACGGCACCTTCCTCGCGATGCGCCTCGACTGGATTGCCGACCTCGGTGCCTATCTGCATCCAGCCGGCCCGGTCAGCCCGATGCGCAATCCGGTGACCTGTCTCAATGGGGTCTATAAAACCCCGGCCCTGTTCGGTCGCTGGCGCGTGGCCCTGACCAATACCGTGCCGGTTTCGGCCTATCGCGGTGCGGCGCGTCCTGAAATTGCCTTCACGATTGAACGCCTCGTCGATGAATCCGCAGCGCAGATGAACATTGACCCGGCCGAACTGCGCCGGCGCAATTTCATTCCGAAGGAAGCCTTCCCGTACAAGACCCCGACCGGTTCGATTTACGACATCGCCGATTTTCACGGTGTGCTCGACAAGGCCTTGAAAATCGCCGACGTCGCCGGCTTCGACAAACGCCGCACCATCTCCGAAAAGCGCGGCATGCTGCGCGGCCTCGGCATGTCCACCGTGATCGAGAATTCCGGTGCCGGCATGTTCCCCAAGGATGAAGTGCTGCTCGAAGTCGGCAGCGACGGCAACATCACCGCGTTTTCGATTTCACATTCGCAGGGCCAGGGCCATGAAACCACCTTTGCCCAGATCATCGGTGACGCGCTGGGCATACCCGCGGAACGCATCCAGTTGCAGCAGGGCATCGCTGAAAAGGGCCTGATCGGCAACCACACCGGCGGTTCACGCACCATCGTCGGCGCCGGCACGGTGTGCCACATCGCAGCGAAAAAACTGATTGAAGTGGCGACACCGCTGGCAGCCGAACAACTCGGTGTCGAACCCTCGCAGGTGGCCTACGCCAAGGGCGAATTCCAGTCGAAGGAATCGAGCAAAAAAATCACGCTGGGCGAACTGGCTGCAAAAAAACCGCTGTCGGTCACCGGCGAAGGCAAGTTCGGTTCGACCTACCCCAACGGCTGCCACATTGCCGAAGTCGAAATCGATCCGCAAACCGGTGTCACCGACGTGGTGTCGTATGTGACGGTCGATGATTGCGGCACCGTGATCAACCACGCCATCGTCGAAGGCCAGATGCACGGTGCGGTGGCGCAGGGCTGGGGCCAGATCTTCGGCGAGAACATTGTCTACGACACGGACACCGGCCAGTTGCTGACCGGCAGCTTCATGGATTATTCGATGCCGAAAGCCGGCTGGATCAAGGACATCACCATCGCCGAACACACCACCTTCGGCACCATCAGCCCGCTGGGGGTGAAGGGCATGGGCGAATCCGGTTGCACCGCATCGCTGGGTGCGCTGACCAATGCCGTGATGAACGCGCTGCGTCCGCTGGGCGTGCCGCCGCTGGACATGCCGCTGACTGCACACAAGCTGTGGCAGGCGATCACGTCCGCAAAGAAAGGACTCTAGACATGTTTGCATTCCAGTATCGCAAAGCGAAAACGTTGAAAGATGCGGTCGAGATATTGGCCAAGGATGACGAAGCCAAACCGCTGTCCGGTGGCATGACGCTGATCCCGACGCTCAAAGCGCGGCTCGCCAATCCGACGCAACTAATTGATATTAATGGTATTTCTGAGCTGTCCGGGATTGAGGTCAAAGACGGAGCACTGATCATCGGCGCTGCGACCAAACATCATGAGGTTGCAACTTCCAAAGTCGTGCGCGATGCGCTGCCGGCCTTGGCCGATCTGGCCTCGCACATCGGCGATCCGCAGGTGCGCAACCGCGGCACGCTCGGCGGTTCGGTCGCCAACAATGATCCGGCCGCGGATTATCCGTCGGCGGTGCTCGGCCTCAATGCAAAAATCATTACCAACAAACGTGAAATCGCCGCTGAAGATTTTTTCCTGGGTATGTTTGCGACGGCGCTGGAACCCGGCGAACTGATCGTGCGCATTGCCTTCCCGCTGCCAAAAAAAGCCGCCTATGCCAAGTTCCCGCACCCGGCTTCGGGTTATGCGATGGCCGGTGTGTTCATCGCGCAGACCGCATCGGGCATTCGTGTCGCGGTGACCGGCGCAGGCCCCGGCGTGTTCCGCTGGACCGAGGCTGAACAGGCACTGACCAAGAGCATGAGTGCAGCAGCCTTGGAAAAACTGACGCTGGCTGCTGACGATTTGAACGAAGACATTCACGGCACACGCGAATACCGCGCACAGCTGGCGAAAGTCATGGCGACCCGCGCTGCTGCGGCGCTTGCATAAAGGGGGAAGCACAGCAATGACAACCATCAAAATGACCGTGAACGGCAAGTCCTGCAGCGGCGAGGTTGAAGACCGCGTGCTGCTCGCCAATTTCCTGCGCGACAATCTGAACCTGACCGGCACCCATGTTGGTTGCGACACCAGCCAGTGCGGTGCGTGCACCGTGCATCTCGACGGACGCGCAATCAAATCCTGCACCATGCTGGCGGTGCAGGCCGATGGCGCCGACGTGGTGAGCATCGAAGGCCTGGCGAAAAACGGCAAATTACACCCGGCGCAACAGGCGTTCACCGAATGCCATGCGCTGCAATGCGGTTTCTGTACGCCGGGCATGATCATGACCACGGCCGCGCTGATCAAGGACAATCCGAAACCCAGTGATGATGAGATCGTGCACGGCCTCGAAGGCAACCTCTGCCGCTGCACCGGTTACCTGAACATCGTCAAAGCAGTGAAACGCGCGGCGGAACTGAGCAAGTAAGGTCAGACAAAATGCCTCCCCTCTCCCCGCGCGCGGGGAGAGGGTCAGGGTGAGGGGAAAATAGAAAGTCATTTTGTCAGGCGACTTTCAGTAGCCCCGCCTCGATGAAAAATTACCTCTCCCTCTCCCCGCAAGCGGGGAGAGGGTTGGGGTGAGGGGCAACCGCGAAGTTATCCTTTATCCGTAGTTTTTTTGTTTCCCTCCCGCGTTATCCTTCGTGATTCACGGAGGCCAATACATGGCAACACAACCATCCCCATCCCCATCCGGCCCTCTCGCCGGCGTGCGCGTCATTGAACTCGGCCAGCTCATCGCCGGCCCTTTCTGCGGCAAGACGCTGGGCGACTTCGGCGCTGAAGTCATCAAGATCGAACCGCCGGGCAAGGGCGACCCGCTGCGCAAATGGCGGCTGCTGAAGGACGGCAACTCGATCTGGTGGGAAGTCCAGTCGCGCAACAAACAGTCGGTGACGCTGGACCTGACACAAACCGAAGGCCAGGACATTCTGCGTACGCTGGTCAAAGAGGCCGACGTGCTGATCGAGAACTTTCGCCCCGGCAAGATGGAGGAGTGGGGCCTCGGTTACGAAGAGTTAAAGAAAATAAATCCCAGGCTGGTGATGGTGCGCATCTCCGGCTATGGGCAGAGTGGACCGTACCGCGACCGCCCCGGTTTCGGTGTGATCGCCGAATCGATGGGTGGCCTGCGTTACCTGACGGCCGAACCGGGACGGGTGCCGGTGCGGGTTGGCGTGTCGATCGGTGATACGCTGGCGGCGCTGCACGGTGTGATCGGTGTGCTGATGGCGCTGTATCACAGAGACTGTAATCATCGTGATACGAAGAGTGGTGGCGAAGGCCAGGTCATCGACATCGCGCTCTACGAAAGCGTGTTCAACTGCATGGAAAGCCTGTTGCCCGAGTTCAGCGCCTTCGGTGTGGTGCGCGAAGCCGCAGGCAGTGCATTGCCGGGCATCGTGCCGTCCAACGCCTATCCCTGTCGTGACGGCTGGATCCTGATCGGCGGCAACGGCGACGGCATCTTCAAACGCCTGATGAATGCGATAGAACGTGACGATCTCGGCACCGCGCCCGATCTCGCGTCGAATGACGGTCGCGTCAAACGTGTCAGTGAAATCGACACCGCGATCGCCGCATGGACCGGCGCACGCGACAAGGCTGATGCACTGAACATCCTCGGCGACCACGACGTGCCCTCAGGCGCGATTTATTCGATAGCCGACATCGCCGCCGATGCGCAGTACAAAGCACGCGACATGATCCTCAACATCACCACGCGCGACGGCACCACGGTCGATGTGCCGGGCATTGTGCCCAAACTGTCAGTGACGCCGGGCGGTATCCGCAGCACCGCGCCGCGTCTGGGTGAAGATACTGAGGCAGTGCTGAAGCGTGCCGGCGTGAAGGCGGAAACGATTGTCGATCTGCGGGCGCGTGGCGTTATATAGCAGTGATAAAATATTTAATAAAATCAAAGACTTATAGATATCCCCGGAGCAATCATGATCGACCGCCTCGACCACTTCGTACTTACCACCGCGCAGCCCGAAGAAACCATCCGCTTCTACACCGAAGTGCTGGGCATGAAGTTGGAGACCTTCCGCGAGGGCAAGCGTCTGGCGCTTAAATTCGGCCAACAGAAAATCAATATCCACGTCACAGGTCAGAAGTACGAACCCAAGGCGCATGCGCCAGGTGTTGGCACACTGGATTTTTGTTTTACTGCTTCAGTGCCGCTAGCGCAGGTGATCGCGAGCCTGGAAAAACACAAGGTCACCATCATCGAGGGGCCGTGCATCAAGACCGGGGCGATGGGGCCGATACGATCGGTTTATTTCCGCGATCCGGATCTCAATCTGGTAGAGGTTTCGGAGTACATTTGAGCGTGAGGTGAATTTGCAGGGCGGGAGGAGTGAAACGCATCCCGCCGTTCCAGGCTTGACCATCCCCCAGCGAATGCCATAGGATGGCTGTATCTCATTTGTAGTACAGGAGCCGGCCATGGCAGTTTCTCTGCGTATCCCCGAGGAAATCAAGCGTCGCGTCGAAAAACTGGCGCAGGCGCGCGATACCACCGCCCATGCCTTCATGGTGGGAGCGATAGAGGAGCGTCTGCTCGCCGAGGAAACCCGCGCCGCATACCATGCTGAAGCGACGGCCCGACTTTCACGCATGAAAAAAACCGGCAAGGGAATTCCGGCGGCTGAAGTGTTTGATTACCTGCGACAGCGCGTGAAGGGCAAACCCGCCGCCCGACCCAAGGCGCGCAAGATCGCATGATTGTCTTTTCCGAGGAGGCGCTCGCCGACCTCGAAAAGATTTTCGAGTTTAACGCTGGGCGTGATCCAGCCGCCGCGCTGGAGCACATCGACAAGATACGGTCCGCAGTGACGGTGCTGGAGATGCATCCCGAAATCGGCCGGAGGGTTTCTGCGGGTTCGCCGCTGCGGGAGCTGGTGATTGCCCGAGGGCCGGCGGGGTATATCGCGCTCTACGAGTATTCGCCCGCGGCAGACCGCATTCGTATTCTCGCCGTGCGCCATCAGCATGAGGCGGGATATGGGGGCGAGTAAATCTGCAGGGTGCGATAAGCGCAGTGCATTGCATGCGACGCAATGCCCGTTGGTTATTGCGCCCTACGCGTGCTTAATTTTCAGTGTCACGATGCATTACGACCCCAATGGCGTTCCGAATAAATATCGGGGCGTCATTGGCTGATGTCAGCACACAGCCCCTGTAACCCTTGATAAAAGAAACGGATCGCCAGCCAAGTGTCTCTAGGGAGGACACGTTAGGAAAAGGTGTCTCGATAAATTCGGAGGTGTTTAAAAGATTTACGTAGAACAGTAGATCAAGCTTGCGACGCAAATCCGGGGAGTACTTTCTTGTTGCCAATTCCCGCGCGGTTTCTAATAAGAGCTCATAAATTTTGGAAATCGTGGTGCTGTTAAACGGAGCAGGCCTTACTGGATCGGCGGGCGAGGTGGCGTAAAGGGCTTCCTCTAACCCCTCTTTGTATTCCTGATGCCTTCTTCGATCAGGGTCGAGAATTTCTTTAATCTCGAAATTTGCATCACGAAATTGAATATCTGGCGGATCTTGGCCATTTACAATTTCGGCAAAGGTGTGGTTAACCCGTAAGTTCGTTAGAAACGTTTGTGCAACCCATCGCTCTCTTTCTGGTTTGTTTGCTGCGCCGAAATACGCCACTGACTCTGCACGTGCTTTTCGTTGTTCATCTAAATACTCCTCGTCGGTCATTGGCGTATCTGACATTGCAATTAATTTGTCTTCGGCTCCCGCGGCAACTTCGCCCCGCACCGCGCACAAAACTTGTCCTTAGCTCCGACCGGCGCGCCACAATCCTGACAGCGCCGGAGTTCACAGTACCGAATCACGGCTTCAGCTTGTCCTCAAACCAGCTCCACATCTCCGCCACACCCAGCGTCAGATAGTCGCGCTGGCAGTGCTGTGCGCCGCCTTCTTCAGCGGTGAACACGCGCAGCGTCTTGTCCGGCGAACCGGAGGCGTTGTACAGCGCCTGGGCATCGGCCAGCGGCACCTGTTCGTCTTCGGCACCGTGCACGATCAGGAAAGGGCAGCGCATTTTCTGCACCACGCCGTCGAGTTTGAATGGTTCGAGTTTTTTCAGCGCTTCGTCGAGCGTGTCGACACCGAGGATCCAGGTGATGTGATGGCCGGGCACTGACAGTGAGGTCTTGAACTGGGCGTCGATGCGTTTTTTCCAGGTGGCGTGGTAATCCCAGATCGCGCCCCAGGCGATGCAGGCGGCAAAGCGGTGGTCTATCGAAGCCATGCGCGGCGCGTAATAACCGCCAAGGCTGATCGCGACCACGCCGATTTTTTTGGCATCAACGTCATTGCGCTTTTCCAGCCAGTCGATGCAGGCCGAGCCGGCAATTTCGTAATCGTGGCGCAGGAATTGGCCACGGAAACGGATGGCTTCACCGGTGCCGGGGCCGTCCATTACCAGCACCGAAATGCCGCGCTTGATCAGGTCGGGCACGCCGCGCACGTACTGGATTTCCTTGGTGACATCGAGGCCATCGAAATACACCACGCAGGGCGGCTTCTTGGATTTGGCGTTTTGCGCATGAACAAAATAACCAGGCAGGGGGCCGGCGGCGGTTGGAATCTCGACGATTTCGATCTTGACGTCCGTCAGCGCCACATGGCGGTGAAAACAATCCACACCCTTTTTGTACGCGGCGTTCGCGATGTCGTCCTTCGGTGTGCGGAAACGCTCGCCCATCTGGTAGTAGTTGCAGGCGCGCAGGTAAGCGTGTGCGGCCGGCACCCCGTGTCCACTCTTCTCGAACCGCAGCGCATGCGCGCTCACCTTGTCGGCGACGCTGACGCAGGCGTTGAACCACGCCTCGTCGTCCTCGGGTTCCTTGTCTTTCAACTGGATGCCGATCTTGTGCAGTTCGCTGATCTCCGAGCCGCCGTACGGTGCCGCGCTCATCATGTTGATAAAACCAGACGACCAGCGGTAGTTGCCGGGGAAGTACATGAAATACGCGGATTCTTTTTTGTCCGACATGCTGTGGCTCTCCTGAACGTTGTGGCGATAAAAACAGAAACGGCGGCCGGGGGAGGCCGCCGCTGCGTTACTTTAATTTATTGTTTTGGGATGCCGGCGATTTTTGCGACCCGTCCCCACTTGTCGATTTCGCTTTTGATGAAGGCGGCGTATTCGACCGGGCCTTCACCGGCGACTTCGTTGCCCTGGTCGGTCAGGCGTTTGCGGGTGGCAGGGTCGCTCAGCGGCTTGTGCAGAGTGGCATGCAGCTGGTCAACGATGGCCTTCGGCGTGCCGGCGGGTGCCAGTAGCCCGGTCCAGTTATAGCTGGAGAAATCCTTGACGCCCTGTTCGGCAGCGGTGGGGGTGTCGGGCAGCAGCGGCGAACGCTCGGTGGCGGTGATGCCCAGCGCGCGCAGCTTGCCGGTCTTGATCAGTGGCGCGGACTGCGCGATCTGCACATAGGCGAAGTCGATGTTGCCGGCCATCAGATCGACCACATACAGCGCCGCGCCCTTGTACGGGATCATGTTCATCTTGATGCCGACGGTGGTCGAAAACAGTTCCGTACCAAGGTGGCCCACCGTGCCCGCGCCCGGTGCGCCGTAATTGATCTTGCCGGGGCTGCGTTTAGCTAACGCAATGAACTCGCGCAGGTTCTTCACCGGAATGCTCGGATGTATGCACATGCAACTGGCGCTTCTGACAATCAGCGTGATCGGCGCGAAATCGCGGTTGGTGTCGTAACCGAGCTGCTTGCGCACGCTGGGGGCGATGGTCAGCGGGCCGGGATTGCCACCGAGCAGCGTGTAACCGTCGGGTGCCGCCTTGGCAACGGCCTCAGTGCCGATGATGCCACCGGCGCCGCCGCGGTTGTCTATGATGACCTGCTGGCCGAGCGCCACGGTGATCTGCTGCGCGCCCCAGCGCGAATGCGTGTCGGTGGGGCCGCCGGCAGCGAAAGGCACGATGACCCGGATGGGGCGGTTTGGGTAGTTCTGCGCTTGTGCAACGGCTGTGCCCAGCAGCAGCGTGGCAACCAAAAGCTGCGAAATGATTTTCATGGTTACTCCTCCATCGTGTCCGTTATCGGGTTTTTTTTGTCGCCGGAATCACTGGCAGCAGCAAGTATGACGCCATTTTTCCGCCGGTATGTACGGTGTTTTTGCCGTTGGTGTTGTAGGCGGCGGGATAATGGTTGTAAGGGGTGCTACCAACACCATCGCGGGGTTGAATGTCGACACGGACGCGGTGGCCCTTGCAGAACACCATGCCGATCGGCCAGATCTCGATTTCGCATTCCACCGGCACGCGGGGTTCCAGCCACCAGCGCTCGTTGTGGGCGTGGTAGGGGCGATAAGGCAGCGTCAGCTTGGGGTCGAGCTTGCGGTGCGAGGCGCGCAGCCAGCCCTTGGCGACCGGCACC
>JBBQAO010000105.1:0-11076 GCA_038316355.1 Burkholderiales bacterium
GCCGCATGGGCCGAGCAGTTCCGTCTCGAACAGGCGCCAGACGAAGTCGTCCAGCGCATGAAAGCACTGATACTGGATTTGCTGCGCGTCACCGCGGTCGGCGCGCGTCTGCCGTGGAGCCGCGCCACACGCAAGCTCGCACTGAAGCTCGGCGGCAGCGGTGATTCGTCAATCCTGCTCTGTGGCAGCCGCATCGATGCGGCGCGCGCGGCATGGGTGAACGGGGCCTATGCACACGCCTGCGATCTCGACGATACCCATGTCGGCTCCATGCATCATGCCGGCGCATCGATCCTGCCGGCAGTGCTGGCGGTGGCGGAGCAGGAAAACTGCGACGGACGTTCCCTGCTTGAAGCCGCGATCATCGGCTACGAAGCCTCGCTGCGCATTGGCCTTGCGACGCAACCCGCGCTGTTTCAGCGCGGCTTCATGGCCACGCCGACCTGCGGTGCGCTCGGCGCGGCACTCGCCGTCGGCAAGCTGCTCAAATTCAACGCCAGCGATCTCGCTGGCGCACTCGGCGCCGCCGGCGCCTATGCCGGCGGACTGGCGCAGTTCTATCACTCCGGAGGCGTCACCAAACGATTAAACGGGGCGCTTGGGGCCGAATCCGGCGTGATGGCCGCGCTGCTGACACGCGAAGGCATCTGGGGTCCGCGCGACATACTCGAAGGTGAAGCCGGATTCTTCAACGCCTTCTCCGGCAAATACGATGCCGGCAAGGTCACGGACGATCTGGGCAAAGGTTACCGGCTGATGGAGGTCAGCACCAAGATCCACGCCGGCGCCGGGCGGCTGCAGGCGTCCGTCGATGTCGGGCTCGCACTGGGTTTTGATCATCAGCTGACACCCAAACAGATCACCGATGTCGAAGTCGGCATTCCCAAAGTCATCCAGGGCCGCCTCACCCAACTCAATCCGCCGGACCTGCAAAGCGCGCAGCTGAGCGTACCCTTCAGCCTGGCGATGGCGCTGGCACTGGGCTACAAACGCGGTAAACAGGCGGCACTGCGCCGTGGCGATTACGAAACCGCGCTGAAATCACCGGACATCCAGGCGCTGTCGGGCCGCGTGCGCTGCGTGCTTGATGCCGAAGTCGAAGCCGGCACCAACACCGAGGAAGTACCGTCGCGTGTCACCATCAAGCTCGACAACGGCGAAACCTTCACTGCACGCGAAGCGCATCCGCGCGGCAGTCCGCATCGCCGTATGAGCTGGGATGAACTGTCAGCACTGTTCCGCGACACCGTGGCCGATGCGCTGCCGGAAAAAACGCTGGGCCAGATCCTTGATCTGGTGGCAGGGCTCGACAAAAACAGCCGTCCGCGCGATATCCTCGCGTTGTTTGTGGCGCCGCCGGAGTGGCTGCAGCAGGACGACTGACCCGACTGATCAGAACAACAAAACCGTTACGAGGAGATTCAACATGAAAAAATTCACGGCGCTGTTCGCCGCATTGTTGCTGGCATCCGCATCCCAGGCTTTTGCCGCAGAGGCCTATCCCACCCGACCGATCCGGCTGATCGTGCCCTATCCCCCCGGTGCAAGCACCAATGACATTCTCGGTCGCGCACTGGCACAGCGCATGACCACGGGCCTCGGCCAGCAGGTGGTCGTTGACAACCGCTCGGGTGCCAGCGGCACGCTGGGCTCCGAAATCGCCGCCAAATCCACGCCCGACGGCTACACGCTGCTGATCGGCGTGGCCAGCCCGCTGTCGGTCGGCCCCAGCGTCTACAAACTCGGATTTGATCCGGTCAAGGATCTCGCGCCCATCGCCCGCTTCGCACTGATTCCCTACGTGATGGCAGTACATCCATCAGTCCCGGCGAAAAATATTCCGGAGTTCATCGCTTACGTCAAAGCGCGACCCGGCAAGATAAATTTCGGATCCTCGGGCAGCGGCGGCTCACCACACCTGTGCAGCGAGCTGTTCAAGTCGATGACCGGGACCGACATGGTGCACGTACCGTACAAAGGCGGCGCCCAGGCCATGATCGACGTACTGAGCGGTCAGGTGCCGATGATCTGCACCGGCGCAACAGCACTCTCCGGACATATCAAGTCGGGCCGCCTGCGCGCGCTCGGCGTCGCCACGCTGGAGCGTTCCGCACAAATGCCCGACCTGCCGACCATCGCCGAGCAGGGCGTCAAGGGATTTGATGTCAGTTCCTGGAGCGGACTGATGGCGCCCGCAGGCACGCCAAAACCGATCATCGACAAGCTCTACAAGGAGGTCGCGCGCATCATCGCGACCGATGACATGAAGAAATTCATGCTGAATACCGGCGCGGAACCAGCGCTGATGGCCCCGCAAGAGTTCGGCAATTACATCAAGTCGGAAATTGCAGTCTGGGCCAAAGTGGTCAAGACAGCCAACATCCGCATTGATTGATGGCAACAGTCCGTCAGGCACCGCTCGCGACCGCCTGACGGATAAAAGCCAGCGTTTCCTGCGCGCAACGATCGGAATCGCTGGCCGCGACGTGATACGAATCGCCAGGCAGTACCAGCAGGCGTGAATCCGGAATGGCCTGCTGCCATTTGCGCGTGGTCTCCACGGAACCAAGTGCGCTGCCTTCAGTGGTCACCACCAGCGTCGGGCATTGGATCTTCGGCAGATCGGCAACGATGTTGGAAATCGGGATCACCTTCATGAACCCGACCTGCGTGGATGAAGCGGTGCGGCCCATCAGTTTCGACCACCACTCCACACCTTCCTGCGGGAAACCGCTGCCGAGCCGGCCAGACATCGTCCGCCTTGCCCAGGATTCCACACCACCCGCTTTGGAAAACTCCGCGGTCCACGCCGGAATTTTTTCGGCGACCTGATCGCGCTGCGGCGGCGGGGTGCCAACCACCGTCAAGGTGCGCACCCGCTGCGGATAACGCGCCGCGAAACGCCGCGCCACCGTGCCGCCGAGTTTGGCCCCGACCAGATGGAATTTCGGCACCTTCAGCGCATCCATCAACGCTGCATAGTCATCGGCGATGCGGTCCAGCGACCACGGAAAATTTTCCGGCATCGGCGTTGAATCACCAAAACCGCGCATGTCCGGCCGCAGTACACGAAAATGCCGTGCCAGATGCGGCACCCAGCCGAACCACACCGCGCCGGATTCGGCATTGCCGTGAAGCATCAGGATGGTGTCGGCCTCGCGCCACGGATCGCTGAAATCATCGAGCCGGTAATTCATCTCGAGGTCAGGCGTAATCCTTGCTGTGGGCATCTGCGGGACTCTTTCAGAAAAATTCACCGCGACGACGCGGCGATAAATGATAAGCGGACAACAGCCGATTACGCCATTTCATTTAATTCAGACGTTTATCCCTCAACACCCATGAATTCCCGCAAGACCCAGTGCGCATTGGCGCACAACTTCCCGTCCTGTCGCTCCAGACCCAGCAACTGCAGGCCCAACGGCAACCCATGAACCTGCATGACCGGCAGCGCAAACGCCGGAAACCCCAGCCACGAACCCGGCACAATGAAGCTGCGACTGCCGCTGTGGGCGAGTCCCTTGGGCGCCGGACCAGAGGCCGCCAGCAAAACACAGGCATCAGCATCGACCGACTGCGCGAGTTCAGTGGCATGCGCGCGTATGGCCTTGCGCTTTTCAAGCATATCCAGGTAATCAGCCGGCGTGATCTGGTTTGCACGCGCCATCAGCCCGCGGATCCTTTCACCGATCACCTCGCCATGGCTGGCCACATAGTCCTGAAACGGCCACTGCATTTCATAGGCCACAATATCCAGTGCACTGTCGATATCGCGCTCCATTGCGGATTCAAACGCAGCAATCCGGGGATCATCCTGCTTGCCCACCACTTCAACCCCTGTGTTCCGCAGTGACTGGACGGAATTTTCAAAGGCAGCCTTTGTTTCCGCGTCTGTCTCGTCCCAGCCTCGTGTATGGAGGCGGATCAGTTTGCGCGGCTTGACAGCTACCGGCAGACTGGCCGCAGCCCCATCGAGAAAACCAAAACCCGGGCTGCCGACGCCAAGCGAAATCTGTGACGCCACGCGCCAGACATCCTCCAGCGTTGCGCCAATGACGCCGAGATGGTCATTAGTCGCCGACAACGGATGTATGCCGGCCATGTTCAGCGCACCGAGCGTCGGTTTGAAACCCACAGCGCCGCAGAACGACGCCGGGCGCAGCGTGGAACCTTGGGTCTGCGTGCCCAGTCCGACCGGAACCATGCCCGCACCGACCGCGGCGGCAGTGCCGCTGGAAGAGCCCCCAGGCGTTCGCCCTGGATCAAATGGATTGGTGGTTGCTCCCGAATAACCGACTGCGAACTCGGTGGTCACCGTCTTGCCGAGAATTATTGCGCCACCACGGCGCAAGGCATAAACGCATGCCGCGTCCTGCCCGGAATTCCAGTCTTTGAATGCAGGGCTGTTCATCTGTGTCGGCATATCACGGGTGCCCATGATGTCCTTGATGCCGACCGGACAGCCGTCGACCATTGACAGTGGCTTGCCGGCTTTATAGCGTTTGGCGGAAGCGTCAGCCGCCTCGCGCGCCGCCTGCAGATTCAGTGTGACGAAGGCCCTGACCTGCCCTTCTTTTTGCTCGACGTTGGCGATGCAGCGCTCGAGAAAGTCGCGGGGCGTATCCTTGCCCGAAACAAACTTGCTGACTGACTGTGCGAACGACACCACGTTCGGATTACGCCATGCCTTCATGCAAGACTGCTCCAAGCGAGAATAAATCTGTATTGACTGATGAATGAATTTGTATGAATGAATTTGTATTGACAGCGCCGCAAACAGTGGCTTAGCGTGAACACTGGCCATGCCGTATTTCTGCAATCAATTAATTTGAACACATTCTCGGGGAAAGCCAATGAAAAAAGCAACAACGATGGTGATGTTTGCGGCTCTGCTGAGTAACTGCGCACTCGCAACAGCGCAAGACTTTCCCACGCGTCCAATGCGCATGATCCTCGGCTTTGCGCCCGGCGGCAGCACCGATCTGGTGGCACGTGTCGTCGCCCAGAAAATGTCGTCCACGACAGGCCAGCAGGTTGTGGTCGACAACCGCCCAGGCGCCAACGGCATGATCGGTGCCGAACTGGTCGCGAAAGCCACGCCCGACGGTCATACGCTGTTGCTGTCGAGCATCGGACCTATGGCGATCAATGCCAGCCTCTATAAAATGCCTTACGACATCGTCGGGGATTTTGCACCGGTCACCTACACCGGCAACGTCACCAACCTCCTGGTCGTGCATCCAAGTGTGGCTGCCGCAAACATCAGGGAACTGATCGCGCTCGCCAAAGCACAACCGGGCAAACTGGCATTCGGTTCCAGCGGCACCGGCGGCGCGCCACATATGGCGGTTGAACTGTTCAAGATTCTCGCCAAAGTGGATGTGGTGCATGTGCCATACAAAGGCGGCGGGCCGGCGATGGCGGATCTGGTCGGTGGACAAATTTCCGGCAGCTTTGCCAGCATGCCGTCATCAATCCCGTTCGTGCGCAACGGCAAACTCCGCGCACTGGCGGTCACAGCCCCCAAACGTTCGCCTGCTGCTCCGGAAGTGCCTACGGTTTCCGAATCCGGCATTCCGGGATTCTCGGTGCTCGACTGGCAGGGCATGTTCACCACAGCAAAAACACCGCCCGCCGTAATCACTAAACTGAACGCCGAAATCAAGCGCGCACTCAGCCTGCCGGACGTCGTTGAAAAACTGGCGACCGCTGGCGTCGAGATCCAGACGACATCACCGGAGGAATGGGGCCGCTTCGTCAAATCCGAAATCGAGAAATGGGCCAAGGTCGTCAAGACCGCCGGCATCAAGCTGGAATAGGCTGGCGCCTGTGTCGCGGCATACAGTCTGGCCGGAGGCGGGTCGCGCGCGGCCCCGCCCTGTAAAATATCAATAAAATCAAATATTTATATAAAGTTCGGGGCAGGTTCCACCCGTAGCACCGGGCTGCGCAAGGAGCCGATGTCTTTCTGGATAATCTCGCAGACCTCACCCCCCTTCAGATCCGCCCCGGCGTCCGTGCCCGACCAACCGTCTTGCAGCTCAAGGGGACCATCCAGGGAATTCAAAAAAACAAAACCCCGCCGCAGCGGGGTTTGTTCCAGATGCGGCCCAGAATCAGGCGGCTTGCTGTTTCCTGCGCCGGCTGACCCAGCCCATCAGGCCAAGTCCGAGACCCATCATGGCGTAGATTTCCGGTTCCGGAACAGCAGCAACGGTTGTCAGCTGAAACGTTGCACTGCCTTGGGTAAATTTGAATACATCAGGCGTGTAATCATAAGAAATCAGAATGCTGTTGGAGGTGAAGCTCAGCGTGGGAATCACTAAATGGTCGAGCAGATTGTCGCTTATCAGCGAAATGCCCGTGATGACTTCGCCTGCGCTGAACGACATATTGGAAATGCCGGCAACAAAAGTCTGAAAATCCCAGGTGTCCTGCGAAGCCAGTGTCAGGATATTGGTAAAGGGATTCAGATCCATGAACACGACGCCACCGCTCCAGCCGCTGGGATTGGCAACAAAGTGCGATGAATTCAGTTCATAACCGGCACCTACGCTTGCACCGAGGTTCTGATAGACCAATGGCCCGGCAGCACTATAGTTCGGCAAATCGGATTCGGTGCGGAAATCGCCGCTGGAGATGGCCGCATGCGCAGAAATGCCCCACAATCCGAACACGAGAATCGCAACATTCATCAACATGCGCCGCATCATTTTTATCCCCTTCAGTTATGGGACATCTCGTTTTTGTTTGGTAGCGCCGATCAAACAAACGATCCAATCAGCCGCGGCCAATACATCCATTTACGCCAATCAAGATATTCCTTGCCGGATACCCGCGCCATAGGTCGAAGCGCCAAATCTTTATGGGAGGAATGTCCTGCGCGGGGCAGGAGGATCGCGCAGTGAGGAGTCTCAGGTTGAGGTGGCACTACCCATATTAAATTAAAATAATCAATAAAATCAATGCTTTAAATTATTTTCCTGCTCTGACCGCCGGGCTGCGCAAGGAGCCGATGTCTTTCTGGATGATCTCGCAGACATCACCCTGCTGCAGGTTCGGCTGGGTGGCATCGTCGGCGCCCGGCCAGTCACCTCGTCGGGAACAACATCTTGCCGGTGTTGCAACCCGCGAGGTGTTTGCGCCTTGAGATGGATCCCGGCGTCGTTGCTCATCGGACCGGGGCCAGTGGTGATGAACGGCCCCATCGGCTTCCGGCTGTCGCTGCTCTCCGCGCGGCACCGCGCCCGACCTCCGGCCGTGCCGGGAAAATAATCCGCCCCAAACTGATGCGCCGCCTGCGCGTAGTTGCTTTTGACTATATAACCACCACCTGAAGTACGGTTAGCATGTCAATCAAATAATTCTTCGAGGAGAGGATCTGATGTCCAAAAGGTGGGCCGGCATGTTGGTCACGGTCGCCCCGGGCGCCAGTTTCGTCACCCACGCTGAATATGCGGCACTGCGCTGATCCGCCTGCCACAACAACCGACAATGCCTGCGGCTTCAAGTAATCATGCGCTGAATAAAGGAAGCTGCAAGGTGGATCTGATCCAGTCACACAACAAGGTGTTCCCCGCTCACTGCGGCAGCCGAGGCGATTATTGGGCCATCCGGTACCGGGAGGGGCGGCAGTTTCGGGCGGCCAAGCAGGCATTTAGCGCGTGCTTTGTGTCTTTCCGCACAGACCTTAAGGCGAAATTTCCTTAGACTTCACATGGAACCTCACCGGCATCAGCGTTTGTTGACCATGGACCCGCACCAGCCTCTGGAGAGTGCAGACATCCGTAACGCGAATGCCAATGTTGCCGCAATCGCCGGCTGCGCGGTGATTGGTCAGGAATTTGATCATGCATGATATGGAATCCATCAAGGCACTCAAGCAAAGCGGAACCTTACCGCCGCAAAAGCTCATGGAGTTGCGCTCCGCAGGCATGCAGGCCGTGCGGCTGGAATTCATCACGCGCCTGCTGCGGCTCAACATCCAGATCACAACGCTGTCGATTTACTGGGAAGATGGGCGTGAATTCGTACAAATCCCGACAGTGCAGGACACCCAGCGCAAGCTGGTCTGCGCAACCGACCCGCGGGTTGCCGGCAAGTTCGACGATATGACTTTGCTGTGCTACACCTATGACCCGGAAGCCAAAACGACCATTGATGCCGAAATCGACCGCATGGTTGCGGCAATCAAGGATTTTTGGCTGAAAAAGTTGTAAGCCACCGGGTACCCGGCATCGGTTCTCCGGCATCGGTTCTCCGGCATCGGCTCTCCGGCATCGACCCATCCCTGGCACCGGGTTGATTACCGCGATTATAAATATTAAATAAAATCAAATACTTGCGCTATTTTTCCCGCACTACCGGGCTGCGCAGGGTGCCGATGTCTTTCTGGATGATCTCGCAGACGTCGCCGTGCTGCAGGTTTGGCTCGGTGGCGTCGTCGGTGCCCAGCCAGATCACGTCACCAGGATGCAGTGTCATGTACCGCGTGATCTCGGCGATGTAGCGCTGCGCCGAGAACAGCATCTTGCTGGTGTTGTAACCGGCGACGCGTTTGCCGTTCATATGGATCTCGACATCGAGGTTCATCGGATCAAGACCAGTGGTGATGAACGGTCCCATCGGCTTCCAGGTGTCGCAGTTCTTCGCGCGCCACAATGTGCGGTCGGATTTCTGCCAGTTGCGTTCGCTGACGTCGTTGCCCAAGGTATAACCGAGAATGCACGACAGCGCGTTTTCTTCGGTCAGGTTTCTCGCCGTCTTGCCAACCACGGCGACCAGCTCACCCTCGAACTGCACCATATCGGAGGCATCGGCGGGAATCACGATGGCCTCATCGGTCGCGCACAAGGCGTTGAATGATCGATAACCGACGTCGGCCTTCTCCGGATACTTGGGCGCCACACCCTTGCGCTTGGCGCCCCACTCGATGTGCGCGGCGTAATTCAGGCCGGCACAGTAGAAATTGCGCGGCTCGCAGGGGATCAGGGTTTTCAGCGACGACAGCAGATACGCATTGCTGGTGGGCTTGTAGCTGGTGAACGGTGAACCGTCGAGTTCGATGACCTGCTCGCCTTCGACGAGGCCGAAGAAGCTGCGGGATTGGTGCTGGAAACGGCCGAATTTCATGACAAACTTTCTTTATCAAGCGCCCGTCACACGGGCCAGCCCTCAGGATACCAAACCCTTACTGCACCACCCCGAGTTCAATAAGTGCTTCCTTGTATTCAACATACTGCTCATCCAGAAATATCTTCATTTCCTTGCTGTTGAGATAGTTGTCCATCTGTTGCGAGGTTTCGAGTTCCTTTTTCCATGCCGCAGTTTTCACAAGTGCCGCAAAAGCCTGATCCCAGAACGCAATCTGCGCAGCGGTCATTGCGGGCGGCCCGATGAATCCGCGCCAGCTGTCGATCTGCGCATTCACGCCCGACTCCTTCATGGTTGGAACATTGGCGATAGGCCCGGACAGCCGGTGCGGCGACGTGACACCAAGCACACGCAACCTGCCCGCCTGAACATGTCCGAGAACATTACCGACCGTGCTGGTCGACACATCAATATGCCCACCCAGCACTGCAGTAATCGCATCGGTAGAGGAATTAAACACCACCACCTTGGCCTTCTTGGCATCAACACCCGCGGCCTTGGCCACGGCGGCCACCGCCACATGCTGATGATTGCCGCGTGACGTGGCAATGCCAAACGACAATGCGGTCGGATCAGCCTGCAGCTTTGTCAGCAAGAACTTGACGTTCTTGAGCGGCGATTCCGGCTTCACAACAAAAACCAGATATTCGCTCGACACATTCGCAATTGGCGTGAAATCTGTATGGCGAAACTGGCTGGTGCCGTTAATGCTGTTGGTGATCAGCGATGTCGATGCCATGTCCAGATATTCACCTGCACCGGCGCGCTGCTTCAAATACGCCTGCGCCACAGCACCCCCGCCACCGGACTTATTCAGCACCGTCATCGGCATGCTGATCAGTTTTTCTTCCTGGAATACTTTCTGCACGGCGCGCACCGTACGATCCAGACCGCCGCCAGCAGTGCCCGGAACAATCAATTCGATGGAGCGCTGCGGCTGCCAGCCTTGGGCCTGTGCAGCAGTTGCGCAAAATGACGCCGCGATCACGCCGGCAATCAACACTTTACGAATAAAATCCATGATGCTCCTGAAAATGAATAGCCAAATGGCTTAATGTTTGTTCTGGGAGGGCTTGTCGCCACGCACCTGCGTGCGAAACATCACCCTGCGGGAATTTGAATCGAAGGGATCACGGCGGTGCATCACGCAACGGTTGTCCCAGATGATCAAGTCGCCCAGCATCCAGACATGGTGCCAACTAAATTCCTCGCGAGTCGCATGTGCCCATAACTCGTTCAGCAACGCCTCGGATTCCGGAATCGGCAGGCCGTTCACGTAGGCATACTCCCTGCGGCCGAGAAACAGCGCGTCACGGCCGGTTTCCGGATGCGTGCGCACGATGGGATGGGACGGCCCCGGACTGGTCGTAATGTCGGTGACAGGTGCCATGCCTTTGCGCAGGATGCCCGCGGCGTTATGCGACGCATCATGTTTGATCGTAAGGTTCTCGATCCGCTCACGAGTTGCCTTGGGCAGCGTTTCCAGTGCCAGGTACATATTCGCAAACCCGGTGTTTCCGCCTGTCGGCGGTATTTCCACGGAATACAGCAGGCTCGCCTTCGGTGGCGATTCGACATACGACATGTCGGTATGCCAATAGGCCTCCGCGCTGTTCAGCCCGCCTTCCGGAGACGCGCCGTTGAACACCGTGTTGGTCACCACCAGAATTTGCGGAAAACCGGGCGGATAACGGCCGGCTTTCAGCGCGGTGGGCGACTCATCCAGCACGCCGAAACGCTGGCTGAACGCCACCAGATCGCCCGCCTCCATCGATTGTCCGCGAATAATCGCGATGCCGTTGTCCAGCCAGACCTGATGAATCTCCGCAAAGGTTTCATCGGTGACCTTTCTGAGATCACCGCATTTGATTTCTGCGCCAATGGCGCTGGAGAGCGGATTTGTTGCGATGTGTTGGTATGGAT
>JBBQAO010000010.1:0-76221 GCA_038316355.1 Burkholderiales bacterium
TTACACTAACCGCTGCATACGGAAAGAGAGGCGCCGCACATGGCTGACAATATCGGAACACGAGCGACGGATGTTGGCGGATTCGATGCATTTTCGCCGCAGCAGAACGCCGAGCGAGTCCAGAATGTCGGTGTCACCAAGGCGCGGCTGCCGTTGCTGTCGATGCTGATGCTGGGGATGCTTGCCGGCGCCTTCATCGGGCTTGGGGCTATGTATTACACGCTGGTGATCAGCGACGCACAGTTGTCGTTTGCCGTCGGTCGCGTGTTGGGGGCGGTGTGTTTCTCGCTCGGGCTGCTGTTGGTGGTGGTGGCGGGCGCGGAGATCTTCACCGGCAACAACCTGCCGGCGATGGCCTGGGCCGACGGCAAGGTGACCACCGTAGAGGTGCTGCGCAATTGGGAGGTGGTGTGTATTGCCAATTTCATTGGCGCAGCGCTGCTTGCGGTGCTGGTGTACCTGTCGGGGCATGCCGGCATGAATGACGATGCAGTCGGGCGCGCCTACCTTGTGATTGCTGCCGCAAAAAGCACCATGCCGGTCGGCGAGCTGTTTTTCCGCGGCGTATTGTGCAACGTGCTGGTGTGCATGGCGGTGTGGATGGCGCTCGCAGGCAGGAGCGTTACCGACAAGTTTTTTGCTATCTTGCTGCCGGTGTCGGCTTTTGTCGCCGCTGGTTTCGAGTACTCGATCGCAAACATGTATATTTTTCCACTCGCATTGCTGTTGAAGTCGGGCGGTGCGGCGCTGCCGGCCGGCGTAGAGGCCGTCACGGTGTATGCGATGTTCCGCAACCTGGCACCGGTGATCCTCGGTAACATCGTCGGTGGCAGCCTGCTGGTGGCATTGGTGTATCACGTGATCTATCGCCGTCCTGCGCAGGCAGGCAAATAGACCGTGGATCTGCTGATACACGCCACATTGACCATCACCGGCGCGCGCGAGCAACTGCCGGCGGCCGACGCGCGCATCAAGGCGCTGCTGGTCGAAGAAATTTTTATCGGCGAATTCGAGGAGCATCACGGTGATGACGCGCTGGCCTACGACTTCAAGGTTCACGGCGGCATCCCGTTTCCGGCTTTCGCTGCAGCTTCCCTGGAATTTCCCGAACTGAAGATTGCCGCGGAATGGGTCAATGCTGCCGCCGGCCGCAAGGGCCGCGCCATGCTGACCAACGGCGCCATTGCGGAACATGTTGAAGAACCGCTGGTTGCAGGCAGTGCTGAAACCCGCAATCGTTATGTGCTTGCCGCGCCCGACGGGACTTTGCAACTGGCATTTGCGCTGGTGCAGCGTGACCGCGGCGAATGGGCGGGATATGTTTTGAATCATGAGCGCGATGCAGTGTTCCGCATTACGCGTGAGGGCGATGCCGTCGAACTGCTGACCACCGAGGGCGCTGCAGAATGGGCCAATGCCTGGCGACTGAGCGGCCTGGAAGACACGCCGTCACCGGCCGCGCTGGCGCAGGCCGTTGAGCCGGGGTTGTATGCGGATCTGGAGCGGCTGGCACAGGACTTTGTTACGGAATGGTTCTGGCTGCGCGTGGCGCCGGCCGCGGACAATGCCATCGAAATTGACCGTTACGCGCGTTACGGCTACACGGTGCACGACGCCAATGTGCGCGCGACGCGGCTGCACCGGCTGCGCAGCGAGCTTGCTGCGACGGATGTATTGGAATATTCGACGCTGGATGCGGACCGTGCGTGGATCAGTGATGTGCTGCAGCGCTGCTGGGCTGCGGACTGACACTTCTTTCCGTTCGGGCTGAGCCCTTCGACAGGCTCAGGGCGAACGGCATTATTTATTTTTGATGGCTAATACCGGTTTGGGGGCCGCCGCCGCCACTGCCGTATCAAAATATACCCGCCGAGCATACCGCCCAGATGCGCAAAATGCGCAACGCCAGCCTGGGTGCCGGTGACGCCGAGGTAGAGCTCGATCAATCCGTAGAGCGTGACGAACAGCCACGCCGGCATGGGAATCGGCGGGAAAATCAGCAGCACCATGCGTCGCGGAAAGAGCATGCCGTAGGCCAGCAGCAGGCCGAACACGCCGCCGGATGCGCCGACGGTCGGCAATGCCGGGCCGCCGCTCAATGCCGACATCGCCAGTTGGGTCAGCGCCGCCGCGAACACGCAGCCCAGGTAATAAATCAGGAAACGCTTTGATCCGAAGACCTGTTCGATCTGGCCGCCGAACATGTACAGCGCCAGCATGTTGAAACCGATGTGGATCAGCCCGCCGTGCAGGAAGCCGTAGGTGATGACCTGCCACGGCAGGAAACCGGCGCCGTATTCGGCTGGTGTGTGGAACGGCCATAACGCAAACCAGATGATCAGCGGGTCGCCGAACACCTGCTGCAACAGGTAAACCGCGACGTTGATGATCAGCAGCAGGCGGGTAATGGGCGGCAAAAACATGGGAATGGCGGGCTTTTAAGGGTATCCGGGCACCAACTCTGTTCGCCCTGAGCCTTTCGACTCGCTCAGGACAGGCTCTGTCGAAGGGCGGCTGGGCTTCGACAGGCTCAGCCCGAACGGTGTTTTGTATTCGGTGAAGATCAACAATGGTATCAGCAACCGCGCAGTTGCTGCGGTTGCTGATGTTGGCTGTGTTGACTCAGGCTATTTTCAGGCAAGTACCGGCGGCAGTTGCGGTGCGAGTTTTGCGCGTTCAGCCGTGGCAGTGCCGTTCAATGCAAAACCCAGCAGCTTGCCGTCAGCAGAGACGAACAATGATTTCACGCCCTCTGCGGTGGCTTCGACCTGCCAGGTGCCGGCAGCGCCAACCGCGGGCGGCGCGACGATGGTCGGGCAGGCAGGCGTTTTCACCATCACCGGCATTGCGGGGAAGGCGACTGCTGTGCGTTTGCCGGCCAGCGTCTGCGCCAGTGCGCGCGTGGCGTGCATGATCGGCATCACATAGGGCATCACCAGGCCTTCGATTTCCGCACAGTCGCCCAGGGTGTAGACGTCGGGCGCACTGGTTTCAAGATGGCGGTTGGCAATGATGCCGCGGTTGACCTGGATGCCCGCGGCTGCAGCGATTGCGGTGCGCGGTTTGAGGCCGACCGCGGAGAGCACGACATCAACGTGCAGTACGTTGCCGTTGGCCAGAGTGACCGCGTAGCCGTTTTCGCTGCGGTCCACGGTTTCGGCGCTGGTGCCGAGATGCCATTGCACACCGAGCGCGGCGAGTTTCGCCTGCAGCAGTGCGCCGCCTTCCGGCGGCAGCAGCCGGCCCAGCGCCTGAGATGCAATGTCGATGATGTAGACGCCGTAGCCGCCAACGGCGAGGTCGTTGGCGAATTCGCAGCCGATCAGGCCGGCGCCGATGATGGCGACGCGTTTTTTGCCGGTGATGGTGTCGCGGAAAGCCGAATAGTCGTCTAGATCGTTGACGGTCAGGACGTCGCCGGCCGCATTTCCCGATAGCGGCAGGCGGATCTGGTCGGCGCCCAGCGCCAGCACCAGTTTTGAGTACGCCAGTGTTTCATCGCCGATGCGCAGTGTGTGTCCGGCGGTGTCTATAGCATCGACGCGGGTTTTTGCGCGCACGGTGGCATTGAGTTGCGTCGCCATCTGCTCTGGTGAATTCAGTGCAATGGCTTCAGCGGTTTTTTTCGAAGCCAGCGCGTTGGACAGCATGGGCTTGGAATAAAACGGGCTGCTGTCGCCGGCGATGATGACCAGCGGCGTGGTGGTGTCGAGTTTGCGCAGCTCCTTGGCGGTGTTGTAACCCGCGAGGCCGCTGCCGATGATGACGATCGGATTCATGCGTTTCTTTCGATAGCCCAGGTGAAAATCAGCGGTGGATGGTATCAAACCGCGCCATGAGCTGCTCTGCTGTGCTGCAGATTGTGACACCCGCCCCGCATTTGCGGGACGGAGTATGACGTGCTCAGGCGGCTTTCAATACCATTTCGAAGTCGGCTTTGGCGACGCCGCACTCCGGACAGGCCCAGTCTGCCGGGATGTCTTCCCAGCGTGTGCCGGCCTTGATGCCATGTTCCGGATCACCTTCGGCTTCGTTATAGACGTAGCCGCAGACGATGCATTCCCAAGTGCGCATTTCGTTTGTCATGTTCATTGCTCCTTAAGCGTTAACCCGGGCCAGCGTGGCACGGTAGTGGTTGGCGTGGCGTTCCTCGACCTTGGCCAGTGCGGCAAAACGTTTGGCGGCCTTGGCGAGGGTCTGCTGGAAACGTGTTGCGTGTTCCTTCGATTCCTCGATCTGCTCGTCCATTTCCTTCACTGCGGCCGCGTTGCCTTCCTGTTCGGCGAGGTGGCGGAACTGCGGATACATTTCGGTGTATTCGTAAGTCTCGCCGGCAATCGCCATGTCCAGCGCCTTGGCGGGGGTCAGTTCGGTTTTCGGGTAGAGCAGGTCGAGGTGGCCGAAGGCGTGTTGCACTTCCTGTGCTGCGGTTTCCTCGAACACTTTGGCGGTTTCAATGTCGCCCTGTTCGCGGCTGATCCTGGCGAAGTACATGTATTTGATGTGCGCCATGGATTCTCCGGCGAAGGCGGCTTCGATGTTCTTGATGGTCACTGATTCGGCTTTCATCTGCATCTCCTGTGGTTAAAAGGGCGCGTCTTGCAACGCTTGGAGTGCATTCTGGTTGCCGGCGGTTGATTAATCCAATTGATTGTTATTAATTTATTGATAGTAATTGACTATATCAAAGATCTGATTCCAACCATTTGTTTTTAAAGATTATTTTTTCTTTATCGAGGTGGTGCCGCTGAGTGCGCAGGCGGCCACCGCATCACGGATGACGTCGAGGGCGGCGTGGCGCGGGAAACTCGAGCGCGAGGCCAGCACCACCCGGCGGTCGGGCACCGGGCGTGAGAACGGGATGTAGGTCAGCAGGTCGGCGGCGGCGCGTTTCGCCGGCACGGCTGAAGCCGGCAGCACGGTCATGCCCATGCCCGAGGCCACCATCAGGCGGATGGTTTCCAGCGATGAACCCTCGACGGTTTGCTGCAGCGAGCCCGGCGTTGCGCTGGAACGATTGAGCGCCGGGCAGGCATTGAGCACCTGGTCGCGGAAGCAGTGGCCGCTGCCGAGCAGCAGCAGGCTTTCCTGCGCCAGCTCGTCGGCGGCGATGGTTTTGCGCGCGGCCCAGGAGTGGGTTTTGGCCAGCGCGACAACGAAGGCCTCATCGTAGAGCGGCGTCACGGTGATACCGGCTTCGCTGAAGGGGAGTGCGACGATGGCGGCGTCGATGTCGCCGCGCTTCAATCGTTCCGACAGGGTTGCAGTGTAATTTTCCTCAAGAATCAAGGGCATTTTCGGTACGCGCCGGCGCAGCACCGGAATCAGTTGCGGCAGCAGGTAGGGCGCGATGGTGAAAATCGCGCCGAGCTTGAGTGTCCCTTCCAGCGGGTCGCCGGTGGCTTTGGCGATGTTCCTGATTTTGTCGGCTTCCTCCAGCGTGCGCTGCGCCTGCTCAATGACGCGGCCGCCGGCGGGGGTTACCGTGACCTCGGCGGGGCCGCGCTCGAAAAGTTGTACCCCGAGTTCTTCCTCGAGTTTTTTGACCGCGACCGACAGTGTCGGCTGGCTGACGAAGCAGGCTTCGGCGGCGCGGCCAAAATGGCGCGCATGAGCGACGGCAACGATATAGCGCAGTTCAGTAAGGGTCATGGCGGCGGAACTTTACCGGAAACCCCGGGTCTAGTTTCTGTAAGCATTACGCCGAGCCGAGCCTGATTTTTAAATCCCCTAAAAATCAATGGCCTGTGCGGAACGCGAGCAAACGCATGTAGGATCCTCAAGGGCGCCTCCCCGGCGCCCTTTTTTTTGGTGGATACCCGGCGTGCGTGGCTTGCCGCTCAGTTCCCGTGGCCGGACGGGATTTTCCAAGCCTCCTCCTTGGATACGCCAGGCGGGGGCGTAAACAGGATCTGGGTTTCGCCAAGGAGTTTGGCCGCGCCGCCCCAGGCATCTGCCGCCTTGCGCTGATCGGCCTTGGCGCGGGCATCCACTGCTTCCGGATCACAGATCATGCGCAGCTTCTTCTCCAGCGTCTGGACCGTGCCGGGGTGCGCGTCGGCAAGATCCACTGTTTCATCCGGATCTTTTTGCAGATCAAACAGTTGCGGCGGCATGCCGACATGGTAGATGAGCTTCATTGCGCCGTCGCGGAGCACGAAGGCACCGGCCTTTGAGGCCTGCGCATGATATTCGGCGAAAGCAGTCCGCGGCTTTTCCGTGCCGGTGATCGCTGGCCAGAGGTCGATACCCGGCAGGTCGCCGTCAGCGGCAGTGAGTTGCGCGCCGGCGCCGGCAACCAGTGTCGGAAACAGATCGACATGGGAGGCAAATTGCCGGACCACGCGGGCTTGCGGCACCCCGGGCCCCGAGATCAGCAGTGGCACCTTGATTGCGCCTTCGTAGAGATTTTTCTTGCCGAACAGGCCCTGTGCGCCGAACAGTTCGCCGTGGTCGCTGGTGTAGGCAATGCGCGTATGGCCGAGCAGGCCGAGTTCTTCCGCTGTTTTTAAAACTTCACCCATCTGTTCATCGAGATGGCTGATCAGCCCGAAGTACCCTGCTGCGATGCGCCGCAGTGCGGCTTCATCCGTCATTACGCGCATGCCGTCCATGGTGCGCAGAAATTCCATGGCCGGGTGTTCGGGGCGTTCACCAGGGCGGAATGCAGGTGGCAGCGGCATCGTTGATTCGGGGTACATATCCCACAAGCGTTGCGGCACCGTGAACGGCGGATGTGCGCTGATGTAGGAAACATACAGCACCCAGGGCTTGCCCTTGTTGTTGGCATGCTGCTTCAGCCATTCCACCGCCTTGGTAGTGATCTTGCGGTCGTAGTCCTGATAGTGCGTGGTGCCCACGGTGGAGCGTTCGATATAGAGCTTCCAGAAGCTGGCGTCGCCCTTGGGTGGCTCGGTGTCATAGCCACGCAGCAGGTTTTTGATCGCGCCCTTGCCCTCGTGCAGGTGCATGGGCAGGATTTCCTCGGTGAAACCGTTGTCGTCCTCGCTCGAACGATAGTGCAGCTTGCCGACCGAAGTCACGGTATGGCCCTGCTCGCGCAGGCGGTGGTGCCAGGTCGGCACGCGCCCGTCGTAGGTCAGCGCGTTATCCCAGTAACCGGTCTGGTGCGGATAGCGCCCGGTGGCGAGGCTGGAACGAGAGGGGCAGCACAGCGGGCTGGTGCAATAGGCGTCGGCAAAACGCACGCCGGACGCGGCGATGCGATCCATGGTCGGGGTCTTGACGTAAGGATGGCCGTAGCAGCCGGTGATCTGGCCGTTGTGGTTATCGGACTGGAACAGGATCAGGTTGGCGGGTTGTGTCATGCGGCACCTCAGTCGAGTTTGATGTTGGCCTGCTTGCCGACGTTGGCGATGCGCGCGCGCTCGTTTTTCATGAAGGCGGCAAACTCAGCGGGCTGTTCCGGGTTGGATGTAGCGCCGTTCTTGTTCATCAGCGCTTTTACCTCGGGCAAGTTGAGCGCAACCATTAATTCCTTGTGCAGGCGCTGGGTGATCGCTGCCGGTGTGCCTTTGGCGACCGAGACGCCCCACCATTGCACAATTTCGTAGCCGGGCACGGTCTCGGCCATCGTCGGTAACTCCGGAATCAGTGGATCACGTTGCGCACCGGTGGTTGCAAGTACCTTGATGCGTCCCGTGCGGCCGAGAGGCATTGCGACCAGCGGCGAAGTGATCAGGAACTGAATCTGGCCGCCCATCATGTCGGACATGGCGGGGGCGGCGCCTTTATACGGGATATGCGAGGTTTTGACATTGGCCAGCACGTTGAACATGGCGCCGGCAAGGTGCGCCGGTGAGCCGTTGCCCGCAGAGCCATAATTGAGGCTGCCGGGTTTGTCCTTCGCCAGTTTCACCAGATCAGAGACGGAATTGACGCCAAGCCCGGCGTTGACTGTGGCCACGTTCGCAACCCAGGCGATACGCGACAAATGGGCGAAATCACGCTCGACGTCGTAGGGCAGATTGCTTTTCAGCGCCGGCAGGGAGGCGAAGATGGTCGAGGTTGCAAGCAGCAGGGTGTAACCATCGGGCGCCGCGTTTTTGACGATCTCCACGCCGATGATGCCGCTTGCGCCGGAGCGGTTGTCGATGATCACCTGCTGTTTCAACTGCTCCGACAGGCGGGCGCCGACAATACGCGCGAGTATGTCCGGGGATCCGCCGGCGGGACTTGGCACCAGGAAACGGATCGGCTTTGTCGGATAAGCCTGTGCTGCCGCGATGGTTGCCGCAAGTGCCAGTGTGATGCCGGTGATGATCTGTCGCAGAGCGTGATGCATGATCTCCTCCTGGTTGTTTTTGTGGTCTTTAATGTAAAGACAAAACTTTTTACCGCCGATTAACGCCGATGAACGCAGATAAAACCTTTTGGATCTGAAGTTTTTGATCTTATCGGCGCTCATCGGCGGTTAACGCTTTCTGATTTTGACCATGTTTTTAATAATACGAAGCTTTCGCCCCCGGCGGCGGCGAATAACGGAAGGTGCCGCGTTTCAGGATGGCGTCTTCGCCGCCGAATTTTTCAATCATCGCTTTCTGGTCGGCTTTGGCCTGATGGTCGGCGGCTTCCGGATTGACGACCTTGCGCAGCGCGGCCTCGCATTCGGTGATCACCGAGCGGTAATGCGGGTCGCGACCGAGGTCCTTGCGTTCATTGGGATCATTGGCGAGGTCGAACAGCATTGGCGGCAGCGTCGCGTAATGGATGTATTTCCACTGGCCGTGGCGGATCATCGATGCGCCGCAGACTGCGCCGGCGGCGTGGTATTCGGACAGGATGGTGCGCGGCGGCACCAGCCCCTGAGCGATATCGATCAGCGAGTTGCCCGGCAGCTTCGAGTCATCGGGATGCTGTTTTGCACCCAGCGCATGGATGAAGGTCGGGAAGCCGTCGGCAAGCGTCACCGGAGTATCGCAGACGGTGTTCTGCGGTATGCCGGGCCCGGCCATGATCATCGGGATGCCCGCGGACTCTTCGTACATGGTCGATTTGCCCCACATGCCGCGGGTGCCGAGGTTGTCGCCGTGGTCCGAGGAATAAACCACGCGGGTGTTGTTCATCAGCCCGGTTTCCTCCAGCGTGCGCAGGATCTGGCCGACGTTATCGTCGAGGAAGGAAGTCAGTCCGAAATAAGCGGCAATCGCGCGGCGCACCATCGGTGCATCGAAGGCGTCGTCGTAACACAGGCATTTGCGCATGGCATCGGTGAAGGGATGCTGCGGGCGCTCGTCCTTTTCATACATCAGGGGCCACGGCACGGCATCCTCTGGATACATGTCATAGAACTGCGGCGGCGCGATCAGCGGAAAGTGCGGAGAGACGAAGCCGACATACAGAGCCCACGGTTTTGCTTTCAATGCCGGCGCCTTGTTCTTCAGCCATTGGATGGTTTCTTCGGCGATGCTGCGGTCGTACTGGGTGTACTCGGATTCGCCGCGTCCGGCCTCGGGGCCGAGATTGGCTGAGCCAGGGCGCCGCGGCAGTTCCTCGCGGATCAGTCCCAGCAGGTCGCCGACACCGTTGACGATGTGCAGCGGCAGGATCTCCTCATCAAAGCCGTTCTTTTTGGCATCAGAATCCAGGTAATGCAGCTTGCCGATGGAAGCCACGTGGTGACCCTGCGCCATCAGGCGGTGGCCCCAGGTGGGGATCTTGCCGTCGTAGGCGATGGCATTGTCCCAGTAACGGATGTCGTGCACATAACGCCCGGTGGCAAAGGCAGCACGCGCGGGAACACAGATCGGGCAGTTGGTGTAAGCCGAGGTGAAGCGCGTGCCGCGCGCGGCCAGTGCATCGAGGTTCGGCGTCTTGATCATCGGATGGCCGGCACAACCGAGCACGCGTTTGTTGTGCTCGTCGGACATGATGAAAATCAGGTTTGTGGCTTCGCTCATGGCTTGCTGTCCTTGCTTTGGAATAGGTCAAATTTTTTTTACCGCCGATGAACGCCGATTGACGCCGATAAGATCAAAAGCTTAAGGCCCCGCAGGGTTTATCTGCGTTCATCAGCGGTAAATCGGTTTTATTTGTATTTTGTCTTCAAGATATCACCGATGCCGACGCCGGCATCGATGTCGCCTTTGCGTTTCGTGTCACCGGCATCGATCTTGCGTGCGGCCTCCAGCACCAATGCGGCTTTTTCGTGCGGGATGACCGCAACGCCCGCATCATCGGCACAGATGATGTCGCCGGGTTTGACCTGGATGCCGCAGATCTGCACCGTGCCATTGACCTCGACGGTCTGCGTGCGCCACTTGCCGGTGATCGGCGTGAAACCCTTGCACCACACCGGCCAGTCCATGCCGCGGTACTGCTCGGGGTCGCGCACCGTGGCGTCGACGATGGCACCGATGAAGCCCTGACGTTTGGCGATGGTCGCCGACTGGCCGCCCATGTTGGAGCAGCCTATCACGCCTTCGATCACCAGTACATCGCCGGGTTCGGCGAGGTTGTGTGCTTCGGTCTCGCCCTGACCGCTGGTTTTGTCGGTTGCGGCTTTGTGGATCTGCGCGCTGTGCGCGATGTTGCGCACCGTCAGCGCCGGGCCGACGATGCGTTTGCCGGTGCTGACCGGCGGAAGCACATAGCCGGGTATCACTGCAACGATGCCGAGTTCATCACAGGCATCGGAAAGAGTGCCGGTCAGATCAACCAGGTTACGAAAGCCTTCAAGGATTTCAGGTGCAACGCGTGGTAACTCCAGCATGCGGATGGCTTCGCGCGGCAGTTTGCCTAGTGTTGTTTTGGGCATTGCTCTCCTCCGATTGAGCGGAGAATATTACTACGCGCCGCAGCGGTGGCGCGTAGTTACCCAAGCATCTTGGGAAAAATCAGCCACAGGTCCCGGTGAATCCGCAGGCTGTGCAGTAATCGCAGCCGTCCTTGCGGATCAGCGTCGAGTTGCCGCACTCCGGACAGCGGCTGCCTTTCATCACGCGCGGTTCGGTGCTGCGCTCCGGCGCTTCGAGGATGCCCATCTGCGTCAGCGGCGCGCCATTTTCGTCGAGTATGCCCAGCATCGAATAGCGGTGCAGGATAAGCCGCGCGACATAAGCGACGGTCGAGGGGAAGGTGGCCTGCTTGCGTTCCCCGGGCACGAAAGCCATGAAGTCGCCGAGGGGCTCCGGGAACTCCAGCAGCTTCTTCAGTTTCATGCCGATCCACGCCGGGTCCATCACGCGCATATCGAGCGACAGGATCTTGCACAGGCCGTCGAGGGCGCGCGGGTATTCCCCGGAGAGCCACATCGAGTAGGGGCGCGTGATGCCGGCATTGGTGCCATCACCCGGCAGCGTGATTTCCTTGATGCCCAATACAAAATCATCACCGGTGCGCGGATTGAGTACGTCCACCGTCCACGACATCGTGCCGTCGGTGCCGGTCTTCGGTTCCTTGGGGGCGAACATTGCGTCGAGCACGGGAGTGGCAGATTGTCCGAACAGCGGGGCGCCGGGCGAGGTCAGTGCGCCCAGCTGGTCGGCGCGCCAGCGCACGACCTGCGCGAATGCGGCGACCACGGACGGCATGCGTTTGGTCTCACCGTGCGGCGGGAAGGGCATGTCGAAGGGTTCATCGCCGCCAGCCTTGGCCAAGGTGTCGAGTTTGAGTTTCAGCCAGCCCGCATCATCGGCGCGCATGTCCATCGACAGCGTCTTGGCGACTGCGCCCAGACCGCGCGGTTGTTCGCTGCCGTTGACCCAGACTTCGAAGGCGTGGTTGTGGTTGTTCTCGATGTGACCGATGAACACCGCGAAAGCGCCATGCGGATGTTCGATCATGTAGGTCCAGGCCGGATTGCCGGCGGTCATCGACGGACGGCCCGGCCAGCGCAGGCTGGCGAGCACGGGCGCGGGGAGGTTCTGGATGCGGATGCGGCGGTTGACGTCGTCAGTGCGGAAATCCTGCGGCGCCTTGTCGGCGCCGGCCGAAGGTGTCACTGACAGGACGGAACCGAGCACGCTGTTCGGTCGGTAGGTCGCAAGCCCTTTGAGTCCGGATTTCCAGGCACGGAAATACAGATCCTGGAAGTCGCCGTACGGATAGTCCTCCGGCACGTTGACGGTTTTGGAGATGCTGGTGTCTACGTACGGCGCGACCGCAGCGACCATTTCCTCGTGCGAACGCGCCGAAATTTCCAGTGCGGTGACGAACCACGGCGGCAGTTTTTCGGTGTTGCCGCCCATGGCCTTGTAACGCCGCCAGGCATGGTCCTCGACCGCGAATTCGCGCATGGTGTTGTCGGGCATGCGTTTTTTGCGCGTATAGGTCCAGGAGAACGGCGGCTCGATGCCGTTGGAGGCGTTGTCGGCAAAGGACAGGCTGATGGTGCCGGTGGGCGCGATCGACAGCAGGTGGCTGTTGCGGATGCCCTGTTTGCGGATCAGTTGCTTGAGGTCTTCCGGCAGCCGCGTGGCGAAGCTGGTGCCGCTGAGATAGAGGTCGGCGTTGAACAGCGGGAAGGCGCCTTTTTCGCGGGCGAGGTCACTGGATGCGCGGTAGGCAGCATCGCGCATGACTTCCGAAATCTTCGCTGCCATCTGCCGCGCTTCCGGCGTGTCGTAGCGCAGGCGGAGCATGATCAGCGCATCACCCAGCCCGGTGAAACCGAGGCCGGTGCGGCGTTTGTTCATGGCCTCTTCATGCTGCTGTTTCAGTGGCCAGGCAGTGACGTCGAGCACATTGTCGAGCATGCGGGTGGCGACGGCGACGACGCGACCGAAATGTTCAAAGTCGAAGCCCGCGTTTTCGGCAAACGCCTGTTTGACGAATTTGGTCAGGTCGATCGATCCCAGGCAGCAGCAGCCGTAGGGAGGCAATGGCTGCTCAGCACAAGGATTCGTAGCCTCGATGGTCTCGCAGTAATTGAGGTTGTTGTCGCGGTTCATGCGGTCGATGAACAGGATGCCCGGCTCGGCGTGGTCGTAGGTCGAGCGCATGATCTGTTGCCACAGGTCCTGTGCCGGGACCTTGCGGTAGACCCACAGGCCGTCCTCGCGCTGGTATGAACCCTGGGCCATCTGTTTGGCATTGGGTTTGGCGCGATGGACGAGTTCGACAGCGCCGTTTTTCTCGACCGCTTCCATGAAGCTGTCGGTGACGCCGACGGAGATGTTGAAGTTGGTCAGGTCGCCCTTGTCCTTGGCATGGATGAAATCCTCGATGTCCGGGTGGTCGCAGCGCAGCACGCCCATCTGCGCGCCGCGGCGCGAGCCGGCAGATTCCACGGTTTCGCAGGAGCGGTCGAACACGCGCATGTACGACACCGGGCCGCTGGCGTTGGACTGCGTGCCCTTGACCTCGGCGCCCTTGGGCCGGATCGACGAGAAGTCATAACCGACACCGCCACCGCGGCGCATGGTTTCTGCGGCCTCCTGCAGCGCGATGTAGATGCCGGGGCGGCCGTCGACGGTTTCGGAGATCGAATCGCCCACCGGCTGCACGAAACAGTTGATCAGGGTCGCCGCCAGTTGCACGCCGGCAGCGGAGTTGATGCGGCCTGCCGGAATGAAGCCGTCTTCCTGCGCCTGCAGAAAACGTTTTTCCCACATTGCGCGCTGCTCTTCAGGTTCGGCCTGTGCCAGTGCGCGCGCCACGCGGCGGCGCACTTCGGTGATGCTGGTTTCCTTGCCTTTGGCGTATTTCTCGATCAGCGTGTCGCGGCTGATTTCCTGTTCCTTGAGTGCATTCAGTGCGGCGCCGGTGACTGCTTCGTTCATTGCTGGCCTTTCCTTGTTCCGTGTTGCGAAGTTCGGACGAAGTATGCGCCCGGCGGCAGGTCGGGGAAAGACTTGCCAAGCGTCCGGATTTGATATCGATCTGGACGCATCGTGGTCCTGATCGTGGACCCGGCTTGCAAGGGCCGCGCCGCGCCGGTATGTTGTTGCGATTCCAGTCTAGCGGGAGAAATCCGGATGTACAAGGACTATCAGGCCATCCAGTGGGAAATTGCCGACCATACCGGGGTTTTGCGGCTGAACCGACCGGAACGGCTCAATGCCATTGACAACGCGATGCGCGGCGATATCGAGCATGTGCTGCGCGCGGCCGAGGCCGACCAGGACGTATGGACGATCGTCGTCACCGGTAACGGCCGCGGCTTCTGCTCCGGCGCCGACCTCAAGGCGCGGGCGGAGGCCGAGAAGGCGGGTGCCGGCGGCACCGCGCCCCAGCCGCTGTTCGACATGAAGTACTACTACGCGATCGGCTTCAGCCAGATCAACAAGCCGGTGATCGCCGCGGTCAACGGCGTCACCCGCGGCGCCGGCTGCAACATGGCCTTTGCGGCGGACTTACGCATCCTCAGCGAAAACGCCAATTTCGGCGTCAATTTCGTCGAGCGCGGCCTGATGGGCGAGACCTCGACCTGGTTCCTGCCACGGCTGGTCGGCCATGCCCGGGCCGCGGAAATCTGCCTGCTCGGCGAACCCATCGACGCGCAACAAGCGCTGGCCTGGGGCCTGGCGACGAAAGTGGTGCCCCATGACCGACTGCTCGACGAAGCGCTGGCGCTGGCGAAAAAGCTCAACGGCAAGGCGCCGCTCGCGGTGCAGATGACCAAGGTGGCGCTGCGCCGCGCCTGGCAGCAGGACGTCGAGCAGCAGCTCGAACTGCAGAACACGATGAACAACAAGCTGCGCGGCACGGCCGACACGCAGGAGGCGCTGCGCGCCTTCATCGAGAAGCGGCCACCGGTGTTCCGCGGCGCCTGAGCGGCAGCGGCGCCTTGCTTCCCCGCCTTGCCTCCCGATTGCCCTTGGGCTATCGTGCGAGCCTGATTTTCCCACGGTAAATCCCCATGGCACAGAGCAAGGCAGCAGACGGCAAAGGTAAAGGAAAGGCCGGCGCGCGCAAAACCGGCATGCGCAAGGGCCTCACCGCCTACGGCGACGAGGGATTCTCGCTGTTCCTGCGCAAAGCCTTCATCAAGGCGATGGGTTATACCGATGACGCGCTGGACCAGCCCATCGTCGGCATTACCAATACCTTCAGCGGCTTCAATGCCTGCCACCGCAATGTGCCGGAGCTGATCGACGCGGTGAAACGCGGCGTGATGCTCGCCGGCGGCCTGCCGGTGGAATTCCCGGTGATCACGCTGCACGAATCGTTTGCCTATCCGACCAGCATGTATCTGCGCAACCTGATGTCGGTGGATACCGAGGAGATGATGCGCGGGCAGCCGGTCGATTCCGTGGTGCTGATCGGCGGTTGCGACAAGACGGTACCGGCTTTGCTGATGGGCGCGGCCAGCGCCAACGTGCCGTCGATCATGCTGGTCACCGGGCCAATGATCACCGGCGACCACAAGGGTGAGCGGCTGGGCGCCTGCACCGACTGCCGCCGCTTCTGGGGAAAGTTCCGCGCCACCGAGATTTCAGAGCAGGAGATCGGCGAGATCAACAACAAGCTGGCACCTTCCGCCGGCACCTGCATGGTGATGGGTACCGCGAGCACGATGGCGCTGTGCACCGAGGCGATGGGCATGATGCTGCCCGGCGGATCGTGTGTGCCCGCAGTGATGGCAGATCGTCTGCGTCAGGCTGAAGCCAGCGGTGCGCGTGCGGTGGCGATGGCGAAGGAAAAGCTGACACCCGACAAGATCATGACGGTTGCAGCCTTCGAGAATGCGCTGCGCGTGCTGTTCGCCGTTGGCGGTTCGACCAATGCCATCGTGCATCTGACGGCGATGGCGGGGCGGCTCGGCATCAAACTCGACCTTGATGCCTTCGACAAAATGGGCCGCGAAACCCCGGTGCTGGTTGATCTCAAACCGACCGGTCAGGGTTATATGGAAGACCTCTACAAAGCCGGCGGTCTCGCGCCGATCCTGCGCGAGCTGAAGCACCAGTTGAACCTGAAGGCGCTGACGGTGACCGGCAAGACGCTGGGCGAAGACCTGGCCGATGCCTTGCCGGCCTGGGATCAGAAAGTGGTGCGGCGTTTCAAGGACCCGGTGTTTGCCGGCGGCAGCATTGCCGTGCTGCGCGGCAATCTGGCACCGGGTGGCGCGATCATCAAGCAGGCGGCGATGGATCCGAAACTCACGCGCCATGAAGGTCGAGCGGTGGTGTTCGAGTCGCTGGAAGACATGGCGAACCGTGTTGATGATCCCAAGCTTGATGTGAACGCGAATGACATTTTGGTATTGAAAAATGCCGGGCCGAAAGGCGCGCCGGGCATGCCGGAGGCGGGTTATCTGCCGATTCCGAAAAAACTTGCGGCCAAAGGCGTCAAGGACATGGTGCGGATTTCCGATGCGCGCATGAGCGGCACCGCGTTTGGCGCCATCGTGTTGCATGTGACGCCGGAATCGGCGATGGGCGGCACACTCGGACTGGTGCAGAACGGCGATCGCATCCGGCTCGATGTGCCGGCGCGCAAACTCGAACTGCTGGTCAGCGATGCCGAGCTGGCGGCACGGCGCAAACGCTGGAAGGCACCGCCGGCGCGTAAGGATGACAACCGCGGTTACCGCAAATTGTTCATGGACCAGATCACGCAGGCCGATGAGGGCTGCGACTTTACGTTTTTGAAACCCGAAATCACTACACAGGTCCCCCGCAAGCGATGACTCAAAAAAAGAAGACTACCGGCAGCACCAGAAAACCCAATAAAAAAACTTTAAAAAACAAAGGCTTAAAGAATAAAGCCGGTGTTGGCAAAAAGGCGGCAAAAAAAACCGCCAAAGTGAAGGCGCCGCGTGTCGCAGTGCGCAATTCTCCGATTCATGGCCGCGGCGTGTTTGCCGTGACCGCGATTGTCAAAGGCGCGCGCATCATTGAATACACTGGCGTGCGCATGTCGCATGCGAAGGCGGATCGTCTTTACGGCGCACTGCACGACGGTTCGTCGCACACCATGCTGTTCGCGGCCACTGACAAGGTGGTCATTGATGCCACCCAACGTGGCGGGCCGGCACGCTGGATCAATCATTCCTGTGCGCCGAACTGCGAGGCCAACGAGGAAGAGGGCAGGATATTCATCGACGCGATCCGCGCCATCAAGCCGGGCCGGGAATTGTCTTACGACTACAGCCTGGTGCTGGAAGAGCGGCATACGGCGAAACAGAAACGCGACCATCCCTGCCGTTGCGGCTCGCGCAAATGCCGCCATACGCTGCTTGGCAACAAGCGTTAGGGCCTGTTAACAGCGAAGACGAAGAAAAACCGCGGCTGATCAGCCGCGGGAATTTTTCTCGGGGCGCAGTGCGCGCACCTGGCGCGACGCGAAAATCGTGCCGTGTTTGATGTGCGCTTCATGGTTGGCCTCGATGTTGTCGAGGTCGTAGAGATAATTGACCATGAAGCCGGCACCGCTGCGCAAACCCTTTTCCGAGACATCCCCCAGCCAACGCATGTGTTCGATGCAGGCGCCGTTGCCGAGGTGGAAACGGGCGACCGGGTCTGCGGGCCGGCCCGACGCGTTTTTCGCTTCGAACAGGTAGGCGGCCAGCAAATCCTGCAGTAACGGCCGCAGTCGTGCAGCGGCTGCCGGATCGGCATGCCAGCCCGGTTGTGCGAGGTACTGCAGCACAGGGGTATCGGGATGCACGCTTTTGAGCCAGGACGTAAATCCCGGTACTGGCGACAGTGTGACGAAGTTGCGCAATTGCGGGAAATTGCGTTTCAGGTCCGCGGCGACCTGCTTGATCAGGAAGTTGCCGAAGGTCACGCCTTTCAGCGCCTTCTGGCAGTTCGAGATCGAATAAAACACGGCGGTGCGCGCCGACCTGATGTCCAGCGGCGGACGTCCGTCTGCCAGCAGCGGCGCGATCGCATCCGGGATGTCCACGGTCAGTGCGACCTCGACAAAGATCAGCGGATCGTCGGCCAGCGTCGGATGGAAAAACGCGAAACACTTGCGGTCCGGCGGATCGAGGCGCCGCCTGAGGTCGCTCCAGCCGGAAATTTCGTGTACGGCTTCATAACGGATGATCTTTTCGAGCACCACTGCCGGTGTGTGCCAGTCGATCGGACGCAGTTGCAGGAAACCGCGGTTGAACCACGAGTGGAACAGGTGTTCGAAATCGGCGTCGACTTCTTCGAGTCCGGGATGCTGCGGCAGCAGTTCGAGCACGTCTTCGCGCATGCGCAGCAGGCCGGCGGTGCCGCTGGGCGCAAAATTAAGTCGGCGCAGTACTTCCTGCCGGCGTGATTCCGCCGCGGTGTGCAGTTGATGCGCGGAGGCCGGGCCGGGGTGCGCTGCGTAATTGCGGATTGCGGTTTCCAGCTGCGCTGTATCAGTGGAAAATCGTGTGGCCAGGGTGCCCAGGAAATCGAGTTTGCCCTGCGGGGGCAGCGCTGCGTAGCGTTCGAGGATGCGTCGCGCCAGTGCGGTGCCGGAGGCTTCGCCGAGTTCCGAGCGCAGGGTTTCTGCAGCCTGGGCCAGCCATTGTTGCAGGCGACGTTCGCGCAGCGTGCGGCCGCGTTCGGCAAGGCCGTGCCAGAGGCGGACGAACATGCCGCCCGCCTCCTGTCGGATGCTTGTATCAGTTGTCGACTTTGGCACCTGATGCTTTCACGACTTTGCCCCAGGTCTCGATTTCTCCGCGGACGAACTTGCCGAACTCGGCCGGCGACTGGCCGCCGGCGGTTGCGCCCAGGGAATCCCATACTTTCTTGATCTGCGGGGCGTTCAGCGCTTTTACCGTTGCCTGGTGCATGCGATCGACGATGGGCTGCGGCGTACCTTTGATGCCCCACAGCGCGTACCAGGTGGTGACGTTGATGTTGACGCCGGATTCCTGCAGGGTGGGCACATCGGGCAGCAGTTCCGAGCGTTTTGCAGTGGTGACCGCCAGAGCGCGCAGCCGACCGCTCATGACGTTGGGTCCCGCGGTGCCCATGCCGTCAAAGGCCATTGCCACTTCGCCCGACAGCAGCGCCGGCGTCAGCGGGCCCGCGCCCTTGTACGGGACGTGCACCAGCTTGGTTCCGGTACTCAGGTTGAACAGTTCGCCGTTCATGTGGTGCGTGGTGCCGTAACCTGCAGAACCGTAATTGATTGCGCCGGGCGAGCGTTTGTCGAGTGCAATCAATTCCTTGATGGTTTTCGCCGGCACCGAAGGGTGTACGACCACGGCGCTTGGAACGGAGGCGACGAGCGTGACCGGCACAAAATCCTTTTCAAGGCTGTAGCTCAGTTTGCGGTACAAGGTTTCCGCAATGGTGTGATGCACGGCACCCATGAACCAGGTATAGCCGTCGGCAGGGGCACGCGATGCCGTGCCCGCACCCAAGGTGCCGCCTGCGCCGCCGAGGTTTTCAATCAGGATCTGCTGTCCCAGATCGGCGGGCATTATGGCCGCCAGTGGCCGTGCGAAGGCGTCAGTGCCGCCACCCGCCGGGAACGGATTGATGATGCGCACGGCGCGGTTTGGCCAGTTCTGCGCCGACACCGCGCTGGAAACGGTTGCAGCAGTCAGTGCCAGTATTCCCATTGCCAGCAACTTCCGGTTTTTCTCCAACATGATCTCCTCCGATTTATTTTGGTATGTGGTGGCCCATTTTATGGAACTTGCCGGCGCTTGTATATCCTGCAGCGGCGACGCTTTTTCTCCCGTGCCGTACACCCGTGCCGGGAATTTCAGTCGAAACGCAGGGTAAACAGGATGTCAGCCGCGTTTTCGGCGCCGGTTGTGCCCTGCAGGCGCCAGCGGTCGGAGAGCAGGTAGTCGATTTTCAGCAGGCTGCCCGCGGTGCCGCCCAAGGTCTGTTCCAGGCGTACGGTGATTTTCGAGGTGATGCGTTTGCCCAGCGCGAGCACGCCGAGAGTGCCATCATTACCCCGTCCGAATCCAACTTCGTCGAGCCCGACGCCTTCGGCGAGTCGCCGCTGCAGCGGCATGCCGCGGCTGCCCGCCATGCTCAGTGAGGCTGCCTGCAGCAGGGCGAGTTCGGCCTGGCTTGCATGCTGCGGATCGCGGCCCAGTGTCAGCCAGGCGAGGCGGTCGGAATCCGGCATGTCGGGTGTGGATACCAATCGCACGATCGGGCGCTGCAGCGAGCCGCCGACTTCGACGCCGACCTCAACGGCCTGCATCTTGCGCACGGCGCGCAGGTCGAGTGACGGGTTGCCGAGCGGCCCGGCAAACACCAGCGCGCCGCGTTCGATGTTCAACGGCTGTCCGAAGGCCGCGTATTCGCCGCGCACCGTGCGCACGGTGCCGGTTGCCGAGAAGGTGTCGCCGCGGGTGGTAACGCGGAGGGTGCCGCCCAGCAGCGCATCCAGTCCGTAGCCGCGGACCGTAAAGCGGTCGTTGAGGTTGACGCCGACGTCAAGCTGTACCAGCAGTGGTGATGTAGATTGCGGCGTGTGCTTTTTGTCCTTGATTTTTATGACCACATCGCTGCCCAGAACCGGCTTGCGTTCGGTGCCGAGATCGTAGCGGCCTTCGTCGACACGGAAATCTCCTTCCAGCGCAAGGCGGCGGTCGCGCAGTCCGGCACGGCCGCTGCCGCTGATGATTGTTGACAGTTGGGGGCTGGCAAAAATATGTGCGCGATCCGCGCGAGCGGTGATATCGAGGCTGCGCAGGCCACCGCCGATGTTGGCGTTGCCTTCGGCGGTGATCTTGCCTTTGCCGGCGTTGATGCGGAATTCATCGATTTTCAGCAGCTTGCCATCAAGCGTTGCGCGCAGCCGGCCGTCGCGCAGATCCAGGCCGGGGCCCAGCGCGCGCAGCGCGATGCCGTCACCGGCAAGCGTGCCGGTCAGGCGCGGTTCGGCGACGGTGCCACCCAGTGTGGCCTGTCCCGCCAGACGTCCGGAAACGCGGTCAAGTTCCGGCAGAAAAATCCGCAGCCAGGCCAGTGTGCGCATTTCGGCTGCTGCATTACCCGCGAGTGCTGCGTCCCGCGGCAGCCGCCAGTTACCTTCGCGTTTGGCGACGCGAGTTTTTATGCGCGCTGTGGCAGTGCCCATGTTGGCGCTGTCAGCGTCGAATGCGACCTCGACGGCGTTGTCGGTGGCGGTGAGCGCGAGCGACAGCCGGCGCAGGTCCATCGCGGCGGTTTCATCACCGGTGATGGCGATGTCGCCTTGTTCGCGCTGCAATTCTGCGCTGCCGGAGAACGTGTCGCCCAGAGTCAGATTCCAGCGTCCGCCCAGTCGCAGGTTGCGGATTTCAACCGCAGTGTTGCGTGGCAGCAGTCTCAATGCGGCAATGCCGCGGAAACTGCCGCTGGTAGTGATGCGGCCGTTCCCGGCGCGTATGCTGGCCGGGCCGAAATCACCGTCCAGCACCGCGGCCCGCAGTTGTTCGATGATCAACTGATTGGAGCCGATCACAACACTGGCTGGCGCTGTCAGGCGCAATGGCCAGGGGCCGCGAGCTTCCAGTTGTTCGAGCAGGCCGGTCCAGCGCCATTGCGCATCGAGGCCGCCGCTGGCGCGCAGGCTTGCATCCGTGCCCTGGCCGCGCAGTGCCACGTTCAGGGTGTGGCGTGCACGCGTGCCGCTGTTGCGCAGTTCCAGTGTTTCGATACCGGTGTACGGGGTCTGCAATCCGGCGGCACGGGCTTCGATGTTTAAGGTGCCATCCGCACCCGGTGCGATGCTGCCTTGCGCCTCGAAGTTGGCAGCACGCCAGGTCCGCAGTGCCAGCCGTTGCGCGGCAAGCTTGAACTCGATGGCCGGCGCAGCCACGGTGCCGGCCAGGGATCCCTGGCCCTGCATGGCTCCGGCCAGAGCGGGATCCACCACACGCAGGTCGGGCGCGTTGATCTCCCACTTCAAGCGATCCTGTGGCCGGCCATATTGGCCAGTGACGTTGATACGGTTGGGGCCGATGGCGGCGCTGGCCTCACCGGAAAACGGTCGCGCTGCGTTGCTGCTGAAGCGGGCATCGGCGCTGAGGGGTGCGTTGCGCAACACGCTGTTGGTGACAGACAACTGCAACTGTGCCTGCCACGACGGTTGCAGCCGTCCGCTGGCCTTCATGTTGCCGTTGAGTTGTGCTGACGGCGCTTGCAGAAAACGCGAGGGGTCGAGCCGGGCGAAGGTGCCGGTCAGCGAAAATTCCTGTGCGGCAACCAGTGCCAGTTTTCCTGAAAAATCGATGTGTCCGTTCCCCGCCTGCAGTTGCGCGCGGTCGACGAATATTGTGTTAGCTGTATGGCGCGCGGTGATATGCGCCTGCAGGCTGGCGCCTTGAATGACGGCATCGAGTTTTTGTTCCGTTTCATTGCCGGACAGCGTGGCTTTTCCGGCAATCACCACCGGCCTCAGTGCGCCATGGAGTTGCGATGGATCGATGTCCTGCAGCTTGAGGTTGAAACTGGCGATGCCGTCGCGCACGCTGCCGTTGCCGCGGACATGTCCTTTGCCGCGGGGCTGGAGATGGAGATTGCTGATGGCCCACTGCGATCCCGAGCCGGTAAAAGCAAGATCAGCTGCTGCCAGCGGCAATTGCCCGGCATCCAGAGGCCCGGGCTTGGCGTTGATCATATTCAGCGTGCCGCTCAGTACGTCATTCGCGGCAGATTGCGCTGCAGCTTCGATGCGGACGAGGGTGCGCGGCAGTTCGCTGTTCCAAGCGGCCAAATCCACGTTTTCTGCGTGTAGCGTCAGTTTCTCGAGAGGCGCAGCGGAAAATGGGTGCAGCAGCGCACTGGCCTGACCGTTGCCGCCAGTACTGTTGGTAGTGGCGACTGCCTGCAGGTTTTTCAGATTGCCGGAGAAGATTGTCGCGATGCTGATCGTGTTCTGCCGTGGTCCGCTGCGTACCTGCAATTTTCCGTTGATGGTGAACGGCTGCGTTGCACCGGCATCAATGGTTGCGGATGCGGCCCAGCCCGCAACACGCAGGGCGAGCAATTGGAGAGCGTGAATTTTTTCTCCGCCGTGGTATTGGAGCTGGATGTCGGTGATGGCGGGCAGGGTGTTGATTACGAGGCGACTGATGGTTGCGGATGCGATGGCGACGTTGAAGGGCAACGCCAGGCTGTCGGGTGGGGTTGCCGGTGTGGTGCTGGTGGATGTGTAGTGGATCCGTTCTGCAGTGGCCTGGCTGATGCGCAATTCCCTGAGCAGCAGCGACAATGGTTGCCAGCGCAGTATGATTTTTTCCGCTTCAAGCCGGGAATCTGCAGTGGTGAACACCAGACTTTCGATGCGCAGTTCACCGGCGAGAGAGCCGTCGGCGCCGTGGATGACCAGCTTGCCGCCGCTTGCCAGTATCGCCTCCCGCATGGTCCATTGCAGCGCCTGGGTGCTGCCGAGCCAGGCATAGGCGGCGACCAGCAACAGGCTGCACAGCAATGCGCTGACGATTGCGGCACGTTTGGCGTAACGAAGGATGGCTGGGCGGCGGACCATATCAGAACCTAGCGCCCATGGTGAAGTGCAGGCGAAAATCGCCGGTTTCCTGCGCGCGTGCGATATCGAGGTTGATCGAACCGGCTGCAGTGATCCAGCGCACACCGACACCGTAACCATAAACAGCCCGCAGCTTGCTGAACGAGTCCGCGGCATTACCGGCATCGACAAACAGCGCGCCGCCCCATTGCGGTGTGAAATCGTGCTGGTATTCAACGGTTGCCACGCCGAGGAATCGCCCGCCGACCGTGGAGGCGCCTTGGGTGACGCCCAGCGACTGGTAGGCGTAACCGCGGACTGTTTGGTCACCGCCGGTGCGGAACATGAATTCACTGGGAATGCCGTCACGGGCGTTTGCCCATACGGCACCGAATTCCCCACGCAGGTGGAATCGGTCGGTGGCGCTGAACGGCAGGATGTAGAGGCCGCGGGTGTAACCGCGCAGGAACGAGCGTGTTGATAGCAGCGATTCCGATGCGCCGCCCAGTTGCAGGTTGATCATGTGGCCGCGCCTGGGGCGCAGCAGGTCATCCACCCGTCGCAGTGTCCACGAATAATTGAGCGTCAGTGCTTCGAGGTGGTCGACCGGTCCGGCTTCCAGTGATTGTTCCTCGACCTGGAACTTCAGCGCCCAGTCCTGTTCTTTTTCCGCCGAGCGCCACGAGCGTCGCGCGGTGACGCCGTCCACGCGGCTGACCAGGTTTTCGATATCACTGCGTTTGGTCTCGACGCCGACATGGTTGCGCCAGCCGCCGGGTTCGGGGGTGAGCGCGATGCCGGCCTCGAGCAATTGCTCCTTGGTGTCGAGCCGCAATCGCGCCCTGCCTTGCCAGCCGGGCTGGAAGGTATTGTTGTGCGTGAACGTAGCTTCGCTGCGGTACAGGGTGTCGGTGCTGTAGCCGACGCCGAGATCGATTTTCTTTTCAGGATATTCAGTCACGCGTACTACTACCGGCGCTGCAGCGGCGTTTTCCGGATCGGGATTGACGGTGACCGAGACATTCTGGAAGTAACCGCTGGACTGCAGCAGAGTCTGGTAATACAGCAAGGCGTCAAAGCTGTAACGCTCGCCCTCGCGGAAGGATTTCAGGTTTTCGACACTGGTTTTTGGATAACGCTGGAGCCCGGAGATTTGCAGCGGGCCAAAGCGGAACAGCGGTCCGCTGTCGATGCTGACGGCAATGTCGACATGCCCGGACTGTGGATCGACCTCCGCTGTGCTGGCGGTGATGCGCGCTGCGGGGTAACCCTTGAATACGAGTTCGCGCAGCAGCGCGTCCTTGGCATCATCCCAGGCGCTCTGGCGGAATCGCGATGCCGGCGGCAGGCGCCAGCGATTGACCAATTGTGCCGCGCCCGGATCTGCGGCTGGGTCGGTGGTGATGGCGCCGGTGACCTTGATGCCCGCGGCAGTGACGGCCGCAGCTTGTCCGGGAACCACGCGCAGGCGTACCAGACCGGCGGTCTGGTCGCCGGTGTTGCTGACTTCCACCTGCGGCGAAAAATAACCTTCGGTGGCCAGCAGTGCGCGGGCTTCGGCTGCGGTCCGTGCCACCAGCCGGTCGAGCAGCGCGGCATCCACTTCGGCGTGGCCGCGATAGCGGTAGATGTCCAGGTATTTTTCGAGCAGCGGTCGCACCGCCTGTGGCGCATCGAGTTCAATACGCCAGGTATATCCCGCTTCCTGCGCAAAGGTCGCGGTCAGCCATCCGGACAGGATCAGCAGTGCGGTGATGCGGTATGTGGTACGACAGAACATCATTGCGGATCAGGGGGCAGGGATGTCGCGGTTGTTCGGGATTGCGTGACAGCAGAGGTCAGCCTTCGCGATTGCGCATCCAGTCGGCAGTGCCGAAAAAGGCCTTGAGCAGCGCGTCACGCAGCGGTTCCGCCACGCCCGTATCTTCCATCGCCTGCAGCATGCAGGCAAGCCAGGCATCGCGCTCTGCGCTGCCGATGGCGAAAGGCAGGTGCCGCGCGCGCAGCATCGGATGGCCGTATTTTTCGACATACAGCGGCGGGCCACCGAGCCAGCCGGAGAGGAACAGGTGGAGTTTTTCCCGAGAACCCGAGAGATCCTGCGGGTGCAGCTTGCGGATGCCGTGGTATTCCGGCACCTCGTCCATCAGAGCATAGAATCGATCGACCAGGCGACGTACGCCACTGTCGCCACCGAGCAGTTCGTAAGGGGCGGGTTCGGTCGGGGTTTCAGCATTCATAAGGCGCGCGATTGTATCGCGCTTTGCTGTGCATCGCCGCCTTCAATGGGAATGTCGTGAAGTCAGATTTTAAAAAAATAATAATAAAAACAATAAGTTATACCTAAATCGTCGTAGTGAGAAAAGGCGGGGCGGATTGTTTTGCGCAATGTTGCGTTCCGTCCGAAATCTCGAAAGAGCCCCGCTTTGCGCTCAGATAGCGCAGTTCCGCAATTGGCTGCTTGATGCGGCGAGTCCGTCAGTTAGCGCTTCAACGACACGGGTTCGCGTATCAAGCCAAATTCCAAACTTTGCTTGAACCATGCCTCCAGCGATTTCTGGAACTCGGGGGACAGGGCCAGTGGAATGTTTGCGGCATTGCTGACTTTGGTGAACTGAGGGTCTTCGTTGGATATCTGGCGCACGATCGCGGGGTCAAGTCGCAGGCGTTCGCCGAACCAGATGCTTGCCTGTTCGGGATTGCTGGCGGTCCAGAATACCGAATCCCGCAGCGCATTGAGATAACGTGCCTGTGCCTCGGGATTTTTTGCAAGGTAATCCGAGCGCATGATCGAAAGAAAACGGAATGGCCATGTTTGCACGATTTTTGCGCCAAACTGCTGCTGGAGGCGCAGGACCTGCGGTTGTCGTATCAATATGGCTTCGGCGAAATTCTGGGACAATGCCAGCAGCAACTCGTTCGGCGGCGTGTTCAGCAGTTTTACGTCTTTTGTCGGATCAATGCCTGCCGCGCGCAGGCTGCTCAGCAGATCCTGGTGGGAGTCCGTGCTGAAGGAAACGGCGATGCGTTTTCCCTTGAGGTCCGCCAATCCAGTGACCGTGCTGTCCCTGGGGACCATCAGGGAATGACTGGAGTAGCCTAGCTGCGCGACGACGACAGCCTTGCCGGGCTGTTTTGAAAGAAATGAGGTGATCGGCATCAGGCTCGTGATGACAGCATCAACGCTGCCCGCGGCAAGGGCCTCCATCATCGGCGGGCCATTCTGAAAAAATGCGAACTCTGCATCGAGCCCGTGTTTCTTGGCGATGCCGGCGCGTTCCATGACCGTCGGATAAATGCCGTTCATGCCCGACGGGAACGCGATGCGTATCTTGAGGTCGGATTGTGCAGCAGCGGGCAGGGTCGTCAGCGCAAGCAGCAGCGGAAAGAGGCGGGATGGCAGGTTCATGATGTTCTCCTGGGTGAAGGGGAATGGGGCTGCGGGTTCAGCGCTGCTGCCAGGGCAGCACGAAGCGTTCGATCCATGCGAGACCGGCAGTCATCGCCGAGCCAAGGATGCCGATGACCACCATGCCGACCAGCACGGCACTGGTTTCGAGATTGATGCGGTTGACCTGGATCATGTAGCCCAGCCCGGACTGGGCCGCGACGAGTTCAGCGGTGACCACGGCCATCCACGACTGGCCAAGGCCGATTTTGAGACCGGTCCAGATGTGCGGCAGCGCGGAAGGCAGAAAGATTCGCAACAGCAGCGCGTTGCGGCGGGCGCCCATGAACTTCGCGGCATGGATGTGACGCGGCTCGACGGCAAGTCCGCCGGCAAAGGAGTTCAGGAATATCGGGAAGAACGCGGCAAGTGCGGTGATGAAGTAGCTGGCTTCGTTTCCGATGCCGAACCAGAGTATTGCAATCGGTATCCAGGCGATGGGCGGGATGGGCCTTAACAAGGTCACGATAGGCAGCATCAACTGCCGCAGTACCATGAAATAAGACATCAACATCGCCAGTGGAACCGCGACCACTGAAGCGATGGTGAATCCGATGAACACGCGCTGCAGGCTGGCCAGCACGTCATTCAGCAAAGTGCCGTCACCGACGAGGCGGGCAAAGGCCGACAGCGTGTTGCCGAATGAGGGCAGCAGCACCGGATTGGCCAGAGTGCCGGCGGCGATGTTCCAGACCAGGATGAACAGGCCGTAACTTGCGGCGAGCCACGCAAGCGATCCGGTAAGCCGCTGCAGACGCGGCAGTGGACGGAAGGCGGGACGGGCGGCAGTGGATGTGGTCATGAGGCGGGTTCTCTGGTGATCAACTGTTCTGGAAAACTTTGAGGGTTTCCTCGCGTATCAGGCTGAGAACGCGGCCGCGCAGCGCGGTGAAGCGCTCCGACAGCATCATTGCCGGCATGCGCGGCCGCGGCAGGTCAATGTCGATTTCCTCCTTCACCGCGCCAGGCTGGGTGCGCATCACGACGATGCGGTCGGAAAGAAAAATGGCCTCATCAACGTCGTGGGTGATGAACACGACGGTTGTGCGGAACTGCGCCCATATTTTCAGCAGTTCTTCCTGCATGATCGAACGTGTCTGTGCATCAAGGGCGCCGAAGGGTTCATCCATCAGCAGCACCGGCGGGTAAGTGGCCAGCGCTCGGGCAATCGCGACCCTCTGCTGCATGCCGCCGGACAGCATGACCGGATATGCACCGCCGAACCGTTCGAGGCCGACCAGGGCCAGGAAGGTGCGCGCAACGCCCTCGGGATTGGCGTGGCCGAGCATGCGCGGGCCGAAAGCAACGTTTTCCACGACGCGCATCCAGGGAAACAGCGAATGCTGTTGGAACACGACGTTGCATGTCGGGTTGGGTTCGATGACCGGATTGCCGTCGATGCTCACGGCGCCGGCGGTGGGCCTCAGGATGCCGGCAATCAGGTTGAGCAGCGTCGACTTTCCGCAGCCCGATGGTCCGAGCAGGGATATGAACTCGCCGGGGCGGATCGCGAGGGAGATGTCGTCCAGTGCGGTCGTTTTGACGCCGTTGCTGTCAAACATCATGGATGCGCTGGATATCCGGATATCGCCCTGTTCGGCCGCGGGGGGCGCGCGCATCCCCCCGGCAGGTGCCTCGCCGGAATGCAGCATCGTGATGGTGGCGGCAGATTGCTGCTGGGGACGGGTCATGATGTCCGGCTCCACGTTGATCAGAGTACGACGTCGCGCGCCACATACTGGCGTTTGACCGACAGGTATTCCTTCCACGCACGCGGAGCACGGTAGCCGGCAATTTCCTCCTCCATCGGATGTCCGATCGGGAAACGCTGCGGTACGTCTGCGTCCGACCACAGGCCCGCGCGCTTTCGTGCTTCGCGCTGGTCGACCAGCCAATCGTTATAGCTCTCGTGCACGATGTGGCCGTCAGGCGCGTCCAGCACAGCGGCGCGGGTGCGGGCGTCGCGTTCGAGGTACAGTGCGCGCTCTGCGGCTGACAGTGCTGCTGGCGTCACGCCGAGTTCATAACCGGCCTCGACCAGATTGTCACCGGCAATGGCGGCGAAGACTTCCTGTTCAGTGACGGAGAGTTCCCGCTTGTAGCGGCCAATCCACTGGGTGCTTACCGGCTGGCCGAGCGGGGCGTGGTCGCGCGTCTGGCCGCGACGTCTCGCAATTACGGTCTGGTGGAACTCCAGCATGTCAGGCGAATAGGCTTCGCCGAGGAATTGGCAGACCCGCTGCAAAACCGTGCCAGCGCCGGCGGCGAGATCTTCGTAACGTAGATCCAGCCACTGCGACGCATCGAGTTTCTCGCGCCACGGTTTAACGGTGTTCTGGCAAAGGTTCCATATTTCGGCGGCTGCGTAGATATTGGTCGGTCCGAAGGCGGAGCGGATGTATTCGGCGCTCGCGTCACGGCCGTCGCGTGTCATGAAAATGAATTGGGCGTTCGGAAAATCCCTGAGGATGTCGCCGATATAGAACAGGTTGTGCGGCGTCTTTTCTCCCCATCGCGGTTTTCCCATGGTTTTGGCGTAACGCTCGAACATTGCGCAGTAGACGCCGGAAAAACTTTTTTCACGGAGGGTGGCGAGTATTTCATCGACGATGGTGGCGGGGTTGACCGGCATGTCCCAGAACGGGGTTTTCAGGCCGAACACCATTTCGTCAGCCAGAGTGCGCAGGTTTTCCGGTTTGCTCAGGTCGCCGTAGGTGTGCAGGTAGGGCTTGAAGCGGGGGTAATACCAAGCCACTTCAGGCACCGCGATGCGTGGATGGTTACCCAGCATCGCCATCAGCAATGTGGTGCCGGATCGTTCCGAGCCGATCATGATGATGGGGCGTTCGGGGAGGGTGATGCTCATGCTGGAGGCTCCTGAGGGGGTTGGTGGATTTTGTGTCAGCGCGTGAGTTCGCCGGGCCAGGCAACGGTCTGCGCCAGCAGGTTCAGGTTGCAGTGAAAGCGGTAGGCGTCGCCGCGGCAGAACAGCCGCTGGTAGTCGATGGCGCGTCCCTTGATGTCGAGGGTCAGGCGATGAATGGACAGAACGGGCGCTCCCTTGCTGAGTTTCAGACGGGAGGCATGCTCCCGACGGCAAGGCACGGCTTCAATGCGGACTTCGGCACGCCCGGGACGGATGCCGCAGCAAGACTCGAGCAATGGCAGGATGTCCCGCGTCAGGTCACGGGATTTGAGGTGAAGCCCGATATCCTCCGGGAAATGGCGGATTTCGCAGGACACGGGTTCGCCGTTCAGCCGTCGCATCCGCCGCAATTCCAGCACTTTTGCGCGCCGTGGCAGACCCAGTGCCTGCGAGACTTCGAGGCCTGCGAACTGCTCGCTAACGGAGAGCACTTCGGAAACCGCGACGAAGCCCAGTGTGGCCATCGACTGATGGAAGCCCAGTGCCGAGCGTGAATCCTGCACGCCCTGGAGACTGACAAAGCAGCCTTTGCCCTGTGCCGTGCGCACCAGGCCTTCTTCGCGCAACGCGCGCAATGCCTGCCGAACCGTTACGCGGCTGATGCCGAATTGATTGACCAATGCCTGCTCGCTTGGCAAGCGGTCATTGGGATGCAACGCACCGGAGAGAATTTGCTGTCTCAGGTGATCGCGCAATCTTGCGTACAGCGGGGATGGTGACGATGTCGCGCGCGAGCCTGCAGACCCGAACCGCTGAGATGCATCGGAGTCGCTACTGTGGTGCAGGACAGCGTTTTCCATCGTGATTCCTTCCCGCAGACTTGTCGTATGACTTGTGTTGCAACGGTCTGGCTGTGCGATGGATATGTCGCATGATCTGTACCACGCAGCGCGCAGTAAGAAATCATAAAAAATTATGAATTAAAACAAATACTTATAGATGGATTTCAAAGATGAGCGGGAGGTGACGAGGATTGCCTGCTGCACCTGCACAGTGCGAGGCACACGCCCGGGGTGCGACCGTGGCGGCGGGCTGTAATACAAGCGCTATCCGGCTATTGCCGGCGTTTGCGTGGTCGCGCGACGCGGTTTTTCCGCGTCGCGACCGCCTATCTTTGCAGGCGGAAAAACCTGAATCAGGCGGCGTTGGCCTGTTCGGATTTGCTCGCGCGCTTGCGGTCGTGCTCGTTGAGATGGCGTTTGCGGATGCGAATCGACTTCGGCGTAATTTCGACCAGTTCATCATCGGAGATGAATTCGATTGCCGATTCCAGCGTGACCTGCACCGGCGGCACCAGGCGCACGGCTTCGTCGGTGCCGGAGGCGCGCACGTTGGTCAGTTGCTTGCCCTTGATAGGATTCACAACGAGGTCGTTGTCGCGGCTGTGGATGCCGATGACGATGCCGGTGTAGAGCGGGTCGCCGGGGCTGACGAACATGCGGCCGCGTTCCTGCAGTTTCCACAGCGCGTAAGCGACCGCGGTGCCGTCTTCTGCCGAGATCAGCACGCCGTTGCGGCGTTCTTCCATGTCGGGCTTCATCGGGCCGTAGTCGTCGAAGACGTGGCTCATGATGCCGGTGCCGCGCGTCATGGTCATGAAGTCGGACTGGAAGCCGATCAGGCCGCGCGCCGGAATGCGGTAATCGAGGCGCACACGTCCTTTGCTGTCGGACTGCATGTCCTGCAGGTCGCCGCGGCGCGCGCCCAGCGCTTCCATCACCGCGCCCTGGTTGGTTTCATCGACATCGACGGTGAGCATTTCGTACGGTTCCTGCTTCTCGCCATTCACTTCGCGGATGACCACGCGCGGCCGCGACACCGCGAGCTCGTAGCCTTCGCGGCGCATGTTTTCGAGCAGGATGGTCAGGTGCAGTTCGCCGCGTCCCGAGACTTCGAATACATCGGCGTCGGCGGTTTCGACGACTTTGAGCGCGACGTTACTCATGATTTCGCGCTGCAGGCGTTCGCGCAACTGGCGACTGGTGACAAATTTGCCTTCGCGGCCGGCGAGCGGTGAGGTGTTGACCTGAAAATTCATGGTCAACGTCGGCTCGTCGACTTTCAGCATCGGCAGCGCTTCCTGCTTCTCCGGATCAGTCAGCGTGACGCCGATGCCGACTTCGTCAACACCGTTGATCAGCACGATATCGCCGGCTTGTGCTTCCGGTACCTGCACCCGCTCCAGACCCCTGAAGCCGAGGACCTGGTTGATTTTTGCCATGACGGGTGTCGAGTCCGGCCCCTTGAGCACGGCGACCTGCTGTCCGGGGCGGATGCGGCCGCGGTTGATGCGACCGATGCCGATTTTGCCGACATAGCTGGAGTAATCGAGCGAGCAGATCTGCAGTTGCAGCGGGCCGTCGGGATTATCTTCGCGCATCGGCACGTTGGCGAGTATGGCTTCGAACAGCGGATCCAGTGTGCCTTCACGCGCCGCGGGATCGTTGCTGGCATAACCATTCAGCGCCGAGGCGTAAACCACCGGGAAATCGAGTTGTTCTTCGGTGGCGCCGAGTTTGTCGAACAGATCAAACGTCTGGTTGACCACCCAGTCGGCGCGCGCGCCGGGGCGGTCCACCTTGTTGACCACGACGATGGGCTTCAATCCCAGAGCCAGCGCCTTGCGGGTGACGAAGCGGGTCTGCGGCATCGGCCCCTCAACCGCATCGACCAGCAGCAGCACGCCGTCGACCATCGACAGCACGCGTTCGACTTCACCGCCGAAATCGGCATGGCCGGGGGTGTCGACGATATTGATCAGCGTGCCTTTCCAGGTGACCGCGCAGTTCTTGGCGAGAATGGTGATGCCGCGCTCGCGTTCAAGGTCGTTTGAATCCATCACGCGCTCGGCAATCTGCTCGTGTGCGGCGAAGGTGCCGGACTGGCGCAACAGTTTGTCGACCAGCGTGGTTTTGCCGTGATCGACGTGGGCGATGATGGCGATGTTGCGTAGCGGGCGTTGCTCGATGGCGGACACGGGATGGGGCCTTGAAAAAAGGGGCGGATTGTAGCATGTGCACTCCGCTATTACCTTGAATTTTTTGACTTTTCCCTGCGACTGCGGCCGGCGGCAAGGGTGGTTTTCCTCTGACGCATCGGGAAAAACCTCGCTATTTCCGGCACTTGCAGGTATAGTCCGCGCACCTTGTGGCGACGTTTCAGACGTTGTGCGCCGCAAGATGCATCTGTCCCTGACCCCTTCGTTTTCAGCTCCCTTCTCCGAATAGCTGCTTCCGCCACGGTTAGCGACGATACCCGTGCGCCGGTGGCCGCAGCCGCGACTTCAAGTCGCAGCTCGCCTAAGCAGCAGTGGCATTTCCTGCGCGTTTTGTTGTTCATGGCTGAAAAAGCATTTTTGGCCACAGAGCTCATTGCCCTGTGACTGAGGTGTTGTTTTCGGTTGTCGTGCTTTTTGAAAGTAATTACTCATGTCGTTTGCCTCATTGAATCTGAATCCCGCCCTGGTGCAGGCCCTGGCCGCCGCGGGTTATACCGAACCGACACCCGTGCAGGCGCAGGCGATCCCGGCCGCGCTGACCGGCTTTGACCTGATGGTCTCCGCCCCCACCGGCACCGGCAAAACCGCAGCCTTCGTGCTGCCCGCGCTGCAGCGCCTGGCGCTGGCGCCGGTCAAGAACGGCCGCGGTCCGCGCGTGCTGGTGCTGACGCCGACCCGCGAACTCGCGGTGCAGGTGACCGATGCCGTCGACAAATACTGCAAGTTCCTGCGCCACATGCGCACCGGCACCATATTGGGCGGCATGCCGTACCCGAAACAGCGCCGCTTGCTCGAGCAGGCGCTCGACGTACTGGTGGCGACGCCCGGCCGGCTGATCGATTTCATCGACCAGGGCAAGGTTGATTTCTCGCGCCTTGAACTGCTGATCCTCGACGAAGCCGACCGCATGCTCGACATGGGCTTCATCGAGCCGGTCAAACGCATTGCCGCGAAAACACCGGGCAATCGCCAGACCATGATGTTTTCGGCGACGCTCGACGGCAATATCGCGAAGCTTGGCCGTGAACTGTTGCGCGATCCGAAGCTGATTCAAGTGGCGGCTGCGAAGGCCAGTCACGAAAACATCCAGCAGCGTCTGCACTATGTCGACGACGGCAGCCACAAACATCGCCTGCTCGACCATGTGCTGCGCTCGGACGAATGCCAGGCGCAGTCGATTGTCTTTACCGCGACCAAACACGGTGCGGATCGTCTGGCGGACAAGCTGTTCCATGCCGGGCATGAGGCTGCTGCCCTGCACGGCAACATGAACCAGTCGCAACGCAACCGCACGCTGGCCCGCCTGCGCAGCGGCGCGGTCAAGGTTCTGGTGGCAACCGACGTCGCAGCCCGCGGCATCGACGTTGCCAGCATTTCGCATGTGTTCAATTACGACCTGCCGAAAGTGGCCGAGGACTATGTGCACCGCATCGGCCGAACCGGCCGCGCCGGCGCCACTGGCACGGCGATTTCGTTTGCCTCGTCGGAAGACGTGCGCCAGTTGAAACAGATCGAGCATTACATCGGCCGCACCATTGAACGCTGGAGCGTGCCGGGTTTTGAGGCGAAAAACCCGATTCGCAGCGATAGTGGCGGCGGCAAACGCAGCGGTCGTCCGGCGCCGCGCCGCGGTGCGCCGCCTTCGCGTGATGCGCGTGGCCGCGGCGGTTTCCGCTCCGACAACCGGCGCAGCGCCGGTGGTTCGCGCTAAGCCCTGCTGCAGTATCTGCAGCGTTTCGCAGAAATCCCCCGCCGCCGCAAGGCTTCGGGGGATTTTTTCGTCCCATGATGTGAGCTTGCGCATTGATTTTGGCTTGTGCTGCCATTAGAGTAGGCCGCTTTCACTCAGGCAAAACAATAATGAAATTCAGCGGGGAGATTGCAGTCGCTGCGCCGCGCGACGCCGTGTTCGCGAAACTGCAGGACATCCATTTTTTTGCCTCCTGCATCGACGGCGTGCGCGACCTGACGCCGCTCGACGGGCGGCGCTTCGATGCGGTGCTTGAAACCAAGGTTGCCTACATGACCTTCAAGTTCAAGGTCACCGCGGAACTGACCGAGGTGTCGCCGGAATTGATTGCCGCCAAAATCGAAGGTGCGCCGATGGGCCTGGTCGGCCGGCTGACCGCCACTTCGGCGACGCGGCTGATCGCGGCGGGCGACCACACCACCATCCAGTATGAAATCGATGCCGCGCTGACCGGCAAGCTGGGCAGCATCGGGCAGCCGGTGCTCAAAGCCAAAGCCAGGGATATGGAAAAACAGTTTGCTAAAAATCTGGGTGCGGCCTTTGCGACTGTGCAGGGGGCGGCATGATTCCGTTTGATCTGGCCGAACCACGGTCGCTGAAGGGTGCGCTGAAATTGCTTGATGCCGGTGATCCGTCAGTGCGCGCATTCGGCGGTGGCACCGCGCTGATGCTGATGATGAAGGCTGGTGTGTTCCAGCCGACGCGGCTGGTCAGTCTGAGCGGCATCGAAAAACGTTATGCCAAAGTGACGACTGCCAGGGACGGCAGCCTGCATATTGGTGCCTTGATCACCTTGAGCGCGCTGGGCCGCACGGCCGCGGTGAAAAAACGCGCGCCGGTGATTATCGATACCCTGCGCACGCTGTCCAACGTGCGTGTGCGCAATGTCGCCACTCTCGGCGGGCATCTGGCGCATGGCGACCCGCATATGGATCTGCCGCCGGTGCTGATGGCGCTGGATGCGCAGGTGGTGACTGCGGCGACCGCAGGTTCGCGCACACTGGCGGTTGCCGATCTCTACACCGGTTATTACGCAACGGCGCTGGCACCCAACGAACTGATCAGTGAAATCATCGTGCCGTCGCAGGCCGGGCGGCGCTCGGCCTATATCAAGCTGACCACGCGTGCCGCCGATGACTGGCCGACGCTGGGGATTGCAGTATCACTGCAGACCGACGGCAAGCTTATTCAGGATGCGCGCTTCGTAGTCAGTGCTGCCACCGAAAAACCGCTGCGATTGCAGAGCGCAGAAGCGGCGTTGCGCGGTGCGACTATCAGTGATGCCGTGCTGGCGCGGGTGGGTGATGCGGCTGTAGCAGAAGCGGAGTTGACGGGTGACGCCCATGGCTCGGCGGCATACAAAATGGAACTGTTGCGGGTGTACGCTGGGCGTGCCGTGCGCAAGGCGCTGGCTGCTTAAGAAAATTCAGGAGCGCAGGTTTTGGCAATCACATTAGGCAAAAGCAACAACGGCGCTGCCGAATTTTCGTCAGTCGGCCGTTCGGTCCCTCGCGTTGAAGCGCGGGCCAAGGTCACCGGCAAGGCGGAGTATGTACATAACCTGCAGTTGCCGGGCATGTTGTACGGCAGGATCCATCGCAGCACGGTGGCGCATGCGCGCCTGCTCAGTGTCGATGTTTCCGCGGCGCAGGCGCTGCCCGGCGTGCATGCGGTGTATACCGCCGCCGATATCCTCAAGCTGATTCCCGAGCCTTATTACGGTCCGGCCTTCCATGATCAACCGGTGCTGGCCGTGGACAAGGTGCGCCATGTCGGCGAGCCGGTGGCGCTGGTGCTGGCGGCCGACCCGCATGTTGCCGAGGCGGCAGCACAGTTGATCGTTGCCGACTATGAGGAACTGCCGGCAGTGTTCGATGAAGTCGAGGCGATGACCTCGAAAGCCGTGGTGCATGAAGTGCTGAGACCCGCCGGCACCTTTCCCGACCTGAAGCATCTGAAAGACAAACGCGGCACCAATATCGCGCTCGATTTTCATCTGCGTCGCGGTGATGTGCAAAAAGCCTTTGCCGAAGCCGACCATGTGTTCGAACACAGCTTCCGCACCCAGCAGGTGTTGCACCTGCCGCTGGAGCCCTTTGTCACGGTGGCTGATCCGACGCCCAATCAGCTGGTGATCCATACCGCGTCACAGAGCCCGTCATTTGTGCGCATCGAAATCGCGCGCCTGCTCGGCTGGCCGGAAAACAGGGTGCGGGTCAAGGTGCCGTATCTGGGCGGCGGTTTCGGCGCCAAGCTCTATATCAAGCTTGAGGCGCTGGTGTCGGCGGCAGCGCTGCTTGCCGGACGGCCGGTGAAGATTTCACTGACCATGGAAGAACAGTTTTACCAGATCACCAAACACGCGACGACGCTGCGCATCAAAAGCGGCGTCAGCAAGGACGGGAAAATCACCGCACGCGAATGCGAGGTGTGGTGGAACGGCGGCGCCTATGCCGACATCGGTCCCCGGGTGACGCAGAAATCCGGCTTCACTGCGGCGGGGCCGTACGACATCGACCATGTCAGCATTGATTCGTACGCGTTATATACAAATTTGCCGGCCGCGGGTGCATTGCGCGGTTTCGGTATTCCGCAACTGGTGTGGGCTTATGAGAGCCATACCGATATGATCGCGAAAGAACTGAAGATCGATCCGCTGGCGATCCGTCGCAAAAACATTCTGCGCGAAGGCCGGCCGCAGGCAACGGGCACCGTGATGCGCGACGCCGGCATCGAACCGGTGCTGGAGCGCCTGGCGCAGCGCATGGCCTGGGAAAAGCCCTTCGACAAAGAGGTGTCTGACAAAGTCAGGGGCACCACCCGTCGCGGCCGCGGCATCGCCATCGGTTTCAAGGCGAGCATTTCGCCGACGACTTCGGTGGCCATCGTCAACGTCGGTGCCGACGGCAGTTGCATGGTCCATTGCAGCACTGTGGACATGGGGCAGGGCTCGGATACGGCCATGGCGCAGATCGTTGCCGAAGCGCTGGGCATCCCGGTGGAATCGGTGACGCTGGTGCATCCGGATACCGATGTCACGCCCTACGACATGGCGACGCTGGGTTCGCGCTCGACCTATCACATGGGCCACGCCGTCAAACTCGCAGCCGAGGATGCACGCGACAAACTGCTGGCGCTTGCGCGCGATGTCGGCCTGTCGGCAGAAACCACGCCGATCCCGGATATTTTCCGCAAAAAATACGGCATGCAGGCCGGCAACATCGTCGGCATCGGCAGCTTCATTCCGCCGTATACGCCGCCGGAATCCGGGACCGGATTAACTACCGATGCGACGCCATTCTGGATGATCGGCGCCACCGGGGCCGAAGTCGAGGTCGATACCGAAACCGGCGAATTCAAAATCACCCGGCTGGTGAATCTGGTCGATGTCGGCCGCCCGGTGAATCCGGCGATCGTCGAGACCCAGATTTCCGGCGCGACCATCATGCAGCTTGGTTTCACCTTGTCCGAGCGCATGGATTTTGACGCCGGGCAGGTCACCAATGCCTCGCTGGCGGATTACAAGATTCCTGGCATCCGCGACATACCGGTGGTCATGGAAAACGAAGCCGTCGACATGGTGCAGAAGTCCGGCCCTTTCGGTGCCAAGGGCGTCGGCGAGAGCGGTACCTTTGGTGTGTCGCCAGCGATTGCCAATGCGCTTGATGATGCGGTCGGCGTGCGATTGACCAGCCTGCCGCTGACAGCAGAAGCGGTTTATCGCGGCTTGCGTGCCAATGCGGGCAAGCCACTGCAGGATTAACTTCAAAAACATTAGCCACAGAGGACACAGAGTTCACAGAGGACTTCAAAAGTGAAAACCAGGTATTCCCGATACGGATTCTGGTTTTCCTCTTTGAACTCTGTGCCCTCTGTGGCAGATTTTCGGGTTTCAAATGACGACACATCGCACCATTACATTCCAACTCAACGGCCGCCCGGTCACGGTGCATGCCGGTAACCACCAGAACCTGGTCGAACTGTTGCAGGGGCAGGGCCTGTTCGGCGCGCGCGAGAGTTGCGGGCAGGGGCTGTGCGGTTGCTGCACGGTGGTGGTCAACGGCACAGCGGTGTCCGGTTGCCTGACCATGGCGACACTGGTCGACGGCGCCGACGTGCGCACCATCGAGGACAGCGCGCCCGATGGCGAGCTTGATGCGGTACAGCAGGCCTTCATCGACACCGGTGCTTTTCAGTGCGGCTTCTGCACCCCCGGGTTCATCCTGATGACGCGGCAACTGCTGGATGCACATCCGAATCCGACCGATGACGAAATCCGCCATTATCTGGCGGGCAATCTGTGCCGCTGTGCGGCCTATACTGAAATTATCAAAGCTGTAAGACTGGCGGCAAAAAAGCGTAAATCTAAAACATGATTTTGACGCTGATGAACGCAGATAAACGTCGATGACTTCCCGTAAAAAAGCAGAAAATGAAATGGTTTTATCTGCGTTCATCGGCGGTTAAAAAAGGGGTAAACCATGCAGCGCTCTGATAAAGGTAATCCCCTCGACCTGCGTGTCTGGCTCGACACCGCCCGGTCGCTGGGTGAACTGAAGGATGTGCGCGGCGCGGACGCGAAGCTGGAACTGGGCGCGATCAGCGAACTGAACGTCAAGATCGAAGGCGCGCCGGCGTTGCTGTTCGACGATATTCAGGGTTATGCCAAGGGTTTCCGCGTGGTGACCTGCACCACGGCCAGTCCGGCACGGCTGTCGTCCATCCTGCGCCTGCCGGTGGAGCGTAATCATCACGGCCTGGTGCAGACACTGCGCGGACGGCCGAAAGGCTGGCAGGCGGAAGCGCCGAAATACGAGCCGGTGGTGGTCGAGACCGGTCCGGTGCTGGAGAACATCCAGTCGGGCAAGGATGTCGACATCAATATCTTCCCGTCGCCGCTGTGGCATGAAAAAGACGGCGGGCCGTACATCGGCACCGGCTGCTGCGTGGTGACCAGGGACTTTGATTCCGACTGGGTCAATGTCGGCACCTATCGCGTACAGGCGCATGACAAAAATCATGTCGGCCTCGACATGATTCCCGGAAAACACGGCGCCATCCAGTACGACAAACACATGAAAGCCGGCAAGCCGTTCCCGGTGGCGATTGTTATCGGCTGCGATCCGCTGGGTTATCTGATCTCCGGTATCGAAGTGCCGTTCGGCATGTGCGAATACAACTACATCGGCGCCATCCTCGGCGAACCGGTGCAGGTGGTGCACGGCGAGCTGACCGGTTTGCCGATTCCGGCGGGCGCGGAAATCGTGCTTGAGGGTTACTGCCATCCCGGCGACGTCAAACTCGAGGGTCCGTTCGGCGAATTCCACGGCTATTACCCGGGCAAGGAAGGCAGCGCGCCGGTGATGACCGTCGAGCGCGTGTATTACCGCAATGCCCCGATCATTGTCGGCAGCCCGCCGGCGAAACCGCCGAATGATTATTCCTATTCCAAGGCGGTGATGCGTTCCGCACTGCTGTTTGATGCGCTGCTCGCCGCCGGCGTGCCGGATGTAGCGAGCGTGTGGGCGCATGAAATCGGCGGCGCGCGCATGTTCAATGTGGTGGCGATCAGGCAGCGTTACGCCGGCCACGCGCGGCAAGCCGGGCACATCCTCAACCAGTGCGGCGTCGGTGCCTACATGTCGCGCTACACCGTGGTGGTGGACGAGGATATCGATCCGTCGAACCTGCAGGAAGTGATGTGGGCGGTTGCCACGCGTACCGATCCCGAAATCGACATCGACATCATCAAGCGTGGCATGGGCTCTAAAAACGATCCGATGTTCGTCGCTTACCGCTACAACGCGCCGTACAACTCCAAGGCCATCATCGACGCCTGCCGGCCGTACGACCACCTGCACGAATTCCCGGCCGTGGCCGAAGCCAGCAAGGAGCTGCAGGAAAAGGTAAAAGCCAAGTGGACCGACCTGTTCTAAACCAAACATAAGATTGTTTAACAGAGGAAACATCATGCGCAAGTTCGCCACACTGCTCGCCGCAGCCGTGTTCGCCACGGCGGCCAACGCCGCCGACAACAAGAGCTACCCGACCAAGCCGATCCGTGTGCTGGTGCCGTTCGCGCCGGGCGGGGTGGTTGATACCTCCACCCGCATTCTCACCAACAAGATCACCGAAATGCTGGGCTGGCAGTTCGTCGTCGATAACCGGCCGGGTGCCAACGGTTTTATTGCGGTCGGCACTACAGCGCGCGCGACGGCCGACGGTTACACGCTGCTGTCGGCGCACACCGGCGAATTTTCGGTGAATCCGGTGCTGTTCAAGACCATGCCCTACGACTTCGACCGCGACTTCACGCCGATCATCATGATCAGCGATGCGCCGATGCTGGTGGTGGTGAATGCGGCATCGCCGTACAACAACCTGAAGGACCTGGTCGCCGGCGCCAGGGCCAAGCCGGGCCAGCTGACCTTTGGTTCGCCAGGCACAGGTTCGGTCAATCACATGGCGACCGAGTGGCTGGTCAATGCCGCCGGCGCCAAGGCGCTGCATGTGCCGTACAAGGGCGGCGCGCCGGCAGTGTCGGCGGTGGCGGCGAACGAAGTGGTATTCACCGTCGCCGGACTGCCCGGTGTGTTGCCGCACCTGATGGCCAAGCGTGTGAAGGTGCTGGGGGTTACCACGGCAAAACGATCGCCGCAGGTGCCTGACTATATGTCGGCGCAGGAGGCCGGCATTCCCGGTGTTGATGCATCGATCTGGGTCGGCCTGTTTGCGCCCAGGGGTACGCCGAAGGAAGTGCTGGCCCAACTGTATAAAGCTTCGGCCGATGTGCTGACTCTGCCTGATGTCAAAAAGCGCTACGCCTCGGTAGGCGGTGCGGAAACCACGACCATGGGTGCCGTGGAATTCACCAAGCGAATCCGCAGCGAACTGGAGCGTTACAAGAAAGTCGGTGCGCAGGTGGGTATTGAGCAGCAGTAAGTGCGGGTCGACTGGGTTGGAGAATGGCCGGGGTGCCCCGGCCATTTTTATTTAAGCCATTGATTTAATTAATAAATATTTAAAATACAGAGTGCGGCTTCAGCGCGACAGGTCGTATATCCGCATGCCATCGACCGGTGTCAGCGCCCTTTTCCAGTCGGCATGGGCGCAGGTGCGACGCACATCTTCAAGACCGGCTTCCCAGAGCTGGCGCACGGTGGCACGGGAGAACTCGTAGTCCTTGGAATTGGTGGAGTGGCCGAAGCGCCGGTTGATCAGTTGGGCAATGATGATCTGCCTTTTTTTGCTGATCTTTTCCTGCAGCAGTCTGTAGTCCGCATCTTCATGCAGTTCCGGTGGAATTTTTTTCAGCAGGCGGTCGAGCGCCTGCCGCATGTTTTCGAGCTCCTGTCCGCGCCTGGTGTTGAAGCGCGTTTTGCTGGAATACTGGATGTCCTTGGCGCGTTCCTGCACCTGATCCAGATTCTCCGGGAGTTCGCCCCGGGCGCTGAACAGATCGACCTGCACGATCAGTGCGCTGATGTCCGGCGCATCGTCGAGTACGTACCACAGCGGCGAATTGGAGACGATGCCGCCGTCCCAGTATTGTTCGCCGTCGATGGTGACGGCGGGGAAGCCCGGCGGCAGCGAGCCGCTGGCGATGATGTGTTCGGGTCCGATTTCCTGGTCCCGATTGTCAAAATAGACGGAATTCCCAGTGGTCACCTGCACGGTGCCGACGCTGAGTCGCACGCGTTGCCGGTGATTGAGCAAATCGAAGTCGACGAGATCCTCAAGTGTTTTCCGCAGCGGCGACGTGTCATAAATGCTCAGCGCCCCGGCAGTGCCGTCCGGGGCAAACAACGGTGGCGGCATGCGCGGCGAGAAAAAGCCGGGCACACCGAACGTGGCTGCGGCGAAGGCACTGAAGCGGTTCAGCCCCGCGCGCAGCGGATCAAATTGCGCGAGCGCCGTCATTGGCGTGCCGGATGACACCAGGTCCCAGAATTCGTGCAGGCGTTCGAGCCGGCGTTCAACGGGATTGCCGGCAATCAGTGCACCGTTGATGGCGCCGATCGATACCCCGGTGACCCAATCCGGAGTGACGCCCCGTTCCGTCATGCCCTCATAAACGCCGGCCTGGTATGCGCCCAGCGCGCCGCCGCCCTGCAGCACCAGCACTGTGTGATCGTGGTGCGCCATGTTCCGTCCTGTTGATTGCCTGCATTCTTGTCGCTGAAGGCTGCTATATCCTGCAGCGCGCCATTGGAATATTTAAGTATTTGTTTTTATTTGATAATTTTATGGACTCAGGCGTGGCACTGCCGGATGGCCGGACTCCGGCCTCTGTGAATGGGTACATAATCCATGCCTCAATCCGTCCCCCGAAAAATCTCCTCCCAGGAATTCCCCATGACCATATCCATGTACCAAGTGAGCGTGCCGCGTTTCGTCAACATCCTGACCAACCTGTCCGCCATTCTCGACAGGGCGCAGGCCCACGTTGACGCGACCAAAATCGATCCCACGGCGTTGACCACGTTCCGATTGTATCCGGACATGTTCGCAATGGCGCGCCAGGTGCAGATCGCCTGCGACACGGCCAAGGGCGCGGTGGCGCGACTGGCCGGTGTGGACATCCCGGTGAACGAAGATACCGAACAGACGCTGGCTGATCTGAAAAAGCGGATTGCGACGACCATCGCTTTCGTGCAGTCGATCCAGCCGGAGCAGATTGACGGTACCGAAGACAGTGACATCACGCTCCGGCGCGGCGAGAAGAGCACCACCTACAAGGGCATGCAGTTCCTGCTCGGTCACGCACTGCCGAATTTTTATTTTCATGTCACCTCCGCCTATAACATCCTGCGCCACAATGGCGTGCCGGTCGGCAAGCGCGACTACCTCGGCAACCCGTAATAAAAAAATTCAGATACTGTTTCATTCTGCCGGCCATTTATGCTTCGATTTTCAGACTCAGGACATTAGCGCTGATTCGAAAGCCAATGTCGCGGAAGACAAAGTGGTGTGCCACATCAACGACAGCGCCGCACAGACGGCCAGTGCGTTGCGCAATGTCAACAACCATCTGGAGGTCAATCCACCGGCGCAGATCATCTTGGTGACTCATGCGCAGGGCGTGGAGTTCGATGTCTGCCTGATCACGCTGCGCAACCGCAACATCGACAAAAACAAATTCATTCCGGAGGCGCAGTTTGTGCTTTCCGGCGTTGCCGGGATCACGCGTCTGCAGCAGCGCGAGGGTTACGCCTGCCCGCGGCCCTGATGGATTACGCTGCGGTGCCCGCAATTCCGCGGGCATGCGCCACGCCTGCTGCGCGGTGGGGGAAGAAATTTTCTTCGCCGAGCTTTTGCCGGAATCCGGAGCGGTGAAAAAGGGACATCGGCTGCGCTCCGGCACCGGTGATGATCAGCGTTTTTCCATTTTTGGCCAATTTCCGGCGCAATGTTTCGAGGATGTCCAGCCCGGTCGTATCGACATTGATGGTTTTCTGCATGTCGAGCACGATAACGCGCGCCGGGTCCGCAGGATCGGCGCGGGCGAGCAGCGGTTCGAGCTTGTTGGCGGAGCCGAAGAACAGCGAGCCGAACATTTCGTAGGCCCGCACCCGTTCACCGGCGATGGTGTCGGGGCCGTCATCGACCACGTCGGTCAACGACGAGATCCGCTTGATGAAGAGCAGTGCTGCCATGACCATTCCCACTTGGACTGCGACCGTCAGGTCGAACACCACGGTCAGCAGGAAAGTCGCCAGCAGGATCGCGCGGTAGTTCATCGTGAAACGGCGCATGTTGCGGAAGTCTTGCCATTCGCCCATTTTCCAGGCGACGACGACGAGGATCGCCGACAGCGCGGCCAGCGGCACGTGTTTTGCCAGCGGTGCGGCGACCAGCACGATGGCGAGCAATGTCAGTGCATGCACGATGCCGGAGATCGGGCCGAAGGCGCCCATGCGCACATTGGTGCTGGTGCGGGCGATGGCGCCGGTCGCGCAAAAGCCGCCGAACAGCGGGGCGACGATGTTGGCAAGACCCTGCGCGATCAGTTCCTGATTGGGATTGTGGCGGTCGTCGATCATGTTGTCGGCGACGGTGGCCGACAGCAGGGATTCGATCGCGCCGAGGAGTGCGATGGCAATGGCTGGTCCCACCAGGTGGCGCATCGTGGCCACAGACAGTTCAGGAAAGGCGAATGCGGGCAGTGACTGCGGGATTCCGCCGAACTTCGAGCCTATCGTTTCCACCGGCAGGCCGAGCAGTGCTGCCGCGATCGTGCCGAACACCAGTGCCACGATGGGGCTGGGTATGAGGCTCCATTTTTTCGGCCAGAACACGATCAGCGCAAGACAGGCCAGGCTCAGCGCGACAGTGTGCCAGTTGATGCTGTGCAGGGCCTGCGACAGTACCGTGATCTGCGCGAAGAACTCCGCCGGCAACTGGCTGGTACTCAGACCGAGGAAATCCCTGACCTGCGACAGCAGGATCAGCACTGCGATGCCCTTGGTGAAACCGCTGATCACTGATACGGGAATGAAGCGGATCCAGCTGCCCATGCGCAGCAGGCCCATCGCCAGCAACATGAAGCCTGCCATCAGCGTGCAAATCAGCAGGTTGGCGACACCGTAATTGACGACGATGCCGTAAACAATGACGATGAATGCGCCGGTGGGGCCGCCGATCTGCACCCGCGAGCCGCCGAGCGCGGAGATGATGAAGCCAGCGATGATCGCGGTATAGATGCCGGATTCCGGCGTCATGCCCGAGGCGATGGCGAAGGCGATCGCCAGCGGCAAGGCGAGGATGCCGACAGTGATGCCGGACAGGATGTCCGTGCGCAGGCGGGCTGCGTTGTACTCGCCGTACATTTCCAGCAGGCGCGGGCGAAATGCAGGCAGGCGGATCATCCGGTTCCTTGACGTGTGGCGGTGAGGCGGATCAGTTGGTGCGAAACTTTTGAATCATTTTTTCATCGAGCTCGATGCCGAAACCGGGTCCGGTCGCGACCTGCATGATGCCGTTTTTGATCGCCGGGCGGTTGACCCACATCTGCTGCCAGACTGGATCGCGTGCCGGATCGGCAAAACATTCGGCGTATGTGCCATGGGGCACGGCGGCGAGCAGGTGGCTGGCGATCTGTGCTTCCTCGTGGTGCGCCATCGCGATACCCGCGGCGCGGCACAACCCGGCAGCGCGCAGCCAGTCGGTGACGCCGCCGCCTTCCGAGACATCGTAATTGACCAGGTCCACAGCACCCGCATCGATCAGGCGGCGGATGGCGTGGCTGGTGATTTCGCTTTGCCCGGCCGTCACCGGCACCGGAATCGCCTGCCGCACCCGCGCCATCTGCGCGGCATCGTCGTACCAGTGGCAGGGCTCCTCGAACCAGCGGATGTTGTGCGGCTCGATCAGCCGCGCGAAACGAATCGCATCTTCGGCGGCCCAGCCGCGGTTGGCATCGACGCAGAGGATGAAATCGTCGCCCGCCGCTTTACGCGCAACAGCGACGCGTTTTGCATCTTCTTCCGGCGACAGCCCGCCGACCTTGAATTTGCAGCCGGCCATGCCGGCGTCGCGGTAAGAGGTGATTTCACGCGCGATGTCGGCATCGGTTTTGCCGGGCATGTAATAACCGCCGATGGAAATGATCGGCAGCTCCGTGGTGTAGCCGCCGATCAGCTCGCGCACGCTTTTGCCCAGAGCCTTGCCGGTCAGGTCCCAGATCGCACAGTCGACGCAGGCGATGGCCTCGAGCAGCAGCTTCTTGTCGCCGGCAGCGTGGCTCAGCGCAAACATGCGGTCCCACGCCTGCTCCCGCTCGTAAATACTCAAGCCATTGATTGCATTAAATAAATCATTTTCGATCAGTTTTGCGATTTGTGGCCCGTGAGCGCGGTTGTCGCCGTTGTAGACATTGCTGATCAGTCCACTGTCGGTGCGCAGCCTGGTAATGACCGTCGAGCGTTTGAGCACGCTGTAGGTCGAGCCGCCGAAATTTTTGCTGAGGGGAATATCAATGGCAATGGCTTCGACGGCGGTGATGCGCATGAATTTCCTTCGGTTACGGTTTCAGATGAAAACGATCAGCGTGCCCAGCACGACGGCGCCGCCGACGGCGCCGAGGAAAATCTGCCGGTCGCGCGTGGACCACGGCGGCGCACGCATTATCGTATGTGCGCCCCAGTTGCGCTCGGACTCGTCTCCGGCATCCATGATGGCTTCATCGATGGAGTGACGGCTGACGCCGAAGTTCGCGGCGAAGGCATTGGGGTCGGTAATGGCGCCGGTTTTCACCGCGAGGCGCATGGTGGCCGCCATTGAGTCGAATTCCTTGGCCAGTCCGCGCGAGGGGATGGTGTCTCCGGGCAGGCTGTTGTGGGGCAAAGCCAGACTGCGATCCTCGGTGCGCGTCGCCGGCATCGTGGTGACGTCAAACAGCAGCGTCTGCGATTCGGTGACCGACGGTTTTGCCGCGGCGATCAGTGGCGCCGTGATGGCACCCGGACTCTGCTGGCAGCATGCGCGCAGGTCGGATGCGAATTCGGCGATGCTGGCGTAACGTTCGTCGGCAGTCTTGGCCAGCGCCTTGGCAAGAATCAGGTTGAGCATCTGCGGCAGCGCGGTGTTGACCGTACTCGGCGGCGGCGGCGTGAAATTGACGATCTGGAACATCAGCGAATTGACGTCGATGCCGTTGAACGGCGGCTGTCCGGCGACCATTTCGTAGAGGATCACCCCCAGCGAAAAAATGTCTGCGCGCCCGTCGGAGCGTTTGCCCAGCACCTGTTCCGGCGACAGATAACGCGGCGATCCCAGCACCACGCCGGTCTGGGTGCGCACGCCGGCAGTGCGCATGCGCGCGATGCCGAAGTCCATGATTTTCACGCGGCCATCGCTGAGGATCATGATGTTGGCCGGCTTGATGTCGCGATGCACGACGTCATGCCGGTGGGCATACGCAAGGCCGTCGGCGGCCTGGGCTGCGATTTCCAGCGCGCGGTCCACGGTCAGTTCGCTGCTGGCGATCAGGTCTTTCAGTTCGCGGCCTTCGAGGAACTCCATCGCCATGAAGGCGAGGTCGCCGCTGCGGCCGATGTCGTGGATGGTGACGATGTTCGGATGGTTGAGGCCGCCGGCGGCGCGCGCCTCGATGGTGAAGCGTTTTTCGTAGTGCTCCATCTCGCCGGGATCGATCGCCATGTTGATGGTCTTGACCGCGACCGTGCGTTCGAGCATCGGATCGACGGCGCGGTAGACCACACCCATCGCGCCGCGGCCGATTTCGGCAACAACGTCGTAACGACCGATTTGTACGGGCTGGGTCATCGGCTCTTGCTGGAGTCAGCGCCCGCGCACACTGCGGAACACCGGCCCCCATGTCGGATGTCCGGCCTCGGCCGGGCTCAGGCTGAATTTTGGGTCGGCCGCAATCGCGTTGCTGAACTCCTGCCGGCATTGCGCGATGCGCTCAGTGACACAGTAGATGAATGCCAGATACTTATAGGCCCGTGCCTGGTCGGTGCGTGAGGCGAGGCCCTCGCCGAGGCTGCCCTGCAGATGGCGTTGTGCCTGGGCGTAATTGCCTTCCTCATACAAGGCAATGCCCGACTTCAGCCGGGCTTCCGCTGTGGGCAGTGCGGTTTCTTCAGCCGACCTGGCGCGTGCCTTTTCGAAGTCGAGAGAATCAGAAACGCTCTTGACGCCCTTCTGCACGGTTTCGCAGCCGGTGAGCAGGGGCAGCAACAACAGCAGGATGATAAATGCACGCATGACGGTCCTTAACGGAATCGGTGCATGATTTTAATCTCTTCGCCGGGCTTGACTTCAACAACCTGCAGGTACGAGGCGAAGCCGGGGTTGCGGATCTCGAGCTTGTAGACCCCGGGTTTGAGCGCGATGTCGCGCAGCGGCGGCGAAACACCGTATTGGCTGCCGTTGATGCGGATTTCGCCCCAGGGCAGCACGTTCATGCGCACGGTGCCGGTGGCTGCAGCCTCCTGATCGCGAGGTGGTTTTTTTGCCGGGCGTGTCTTGGCCGCCGGCGCGGCTTCGGCCACTGCTGCCGGGCGTGGCAACTCGGCCGCCGGGGGTTTCGCCTTCAGCGGCCGCGGCATGACCACTGCCGAGGCCGCGATCTCGGCCTGCCGTTTCGCCTCCGCTTCCGCGTCTTGGACCGCACCACGCAAGGCGACGGCGACGACCAGGATCAGTGCGACTGACAGCGCAGTGGCCAGCGGCGGCCGGCGCATGACCAGGGCGCGGGCGGTATGCCCGGCACGGGCGATTTTCCCCATCATTGCCGCGGCATGAACTTCGGCGGCGCCGGGTTTACGCCGTGGCGGGCGCGCGGGGGCAGGTTCGGTGCCCAGCGCATAAACCTCGTGTTCGCGCACGTGTTTGTCGGTGCGCGCGCCCTCGAAGCTGAACAGGTGTGCGTAATCCGGCGACAGCGCCGAAACCACCTCGTAGTACGAGCGGGAGGCCAGCACCTGGTTGATGGCAGCGAAACTCATCACCCGCTGCGCGACATTGATGCCGTCGCCGATGATGTTCGGCTGGCCGTTGATGTCCTTCACCAGCCGCACCGGCCCGAGGTTGACGCCGATGCGCAGGCGCAGTGTTTCATCGCTGCGCTCGGCCAGTGCGTCGCGCAGCGCCAGTCCGAGGAACAGGCCGTCCTCAGGATCCCCGAGGAAACTGATTGCCGCGCCATCGCCGGTGTCGAGGATGATGCGGTCCTTGCCCGGCACGTCCGCCAGTGCCTGCGCCAGCAGCAGGTTGAACTGTTCCTTGGCACGCATCTGCTCCGCCACCGACTTCTTCGAATATTCGACGATGTCGATGAACGCGACGCAGCAGACGAAGGTGCGGTTGTCGTTGCCCATTGCCGGGTTGTGGTGCTCAGTTTCCCTAATATCTTTTATCTTATTTGATGCGCATGCCGGGCTGGGCGCCGGAATCGGGTGACAGCAGCCAGAGGCCGGGGACGTCGCCGCTGGCGGCGAGAACCATGCCTTCGGACATGCCGAATTTCATTTTGCGCGGCGCGAGGTTGGCGACCACTACCGTCAGCCGGCCTTTCAGTGTTTCCGGATCGTAGGCGGCCTTGATGCCGGCGAAGACCTGTTTGGTGCCCAGGGCGCCGACGTCCAGCGTCAGTTTCAGCAGCTTGTCCGCACCTTCGACATGTTCGGCGTTGGCGATTTTTGCGATGCGCAGGTCGATCTTGGTGAAGTCGTCGATTGAAATAAGCGCATCAGCGCCACTAATCCCCCCTCTCCCGTCGGGAGTGGGGCCGGGGGTGAGGGATTGAGGAGGCATCTGCAAGGAGGATTTTTCCATGATGGTATTCCAGAGTTTTTCCAGTACAGATTCGGTTTGCTGCAGAACTTCGTTGTTCCAGAAGCGGATGACCTGGATGCCGGACTTCAGTAAGGCGGCGGTACGGGCATCGTCTTTGGGTTTTTCATCCTGATGTTGTGATCCGTCCAGTTCGATGGCCAGTTTCAGTTCGTCGCAATAAAAATCAAGGATGTAGTTGGCGCCGGCCAGTGCGACCGGGTGCTGTCTGCGGAATTTGTGATCGGCCAGGCGCAGGTTGCGCAGCAGGCTCCAGATCAGTTGTTCGGCATCGGTCTGTTCCTGCCGCAGTTGGCGGGCAAAAACCAGCAGGTCTTCGGGAACGGGGGGCTTTTTCGCGGGCTTTCCCTCACCCCCCGCCCCTCTCCCGGTGGGAGAGGGGGGCTTCATGGTTTCCTTGTTGGCTTCGGTCAGCGCGGCGATTTGTTTTACATCGACGCGGGTCATCAGATGTTTGTATTCGTTGATCTTATGATCGTTAAAGCGGTACTTGGCAGACGCATGCTCCCAAGTTGAAGCTTCAACGTTCAGGAATTTTTCGACTTGTTCCGCAAGCAGAGGAAGAACTGGCTTCAGGTATATCGTCAAGACTCTGAATGCTTCGAGGCTGACGGTACATATCTGTTGAACAGAGTCCCGGGTGCCGTGAAACTTTACTTTTTCCCATGGGGCTTGAACAGCCAAAAATCCATTGACTTCATCGGTAAGGCGCATTATTTCGCGCAGCGCTTTGCCAAACTCTCGTTGTTCGTAAAAAGACTTAATGAGCTCTCTTTGCGACCAAATATCCGCGAGTATTGCTCTTTCCAAGTCTGATTTTTGGTCTGAGACTTTTCCAAGTTTCCCTTCAAAAAACTTTGTAATAAATGGGGCGGTTCGGCTCGCAATATTGATGTATTTTCCCACCAGGTCACTATTCACCCGCGCTACAAAGTCATCCAGATTCAGATCCAGGTCTTCCATCGTCGAATTCAGTTTCGCCGCGTAGTAATAACGCAGCCATTCCGGATTCAAGCCCTGCTGGATGTAACTCTCGGCGGTGATGAAGGTGCCGCGCGACTTGGACATTTTTTCGCCGTTCACGGTCAGGAAGCCGTGGGCGAATACTTTTGATGGTGTGCGGAAGCCGGCGTATTGCAGCATCGCCGGCCAGAACAGGGCGTGGAAATAGAGAATGTCCTTGCCGATGAAATGCACCAGCTCGGTATTGCCGCCGGGCTTGAGGAAGGCATCGGCGTCGATGGTGATGCCTTTGGCCTGTTGTTTTTTGACGTAATTCAGGAAGCTGCCGAAATAACCCACCGGCGCATCGAGCCAGACGTAAAAGAATTTCTTGCCGTCAGTGCCGGGAATCGGAAAACCGAAGTAAGGCGCGTCGCGCGAGATGTCCCAGTCAGAGAGTTTGGCGCCGCCGGCTTCGCCCAGCCATTCCTTCATCTTGTTGGCGGCTTCGGCCTGCAGATGATCGGCGCCTTGCGTGTAGCCGCGGAGGAATTCCTCGCAGCGTTTGTCCGAGAGTTTGAAAAAATAGTGTTCCGAGGCCTTGCGCACGGGGGCGGCGCCGGAAACGGTGGAATAAGGGTTTTTTAAGTCGGTCGGTGCATAGGTGGCGCCGCAGACTTCGCAGGAATCGCCGTACTGGTCTTTCGCGCCGCACTTCGGGCATTCACCCTTGATGTAGCGATCCGGCAGAAACATCTCTTTGACCGGGTCGTAGAACTGTTCGACTGAGCGCGTGGCGATCAACTTACCGTCGTCGAGTTTTTTATATATCTCCGCGCACAGCGTCTCGTTTTCCGGCGAGTCGGTGGTGTAGTAATTGTCGAAGCTGACACCGAAACTGTCGAAGTCGCGTTGGTGTTCATGCCACACCCGGTCGATCAGTTGCTTGGGCGTGATGCCTTCGCTGTCGGCGCGCAGCATGATCGGTGTGCCGTGGGTGTCGTCCGCGCCGACGTAATGGATCTCACGGGGTGACCCGTCCTCATTCACCTGCATGCGCTGGAACCGGACCCAGATATCGGTCTGGATGTATTCGACCAGATGGCCCAGGTGGATGGCGCCATTGGCGTACGGCAGCGCGGAGGTCACAAGAATGCGGCGCGCTGTTTGCGGGGTGTCAGGCATGGGGATGAGTCAGGGGGGATGAGTCAGGGGGGTGAGCCAGGGAGTGGTGCTAAAGGATTGAATTGTAACAAACTATTCTGAAACCCCCGGCTTGCGGAAGGGCGTCTGACACGGTTCGCGGCGGACACTGTGGCAAGAGCGCAAAAAAACCTTTGTCAGCATGGGGTTGTAGTGGTTTGCAGGGGGGTATCTCGCTACAATCGCGGCCTCAACACGCATTACCAACGGAACCCCAAGCCATGGCCACAACCCCGATTACCGAGCAGGACGTCCAGACCGCGCTGAAGCAGTTGACGGACCCCAACACCAAAACGGACTACGTCACCGCCAAGTCCGCGAAAAACATCAAGATAGAAAGTAACGGCGCCGGAGGCAACAACGTCTCGGTGGACATCCTGCTGGGTTATCCCGGCAAGAGCCAGATTGAACCCATCCGCAAGGCGGTGGCGGACCAACTGAAAACCCTGCCCGGTGTCGGCAGCGTGACGGTCAATGTGTCGATCAAGATCGTGCCGCATGCGGTGCAGCGCGGTGTGAAACTGATTCCCGGTGTGAAAAACATCATCGCTGTTGCGTCCGGCAAGGGCGGCGTCGGCAAGAGCACCACCGCAGTGAACCTGGCACTGGCGCTGGCCGCCGAGGGCGCCAGTGTCGGCATCCTTGATGCCGATATTTACGGCCCGTCGCAGCCGATGATGCTGGGCATTGCCGGTCGTCCGGAGTCGAAGGATGGCAAGTCGCTGGAACCGATGGAGGCGCACGGCCTGCAGGCAATGTCGATCGGTTTTCTGATCGACACTGAAACACCGATGGTGTGGCGCGGCCCGATGGTGACCCAGGCCCTGGAGCAGTTGGTAAATGAAACCAAATGGCGTGATGTTGATTACCTCGTCGTCGATCTGCCGCCGGGCACCGGCGACATTCAGCTGACCCTGGCGCAGCGCGTGCCGGTCACCGGCGCGGTGATCGTCACCACGCCACAGGACATCGCGCTGATTGATGCGCGCAAGGGCCTGAAGATGTTCGAGAAGGTGGGTATTCCCATTCTCGGCATCGTCGAAAACATGTCGCTGCACATCTGTTCGAAGTGCGGTCACGAAGAACACATTTTTGGCGAAGGCGGTGGCAGCCGGATGGGCACTGATTACAACGTCGAACTGCTGGGCTCGCTGCCGCTGGACATCAATATCCGCAAACAGGCGGACTCCGGCAAACCGACGGTGGTGGCGGACCCTGATGGCCGGGTGTCTGAAATTTATCGCCAGATCGCGCGCCGCGTCGCGGTGAAAATCGCCGAGAAGCAGCAGGACCATTCCGCCGCATTCCCGAAAATCGTTGTAAAAAACACATAGTCTGGATGGGGAAACCCTTTCGAATCCGCGGGATTCGGCGCTAAGATGGCGGCGTGCTGAATTCCGCGATTACCGTCCAATGCGCCTGCCCGGCGCGCAGCCGCCCGTGACGGCGCGGCGCAGCATGGTGTGCGCATCGCTTCTGCGCCGCCAGTCCACACCCCAGTAGTTCCCCCGACGCTCACCCATACCAGCAGAGGCACCATGCGCTTCCGTTTTCCGGTCATCATCATCGACGAAGACTTCCGCTCGGAAAACACGAGTGGTCTGGGCATCCGCGCGCTGGCCAAGGCGCTGGAGGACGAGGGGCTCGAGGTGCTGGGCGAGACCAGCTACGGCGACCTGTCATCCTTTGCCCAGCAGCAGTCCCGCGCTTCGGTTTTTATCCTGTCGGTCGATGACGATGATTTCTCGGCGCAGGAGCTGGAGTCGACGATCGGTGAGCTGCGTACCTTCGTCAAGGCGATCCGCTTTCGCAATGCCGAGATTCCGATTTTCCTCTATGGTGAGACTCAGACTTCGCGGCATATCCCGAACGACGTGCTGCGCGAGCTGCACGGCTTCATTCACATGTTCGAGGACACGCCGGAGTTCGTCGCGCGTTACATCGTGCGCGAATCCAAGGCCTATCTCGACAGCCTGGCGCCGCCGTTTTTCCGTGCGCTGACCCATTACGCGCAGGACGGCTCGTATTCCTGGCACTGCCCGGGGCACTCCGGCGGTGTCGCGTTCCTGAAAAGCCCCGTCGGTCAGATGTTCCACCAGTTTTTCGGCGAAAACCTGTTGCGCGCCGACGTTTGCAACGCGGTCGAGGAACTCGGCCAGTTGCTCGATCACTCGGGGCCGGTGGCGGCTTCGGAGCGCAACGCCGCGCGTATTTTCAACTGCGACCACCTGTTTTTTGTCACCAACGGCACTTCGACTTCGAACAAGATGGTGTGGCATTCGACGGTGGCGCCGGGTGACGTGGTGATCGTTGACCGCAACTGCCATGTGTCGATCCTGCATGCGATCACCATGACCGGCGCGGTGCCGGTGTTCCTGATGCCGACGCGCAATCACTTCGGCATCATCGGTCCGATCCCGCTGGAAGAGTTCACCTGGGAAAACATCGAGAAAAAAATCCGCGCCAATCCGTTTGCCTCGAAATCGAAATCCAAGCCGCGCATCCTGACGATCACGCAGAGCACCTACGACGGCATTCTCTACAACGTCGATGCCATCAAGGAAAAGCTCGACGGCAAGATCGATACACTGCATTTCGACGAGGCCTGGCTGCCGCACGCGACCTTCCACAAGTTCTACCACGGCATGCATGCCATCGGCCGCGACCGGCCGCGGACCAAGGAGTCAGTGGTGTTTGCGACGCAGTCCACGCACAAGCTGCTGGCGGGACTGTCGCAGGCTTCGCAGATCCTGGTGCAGGACAGCGAGACGCGCAAACTCGATTACGACACCTTCAACGAAGCCTATCTGATGCATACCTCGACGAGCCCGCAGTACGCGATCATCGCGTCCTGCGACGTCGCGGCGGCGATGATGGAACCGCCGGGCGGCACCGCGCTGGTCGAGGACTCGATCATGGAGGCGCTGGATTTCCGCCGCGCCATGCGCAAGGTTGACGCTGAATTCGGCAAGGACTGGTGGTTCAAGGTGTGGGGACCGGAGCGCCTTGCCGCCGAAGGCGTCGGCAATCGCGACGACTGGATGCTGCGTCCGTCGGAACGCTGGCACGGTTTCGGCAACCTCGAAGCCGGTTTCAACATGCTGGATCCGATCAAGGCCACGGTAATCACACCGGGGCTGGACGTGACCGGCAAGTTTGCCAAGAGCGGCATCCCGGCGGTGGTGGTGACCCGGTATCTTGCCGAGCACGGCATCATTGTCGAGAAGACCGGGCTGTACTCGTTTTTCATCATGTTCACTATCGGCATTACCAAGGGCCGCTGGAATACGATGGTCACCGAATTGCAGCAGTTCAAGGACGACTACGACAACAACCGGCCGCTGTGGCGCGTGTTGCCGGAGTTCCTGGCGGCGTATCCGCGCTACGAAAAAATCGGTTTGAAGGATCTGTGCGAACAGATTCACGGTGTCTACAAGGCCAACGACATTGCGCGACTGACCACGGAGATGTACCTGTCGGACATGCAGCCGGCGATGCCGCCCGCCGAAGCCTGGGCGCGCATGGCGCATCGCAGGATCGAGCGTGTTGACATCGACAAACTCGAAGGGCGCGTAGCCAGCGTGCTGCTGACGCCGTATCCGCCAGGCATACCGCTGCTGATTCCCGGAGAGCGTTTCAACAGCACCATCGTGCGTTATCTGCAGTTCGCTCGCATGTTCAACCGCCAGTTCCCCGGTTTTGACACCGACATCCATGGCCTGGTATCGGAGGGCAGCGGCGAAGCGCTGCATTATTTCGTCGATTGCGTTGCGGATTGATATTGCGTTAATCAATAAGTAATTGTTTTTATTTATTAATTTATAGTTTCACGGGAGACTCGCGCGCGATGCACAAGCTGGCGCATACCCCTGTTCCCGGCAGTGCACTCGGCGGCATGGCGTGGCCGGCGCTGCCCGGCGCCGAGGGCGCGCGCATGCTGGCCCTGCAATACCAGTTCGCGCAAAGCGAACGCTGGTCTCCGGCGAAATTGCGTAAGGCGCAGTTCGCGCAGATGACCCAACTGCTGCATCACGCCAAAACCACCGTGCCGTTTTATCGCGATCGTCTTGCCGGCATTGCGGCGGATCAGCCACTTGATGCTGCAGCCTTTGTGCAGATCCCGTTGCTGCGCCGGCAGGACATCCAGGAACACTTTGAAGCACTGCTCAGCCGCGCGCTGCCGCCGGACCATGGCGGCATGCAGGAAGGCAATACCTCGGGTTCCACCGGCCGGCCGATCCGTTTCATGATGACGCCGCTGCTGGAAGTGTTCTGGCATGCCTTCACGCTGCGCGAACACCTGTGGCAGCGCCGCGATTTCTCCGGCAAGCTGGCGGCGATCCGCGCGCGCGTGAATCCCGGCGGCGGTCCCGGCTGGGGCGCATCCACCGACTCCACGTTTCGCACCGGCCCTTCGGTGATGTGCAATACCGAGCAGCCGATTCCGCAGCAGGCGCAGTGGCTGATGCAGGAGAATCCCGATTACCTGATCAGCGTGGCATCCAATGTGCAGGAACTGGCGCGGCATTGCGGGAAACTCGGGCTGCGGCCGCCGCGCTTGCTCGAAGTGCGCACTTATGGCGAAGCACTGCATCCCGATGCGCGCAAGGAAATCCGTGCGGCCTGGGGTGTGCCGGTGATCGACATGTATTCCTGCCGCGAAGCGGGGTATCTCGCGCTGCAATGTCCGGAGCACGAGCACTACCATGTGCAATCCGAAGGAATTTACCTGGAATTGCTCGATGATCACGGCCAGCCCTGTGCGCCCGGTACTTTGGGTCGCGTGGTGATCACGGTGCTGCACAATTTTGCGACGCCGCTGATCCGTTATGACATCGGTGATTATGCCGAGGCTGGCGAACCCTGTGACTGTGGCCGCAGCCTGCCGGTGATCAAACGCATCGTCGGCCGGGTGCGCAACATGCTGCGTTTGCCCGGTGGCGGCATGCGTCATCCGCGCTTCGGCGAGGCACAGTTCGGCAGCATTGCGCCGGTGCGGCAGTTCCAGGTGGTGCAGAAAACCCTGCAGGACATCGAGGTGGCGCTGGTGGTGGCGCGTCCGCTGACGGTGGGCGATGAAATGGTGTTGCGCGCATTGATCGTGAAGAATCTGAAGCATCCGTTCAAGGTGTCTTTCGTCTACCGCGACGACATCCCGCGTTCGGCCGGCGGCAAATACGAGGATTTCCGTTCGGAGGTGATGGCATGAGCATGAGCAAGGCTGCCTGACGGAAAGACCGGATCCAATTAACCGCCGATGAACGCCGATGAACGCAGATTAAACAGATTCAAAAATCGCGCTGGAATCGGTCCATAATAATTTATCAGAAACAATGGCTTACATTGATTCAACAGGCTGCTTTCCGATGTTTTTGATTTTATCGGCGGCGTTAATCCGCGTTCATCTGCGGTTAACGTTTTCAGATTCTGATATGGGCTCTAAGTCACCCGGACTGCAGCCCGCAAATTTCCAGGTCTTCCGGTAATGCACAAGCTGGCGCACACCGCCGTTCCCGGCAGCGCCCTGCAGCATGTGCTGTGGCCGGCCGTGCCGGGCACCGAAGGCGCGCGCATGCTGGCGATGCAGTACCAGTTTGCGCAGAGCGAGCGCTGGTCCCCCGAGGTGCTGGCTGCGGCGCAGTTTGCGCAACTGGGTCATCTGCTGCGCCATGCGCAGGCCACGGTGCCGTTTTACCGCGAGCGTCTTGCGGGACTGGCACTGGATCGGCCGCTGGATGCGGCGACGTTTTCACGCATCCCGTTGCTGCGGCGGCAGGACATCCAGGAAAAATTTGATGCCCTGTGCAGTCAGGCCGTGCCTGCGGATCATGGTCAAAGCTATCCCGGGGAATCGTCCGGATCCACCGGCCGGCCGATCCGTTATCTGAAGACTGAACTGAATGACGTGTTCTGGCACGCGTTCACGGTGCGCGACCACCTGTGGCAGCGCCGCGATTTTTCCGGGAAGCTGGCGGCCATTCGCGGGCCGGGGCGGCTGCAGCCGGGCTCGGGAACGGGCTGGGGTGTTTCGACCGATGCCGCATTTCATACCGGCCCGGTGGCGATGAGCACCACCGAGCAGTCGCTGGCCGCGCAGGTGGAATGGCTGATGCGGGAAAACCCCGAGTACCTGATGGGCATCGCGTCCAATGTGCAGGAACTCGCGCGTTATTGCGGCCGGCAGGGCCTGCGCCCGTCACGGCTGCGCGAGGTGCGTACTTACGGCGAGGTGCTGCATCCCGGGTTACGCTCGACCGTCCGCGCCGCATGGGATGTGCCGGTCACCGACATGTATTCCTGCCGCGAAGGGGGATATCTCGCATTGCAATGCCCGCAGCACGAGCACTATCACGTGCAGGCCGAAGGCGTGTACCTGGAATTGCTGAATGCCGAAGGGCAGCTGTGCTCGCCCGGGGAACTGGGGCGCGTGGTGATCACACCGTTGCACGCTTTTGCGATGCCGCTGATCCGTTATGAGGTCGGTGATTACGCGGAAGCCGGCGCGCCCTGCAATTGCGGCCGCGGCTTGCCGGTGATCCGCTGCATTGCCGGGCGCGTGCGCAACATGCTGCGCCTCCCCGGCGGCGGCCTGCGGTATCCGCGCTTCGGCGAATACCAGTTCGGCAACTTCGAGGCGGTGCGCCAGTTCCAGGTGGTGCAGAAAAGCCTGAGTGATATTGAGGTGGCGCTGGTGGTGGCGCGGCCGCTGCAGCCTGCTGAAACAGAGGCACTGCGCGCGCTGATCCTGAAAAACCTCGGCTATCCGTTCAATGTGTCGTTTGTTTATCGCGACGCCATTCCGCGTTCGGCGGGCGGCAAATATGAGGATTTCCGTTCCGAGGTGGCGGCATGAACGCACTGCCGCAGTTGCCGCGCTCGATCTGCAGCGGCGTGGAATGGCCGGCATTGCCCGACGACAGCAGTGCGCAGATGTTGGCACTGCAGTACCAATTCGAGCAGAGTCAGTGGTGGTCCCCGGAGCGGTTGCAGGATTTGCAGCTTCAGCAATTCGCACAGGTGTTTCAACATGCGGTGACGACAGTGCCGTATTACCGCGAGCGTTTTGCCTCCTGGGCTGCGGGCATCACATCGTGGGAACAGTACCGCGCGTTGCCGCTCAGCGCGCGTCGCGATATCCAGCAGGCGGGCGCCGATATGCATAGCACCGCACCGCCGCCCGGGCATGGTGCGCTGGTCACAACCCAGTCCTCAGGTTCGACGGGTAACCCGCTGGTGACCCGGGGCACGGCATGGACACAACTGCTGTGGCATGCGCTGCTGTTGCGCGATCATCTGTGGCACGGACGTGATTTCAGCGGCAAGCTGGCCGCCATCCGCAGCAAGACCGAGGGCCTCAGTGCGCCGTCCTGGGGGCCGGCTACAGCGGCATTTCATACCGGACCTTCGGTCATCCGTAACCTGACAGTTGATCTCGATGAGCAGTTGCACTGGCTGGTGCGCGAAGCCCCTGACTATGTGCTTGCCCATGCCACACACATACAGGCGCTTGCTGCGCGCAGCATCGAACTCGGGATCACGCTGCCCGGGGTGAAGGAGGCACGTACCTACGGCGAGATGCTGCGCGCCGAGGCGCGCGATATCGTGCGCCGAGCCTGGGGTGTGAAAATCGTTGACAGCTACAGTTCCGAAGAGCTTGGCTACATGGCCCTGCAATGTCCTGCAAGCGAGAACTATCATGTGCAATCGGAAAGCCTGATTGTCGAGGTGCTGGATGAGTCCGGTGCTCCATGCGCCCCGGGAGTGATCGGTCAGGTTGTCGTAACGACGCTGCAAAATTTCGCAATGCCGTTGATCCGTTATGCCAGCGGTGATTTTGCCGAACTGGCGGAATCCTGTTTGTGCGGTCGTGGACTGCCTGCCCTGCGGCGTATCGTCGGTCGACAGCGTAATATGCTGGTACGGCCCGATGGTGTGCGGTATTGGCCGAGTTTCCCGGCCCAGGCATGGGCTGACATTGCGCCTGTCCTGCAAGTGCAACTGGTGCAGGACGCAGTCGATCATATCGAGGTGCGCGCGGTGATGGCCCGTGATTTTGCCGGGGACGAGGGCCAGCGGCTGATAGCGGCATTCCAGGCCTGTCTCGATTATCCATTCCGCATCACGCTGCGTCGCGTCGATGCGATTGCGGTGGGCGCCGGTGGCAAGTACGAGGATTTTGTGTCGCTGCTGTCCTGAGCCGGATCAGGGTGCGCCTTTCCGGAGTTTTACCATCCAAGCCACGGCTTTTTGGTCAGCGTCTTGTCTCTGTGTGTCCGACAAATCAGCGGCTAGTCGCGCAATGTTTTGTGCTGCTCGTTCGTCCCCCTGCAGTGCGGCGACCTTGATCCAGAAATAAGCCTCCTGCGGATTGCGCTCCACACCCTTGCCTTCGTGCAGCAGCAGGCCCAGGTTGTACTGCGCCTGCACGTGGCTGCGACGCGCGGCTTCGCGGAACCAGCGCGCGGCGCGGGCCGGGTCAGCTCCCACACCTTCGCCCTGTACATAAGTCAGTCCAAGGTTGAATTGCGCGCCCGGATCGTTCTGCGCGGCGGAAAAATTCCACCAGCGGTGGGCTTCCGCCATATTTTTGGTGACGCCGTAGCCGCGGGCATACATCAGGCCGAGGCTGGTCTGTGCGCCGGCATCCCCGGTTTTCGCAAGACGCCGGTACCAGTCAGCCGCTTTGGCGAAATCCTGTTCCACGCCGTCCTGCCCGGCGTAATAGGCATTGGCCAGCGCGCGCATCGCCGTGCGGTCTCCGGCATCGGCGCGGATGGTCAGGTCATTGATGGTGATTCGTGATTCTGCGGCGTGCGTGCCGCATGCGGTAACCGCGATCAGTAAGGCGATGAGCAGGGCAGGTAGTTGCATGATTGCTCTCCCTTTTATTCCAGACCCTTCTGCTTCGCTTAAAGTGTTCCCTTGCCCCGGAGGGGGAAGGGAGGTATCAGCGGCCGACGGCTGATGCCGTTGGCAGTGAAATCAGCCCGGCACACGGTCATGGATCTCGAAGCGGTAATCGTGGGCATGGCGATCATCCCTGCTGTAATGCCGGGGGCTGTGTGCACGCCATTGTGCCGGATCAAATTCGGGCATGCGCGTGTCCCCTGCAGGCTCGGCATCGACGACAGTCAGGTAAATCCGGTCAGCCTTGGGCAGTGCGGCGCGGTAGAGTTCGCCGCCACCGATGACAAATATTTCGCTGTCGCCGGCGCACAGCGTGACGGCTTCATCCAGAGTGTGCGCGATCTTGGCGCCGGCGATGGTGTAATCGTGCTGTCGCGTGACGATCACCGTGGTGCGGCCGGGCAGCAGCCGGTTGATCGATTCATAAGTCTTGCGGCCCATGATGATGTGGTGGCCCATGGTCACCGTTTTGAATAACTGCAGTTCGTCGGGCAGGTGCCAGGGAATCTTGCCGCCAGCGCCGATGACGCGGTTTTTGGCCATGGCTACGATCAGCGAAAGGCGCGGTTTTTCCGCTGCGGTCACACCGCCACCGGTGCGCGAATGGCCGGATGCGGGTCGTAATTTTCCAGCGTGAAATCTTCGTACTTGAATGCAAACAGGTCCTTGACCGCCGGGTTCAGTTTCATCACCGGCAACGGCCGCGGTGTGCGTGACAGTTGTTCCTGCGCCTGGTCAAAATGATTCAGATAGATGTGCGTATCGCCGAAGGTGTGCACGAAGTCGCCCAGTTTGAGATTGCAGACCTGCGCGATCATCATGGTTAGCAGCGCGTATGACGCGATGTTGAAGGGCACGCCGAGGAACATGTCGGCGCTGCGCTGGTAGAGCTGGCAGGAGAGTTTGCCGTCGGCGACATAAAACTGGAAAAACGCGTGGCAGGGCATCAGTGCCATCTGGTCAAGCTCGGATACATTCCAGGCCGACACGATCATGCGCCGTGAATCAGGATTTTTTTTCAGTTGTTCCAGCACCTGGCTGATCTGGTCGATATGGCGGCCGTCGACTGTGGGCCATGAGCGCCACTGGCGGCCGTAGACCGGGCCGAGTTCGCCGTCGGCCTTGGCCCATTCGTCCCAGATCGTGACGCCGTGTTCCTTCAGGTAACGCGTATTGGTTTCGCCCTTGAGGAACCACAGCAGTTCATGGACGATGGACTTCAGGTGCACCTTTTTTGTGGTCACCAGCGGAAAGCCGGCGTTCAGATCGAAGCGCAACTGGGCGCCAAAGACGGAGACCGTGCCGGTGCCGGTGCGGTCGGATTTGCGCGTGCCGTGGTTGAGCACGTGACGCAGCAGGTCGAGGTAGAGGCGCATTGGCTTACACCGAATCCGGTCTATGGTCATCTGGCCATAGACCGCAGAAATCTCCCCTCTCCCCCGGGGAGAGGGGGCGGGGGTGAGGGATGGCACAGTGGATGTGAAGAATGAAATCGTGGCGCATCGCTTGCATACCGGTTTCGGACAGCGCCGATTTTAACAGGCCGCGACCGCTATAATTGCGGCGAAATTCACCACAGGAAATTCCACCATGCTGGCCAAGTTGCATACCAAGGGCGGGCTGCCTGCCGCAGGCGAACTCGCGCGAGCGCGTCACTTGCTGATCGTGGCGCCAGCCGGCACTGCACCGTCCATCTTGCCGCTGGGCGATACGTTGGCCCACGCCTTGTCCCGTCGCGGCAAAAAAGCCATGGATGCGACGGTCAGTGCGCAGACGCCGGATGGCGCGCTGGCCGTATGGGTGACGCCAGACCTGAAAAAATCCGTATTCGAGCAGCAGACCGCGATGCGCAAGGCGGTCGGCACCTTGCTGGCAGAACATCCGGAAGAGATCACGGTAATAGTCTCGGGGCCGGGCAGTGCGCGGCGTGCGCTGGCGGAACTTGCAGTGTATGTATTGCTGGTCAACGGCACGCCGCTGCCGGAGCGCAAGAAAAAACCCGCAGGGAAGCCCTTGCGCAAGATCCTGATGTGGGGGCACAAGTCTGCCGACGGCTTTGCGCAGGCGCGTGCAGTAGCTCAGGGCAGCCAGCTGTGCCGCGAACTGACGGTATTGGCGCCGAACGAGCTGACGCCAGGCGCCTACCGGCAGCGCTTGCGCGGAATCGCGCGCGAATACGGCTGGACGCGCGAGGAATATGACTACAACCGCCTGAAACGCATGGGCGCTGGCGCGTTTTGCGCGGTGGCACAGGGCAGTGATGAAAACGATGCTGCGATCGTGCGCCTGTGTTACCGGCCGCGCGGCGCGAAAAAAACCGTGGCGCTGGTCGGCAAGGGCATCTGCTTCGATACCGGCGGCCATAACCTGAAGCCGGCACGCTACATGAACGGCATGCACAAAGACATGAACGGCTCTGCGGTGGCGCTGGGCATCCTGGCTGCGGCCACCGCAGCGAAACTCAAGGTCAATATCGACTGCTGGCTGGCGCTGGCGCAGAACCATATCAGTCCGCGTGCCTACAAGCAGAACGATATCGTCACCGCGCTGAACGGCACCACCATCGAAATCGTGCACACCGATGCCGAGGGCCGCATGGTGCTGGCCGATACGCTGACGCTGGCGGCCAAAGCCAAACCCGGCGTGATGGTCGACTTTGCGACGCTGACGGGTTCCATGCATGTCGCGCTGGGCAATCGTTACAGCGGTATTTTTGCGACCAGCGATCCACTGGCGACGCAGGCTTTAAAGGCAGGCGTTGCTGCCGGCGAAAGACTCTGCGCGTTTCCGATGGACGAGGATTACGACAGTGCGCTCGACAGCGCGGTGGCTGACGTCAAGCAGTGCACGCTGGAGGGTGAGGCCGATCACATCCTCGCGGCGCGGCTGTTGCAACGTTTCACCGACAAGACACCGTGGATCCACATGGATCTGTCGGCGCACAGTTGCAAGGGCGGGCTGGGGGCGGTGGGCACGGACTGTACGGGCTTTGGCGTGGCCTGGGGTTTGGCGTTTCTGCGGGGTCGTTAAGATTGCCGGGTTTTCGCGGCAATTCCTAACCGCGTTTCTTGTCCCAGATATACCGCGCCAGCCGCTGCCAGCGACTTTGCGGTTGCTTGAGCATGTTCGGCGCGCGGCCAGCCTGATCTCGGGCGTGACTCTGTTTCACCAGTTCATGCAGTTCGCGCATGTTCAGCCCGCCGGGGCCTTTGATCTTTTCGGGATTCGTTTTTTCAGGGTCTGGTTTATCGCTCATACCGCGCCTCGATGGTCGTAACGGCTATGTTAAACTTCGCGCTTGATTTTAATGGAGTTTTTCAGCCATGTCGGGCAGCACGCTGGGTAAATTATTTTGCGTTACTTCTTTCGGCGAATCGCACGGACCGGCGATCGGCTGCGTGGTTGACGGTTGCCCGCCGGGACTGGCGCTGAGCGAGGCTGATATCCAGGCGGAACTTGACCGGCGCAAACCCGGCACTTCACGCCATGTCACGCAGCGCCGTGAAGAAGACAAGGTGGAAATCCTCTCCGGTGTTTTTGAAGGTAAAACCACGGGTACGCCGATCGCTTTGCTGATCCGCAACACTGATGCGAAAAGCAAAGACTACTCGAAAATTGCTGAATTGTTCCGTCCGGGGCATGCCGATTACACCTACTGGCAAAAATACGGCATTCGCGATTACCGCGGCGGCGGTCGCCAGTCGGCACGCGAAACTGCGGTGCGTGTGGCTGCGGGCGCGATCGCGAAAAAATGGCTGCATGAACAATACGGCACGGTGATCCGCGGCTATATGTCGCAACTGGGTCCGGTGGAAATTCCGTTCAAAGCCTGGGATGCGGTCCGGGAAAATCCTTTTTTCGCGCCCAATGCGGAGATTGTCGCTGAACTGGAAACGTTCATGGACAAGCTGCGCAAGTCGGGGGACTCCGTCGGCGCAAAAATCACCACGGTCGCGACCGGCGTGCCGGTGGGTCTGGGCGAGCCGGTGTACGACAAGCTTGATGCCGACATTGCGTACAACATGATGAGCATCAATGCGGTGAAGGGTGTCGAGATCGGCGCCGGCTTTGCGGCGATTGCACAGAAGGGTACCGAACACTCCGACGAAATGACGCCGCAGGGTTTTGTCACCAACAACGCCGGCGGCGTGCTGGGTGGCATTTCAACTGGACAGGACATCATCGTCAATGTCGCGGTGAAACCGACGTCGAGCATCCGCCTCGCGCGCCATACCATCGACACCGCGGGTAATGCCGCGATGATTGAGACCCATGGCCGCCACGATCCCTGCGTCGGCATTCGCGCCACGCCGATCTGCGAGGCGATGCTGGCATTGACGCTGATGGATCATGCCTTGCGTCATCGTGCGCAGAACGCCGATGTCAAAACCGGCACGCCGGTGATTGCCGCGCAGGCGCCGCAGGGCGTGATCGAGAAACTGCGGGCGGCGGCTGCGGCGGAAAACCCGGATCCTGACGAGGCCTGAAAAGGCATTTGATGCAGCGGGTTGATGCGGATTTTCCTGGCACTGAATTCAATAAAAAGGAAGGCTTCAGATGAAAGTTCTGGTGATCCACGGCGCCGGTCTGAACATGCGCGGCAAGGTGCAACTGGAAGTATTCGGCCCGATGACGCTGCCGCAGTACGAAGAACATATTCGTGGTTATGCCAAGGAACTGGGCGTTGAGGTGTCGTTTTTTCATTCGAATGTCGAGGGCGAGGTGGTCAATGCGCTGTATGCGGCCTTTGACAGCGACATTGCCGGCTGCGTGATCAATCCCGGCGGCTACACGATGGTCACCGGCCCGCTGCGTGCGGCCGTGGCGCAGATGAAATTCCCGGTGATTGAGGTGCATCTGAGCAATCCGACGGCGCGCGGCACGGTGTCGGTGTTCCAACCGGTGTGCAAGGCCTCAATCTACGGTCTGGGTATCGAGAGTTACCGCCATGCGCTGGCCGGATTGAAGGCGCTGGTCAAAAAATAATTTTTACGGGGGCTGTGCTTTCCCTTCACCCCAGGCTCCTCTGCTCCGCCTCCAGTGTTCCCTGGTCCCGGAGGGAGAGGGGAAACAAGTGCGGCAAATGGCCGGGCCATTTGCCATTGACGGGGACGGGGAGCGATGAAGTTCGGCGACTATATAAAAGTCAAATCCCTGCAGACGCCTGCCGGGTTTCGCGACAACGTGCAGCGGCTGGGCCTGGCCATGCCCTGCGACGATGTGCTGGAGTCCGGCGTGGGTGCGCCGCTGGCCGCACCTCTGACGATTGACGGGCTGACCATCGGCAACCGCTTTGCGATTCACCCGATGGAAGGCTGGGATGCGCTGGAGGATGGCCGTCCGTCGGACAACACGCGCCGGCGCTGGCAGCGTTTCGGTGCATCCGGTGCGAAGCTGATCTGGGGCGGTGAAGCGGTGGCAGTGCGGCCCGACGGTCGCGCCAATCCCAACCAGCTGATGCTCAACGACGGCACGCAGGGCGAGATCGGTGCCATGCGTGAGTCGCTGGTCGCAGCGCATCGCGAAGTCATGGGCAGCGATCAGGGGCTGGTGATCGGCCTGCAACTGACGCACTCGGGGCGTTTCTGCAAGCCGAATGATCATCATAAACAGGAGCCGATGATTCTCTACCGGCATCCGATCCTCGACCGCAAGTTCAAACTCAAGCCGGACCATCCGATCATGAGCGACGGCGACATCCGTCAGTTGATCGATCAGTACGTCGCAGTGGCCAAACGTGCCGCCACGCTGGGGTTTGATTTTGTCGATCTCAAGGCCTGCCACGGTTACCTCGGCCATGAATTCCTGTCGGCGAAAACCCGCCCGGGAGAATTTGGCGGCTCGCTGGAGAACCGTACGCGGTTTTTGCGCGAGATTGCAGCCGGGGTGCGCGCCGAAGCGCCGGGATTAAAAATCGGCCTGCGCATTTCCGCCATCGACAGCGTGCCCTTCCGCCCCGATCCGGCCTTGTCCGGCCCGGAGGGTCTGGGGCCGGGCACGCCGGAAGAATTTCCGCTGCCGTACCGTTACGGTTTCGGCCATGATGAAAACAATCCGCTGCAGATCGACCTGACGGAAACCCGCGCGGTGATCGCACTGGCGCGCGACATGGGCATCCGCCTGTTCAACATCACGCTGGGCAGCCCGTACTACAACCCACACCTGACGCGGCCGGCCCTGTATCCGCCGTCCGACGGTTACCATCCGCCGGAAGATCCGCTGATCGGCGTGATGCGGCACCTCAATGTTGTGCGTGAACTGAAACAATCCTTCCCTGACGTTGCGCTGGTCGGCAGCGGTTACACCTATTTGCAGGAATTCCTGCCGCATGTGGCGCAGGCCGTGGTGCGCGCCGGCTGGACCGATCTGGTCGGGCTCGGCCGCATGGTGCTGTCCTATCCCGAACTGCCGGCAGATGTGCTGGCAGGCCGCGGCATGCAGCGCAAACGCCTGTGCCGCACCTTCAGCGACTGCACCACGGCGCCGCGCCACGGCCTGGTGTCCGGCTGTTATCCGCTGGATGCGCATTACAAGAAATCGCCGGAGATGGTGAAGGTGACGGCGATCAAGAAGGCGGCGAATATTTCATAATAAAAACAAATGCTTATATTCTTTTTGTATCTGGCGATTCTCAATAAAGCAGTGAAAATTCAGCGGCAAAGCCGTCGTCCAAATTTAAACGGGGTGTTGTTGCGTGATGCGCAACACGCTATCATCAGCGTATGATTCAATCGTTCCGGCACAAAGGTCTGAGGAAGTTCTTTGAGTCCGGGAGCGCGGCGGGAATCCAGCCTTCCCACGCCAAGCGACTTCGGATGCTTTTGGTTGCTTTGGATACTGCTCAGTCCGTTGACGACATGGACGTTCCGGGATTTCGTCTGCACCCGTTGAAAGGGGCGGAGCGCGGTCGCTGGTCGGTGTGGGTTAATGGAAACTGGCGTCTGACCTTTGAATTTAAGGACGGACATGCCTATGTTTTGGACTATGAGGACTATCATTAAATGGCTATGCACAATCCCCCGCATCCCGGCGAATTCATTACTGAGGTTTACCTGGAACCGAACAATCTGAGCGGTCGCGAACTTGCGGTCACGCTTGGGGTGTCTCCTTCCACGCTGAATCGCATTCTTACGGGCACCAGCAACGTCAGCCCCGAGATGGCATTGCGTCTTTCCAAAGCGCTGGGGCGCTCTCCTGAGAGTTGGCTTGCCATGCAATCCAACCATGACCTCTGGCAGGCGAGGCGGCGTGTGAAGCTCGGCAATGTCGGCAGAGCCAGGCTCACAGCGGCCTGACCATGCGATGAACATCCTGAATTAAAGTGGTCAGGGTCGATATGTTTTTCGCTGAAGGGGTATTGAGCCTGGCTCCTTTGTCCACGTTATGCAGCAACGTATTTCCGAACCAGAGGGACAGATCATGAACTCAACAGAATACATTGCCGTGCTCGGCCTTCTCATCGCATTGGCAAGCGCAGCATTCGCCGGCTACTCATGGCATGCCACGCGCAAAGCGACGCTTCTTCAGGCTCTCACCGCAATGCAATTGGAGTATCGCTCTGCCGAAATGCCGGATGCAGTAAGCGCGGTGTGGAACTTCTATCGTGAGCACAAGGACGATCTTATCAACGCTTACGATTTGGCGTCTGAGGTGGACAGGCAGATGGTTGCTGCCGCAGACCCTGTTCACCGAATCGACGTTTTGAAGATCACGCTTCATTACAAGCGACGTTTCGTATCCTCTTTTACGTCATTCTTGCCGAGCTTTACACGACCGGTCTTTACCCGAGGAGGCGCCTCTTTGCAGCTTGGTCGAAGGGCGATCTCCAGATCATCCAGAACGTTCTTCTTCCAATAGAGAAGCACCTTGGAGCACGTTACGAGACTGGTCGACCGAGCGTCTTAAGGAGAGACTGTATAACGATGCACCGTTAATCTTGAAAAGTGACGATGCATAACTTGCTACCGCACACAATCTGCGCGGCAATCGTGCAATTAATGCTCTCACGTCGATTATCGGCAGCGGCACAGCATGACAGTCTCTGGCAAGATCCACCCTACCCCAAGGCCTAACTGTTGGCTGCGCGTCCCATCTACATCGAAAAGGAGAAGGCAATGTCCAGTACTGGTTACCACGAACCGATTGAGGAACTGTCTACCGAAACACAAGACATGCACAGAGCCATCGTTTCGCTGATGGAAGAACTTGAAGCTGTGGACTGGTACAACCAGCGCGCCGACGCGTGCAAGGATCCAGACCTGAAGGCGATCCTCGAACACAACCGAGACGAAGAAAAGGAACACGCTTCGATGGTTCTGGAATGGATCCGACGCAAGGATCCAACGTTCTCCAAGGAACTGAAGGACTACCTCTTCACTGAGAAGCCAATCGCGCACAAGCAAGCGTAGCCCGTATGAAACGAAGTGAAATACGGGATCGGGAATGACTTTCCCGTAATCCGCTGCGCTCCTTGCGGGCTACAACTGTTGGCGATGTTTTCAGGAAACGCCGTGCATCGCCAGCAGCGTCTTCATCCGCGCCATCGCCAGCTCCGGCTTTTGCAGCAATCCCGCCGCATCCGCCAGCCGGAACAGCTCGACAAGGTGTGGCAGTGACCGCGTACTCTGCTGTCCTCCCACCATCGTGAAATGCGACTGGTGGCCGTTGAGCCAGGCGATGAACACCACGCCTGTTTTATAGAACCGCGTAGGTGCGCCGAACATATGGCGTGACAGCGGCACGGTGGGTGCGAGGATGGAATCAAACTTTTCGCGGTCGTTCTGTGCCAGGGCGAGCAGCGCGGCGCTGGCGGCCGGTGCGATGGCGTCAAAAATACCAAGTAACGCGTCGCTGTGGCGTTGATTGGCTGAATCGCCGATTTCGTCACCGGCGATCAGTTCGGCGTAGTTGAAATCATCCCCGGTGTACATGCACACGCCCGCCGGCAGCCGTCGGCGCACGGTGATTTCGATGTCCTTGTCGAGCAGCGACATCTTGATGCCGTCAACCTTGGCCGCATGCGCGTTGATGATGCCCAGCGCGATATCCACGGCCTGCTGCGTATCAGTTGAACCCCAGTAACCCTTCAGCGCCGGATCGAACATGTCGCCGAGCCAGTGCAGGATCACCGGTTGCCGCGCCTGGCGCAGAATGCGGTCATAAACCTTCTCGTAATCCGCCGGGCTGCGTGCGACTTTGGCCAGCGCCCGGCTGGCCATCAGGATCAGGCGGCCACCGACGGCTTCGATCGCGGCCATCTGTTCTTCGTAGGCACGGATCACCTCATCCACTGAGCGTGCGTCCTCGGGCGCCAACTGATCGGTGCCGCAGCCCGAGGCGAGCAGCGCGCCGGGAATGTCCTTTGCGGCATCGGTGGAGCGGCGGATCAGTTCCAGCGATTGCGGCCAGTCCATGCCCATGCCGCGTTGTGCGGTGTCCATGGCCTCGGCGACACCCAGGCCCATGCGCCACAGGTGCTGGCGGTAGGCGATGGTGGCGTCCCAGTCGACGGCGCAGTCCAGCCAGGGATTAATAGTGGCGAGCGGATCGGCGACGACATGCGCTGCGGAGTAGGCGACACGCGTGAGCTGTGCCGGCGCGGTCGCGGTGACAAATTGCCGCGGGCCCTGCAGCCGGTAGTTTTCCATGCGGCCGTTATTGGCCGGGAGTTTGATCTGTAGGTCTGCGCTGCCGTCCATTGCGGCCTCGTCGTATGGGGAGGTGCGGTGATTATAAGGTCGGGCGCAGCAAAAGAAACGCCCCGCAGGGCGTGAACCCTGCGAGACGTTCTCCCTCAATCCCGGCCTCTCTGCTTCGCGGCAAGTGTTCCCTTGTCCCGAAGGGAGAGAGGAGATATCTGCGGCCAAGGGTGTGATCACCATTGGCCGGATTGGCGATCGGCGCTTAGCGCAGCGGGATGTAGAAGTTCGGCAGCGTGATGTGGATGCCAGCGGACGGGCGGTAAACCGGAGCCGGCGCATAGGCATAAGCCGGAGCGCAATACCGCGGCACCGGACGGTAGTAGTGATGCACATCGCGGCGCACCACGTAGCGCGGCGGAGCGTAATGATTGCCACGGTGTTTGTCGAAGTGCTGCGAATGTTTCCAGTGTTTATTGCCATGGCCGCGGTCGTCGCCACGATCGGCCAACGCCGGACCTGCCGCGAACAACACTGCTGATAACACTGCACCGGTCAGAAGTTTCATGGTGGTTCTCCTTTGCGCAAACTTGCTGTACTTACTGGTTGCCCCTGCGACTATTTTTTTGTGACTCATGAGTGCCGGTCACGAAACAGAGTCTAGGGGGCAATCTTCGACAACAATGTGAGCGTTTGTAAGGAGATGTAATGAGCCCGGTAGGTATTAAATAATTGTTTAAAATAAAATATTTATTTGGAGTCCATGGCAAAATCAAAAATGCTAACCGCCGATGAACGCGGATTAACGCCGATAACATCAAAAAGGTCGCAAAACCCGTCTTCAGTGCGCTTTGTGCGCAGGCTTGATCTGCGTTCATCGGCGTTTATCGGCGGTTAAATTGGATTCGGTCTTTCTGTTAGGTGCTCTTATTTTCCGCCCCACTGCCCCAGTGTATGGATACGATCATGACCGATGATGTCCTGCAGTACGCGCGGTGTTACCGGTGCTGTTGAAAACTGCAAAGCCTGCGGCGCAACGGCGGCGATGCCGGCGCGGGTTTCGGCATCGGTGAGCGCAGTGGCGAGGGTTTGCGGATCGGACCAGACCATTTTGCCGTTCTCGGTGCGCAGATAAATCCGTCCGCTGTTGCGGTCGGCAAAATTCACCGCAGGCAGCCGGCTGACACATGCGGCGAGAAAACGTGTGTTGTGTTCCGGCGCCATCGCGGAGCCGCCCGGATGCACTTCCTGTGCATTCCTCGCATCGACATTGATGTGGCGGTAACGGTCGACGTCGAGCAGGCCTTTGACGTCGAGCACATTCATTTCGCCGTTCCAGCCGAAAGCGACGGTGCGTGGCCGTTCGCCTAGCGCCACGCTGTTGTCGAGGAATTCGTAATGCACTTTTTTGTCACCCGCCAGCGCCCAGGTGAAGAACACCTCAGGCATGCCGGTGTAGGCCTCGATGTTGTGCGCCAGCAGGTCGTCGACCGCCTTGTAACGCCCGACTTCGAGGCCGCGGCCCCACGCGCGTTCGACGGTAGCATCTGGCGGGGTGATCATGAAGAATAAATAAACCAGATTGCCGAAGCGCGTCAGCAGGTTGCTGCCGGCGACGTCCGATGCCGGAGCGAAAGTGTCAAAACGGAAACGGTCGATCAGCAGATGCGACATTGCGCCGCGCGCCGCCTTGCGCGCCATGGTGCTGTCGAGTTTGTGGTCGACGATCTGCAGTTCATGGCCGCTCAGCGCGCCGGCGTATTTGTACGCCGGGCCCAGCGTGGCGTAATCGAGCAGGAATTTGCGGAAAATATCCGGGCTGATCAGCGCGAAATCATCCCAGTTGACGCCGATGCGCGCTGCCAGCGTGCGCTGCAACGGGCGCAGGGTACTTTTACCCGCTGCGGAAGCCCCCTTGGTGTTCATCACCACCGGTTGTGCCTGTGCCGGCAGCAAGCGCAAGCCTTCGGCCTGTGCCGCCTGTTGTACGTAAGGCTCGATCAGGCGGCCGATTTCCTCGCTGCCGTAATCATTGCCGGCGAGGTCGGTGGCCACGGTGGTAATCAATCCGCGATCACCCCAGATACGGCCGTGGCGCGCGTGCATCGCCGAGACGACGCGGGCAAGGGCGAGGCATGCCGCGCGTTGCAGCGGATCGCGGGTGGTCTGCGCCTGTGCATCCCAGCGGCGGATCGCGCGCAGGTCGCTGGCTTCGGCTTCCTCAACAACCGGTGCGGGTGCAGCGGTATGAAACAGGCGTGACCAGAATCCGCGGCCTGATGGTGATGTGGCTGCCGCTGTGTCCTGCAGACCGTAGTCGAGCATGGTGGCGACGGCATTGAACAATTCCGTGCGCAATGTCTCATGCGCATCGCGGATTTCGGCCATGTGCGGTGCGACATGGCGGGTGAGGATGATTTCGCTGATGCGGCGGAAGTTGATACCGAGGTCTTCGGTTTTCTGGCCGTCATCGATGCTGAAATCCGCCGTGACCCGCGCCAGCAGTTCATGCACCACCAGCCGTTCCGGCCGGAACACCACCAGGTCTTCCGCGGCGAGGCCGGTCAGGTCGGCGAGTTCGCGCGCCTGGCGCAAGGTGGTCAGTACATTTTCCGGACGATAAAGGGTGGCCAGCGGCAGCAGCTCCGCCGGAATCTGCGATTGCAGTCCGGGATTCCACGGTCCTTCAGGGAGGGCCGCAGCGGGGTGGTTGAGTTCAGGCATGGCGGGCGGAGGGCGCGGGTGATTCAGTTCAGGCCCGGCTGCAGCAGGCCGTTCTGCATGCCGGTGCTGCGCATTTGTGCGCATTGCGCTGGCGTCAGCTGTATTTGTTGTGGCGAGGTTTGTTCTGCCATCAGGTTGCCCGGCGTGTTGTCGTGTGCGCCGCTGTCCATCAGCACATGCGCCAGTTCGTGGGCGATGACCTGCCCCAGGTCACGCGTGCCGCGGGCGATCCATATCGTATTAGTGAGTTCAGGCCGGGTGCGGCTGTTGCCGCGGCCGATGGCTTCGGCATCGAAAGCCGGTACCTGGCGGGTGCCCGCGGTGAAATACAGCGTCGGTTTCGGCAATGTCAAGGCGCGCGCCACTTCACGCGAGCGGGGTGTATCGAAATGCCGGTGAGTATCAGGCACGGAAATGTGCAGCAGCTCCGCGCTGCTGATGCGGATCCGGCATTGCGTGAGCAGGTTTGCGGCGGTGCGCAATGCCGTGATCATCGTTGCGTCGTCCCAGCGATCGATATTGGCGATGCTCAATTGCAGTGTCAGTTCAGATACCGTATCGGATTGCGCTGCCAAGTCACTGATTGTTTTGCGACTCTCGATGGTGAATGGCATGGAATCAGCGGCACGTGTACCGGCAGCGCCCCCCCATCCGGTGATCAGGCCCAGCGCAATCAGCGCGTAGCGCGTGCCCGAGACAGCCCGGGATGCTGAAAAAATAGGCAATCTAACGAGGCCCCGGGCGTGGCGCAGGTTCATACGCGGATTTTTGCGGTTGTTCACAGACATATCCACAGAAATTGTGAATCATTTTTTACAGCATGCACCGGAATGGTGATTTCTGCAGAAGCTGTTGCAATCACGTTGTCGTGATGTGAACAGGCGCCAACCAAGCGGCAAAAAAACGTCACGGGGAAAATGCCATTTTTACATTTAAAAACAATTACTTATGCGGGGTCTAAATGGGCCGGTAAAAGCCTATTTGCGTCAATCACTTAGCGCGTGTTTGCCCGTGGTATTTATGTCCTGTGCAATCAACTGTTGACATTGATCGCGATGTTTTGATGGCACTTGCACCGCACTGTGCGATGCGAGATATCAACATGCTGCGGAATTCGCCTGTCAAGACTTTTTCAAGCGATTTTCTGTAAATGCGGGGTGGACAACCTTGGGCTCAAAGGCCGTGCACGAAGCTTTCAATGCCTTTGAGCAGCATTTCCACGGCGATGGCCGTCAGCAGCAGGCCCATCAGCCGGTCCATGGCGGCCAGGCCGCGGGTGCCGAGCAGGCGCGCGATACGCCCTGAGGCGAGCAGCAGGATCAGCGTGATCACGCTGGCGACGAGGAGGGCAAGGATCCAGTCAAGGATGCGATCAGGGGCGCGTGACACCAGCAGCACCACCGTGGCGATGGCTGAGGGGCCGGCAATCGACGGAATCGCCAGTGGCACGATGAAGGGCTCGGCTTCGATTTCGTCAGTGCCGAACACGCCTTCCGGATGTTTGAAGATCAGCCGCAGCGCGATGATGAACAGGATCACGCCGCCGGCGATGTTCAGTGAGGTATCCGACAGGCCCAGCAGTACCAGGAACCAGCGGCCGAAAAACACAAAAAACAGCAGCAGGGCGAAGGCGATGACACATTCGCGCACGATGACGCGGTTGCGGCGCTGGGGAGGGACTTTTTTCAGCAGCGATACGAACAGCGGGATGTTGCCCAGCGGATCCATCACCAGAAGGATGATGACGGTGGCGGAGGCGAGGGAGATGTCCATGCCCGCAGTCTACTGCCAGGAGACGTGCTTTAGAACCGCGCTTTAGAACCCGAACAGATTGCGTCGCGCGTGCTGCAGATGGGCGAGGATGGCGGCGCGCGCCAGTTCAGCATCGCGCGCTTTGAGCGCGGCTACGATGGCGCGGTGTTCCTGCTGATATTTGAGGCGCCGTTCCGGCGTGACCACGCGATCCTTGAGCTTGCCCCATTCGGTCTGGTGGCGCACGGCGGTGGCCATGTCGAAAACGCGGGTGACGAAGCGGTTATGTGTCGCCGCCGCCAGCGCCTGGTGCAGGGCCGCGTCCCAGACTTCGAAATCATCCAGCGTGGTACCGCGCTCGGCACGGTCGAGGCAGGTTTCCATGCGCTCGAAATCGGCAGGGGTAGCGTTGGTGACGATCAGCTCTGCCATCGCCGGTTCCAGTCGCATGCGTGCTTCCATCAGTTCGGCGGGGCTGGTGTGGGTGATGCTGTCAGCGGGGAAGCCGCCAGTGTCGGCGAGAAAGGTACCGCGGCCGACATGGCGGGTGATTGCGCCTTCGGCTTCGAGCTGTGCCAACGTTTTGCGCACGGTATTGCGCGGCAGCGCGAAGCGCGTCGCGAGTTCACGTTCAGTGGGCAGTTTGCCGCCGGGACCGACGGCGCCCTGCGCCACGGCTTCGAGAAGGAAGGCGCGGATTTCCTGGGCGCCGTCGCGTTTGCCACCGCGGCGGGGCTGAGAGATGTCGGAACGGCGGATGGTGGTCATGGCGAATACCGGTTTGCGCGGATTGTGCATGGCCTGACCAATCTGGTCAATTGGTTCATATATTCCGGTCAATGTGCAACCATCAGATGGCGCGAGTTAGTCATGCAGCCACGATTCCCAATCTTGTACAATGCGGTAGCCAGACCTGTGCCAAAATGCGATCAATTCAACCAATTTTGCCAAATGATTGACTATTGGTTGGACCAAAGCTACGATTCCCGGCACTTTGGTGGTGATTTCGGCAGCTCGGGGTGGTGCCGTCATTTGCAGATTCTCGCTTTCACTGATTATTGAATCGAGCGTCCCATGTTGATCCCTCACCCCCGTCCTCTCTGCTTCGCGGCAAGTGTTCCCTTGTCCCGAGAGGGAAGGGAGGGATCAGCAACAAACGGTTTGCGAACCGTTTGCCGGATGCTTGACGACGGAGGGGACATGTCCGCAGCGGGTTCTGCGCCGGTCAGGCTGGCGGTTATTTCTGAGGGCGTCAATGCGTGGCCCTTGTATGTCGCGCAGGGCCGCAATATG
>JBBQAO010000127.1:0-8399 GCA_038316355.1 Burkholderiales bacterium
CAGTTTCCCGAAGCGCAAGGATCTGGATGCAGAGGGAATGCGTTATTTGCGGCTTTACTGGCGAGGATGGATCGCAATGGCGGTGATTCTCGGCGGAGGGCTTTTGTGGCGTTATCCGTACATCGCTTTGGGGTTGGGGGATGCACGCTAGGCCGTTCGTCGAAATGCGCAAGCTGTTGAGGCAGCTGGCGTGAAATCCGCATTCCACTGACTGGATGGCCGCAATCTGGTATCTGCTGGTTTTGGCGCCGTTTATCGTGATACCCGTCGTGTGGTGGAGCTACCGGCGCAAATTCGTCGCGCGTGAGCAGATTGCCGATGCCCGCTGGCAGAAGCTGGTCAACGCCGCCAGGGCGGATCCCGCCCCGGCCGAACAAATGACGGCAGTTGTAACGGCAGTAGCTGCAGCAGCACCGGCTTCGGCTGCCGCTCCCGCTCCCGCCGGCTATACGCGCAAGGCGCGCGCGCTGGACCCTGCCCAGACCGTGCTTTATCACTTGCTGAAAACCAGCTTGCCTGACCATGAAGTGATGGCGCAGGTCGCTTTGCCGGCGGTGCTGGAAGTGCCGGCAGATGTCGTTGGTAGCGCAAGGGAGCAGCGCTTGCGCAACCTGACCCGGCAAACCGTCGATTTTGTGATTTGTAACAAGGCACTGCTGCCGGTGGTGGCGATTGATTTACCGCTGCAGGATCAGTCGATGCAGACGCCGGAACAGGATTTCAAAACCCGGGCCTTGGCGCAAGCCGGCATCCGTTATCTGCGCTTGTCGCGCAAGGCATTGCCCAAACGTGAAGCGGTGCGTGCACTGGTTCTTGGCGGGTGACTCGGCCGGATCAGAATCGCGCGCTGATTTCACGCAGCCAACTGCCGGCGCCGTCCAGAATCATTTCGACGGCAATGGTGCCAATCAGCAGTGCTGATATCCGGCCCACCACTTCCATGTAACGGTCGATCAGCCGCGCATTACGTTCCTTGACGTAGTCGTGCGCGAGCTTGAGGCCGATGACTAGAGTCATGGTCAGTGCCAGCGTGCCGAAAATGACCAGTCCGGCGATGAAGATGTCATGGCGGGCGCCGATGACGACTGCAGCGCTGACTGTGCCGGGACCGATCAGGAAGGGCATGGCAATTGAGCCTGCCAGGTGTTCCGGTGCGCCGCGGGTAGCGCGTATGGCATCAACCCCGGAAAACACGAAGCGGATGCCGATCAGCAGGAAAATGACGCCGCCGAACAGCTGGAAAGAGGCGAACCGGACCTGCAGGTAATCCGTAAATATGGCTTCGCCGCCCCAGGCAAACAGCCAGAACACAGCGCCACTGATCAGTGATGCCCGCACTAACACCCGTGACAACACGGGGCCCTTTAAATCTGTAATTAAATCAATTAGATAGATGCTCAACAGGAAAGGGTTGAGCAGGGCGAAGAACAGCGTGAAGGATTGCAGTAATGGTTGATCGGTAAGCACGTGGCAAATAGGCCTGTTAACCTGGAAATAATATCTAACTTACTGATTATAAATGGATATATCGGTTGACACGAGATCTGTCGTCTATTATAATTGACATCTCAGTTCATTTCCTTACTAATCATTGCAAGTAATTGTTTTATAAAGGAATTTAGTCGGGAGGGTGAAAACAATTCTGTCCACAGCAAACGTGGCGCCAGCGTCGTCAAAGTTTTGTCTAAGAGAGCCCGGCATTTCAGACGGCGCGGCACTTTTCAGGCTGGTTCGCGCGTGTCCGCCGCTGGACCTGAATTCCCTGTATGCCTACCTGCTGCTGTGCGCCCACCATGCGCGCAGCTGTGTGCTGGCCGAAGGCCCCGACGGCTTCGCAGGCTTTGTTTCCGCCTACTGCCCGCCGGACAAACCCGATGTGGTGTTCGTGTGGCAGGTCGCGGTGGCGCCCGCCGTCCGCGGCCAGGGACTCGCGCTGCACATGCTCGAACATCTGCTGGCAAGGCCGGCACTGGCCGGCTGCCGCTGGCTGGAAACCACGGTTACCCCTTCGAATGCCGCCTCGCGGCGGGTATTTGAAACACTGGCAACACGCCTGAACGCGCGGTGCGCCGAGCGCACTTTTTTTTCCAAGGAGGACTTCCAGGATTCGCATCACGAGCCCGAGATGCTGATTTGCATCGGCCCATGGACGACATGAGCCGGACTGGACAAACCGGGCAGAGGAGAACCACAGCATGAACCTTAAAATATTCGACCGCATGGAATCAGAAGTGCGGGGTTATATCCGTTCCTTCCCGACGCTGTTCGACAAGGCGCGCGGCTCGAGCCTGATCGACGAGGCGAACAACAACTACATTGATTTTTTTGCCGGCGCCGGCACGCTCAATTACGGGCACAACAATCCGGTGATCAAGCAGGAACTGCTGAATTACATCGAGTCGGACGGCGTGACTCACGGTCTCGACATGGCCACCGTCGCGAAAAAGGAGATGCTGGAAGCTTTCGAGCGCATCATCCTCAAGCCGCGCGGCATGAACTACAAGCTGCAGTTTCCGGGGCCCACCGGCACCAATGCCGTGGAGGCGTCGCTGAAGCTGGCGCGGCTGGTCAAGGGGCGCAGCAACATCGTGTCCTTCACCCACGGTTTTCACGGGGTCAGCGGCGCTTCACTTGCCGCGACCGCCAATGCCAAGTACCGCGATGCGGCGGGTGCTCCGCTCGACAACACCACCTTCATGCCCTATGACGGTTATCTCGGCAAGGGCGTTGACACCACCGATTACCTGGAACGCATGGTCGCTGACCGCAGCAGCGGCATGGACCATCCCGCAGCAGTGATCGTTGAAACCGTGCAGGGCGAGGGCGGCATCAATGTCGCCAGCTTCGCCTGGCTGCGCGCGCTGGAGCAGGTCTGCCGCCGCCACGACATGCTGCTGATCGTCGATGACATCCAGATGGGCTGCGGCCGCACCGGGCACTTCTTCAGCTTCGAGGAGGCCGGCATTTCTCCGGATATCGTGACGCTGTCGAAATCGATCAGCGCGTACGGCCTGCCGATGGCGCTGGTGCTGCTGAAGCCCGAAATCGACATCTGGAAGCCGGGCGCGCACAACGGCACGTTCCGCGGCAACAACCTCGCTTTCGTGACGGCGCGTGCAGCACTGATGCATTACTGGAGTGACGATGCCTTCCGGGACGCGGTACGCCGCAAGGGCGCCATCATGCGCAACTGGCTGGAACACATCGCAGCGGATTATCCGTCCGGTGAATTCGAGGTGCGCGGGCGCGGCATGATCCAGGGCCTCGCTTCTGCCGATCCGCAGTTCGCGGACCGCATCGCCAGGCGCTGTTTCGAAAACGGCCTGGTCATCGAGACTTCCGGCGCCGATGACGTGCTGAAGCTGATGCCGGCACTGACCATCGACGAGAAGCTGCTGTGCCAGGGTCTCGACATCGTCGAGGACAGCGTTGCCAACGTGCTCGGGGTGCCGCGGGTGCAGGGGAAGGACCGCAAGATCAAATACGTCAATTTCCGGATTGCACGATGATTGTCCGCAATATCGAGGACATCAAGGGCACGGTGCAGGATGTGATGACGCCCAACTGGGTCAGCCGCCGCCTGCTGCTGGCGCGCGACGGCATGGGTTTTTCATTGCACGAGACCATGATTTTTGCCGGTACAGAAACCCATATCCATTATCAGCACCATCTGGAGGCGGTGTATTGCATCACCGGTACAGGCGAAGTTGTCACTGTCGCCGACAGTCGGGTGCATGCGATCAGTCCTGGCGTGATGTATGCACTGGACTGCCATGACGAGCATTACCTGCGCGCACACAGCGATCTGCGCCTCGTCTGCGTGTTTAGTCCGCCGCTCACCGGCCGGGAGGTGCATGACGAAAAAGGCGTCTATCCGTTGCTTGCCGGCGAGCAGGCCGATGTCGAAGAAAGGAGATAAACCGATGATCATGGTTTCAGACATTTATCAATCACGGACCGATAACGAGGCGGCAATTATCAAGAGGCAGGAGCCGGTGGTTTATCAGGGGCCTCATGCAAAGGCTGAATTCGCGTTGTCCGAACATCAGCTGCGCAGTTATCGCAAGAATGGTTTCATCCAGTTGCGCGGGCTTTTGTCAGAAGATGAAGCCGGGGATTTATTGCGGGAGGCCAACCATCTCGCTGTCAAGAGCGGCAAGGAGCAGTGGCCTGAAGCGGTGTTCGAGCCGGATGCCGGTGATGTGCGTTCGGTGTTCCGGGTTCACCGGTTGAGCAAAGTATTCGAAAATCTGATGAGCGATGGCCGGCTGTTTGATGTGGCACGGCAGATTCTCGGCAGTGAAGTTTACATTCATCAATCACGGCTTAACTTGAAGCCGGGGTTTTCCGGTAAAGAATTCTATTGGCATTCCGATTTTGAAACCTGGCACGTCGAGGACGGCATGCCGCGCATGCGCGCAGTGAGCTGTGTGGTTTTGCTGACGGAAAACAATGAATTCAACGGTCCGCTGATGCTGGTGCCTGGATCGCACATGCACTACATCTCCTGCATCGGCGAGACTCCGCAGGATCACTACAGGAAATCCTTGCGCAAACAGGAATACGGCGTGCCTGACCCGACCAGCCTCGACTTTCTGATCGAATCCGGTGGTTTGCAGTCGAGCAAGGGGCAGGCCGGCTCAGTAGTGTTTTTCGACTGCAACACCATGCACGGTTCGAACAGCAACATTTCACCATTCCCTCGGGCGAATCTGTTCTGCGTCTACAACAGCACTGAGAATCGCCTGCTGGCACCGCGGCACGGCTTGCAACCGAGACCGGAATTCATCGCGGCGCGCGAGCATACGGCCATGCTCCAGCGGATTACGCCCCCGCATCGTTGAACGACGGCTTATTCCGCTGACGGATTGCCATGCGCACGCGGCGCAGGATTCTCGCAGGAATGGCGGGGCTGATACTGGCGCCGCTGGCCGGCGGATGCAGGGACGAGGCGGCATTGCGGATGGACACGCTGCAGCGTGTGCGTCAGGAGGGCAAGCTGCGCATTGGTTATGCCAACGAAGCGCCTTATGCCTACTTTGATCTGGCGACACGCAGGGTTACCGGAGAGGCGCCGGAGATTGCGCGGGCTGTAACGGCTGATCTCGGCGTCAGGGAGATTGAAGGGGTGCTGGCAGAGTTTGGTGCGCTGATTCCCGGATTAAAAGCGCGCCGCTTCGATGTTATTGCGGCTGGCATGTACATATTGCCGGAACGCTGCCGCGAAATCTCTTTTTCGAATCCGACTTACCGCGTCGGTGAGGCATTCATGGTCGCGAGAGGCAATCCCAAGGGCTTGCATGGCTATGCCGATGTGGTCCGGCAAACAGATGCCAGGCTGGCGGTAGTGGCCGGTGCGGTGCAGCGCAGCTATGCGCGCAGTACCGGAGTGCCGGATGACCGCGTGATTGTTTTTCCAGATGTCGTGAGTGCCATGGAGGGTGTCGCGGCCGGCCGTGCCGATGCTTATGCGGCGACGAGTGCTACAGTCAACGATCTGCTCGCCCGCGGCGGCGGAAAGACTGAACGGGCCGAACCGTTTGAGGATTTGCGGATTAACGGAAATGTGGTCCGAGGTTACGGCGCCTTCGGTTTTCGCAGGGAGGATGCTGCGTTACTTGCGGTTTTTAATGAAGCGCTGTCGCACCTGATCGGTACGCCACGCCATCTGGAACTGGTGCGTCCTTTTGGGTTCACCGACGACGAATTTCCGAAAGGAGCGACGGCCGCGGCGTTGTGCGCAGCCTGAGCCCGGTTCGTGATGACCATTCAATACAGCGATCTTGCCATAACGTTGGCGCAGGGCGCGATGGTGACGCTGCAGATCACTGCCGGTGCCGCATTGCTGGCCATCGCGGCAGCGTGCATTGCAGGACTCGCGCGCAACTCCGACCGGTGCTGGCTGCGCTGGCCAGCGGCAGTTTACGTGGAGTTGTTTCGCGGCACGTCTGCGCTGGTGCAGCTGTTCTGGATTTATTTCGTGCTACCGCATTTCGGCATCGACATCGGCGCCATTGCGGCAGCCATCGTCGCACTTGGATTGAATGCCGGCGCTTATGGTGCCGAAATTGTTCGTGGTGCGATCCGAACGGTGCCGCCGGGGCAGCGCGATGCGGCTGTGGCGCTCAACCTGTCGACGCGGAGAACGCTGTTCCGCATTGTCTGGCCGCAGGCTGTGCCGGCCATGCTGCCGCCGGCCGGAAACCTGGCAATCGAGCTGCTGAAAAACAGTGCCCTGGCGTCACTGATCGCCGTGACTGAGCTGACGTTCGCCGCACAACTGGCGCGCAGCGCGACTTTGCAGACAGCACCGATTTTTGCTGTCACATTGCTGATTTATTTTGTTCTGGCGCTGTGCATTACAGCGGGCGTGCGTTTGCTGGAAAGACGTTTTGGTGCGGTCTGACATGATTTTCGACTGGGCCTATGCGTGGGACATCTTGCCGCGATTCGCACCCGCGCTGTGGGTGACACTGCAGGCAACGCTGGCAGGCATGATGATCGCACTGACACTGGGACTGGTGCTGGCGCTGTTACGGCGCAGCCCTGTGGCCTGGATCAGCTGGCCGGCAGCAGGTCTGATCGAATTCGTGCGCAGTACACCGTTGCTGATGCAAATCTATTTCATGTTTTACGTGTTGCCGGAAATCGGCATTCTGCTGCCGGCGTTTACTGCCGGTGCAATGGGTCTTGGTTTGCATTATGCGGCGTATTGCGCCGAGGTTTATCGCGCAGGACTGGAATCGGTGCCGCGCGGACAATGGGATGCGGCGTCGGCGTTGAACCTTGGCGCGTGGCATACACTGCGTCGCATTATCGTGCCGCAAGCCGTGGCCCGAGTTGTACCGGCACTGGGCAATTATCTGGTTGCGATGTTCAAGGATGCGCCGCTGCTGTCCGCGATCACGGTCGTTGAAATGCTGCAGCTTGCGAAAATGATCGGCGCCGAATCTTTTCGTTACGTGGAGGCACTGACACTGGTGGGAGTTTTTTTTCTGTTGCTGAGCCTGTGTGCGGCGGCATTGATGCACGCTCTGGAGCGGCGCCTGCAGGTGGCGCATGCCTGAACAGGATGCAGTCATTCGCCTGCGCGGTATTCGCAAGGCCTACGGTGCACTCCCGGTGCTGCGCGGTGTTGATCTTGATGTGCCGCACGGCCAGATAGTCAGCGTGATCGGTCCCAGTGGATCCGGGAAATCGACATTGCTGCGCTTACTGATGATGCTGGATACACCCGACGCAGGGGAGCTGCGGATTGACGGTGAGCGGCCATGGGTGACGGATCGCCAAGGCGGCATGCGTGCCGACAGGGCCGCTTTGCGACGCGCACGCGGCAGGGTGGGGATGGTATTCCAGCATTTCAACCTGTTTCCGCATCTCAATGCACTGGAGAACGTGATGGAAGCGCCGGTTGGTGTCCTGGGTTTCACGCGGGAAAAGGCTGCGGCTCATGCGCTTGACTATCTTGAACGGGTTGGCCTCGCGGGCAAGGCGCACGTGATGCCGGGACAGTTGTCCGGCGGGCAGAAGCAGCGGGTGGCCATTGCCCGCGCACTGGCAATGCAGCCCCGCATCATGCTGTTTGACGAAGTCACCTCGGCGCTGGATCCGGAACTGATCAGCGGCATATTGACTTTATTGCAACGGCTCGCCGAACCGGGAAATATGACGATGCTGATCGTCACGCACCACATGCATTTTGCGGAGAGTTGTGCTGATCGCGTGCTGTTTTTTGAGGACGGCGTGATCGCCGAAGATGGTCCACCGGCCGAACTGTTCAATAATCCGCGCTACGAACGCACGCGGCGTTTCGCGGCGGCGGTATCGGGAGGATAGTTTTTCTTGTTTTGCCGTGCGGCATGGAGAGCGGGGTTATGCAGATAATGAGGTCCTGCCATCGGTAAGTAGTATTCAGAAGTCGAGCAGAAACGTGTATGAATGGCCCATGTCTTGCTTTTAAGTTATTGATTTTAATGGTATTAATTTTGCACTGTAATCGTGTTCCACAATGCGCTTGACGCTGTCACGGGCATTACGTATAACGGCAACGCGTGTTTGGTTTCAAGTGCTTGAAAGTCAGCGGTTCCCGCGTTAGCAGTTTGTGGTGTTCGTGCTTTTGGGGCTGTGAGATTTAAATACGATGCCCGGCGCAAGCCGGAAATTATCCATCCTCAAAGGAAGACAACATCATGGCAACAGGTACTGTTAAGTGGTTCAACGACGCTAAAGGTTTCGGCTTCATCACCCCGGACGGCGGCGGCGAAGACCTCTTTGCCCATTTCTCGGGCATCAACATGAACGGTTTCAAAACCCTGAAAGAAGGCCAGAAGGTGACGTTTGACATCACCGCCGGCAACAAGGGCAAGCAACAAGCGAGCAACATCCAGGCTGCCTAAGCT
>JBBQAO010000038.1:0-30594 GCA_038316355.1 Burkholderiales bacterium
AGCCAGCCGTTTGTGCTCGCGGTACATCCGTCGCTGCCGGCAAAATCCGTGGCCGAACTGGTTCAGCTTGCCAAAAGTAAACCCGGTGAACTCCGCTATGCATCCGGCGGCGTCAGCGGTGCTTCGCACCTCGGCTCCGAACTGTTCCGTGTCACTGCCGACGTCAACATCGTGCACGTGCCGTACAAGGGCACGGGACCGGGCACCACCGCGTTGCTGAGCGGCGAAGTGCAGATGGCCATCGCCGGCGTCAGCACGATCCTGCCTCACGCAAAATCCGGCAAGGTGCGCGCGCTGGCCGTCACCGGCGCAAAGCGCAGCCCGGCGGCGCCGGATTTACCCACCGTGGCTGAAAACGGCCTCCCCGGTTATGCTTTCGACGTCTGGTACGGGGTTTTCGCCTCGGCGAAAACACCACGCCCGACATTGGGTAAAATCAATGCTGATACCAACGCCGCGCTGCGTGATGCCGAAACCGCAAAACGTTTTGCTGCGGCCGGCGTCGATCTCATCGGCGGCAGCGTCGAAGAATCCAATCAGTACCTGCAAGCGGAAATCACCAAGTGGGCCAAAGTCATCCGCGAAGCGGGCATCACTGCGGATTGAGAATTGAGGAATCAGGATTTGCTGCAATCACCGGAGGAGAAAATAATGAATGTAATCAAACGTATTGCCGTACTCGCCGCAGCCGCAGTCTGCGCCATGCCCGCATTGGCGGGCGCGCAGGCTGAAAAATATCCGACACGGCCAATCCGCATGCTGGTGCCTTTCGCACCGGGTGGCGGCACCGACATCACCGCGCGCCTGATTGCCGCCAACGCAACGGTGTCCTTCGGCCAGCAGGTGATCGTCGACAACCGCGCCGGCGGCGGCTGCACGATCGGTGCGGAAAGCGCGGTGCGCGCCGCTCGTGACGGTTATACCGTTGCCATGGTCTCCGGCAGTTACGGCACCAATGCCGCGCTCTACAAGCTACCCTACGATCCGGTGAAAGACATTCAGTCCATCGCGATGATCGGAGAAAGCGGTTTTGTCGCGGCGCTGCATCCTTCTGTGCCGGCGAAAACGGTGCCGGAACTGATCGCTTATGCCAAGGCCAATCCGAACAAGCTCAATTTCGCATCCTCCGGCACCGGTGGCATCACCCACCTCGCCACCGAACTGTTCAACCTGCTCGCCGCCACCAAGATGACGCACATTCCGTATAAAGGCACAGGCCCCGCGATCGCCGACCTGCTCGGCGGCCAGGTGCAGTTGATCTTCGGCGCGATGCCCGCGACCATCCCGCAGGTCAAGGCCGGCAAGCTGCGCGGCATTGGTGTGACCACCGCAAAACGCATACCCGCTTTGCCTGATACGCCGGCGATCGGCGAAATCGTCAAGGATTATGAGGCTGCGCTGTGGTACGGCATGTGGGGCCCGAAAGGCCTGCCCAAACCGGTCGTCACCCGGTGGAACCAGGAAGTGGCGCGCGCACTGCAAACCGAGGAACTGAAAAAACGCCTCGCCGCTGACGGCGTTGAGCCCGCCGGCGGCCCGCCCGAGCAGTTCATCGAGGTGATCCGTCGTGACGTCGAGAAATGGAAAAAAGTGGTCAAAGCCGCGAATATCAAAGTATCGAACTGATGTGGTAAAAACGGCGGCACGGACAGTTCTGGGTCCGCACCGCCGCTGTTTTTAAATATCAATAAAAACAACGGCTTACGTGTTTTTCATATTTTTTTCCGGCGTAACAGCGCTGGCGCTTTTTAATCTGGCCGTAAAGCCGCATTACTGGAGATCGCAGCAATCATGAAATTCCGCAGAGTCGTCACCGGCACCAACAAGGAAGGCAAAGCCTGCATCAAATCGGACAGCATCATCGAACCGATCCCGTTGCGTCCGGGTTTCGGCAACATTCCAATGTGGGCCACCAAGAAATTGCCGGCGGAAATGACCGAAGAAGATCCGAATACCTGGGATCTGGGCACCAGCCTCGCCGGCGGCAGCGTGTTCCGTCTCGCCAAGTACGAACCGGGCGTGGCCAAACGCTGGCACCAGACGGATTCCGTCGATTACGCGCTCTGCCTGTCGGGCGAATTGTGGATGCAACTGGACAACGGCGAAGAAGTGCACCTGACGCCGGGCACCGTGATCATCCAGCGCCAGACCATGCACAACTGGGAAAACCGCGGCAAGGAACCCTGCATCATGGCGTATGTGCTGCTCGCCACAGAAGGTGCAAAGACGACGGGCTGGTAAAACCCCAGATTCGCCCCAAAGGGACAGGAATTTTGTAGGGCGGGAGTAGTGAAACGGATCCCGCCTTCCGTATGCGCTAACGGCGGGATTCACTGCGTTTATCCCGCCCTACAAATATTGGCTCCGGGAGTTCCAAGGAAAATCCATGCCCTACATCGATGAATCCCTGTCCACCGGCGAAGAAGTCGCCGCCCGCTTCAAGCTGCACTGGGTGGCGCGCATCCCGCTGGCAATCTGGCTGCTGCTGGGCATCCCCACTTTGGGCATCACGCTGGTGATTGCGCTGTACGAATACCTGCGCGTCCGCTACATCGAACAGGGCGTGACCAACAAGCGCGTGATTTTCAAGACCGGCATCATCAGCCGCAGATCCGAGGAAATGAAACTGGCGTCGATCGAGACCGTCGAAATCGACCAGGGCATCTTCGGCCGCATCCTCGGCTACGGCAGCGTCAAGGTCACCGGGCGCGGCACCAGCGATGTCCTGTTCCGCCTGATTGACGACCCGATGGCCGTCAAGCGCGCCATTGAAAGCATCGGCCATCCGGTTGCCTAGCAGCCTGTCGGACTTAGCCGATTCCAAAAAACTGCCCGCTCTAAAACGAGCTACAGCGCGTTTAAATTTTTCGGGAGGGTGTTTCGATGGTAAAAAAGGGTTCGTTTTCATGAAAAACACCCTAAGCCCGACAGGCTGCTAGCGCATAAAAATCAATTTCGTTCGCCCTGAGCTTGTCGAAGGGCTCAGCCTGAACGCTGTGACGTTTAAAAATCAACGACAACCATAAGGAGAACAACCATGAACGATGATATCGGCAAACTGGTACTGCGCCTGACGCTGGGCATCCTGACGCTGCTGCACGGCATCGCCAAAATGCGTTATGGCGTCAGTGGCATTGAGGCCATGGTGGTCGGCCATGGCCTGCCAGGTTTCCTCGCCTACGGCGTGTTCATCGGTGAGGTGTTCGCCCCGTTGCTGGTGATTTTTGGATTCTACGCACGCATCGGCGGCGTGATCATCGCCTTCAACATGGTAGTCGCCATCGCACTGGCCCACAGCTCGCAGTTGCTCAGCATCGGCAAACAGGGCGGCTGGGAACTGGAACTGCAGGGTTTCTTCCTGTTCACCGCACTGGCAGTAGCGCTGATCGGGCCGGGGAAATTCGGCGTCAACCGGAAATAAGCCTTGCACGCCCACCTGCGGACAAGGCGTCATCAGCACCCATCAACTGAATTGGCGGAGATGTCATGAGCAAAAAGCGTCCAAATATCATCCTCATCACGTCGGACCAGCAACGCGCCGACTGCAACGGCTTCGAAAACCCGGAACTGCGCACGCCGCACCTCGATCAGCTCGCGCGCGACGGCACGCGCTTCTCGGCATGCATGACGCCGAATCTCGTCTGCCAGCCCTCACGCGCATCGATCCTGACCGGCATGCTGCCGCTGACCCACGGCGTGTGGGACAACGGCGTCGATCTCGAGCCGCGTATTGGTGAAAACGGGTTTGCCGGCACGCTGGCGCGCAACGGCTATCGCAGCGCCTTTATCGGCAAGGCGCATTTCGCAACCAAGGCCACGTTTGCGCGGACCGGCACTCCGGAATGCAACAAAAGCCATGACAAGTACGGTCCCGACTGGATGGGCCCGTACATGGGCTTCGAGCATGTCGAGCTGTGCGTTCTCGGCCACATGCACCGGACACGACCGCTGGATCGTCCGCCAATGGGACATTACGAACGCTGGTTCCTCTCCCGCGGCAAGGACGAGGAAGCCGTCAAGCTGTGGGCCGCCAGTACCCGTCCGGAAATCGGCACCGCGCAGACCTGGCATTCAGCGTTACCCGCAGCCTGGCACAACAGCACCTGGGTCGCCGACCGCACGATTGATTACCTGACGCATCACGACCAGTCAAAGCCGGTGGCGATGTGGGTGTCCTTTCCCGATCCGCATCATCCCTTCGATTGTCCGGAACCGTGGAGCCTGATGTACGACCCGAAAAGCCTGACGCTGCCGAAACACCGCACGCCTGATCTTGAACGGCGGCCGTGGTGGCACAAGGCCTCGCTTGAAGGCATACCGCAACTTGAGGACCCGGAGATGCTCAAGTTCCGCGCCGCGGGTTCACGGGTGCCACCGCAGACCGATGCCCAGCTCGCCGACATGACGGCGAACTACTACGGCATGATTTCGCAGATTGACCACAACGTCGGCCGCATCCTCTCCGCGCTCGACAATCTCAATCTGAGCGAAGACACACTGGTCTTCTACAGCACAGATCACGGCGACATGCTCGGCAACCACGGCCTCTACCTGAAAGGCCCGACGCCTTATGAAGACCTGATGCGGGTGACGATGATCGCGCGCGGACCCGGCATCGCGGCAAGCCAGGTGGTCAGCGAGCCGGTCGGCACGCTGGACATGGCCGCGACGTTTTATGAATACGCCGGCATCAGCAAACCGGAGGACATGCAGAGCCGCAGTCTGGCCAAACTGCTGGCCGGAAAAAATGAAACCCGTGATGCCGCCTACAGCGAATGGCATGTGCATCCGTCACGCTGTGGCGTCGGTCTGCAACTGCGCACGGTGCGCACCAGGACCCACAAGTGTACTTTCGAGCTGGGCTCCGGCGCCGGCGAACTCTACGACCTGAAAAACGATCCGGGCGAAATGGACAACCGATTCAATGACCCGGGCTGCGCAAAAATCCAGAAAGAACTGCACGACATGATGCTTGAGCGCCCGGGAAAAATCCGCGATGATCTGGCGGAGCCCATCGGCATGGCCTGATATTTTTTACCGTCGGCACGGCCACCCGGCAGCATCAAGCGGGAGACTGACCGGCGCGTCACTGTATCGTTAATCCAGAGGAGGAATATCAATGCGTAGCATTTTGGTTGTGATTCTGCTGGCTTTTTGCCAGCTCTGTTACGCGCAGGCCTGGCCGACGCGGCCGATCCGCGTACTGGTCGGATTTGCACCGGGCGGCACAACCGATGTGTCAGCGCGATTCACCAGCGACATCGTATCGCGGGAACTGGGCCAATCGGTGATCATCGAAAACCGGCCGGGCGGCGCCGGCAGCATCGCGCTCGAAATGCTGGTGCGCGGCGCCCGCGACGGTTACACCATCGTCGTCGGCTCTGATTCATCCTTTTATCAGCCGGTGCTGAATCCTGCGTTGTCATACCGATCGGAAAAGGACCTGCTCCCGATCACCATTCTCACCAACCAGCCCATCGTCATTGCCGTGCATCCGGCACCAGGCTGGAAATCGGTTGCAGACCTGTTGAAAGCCGCCAAAGCGCGGCCCGGACAGATCGCTTACGCACTGTCCTCCGCCACCGGCACACAGGCCGTGGCAGCCGGTATATTCTTCAAAATGGCCGGCGTCAAAATGATCGGGGTTCCCTACAAGGGCGGCGGACAGGCCGTGGTGGATCTGGTGAGCGGGCAGGTCCCGGTGGCGGTGCTCGGTTCGGCACCGTTGATGCCGCAGATCAGTTCCGGCCGGGTAAAACTACTCGCGGTCACCTCAAAAGCGCGGGCCAAAGCGCTGCCCGATGTGCCCTCCCTTGCCGAGCTGGGTTACCCCGACATGGATATCGCGCAATGGTTTGGCGCGGTGGCGCCGGCCGGCACACCGGGTGAGGTGGTCGCGCGCCTGTCAGCCGCATACAACAAGGCGCTGTCCGATCCCAAAATAGTGCAACGCCTGTTTGATGCGGGGCTGGAAGCCGTCGGCGGATCGCCGGATGCCATGGGACGGCGCATGGCGGCGGAGACCGTGATCTGGTCAAAGGCCGCAAAGGAAGCCGGACTCGGCGAAAAATAGGCTTTGCTGCGCAACGCTAGTTTTTTACCGGCTCGATGCCCGCCGTCTTGATCACTGCGGCCCACTTCACCAGCTCCATGCGCACACGGTCGCCGAGTTCGCCCGGCGTGGACGGCGCCAGCTCGACGCCCTGCGCGACGAAACGTTCACGCAATTCGCGCTGGCTGAGCAGCGCGCTGATTGCCGTGCTGAGCTTGTTGACCGTCACGCCGGAGGTTTGCGCCGGCGCGAACATCGCGAACCAGCCCACGGCTTCGTAATCGGCAATCCCCGCCTCCTGCATGGTCGGCACCTGAGGTGCGGCTGTTGCACGTTTGGTACTGGTCACCGCCAGCGCCCGCACCCGCGCCGAGCGCATGTGCAGATGGGCCGTGGCAAGGCTGCCGAACATGATCGACACCTGTCCGCCCACCAATTCGAAAACTGCCGGCGCCCCGCCCTTGTACGGCACGTGCGTCAGAAACAACCCGGTGCGCTGCGCGAACAGCGCGGCGGCCAAATGCGCCGATGTACCGATGCCCGAAGAGGCGTAGTCGAGTTCGTGTGGTCGCTGTCTGGCAAAAGCAACCAGTTCGCGCACTGAGCGCACCGGCAGCGAGGGATGCACGATCAGCACGCTGGGTACCGTCGCCACCATCGCCACCGGCGCAAAATCGCGCAGGGTATCGTAGGGAATGCGCGTCCACAGAGACGGATTGGTGACATGCGAGGTATAGGCCATCAGCAGCGTATAACCGTCGGGCGCGGCCTTGGCCACCATCTCGGAACCGATCATGCCGCCGGCGCCGGGCCGGTTGTCGATGATGACCTGCTGCCCCCAGGCATCGGTGAACCCCTGCCCCAGCGCGCGCGCGAACACATCGGTGGCACCGCCGGCGCTGACGGGAACAATGATGCGCACGGTACGGTTCGGGTAAATCTGCGCCGCAGCGTTTTGCGCCAGGCCGCTTGCAGCAACCATGCAACACAGCAGAGTGCGGCCGATCAATTCCATGAGAGGCATTGTAATCTGTGGGGACGGCGAATCACGGGAAAGAATCGCGGTACAATCAGCCAACATTCACTCCGTCACGACCATGAGCACACCCAAACTGTTTGACGACGAGCTGCACGATGCAATGCAGCAACTCTATGACGAAACCATCGAAGCGATGCAGCTCGCCAAGGTGAGTCCGGATCTTGACGACCTGTCGGCAACCTTCGCCGTGGCTTTGCTGAAACTGGGACTGGCGACCGGCTTCGTCGAACAACGCCACCCCGGTTTTGCCAAAGAAGTCGAAGAAAAGCGCCAGCGCGTGATTGCCGCACTGACCCAGAAACACTGAGCCCATACTGTGAAAGCCCCGGTTTACCTCGATAATTCCGCGACCACGCCGCTGGATCCGCGCGTGCTTGAAGCCATGCTGCCCTGGCTGACCGAAAACTTCGGAAACCCGGCGAGCAGCTCACATGCTTTCGGCCGCGCCGCCAGCCGCGCCGTCGAAACCGCGCGCGAAGATGTGGCTGGATTGATTCATGCTGATCCCCGCGACATCGCCTGGACCTCAGGCGCCACCGAATCCAACAACCTTGCAATCAAGGGTGCGGCGCAGGCCGCACAAAAGCGCGGCAACCACCTGATCACGGTGCAGACCGAACACAAAGCGGTGCTCGACACCATGCAGTGGCTGGAAAAACAGGGGTTTTCGGCGACGTATCTCGCGCCACAGAAAAACGGCCTTATCGATATCGAAACTTTCCGCGCCGCCCTGCGCCCGGACACCGTGCTGGCGTCAGTGATGCTGGTCAACAATGAGATCGGCGTGATCCAGGACATCAACGCCCTCGGTGCAATCTGTCGCGAGCGCGGCGTGCTGTTTCATGTCGATGCCGCGCAGGCGACCGGCAAAGTGGCGATAGACGTCGGGCAACTGCCGGTGGACCTGATGTCGTTGACTGCGCACAAGAGCTACGGCCCCAAGGGCATCGGTGCGCTGTACGTGCGCCGCGCGCCGCAGCTGCGCGTCGAATCGCAGATGCACGGCGGCGGCCACGAACGCGGCCTGCGCTCGGGCACACTGGCCACGCACCAGATCGTCGGTATGGGTGCCGCCTTCCGCATCGCCGGTGAAATGATGGCAACCGAAGTGCCACAACTGCGCGAGCTGCGCGACCGGTTCTGGAATCAGATAAAAGACCTGCCCGGCGTAATGCTCAACGGCGACTTCACACAGCGCATCGCCAACAACCTGAACATCAGCCTCGACATTCCCAATTGCGACTCGCTGGTGACCACCTTGACCGACATCGCCGTGTCATCGACTTCGGCCTGCTCCACCGGTGGCGTGTCGCATGTACTGCAGGCACTGGGCTCGGATGCGGGCATGGCCGGCAATTCGATCCGCATCACGTTCGGGCGTTTCAATACCGTTGAAGAAATCGACTGGGCCGCGAATTATTTGCGCGGCAAAATCGAAGACTGCCGCGCCGGCCGTCTGCGCGCAGCCTGACAACCCTTAAAGCTTTAGCCGCCGATGAACGCCAATTAACGCCGATAACGTCAAAACCTGGGTGCCACACACGGAAAAATATAACTATTTGTTTTTAAATAACTATTTAGTTATTTTTGGTTGATCCTGAATCTGTTTTTATCGGCGTCTATCGGCGTTCATCCGCGGTAAAAAGGTTTTGATTCTTTAACCTCTCAACCCTACTGCACCGGCGTACGCGAAGCTTCCTGCAGGTTGAGGAAGCTGTGGTCGCAGAAACCCGGCTCGGCAGAGGCCTGCAGTTCCTCGTAAACCGCATCCGGGTCGCGCAGCACCCGCGCATCAAAATGGCGGGCATTCACCGCGCCGTAATTGATGCAGGTGCCCTGCGCGTCGCGTTCTAGGCAGGCATAAATTGTCGTCACCGCATAGAGACCGGCGGCGTATTCGATGAAGTGCAGGTATTTTTTGCCGCGCACCACCAGCGCATCGCGAGCGCCGGCGCGCCGGGTATCGATGGCCAGCATGCGCGCATCGCTGCGCCGCTGGTAGTGCATCAGCGAATTGGAACGCCCCTCGACCAGCAGACGGCCGCCGGTTGCCGGATCAATGTCATATTGCCGGTAAAACGCGCAGTGCACGTAGGGACTGCGCGCAAGATTGTCGAACTGGGTCGTTCCCTGCGCTGATGCCGGCGTGACCGCGCCCAGCATCAGAACGGCGCAGTTGAAGATTGCGGGGGGCGCTACGAATTTCATCTCCGTGCCAGTCTGCGCCTGCGCCCCACCGCTGTCCATCATCCTTGACACATGCACCGTCCCAAGGCATGGCCCGCCATCTACTTGGCCCTGGCCAGCCCGACTTCTGTCAGCACCAGTTGATACTCGGCATATTCTTCGTCAAGGCGTTTTTTCGCCGCCTGTGCGTTGACATAACCATTGACCCAGAAATTTTCTTCCATTTCTTTTTTCCAGTCATCGGTTGCAGCCATCGCCGCCAGCACCTTGTCCCAGTAAGCGATCTGCTGTGCGGTCATGCCCTTGGGCCCCATCAGCCCGCGCCAGCTTGACGAGTCAGCCGGTATGCCCTGCTCGCGCCAGGTTGGGATTGACGCGAAGTCGCCCCACATGCGTTTCGGCGAGGAAATCGCAAGTGTGCGCAGCTTGCCGGTACGAAGATGCGCGACCATGTTGCCGAGCCCCGTATTGACCACGTCAACATGGCCGCCGAGGACGGCAGTAGTTGTCGCCGAACCGCCGGGAAAAACGGCGGTCTTCAGGCGTTTGATATCGACGCCGCCTGCGCGCAGACAGGTAATCAGCGTCGTATGGTTGGCACCGCCAAGGCTGGTCGAGATGCCGAAGCTCACGGAATCGGGGGCTTTTTTCAATCGGTCGACGAGATCCTTGCCGCTTTTGATCGGCGAATCAGTCAGCACGTTCACACCCAGATATTCCTCGAACAACATGGCCAGCGGCGAAAAAGCCGTGTGGTTGTAGGGAATCAGGCCAAGAATGTGATTGCTGATCGACCCAGTGGTGGCCACGATCATGTAATGCCCGTCGCCCGGGTGCTGGTTCAGATAATTGAGTCCGATGGTGCCGCTGCCACCGGGTTTGTTGACCACGTTGACCGGAACGTCCACCAGCTTGTGCTGGATCAGGATTTTCGCAACGACTCGTGCGGTGCGATCAGTGGTGCCGCCAGGTCCCGAAGGCGCAACAATCTCGATGGCCTTCTCCGGCTTCCACTGGGCCATCGCCTGATTGCCCGTGCCCGTGATGACTGCGCATGCGGCAAGCGCCGCCACATATCGAATCAGTGTCATGGAATCTCCTTTGCGAATATTCTGAAAATGTATCATGCCGTAAGCAAAACGCATTCCAGTTATACTTCAAGCGCACACAACGTCACAGTTTACCGCCATACCCTGCAGCAATAACTCTCGCACGATACGGACTTCCCCGATGGGCATGACCGCAGCAGAGAAGATACTGGCCCGCACCAGCGGAAAAGCCGCGGTCAGGGCCGGCGACATCGTTTATCCACGCCCCGATTTTGTGATGATCCACGACGGCGTGGTGCGCGGGGCAAAAGAGGAACTCGACGCGCTGGGCATCACCCGCCTGTTCGATCCCGACCGCGTGCTGATGGTGACTGATCACGACGTGGTGTATGTGAATGACCGTGCTGCGGCCCGCGGCGCCTTTAACCGCAAAGCCGCCGAGGCCTGGGGTGTAAAAAACTTTTTCGATTCCGGGCGTGGAGGCCACGGCCATATCTTCCCCACCGAGCGCGGCTGGGTATCCCCGGGCACACTGTATTTCGACAATGACCGCCACTGCACCAACGCCGGCGGCATCGGCGCTCTGGCCATCCGCATGGGCACCGAAATCAACCGGGTACTGGCCACCGGCACCAACTGGACGCTGGTACCGAAGTCGGTGAAACTCACCATCAAGGGCAAACTGCAGCCTGGCGTGTTCGCCCGTGACTTGGGTTTTGTCATTGGCAAACACCTGCGGGCTGATGGTGATTTCGGCGTCGATATCGACTACCGTGTGCTGGAGTTCGCCGGCGAACTCGACCAGTTCAGCCTCGCTGCACGCGTATCGCTGTGCAGTACACCGACGGAGATGCGCGCCATCGGCGTGTTTTTCCCGCCGTCCGCTGAAATTCTCGCTTACGCCAAGGAACGCGCACAGCGCCCGTTCACCCCCGTCTATGCCGACCCTGACGCACACTACGACGCCAAGATCGAACTCGACGTCAGCACCCTGCCCCCGCAGGTTGCGCTGCCCGGTGGGCCGCACAAGGCCGCCGACCTCTCCAGTGTCGCCGGCACTCCGGTCAACCACACCTACATCGGCTCCTGCGGTTCCGGCATGTACGAGGACCTTGAAATTGCCGCCTCCATTCTGAAGGGCCGGCGTCTCGCGCCGGGCGTGCGCATGATCGTGGTGCCGGGCTCGGAAGATTCAACACGGCGCATGACTCGAGAAGGTCTGCTCGACATTTTCCACGACGCCGGCGCGATGGTGATTCCGGCCGGCTGCGGCCCCTGCGCCAGCGGCCGCACCGGCCTCATTGATTCAGGCGAAGTTTCCATCTCCACTGCGGTTGCCAATGGTGCCGGACGCTTCGGTGCCAAGGATGCGCAACTCTATCTCGGCAGCCCGGCCACAGTCGCGGCATCCGCTGCAACGGGGTGCATCACCGATCCGCGGGAATTCCTGTAACACTATGGGCATGACCGCAGTAGAAAAGGTGCTGGCCGCGAAAAGCGGGCGCAGCACCTTGAAACCAGGTGACGTGGTCTCCCCGGACCCCGACTACATCATGATCCACGACGGCGTAGTGATGGGCGCCAAACGCGAGCTTGATGCGCTGGGCATCAACCGCCTCGCCACGCCGGACAAGGTGATGATGGTCACCGATCATGATGTCATCTACGGCAGCCCGCGCGCGGCTGAACGCGGCGCCTTCAACCGCAAGGCAGCAGCGCAGTGGGGTGTGATGAATTTCTTCGACGTCGGCCGCGGCGGCCACGGCCATATTTTCCCGATGGAAAGCGGCCTGCTGCTGCCCGGGATGTTCTATTTTGACAACGACCGACACGCCACCAACGCTGGCGCCATCGGCGCCTTCGGTTTTCGCATGGGCAGCGAAATCAGCCGCGTGCTGGCAACCGGCACCAACTGGGTGATGGTGCCGAAAACCGTGCGCCTGACGTTGAAGGGACAACTCAAGCCCGGCGTACATGCCCGTGATGTCGGCTTCCATTTTGCGGCGATGCTGAAACAGGGCAAGCTCAGCGCCGATCTTGATTACCGTGTGCTCGAATACGCCGGCGACCTCGACCAGTTCGACCTCGCGTCGCGTGCGGCACTGTGCTCGACACCGACGGAAATCCGTGCTTACGGTGTGTTTGTCCCGCCATCAAAAGCCATCCTCGAATTTGCAAAATCGCGGGCACAACGTCTGTTCTCAGCAGTGTATTCCGATGCCGACGCCCATTACGACGCCGACCTGACTCTCGATATTTCCAGTCTGGAACCTCAAGTGTCACTTCCGGGCAGTGTCGAAAATGCAGTCAACGTATCCGAAGTCGAAGGCACGCTCATCGACCACGCCTTCATCGGCTCCTGCGGCTCCGGCATGTGGGAAGACATGACTGCGGCGGCGGCGATACTCAAGGGTCGCCGACTCGCACCCAATGTGCGGCTGTTCATCGCGCCCGGCTCTGAAGCGACAAACCGCCGGCTGGCCACGGAAGGTTTGCTCGGCATTTTCATTGAAGCTGGCGCCGTGATGCTGCCACCTGGCTGCGGCCCCTGCAACGATGCCGTAATCGGCCCGGTGCACTCCGGTGAAGTCTCAATTTCCACCGCCACCAACAACAACGCTGGCCGTTTCGGCGCGAAGGACGCGAAACTCTATCTCGGCAGTCCGGCCACGGTGGCCGCATCTGCAGTGGCGGGAAAAATCGCCGATGCGCGCAAGTTGAACTGATGGTCAGGGAAAAATCGGGAAAAGTTCGGGAAAAATTCAGGAAAATCTTATGAGCGAATTCGCATGGGTTCTGAAAGGCCGCTGCTACAAACTCGGCCATGACGTATGGCATGCCGGCGGCGTAGTGCCAAACTGGCTAATCACGGGACGACACTTCGATCCCAAGGACATCATCCCGCACCTGTTCGAGGAAACCGATCCCGGCTTCCATACCCGCTGCAAACCGGGCGACATCATTGTCACCGGCCGCAATTTCGGCATGGGGCCGAAAATGAACGGCTACATCGCAATGCAGGCGCTGGGCCTGGGGCTGGTCTGTGAATCGATGCCCTTCCTCGCCTACCGCGCCGCCATCGGCTGCGGCGTGCGCGTCATCACCGATTGCGTCAACGTCACCGAGATGTGCGAAACCGGCGATGAACTCGAAGTCAATTTTCGTGACGGTTTTTTCATCAACCACACCCGCGACTTCCGCCGCGAATATCCACCGCTCCCTGACGCACTGATGGAAATTGTCGAACTTGGCGGCAATGCCGGCTGGCTGCAGCAGTGGCATGCCAAACGCGGCGCGACGGCAGAATCATGACGCAACATTGCAACGAGTACGGTCAGCCCATCGGCTTTCCTGTCGCGGACTGGACGGCCCCGCCGCTGCCGCCACGGGAACCGCTAAGCGGCCATTATTGCTGCCTCGAACCGCTGAACCCGGAACGCCACGCCGAAGAACTGCATGCCGCCAATTCGCTGGAAGCCGATGACCGCGGCTGGACCTATGTCGCTTACGGTCCGTTTACGGCGCCCGCCGATTACCGCCACTGGACCGAAACCTACGGCCAGCGCGACGATCACCGCTTTTACACCATCATTGATCTCGACAGCGGCAGGGCGGCCGGCGTCGCCGCCTATATGCGCATGGATCCCGCCAGCGGCAGCATCGAAGTCGGCGCCATCAAATACACGCCGCTGATTGCACGACAACCGGCGGCGACTGAAGCCATGCACCTGATGATGATGAACGCCTTTAAACTCGGTTACCGTCGTTACGAATGGAAATGTGACGCCTTGAACGAACCGTCGCGTCTTGCCGCAGAGCGTCTCGGCTTTTCTTACGAGGGAACTTTCAACCAGGCCCTGATCTACAAGGGGCGCAATCGCGACACGGCATGGTTTTCAGTCCTCGACAGTGAATGGCCTGCGCTGAAGAAGGCACACGAACAATGGCTGGCTGCGGATAATTTCGATGCGCAGGGCCACCAGATTGTCAGCCTGTCCGGACTTACCGCTCACCTGCTGCGCCAGCACCACTGGAGCGTATTACCCGAAGAGCACTGATAATTAATTGATTTTATTAATTTTTTTTGACGTCCGCGCACGGGCGGCACTGACGATGCGCTGCAGGGCCTCGCCGTAGGCAACACCGGCAAAACATACATTGTTGCCCATCGCATGCGGATGCAGATCCGGATTGGCGTTGGCTTCGAGAAACACCAGCCGTCCATCCGGCGTCAGCCGGTAATCGATACGGCCGTAATCGCGCAGTTTCAACGCATGGAAAATCGCGCGGCTGGCGGTTTCAACATCACGCTGCAGGTTGCGCGACAGTTTCGCCACCCGCCAGCGTACCCGCCAGCGAGTACGGTAAGCGCCGTCGTTTTTCAGCTTGTAGGACGCAAATGCCGGCGCGCCCCGCCCCTTGCGGCCGATCACCAGCTCGACCGGCGGCATCACCTCGGGTGTGCTGCCGAGCAGCGCGACATACAGATCGCAGCCCTCGATGAATTCCTCGCAGATCAGCGGTGCCGCCACGCGCTTGCGCAACACGCGCACGCGCTGCACCAGTTCACGTTCGTTTTTGACCAACGAATTGCCGCGCACCTCGTCCGATCCGTCGCCGAACTGCGGCTTGACGATCAGTGGATAGGGCACACGCGGATTGCGGACGGGGCCGCGCGGCGGAATCACGAAATGCCGCGGCACGCCGACGCCGAGGTCGGCGACGATGCGTTTGGACAGGGCCTTGTCGCGCGCCAGCCTGAGCCCGCTCAGGCCGGTCCCCGTATACGGTATCTGCAACAGATCGAGCAGCCCGGCGATCGCCGCGTCCTGGCTGCGGTCACCGTCCACGCATTCGGTCAGGTTGAACACCAGACGCGGCTTCAGTGCGCGCAATTCGGCGATCACCGGCTCCACTGCGGTGTCGAAGGGCACCACGGTGACTTTCAGGCGCTGCGCGCGCAGCGCGTCCAGCAGGTATGCCTCGACACTGCTGCGTTCCGGCACAAAACGGCCGGATGCCCTGCGATCGCCGGCTTCGGCGTCAACCAGCAGCGCAACGTCGCAGCGCATATTATTGATCTTAAGTCGATCGATTTGCAGTCGCGCCATGGCCTAAATTGTAACCCGTGACCGGCCGCGCGCCCACGCGTTGCGCTGGACGCCGGCCACCGCTAGCCACTGCCATCTGCTGGCGCACAGTCCTGCCCCGAGAAAAACCTGCAGAACTGGCGGGCCTTTCCTGCCGGCGGCGAATCCGACATTTCGGCACGCCACCAGCAGCTGGTGCTGAAAAAGCGCTGCCCGACCATCGAAACCATCGTCCAGTACAAACCCGGTGCGGGCGGCGGCCTGATGTGGGCACAGATCAACAGCATGCCCGCCGACGGTTTCAACGTCATCGGCATCAACCCGCCACACACCGTGCTGCAGCCGTTCGAAGGCCAGGTCCAGTATAAAAACGCGGACATCATGCCGGTCTACTGGTTTCACCACACCCCCGATGCAATCGTCGTTCCCGCCGACAGCCCGATCAAACCCTTCCAGTATCTGATCAAGGCGGCCAAGGCAAATCCGGAGAAACTGACCTTCGCCGGATCAGGCACCAACTCGGCCAATCACGCGGCGCACGAAAAACCCAACGTGATGGCCGGCGTCCGCACCACCTACGTGCCGTTCAAGGGCACCGGCGACCTGACGACCGCAGGACTCGGCGGCCACGTCACCGGCGCGATGTCGTATTCGGCGTTTGCGATCAACAACAAGGGCAAGGTGCGCGCACTGATTGTGGCGATGGACAAGCGCCATCCGCTGTCGCCCGATGTGCCGACCTTCAAGGAACCGGGTTTTGACTGGGTTGACGGCGCCTACCGCGGCATCGGCATGGCGAAATCGAGCCCACCCGAAGCACGCAAGCGTATGCCGGACCTGTGGGCTGCGCTCAACAACGAACCGGAAATGAAGGAACTCGCCGCCAAAAGCGGTTTCGAGCTTGTCAGTGTCGGCCCCGACAAAATGGATGCGTTCATGAAGGACCGCATACAGGCTTATACCAAAGTCGCCAAACGCATGGGGCTGACCAAGCAAGGTCACCCACCACAAAAAAACGGGGCCTGCGGGCCCCGTTTTTACGTTAATACTTCAAAATCCACCAAATCCAGACTCACGCGATGCTGACGCCCGCTTCTGCCATCGCATGCAACACGCGCTCCGGCAGCAGCGGCTGCTGGCGCAGCCGCACCCCTGTCAGTTGAAAGAGTGCATTGGCAATGGCCGAAGGCACCAGCGGCGTGGCCATCTGCCCGGCGCCGGTGGGATGATTGCGCGTCTGTACCAGCTTGATGTGGATATTGGGAATATCGCGCATCCGCGGCACGTGATAGTCATAGAAGTTGGACTGCTTGACCGCGCCATCGACGATGTCGATGCGTTCAGTCAGCGCCAGCCCGAGACCATAAACAATCGAACTTTGCGTCTGCGCGATGATGTTGTCGGGCTGCACCGCCACTCCGGCGTCGATGACGCACCAGAAATCATGCACATGGATACGGCCATCCCTCGCCAGCGACACTTCAGCAATACCCGCCACCTGCGTGCCGCTGTAATCGAGATAGGCCACGCCGAGTCCGCGGCCCCGGCGCTTGCGCCCCCAGTCGGCCATACGCGCGACCTCTTCGATGGCATTTTTTGCCCGCTGCGCACGCGGGGTTCCGGCGAGTTGCAGGATGCGGAATTCGACCGGATCGACACCAAGTTTAGCGGCCAGTTCATCGATGAACACTTCATTGGCAAAACTGTTCTGGCCAACACCGATGGCGCGCAGCGGCGCGGTACGCATGCCGGTGTCCTGCTGCAATCCTTCCGCCAGCCGGTGCGCAATGTCGTAGGTCGGGAGTTCCGTACCGCGCATGGCGATGTTGTCGCGCCCCTTGGATTCCTTGTAACGCACCGGATCCATGAAAGCGAGCACGCGGTCGCTGACCACGCGGTGATGCCAGGCGACGATCTTGCCCTGGCTGTCGAGACCAGCGCGAATACGGTTCACGTAGAGCGGGCGGAAGCGTCCGTTGTGCAAATCGTCCTCACGCGTCCACATCACCTTGACCGGTTTGCCGGCCGCTTTTGACATCAGCACCGAATCGACGATGAATTCGACATCGCGGTTGCCGCGACGGCCGAAGCCGCCGCCGAGCAGCATGCCGTTGAATTTGACCTTGGCTTCGGGAATACCCAGCGCGGCAGCCGCCGCGGTGACGGCAACCGTCTGGCTTTGCGTGCCACACCAGATCTCGCAGCCGTCGGCAGTAACCGCTGCCACTGAATTCAGCGGTTCCATCTGCGCGTGATAGGCATAGTCGGCACGGTATTCACCCTCGAACACTGTTGCTGCCTTGCCCATGGCGCCGGCGATATCGCCCTGCGTCTCCCAAGCCACGCCCTTCGCGTTCGGGTCTTTGGCCAAAGCGGCAAACTGCGCATAGCCCTTGTCGTTCGAGAAACCCCAGCCGGTTGCCTCGCGTGACCAGGTGACTTTAAGCGCCTTTTTTGCCTTGAAGGCCGCCCACGGGTTCTGCGCGATCACCCCGACACCGAATTTCAGCGGCACAATCTGCAGCACACCATCGATCGCTCGTGCTTCGCGGTCGTCAATTTTCTCCGGTGCCGCGCCTTCCACCGGCTCGCGCAGTATCGCGCCATACACCATGCCCGGCACCTGCACATCAATGCTGTATTGCGCAGAACCATTGACCTTGCCGGCGACATCCACCCGCGGCAGATCCTTGCCGATCAGGCGGAACTGCGCCTTGGCTACCGGCTCGACGGTAACCTCCGGCGCCTGTGCCGGGACTTTGGCAAAGGCCGCGATCTCGCCATACGACAAACGGCGCCCGCTGCGCGGATGCACCGCGTAACCGGGTTCGCTGACCACTTCGGCCAGCGGCACGCCCCAGCGCTGCGCCGCATTGTCGAGCAGCACGTAACGCACCTGTGCACCGAATTGACGCAGATTGTTGAAATAACCGGTCACCGTCGCACTGCCCGCGGTGTATTGCAGGAAACGGAACGCCGGGTTGCCGTAGAGCTTGTCGTTGGGCGGCGCCGCAACAATACGCACCCTGGACCAGTCGGCGTCCATCTCATCGGCGACAATCACCGGCAGCGCCGTCAGCGAGCCCTGGCCCATCTCCGCTGCAGGCGACATGATCGCCACCGTGCCGTCGGTGAACACGGTGACCCAGTTGTTGAGTCTGACACTGCCGGTTGCAGCTTCAGCGGCCCCCGCCACCAGGTGCTGCAGTGCCGGCGCGCCGGCGGCGATACCAAAAGTCAGTCCGGCTGCGCCGGTCATGAAGCGGCGGCGGCCGGCATTCAGAGTCGCGGCTTTGGCATTTTTTGTCGTCTTCATGATTGCACACCTCCACCGCCTGCGGCGCGTTCAATCGCTCGTGCAATGCGCACATAAGTGCCACAGCGGCAGATGTTGGGACTCATGTAATCGACGATTTCCTCGCGCGTCGGTCGCGGGTTCTGTTTCAGCAACCCTGCCGCGCGCATGATCTGGCCCGACTGGCAGTAGCCGCATTGCGGCACCTGTTCCGCAAGCCAGGCCTTCTGCAACGGATGGCTGGTGTCGGGCGACAGCCCTTCGATGGTGGTGACCTGCTTGCCGGCCACATCCTGTAATGCATGCAGGCAGGATTGGGTCGGTTCGCCGTTGAGGTGCACAGTGCAGGCGCCGCACTGCCCGACGCCGCAGCCGAACTTGGTACCGGTGAGCTTCAACTGCTCACGCAGCACCCATAGCAGCGGCGTATCAGGCGCTGCCGTAACCGATTGCTGCTTGCCGTTGACGGTCAGCGTCACGGTGATATTGCTCATGTGCTCCCCCTTGCGTTGATGGAACGCTTCCTCGGAGCGCGCGGTCTGCGCCACGCTGCAATGATGAGAACTTTACTCCTTTAACCCAGACGCAATGCAGCGCTGTGAGGCGCCACGCAGGGCACTTTAACTTATTGTTTTTATTAACTAAATAATCTGTCCGGCACGGAACAGTCCGCGCGGCACGTGGTGCAGCGGCTCGAATCCGTCGCGGGTGATGCGGATCAACTCTCCCACCTGTACGCCAGCGCGCGGCGCGCCATCGAAGCCGGTGGTAGTGACGTTGGGCTGCACCACCACGGTCATGTTTTCTTCGAGTGTCATCTCCGGCAGCGCACCGGCCATGCGGCTGCGGGTGCCGACGATGGGCTGAAAATAACCGCCGCCGAAACCGTGCATCAGGTCGTCGCAAACGGTGTATCCCTTCATTTCGATCAATCCTGTGGCCGCGAGGATTTCCGCCATGGTCGCACCGTGGCGCAGCACAGCGGTCACTGCATCAAAGGCGGCTTCGGCAGTCGCATGCAGGTCGCGGTACAAGGGCGTTGCGTCGGCATCCACGGTAAAGGTGCGCAGCACCTGCCCCGGATAATCCCACCAGTACGCCGACAGCTCGCAGGACACGATGTCACCCGCCCGCACCTGACGCGGCGAAGGGTGCTGCGGCGGCACGTACAGATGCGGCTGCGCCATCGCGGTGACACCGATGTAATGGATCATGGTGGTGCCGCCCAGCCTGACATAGGCGCCCTCGACAATGGCCGCCAGTTCGCGCTCGTTCAGCCCAGGCCGCGTCTCCGCCACCAGCGCGCACAGCCCGGCGTCGGAAAACGCCGCGCCGATGCGCAGCCAGTCGATTTCCTCAGCCGACTTGATCATGCGCAACCGCGTGTATTCGGCATCCAGCGCAACCATGGTGAATTGCGCTTCGAGCAGACGGTACTTGGATACCCCCAGCGGCCCGATGATGCCGACGCGTTTTGCACCGCGGCGCTTGAGCTCTGCGATGGTTTTAGCCATGCCCTGATGCTCACCCCAGCGCACATCGACGCCTACGGCTATTTTTTGGCCCAGCGGAAAATGGTTATGCCACTCCATGTGCATGGCCATCTGCTCGCCGGGCTTGAAAATCACGAAGGCTTCGACGGTACCCGGCCAGCCGGTCACCCACTGCGGCGCATTGCCGGTACGGTGATCGGTGATGACCAGTAGATGGTCGCAGCCGTGTTTTTCCATGACCCCGGCCAGTGCGGCGTGGCGGCGGGCATATTCGGCATCAGAAAAACGCGGGTACTCCTGCTGCAAGATCGCCAGCAGCCGTGGTTCCAGACCCAGCGGATTCGCTGCAACGGTGGTCACAGGCCCATACCTTTCAGCGTCTGTGCCCCGTAACGCGCACCGGCGCCGGCGCCGATCGCAAAAACAGCATCGAGTTCGGCACGCACATCAGCCGGAAGCTCCAGTTCAGCAGCCGCAGCATTCAGCTCGACGTTAGCCGTACGGTTGGTGCCGGGAATCGGCACGATGAAATCCTCTTGCGCCAGCAGCCAGGCCAGCGCGGTCTGCGCCGGCGTTGCGCCCATGCGCTGCGCAACCGACTCCAGTTGTTTGACCAGTTCAAGGTTGCGAGCCAGGTTTTCCGGAAGAAAACGCGGGTTGCGGCGGCGCCGGTCGCCCTCCGGCAGGTCATCCACGCTCTTGATGTTACCGGTCAGCAGCCCGCGGCCCAGCGGCGCATACGCCACGTAACCAATGCCGAGTTTTTTGCACGCCGGCAGGATCTCCTGCTCCACATCGCGATACCACAGCGAGTATTCGGTCTGCAGCGCCGCCACCGGATGTTCGATGTGCGCGCGTTGCAGCGTGTTGACGCCCGCCTCACAGAGGCCGATCCAGCGCACCTTGCCGCGTTTGACGAGATCGGCCATGGCGCCGACGGTTTCCTCGATCGGCACGCCGGGATCAACACGATGCAGGTAATAGAGATCGATGACGTCGGTGCCCAGCCGCTTCAGGCTGGCGTCACAGCATTCAAATACATATTCCGGCCGGCCATTGGTACCCTTCTTGCCGTCGGGCAGGTCGATGTTGCCGAACTTGGAGGCGATCAGCACCCGGTTGCGCTGCGGTTTCAGCGCGCGGCCGAGCAGCACCTCGTGGCGCATGCCCCAGTAGGCATCCGAGGTATCGAAGAGATTGATGCCGAGATCGAAGGCGCGGGCAATCGCCGCGTTGAATTCATCCTCCAGCGCATCGCCGAACTGCACCGGCTGCGCGCCGCGCCCCATGCTGACCGCGGAGACCTCGGGACCGTTTTTGCCGAGACGGCGGAATTTCATCGTGACCTGCCTTTACAAAAAAACAACGGGCGGTGCATCCAGCGCCGCCCGGCTGTTGTTGACCGAAAACCTGCTCCATGCCCAGCCGGTTTATTGCGGCTTGATACCGGCCGCCTGCAGCACTTTGGCGCCGACTTCGATTTCGGAACGCACAAACCTGGCAAACTGCGCTGGCGTCATCTCCATCGGCTCATTGCCGAGGGCCGCCAGTCTCGCCTTGATCGCCGGGTCGTTGCCGGCGTCCTTGATCGATGCGGCGATCTTGCTGATGATCGGTTGCGGCACGCCGGTGGGCGCCCAGATGCCGAACCACAGCGAAAAATCGAAACCCGGCACGCCGGACTCTGCAATCGTCGGCACATTGGCCAGGATGCTGCTGCGCTTGATCGTGCTCACGGCGATGGCGCGGACTCTCCCGGCCTGCACATGCGCCAGCGTGGTCGATATCGGTGCGAAATAGAAATCAACGCGGTTGCCCAGCACATCCGCCAGCGCCTCCGCCGAACCCTTGTACGGCACATGGTTCATGTTGATCTTGGCCATCAGCTTGAGCTTCTCGAGGTTGAGATGCGTGCCGCTGCCGATGCCTGCCGAGGCAAAATTGAGCACACCCGGCTTCGCCATGGCCGTCTTGATCACGTCCTGCACGGTGTTGAATGCAGTGCCGGGATTGGTGACCATGAGGTTGGGCTGCTGGGCAAGAGGCCCGATATCGACAAAATCCTTCAGCGTGTCAAAAGGCAGCTTGGCGTACAGCGACGGGTTCACCGTATGCCCTGACGAGTGCATCAGCAGCGTGTAGCCGTCCGGCGTGGACTTCGCCGCGATGGCGGCGGCAATCGAACCACCGGCACCAGGCCGGTTATCGGCGATCACCTGGTGTCCCCACATTTCCGTCCACTTCTGCGTGTACAGCCGGCCGACGATATCCGTCGCACTGCCCGGGGGGAATGCGACGATGAAACGCACAGGTTTGGTCGGGAAATCCGCCGCCATCACCTGCGCTGCCGCAGACGCCAGTAACAACACTGCCATTTTCTTGATTTTATTCACGACAATTCCCTCCTTGTTATGAACGATCAGAGCCCGTCACCAATCTCCACATTTTCCGGTTTGAGTTCAATGCCGGAGGCCTTGGCCTGCAGCAGCAGCAGTTGCGAGAAGTCCTGATCATAACCGTTGCCGATCAGGGTTTGCACCAGATCGCGCGTAATCGCCGTGGTCGGCATCGGCACGCCGTAAGTGCGGCCGGCAGCCAGTCCAAGGTCGATGTCCTTGCGCAGCAGTTCCGGCGTGAAGGTCACGTGGAAATCAAGATTGGACAGCGCCGGGGTCTTGTAGGTGGTGAACATCGACCCCATCACGCTTTTATTCAGGAAATCGAGGAAAGCGTGGCGCTGCATACCGGCTTTTTCCGCGAGCACGGTGATTTCGCACAGGTTCTGGATCACCACGCCGAGCATCACGTTGTGGCAGATCTTGGCGATGCGCGACAGTTCACCATCACCGACGTAGGACACGCCGCGACCGATGGCCTCGAGGTACGGGCTCACTGCATCAAAGGCAGCCTTCGGACCGGAAGCGACCACGGTCAGCTTGCCGGCCTTGATGACCTTGGCGTTGCCGGATACCGGCGAGGCCAGAAACTGGATGCCCTTCTCCGCCAGCTTGGCGCGAATCTCGGCGGACTCTTCCAGCGAGATCGAGGTGCTGTCGACGATGATTTTCGGTTTACCGCCTTTGGACATTACACCGTTCGGTCCGAACAACACTTCCTTCACGTCCTTGCCCGTCGACACCATGGTGAACACGATATCGCAGCCGGCCAGATCGGTCAGGTTGTCGGCGACTTTTGCCCCCGACTTGGCCAGCGGTTCGGCTTTGGACTTCGTACGGTTCCACACGGTGATGTCGCAACCGGCTTTCGCCAGCCGCTCCGCCATTGCGTAACCCATGCGGCCGATACCGATCCAGCCCAGTTTGTGTTGTTTCATGTTTGCCATTTGAATTTCCGATCAGTAGAAAATGATTTTCAATTGCCGTGAAGTAGTTAAGAAGTGAATGCGTGAACCCCCCCTCCCTGACCTTCTCCCCGCCGGGGAGAGGGAATGCAAGAAAGGAGTCATCTTATCCCTCACATCTTCACCCCTTCACTGCTTCACTGCTTCACGCCTGCAACGCCTGTTCCCAATTGCGCGTCTCGATCGCATTTCTGATTTCAGCGAGGAAAGACGCAGAATACGAACCATCGACCGCGCGATGGTCAAAGCTCTGTGCCAGCACACCCACCGGCCGGATCGCAATCGAATCACCGTCGGCGCTTTCGATGACCACCGGTTTTTTGCGGATACCGTCGGCGGACAGGATCGCCACCTGCGGTTGAATGATGATGGGCGCGGTGATGACGGTGCCGAAAGCGCCGTTGTTGGTGATGGTGTAGGTGCCCTCGGTCATTTCATCGGGGCGCAGTTTGCCGGTGCGCGCGCGCTGCGCCAGGTCATTGATTTCCTTGGCAATCTGCGGCAAGGATTTGGCCGGCACATCCTTCAGCACCGGCACCAGCAGGCCATCGAAATTGAGATCGACCGCGATGCCGATGTTGATGCGGCGGTGAAGCAGCAGGCCGTCGCCCTGCAGGCTGGCGTTGAGCTTGGGAAACTTGCCCAGCGCAATCGACACCGCACGCACGATGAACGGCAGGTAAGTCAGCGCAAAACCCTCGCGACGTTTCCAGTCCGCGCCATGCAGCTTGCGCGCAGCGTCGACACGATGGAAATCAGCCTCGACCACCTGCAACACATGCGGCGCGGTGTGCCAGGACTTTGCGGTGTTTTCAGCGACCCTTTTGCGCACGCTGTTGAAGGGCGTGACTTGTCCGGCAGCAAACAGTGCAGGAGCAGCAGCCGGCATTGCGGCGGGACGCGCACCGCGGCGGGCGATGAATTCGGTGACGTCTTCGCGGGTGATGCGTCGGTCACGACCGGTACCGGTGATATCCGCCGGATTCAGGCTATGCTCCGCCACCAGACGGCGCACGACGGGCGACAGGCGGTCGGCCGCATTCGCCCTCGAGATTGAGGACGGCGCCGCTGCAGCGATCGGTGCGGCGCCGACCGTGGTAGCGGGTTGTACGCTACCGCTTTCGCGGATCACCGCCAGCCGAACACCAACCTTGGCCGTAATACCCTCTGCAACCACGATCTCGGCCACCACGCCAGCCACTGGCGACGGGATTTCGGTGCTGACCTTGTCGGTTTCGACATCGAACAAGGTTTCGTCGGCCTTGATCGTGTCGCCGACTTTTTTATACCACTTGGTAACTACGCCCTCGGTCACGGTTTCGCCGAGTTGCGGCATGATGATGTCCATTTTTACTCCTAAACCCCTTTAGCCACAGAGTTCACAGAGCACACAGAGAAAAACGAAGGCAGAAAAATTTGGCTTTCCTGCACTTCTCTGTGCTCTCTGTGTCCTCTGTGGCCATGCTTTTGATTTTCAATCAACGCTTCTAATCGATTTTCTCGCTGATCTCGCGCACGATGCGCTCTACCGACGGTATCGTGTTGTCTTCAAGATGATCGGCGGACGGCAGTGGAATGTGCGGTGTGGTGATGCGGATGATCGGACCGTCGAGTTCCCAGAAACATTCGTCGGCGATGATCGATGCGATTTCCGCACCCCAGCCGCAGAGCCGCGGGTTTTCCTCTACGGTGACCAGCCGCCCGGTCGCCGCAACTTCAGCGAGTATGGTCAGCGTGTCGAGCGGCACCAGCGAACGCACATCGATCACGGTGCAGGATATGCCGTGTTCTTTCTCGAGGATTTCCGCGGCGGCCAGCGCGCGATGCACCATCAGCGCCAGCGCGACAATCGTGCAGTCCTTGCCCCGGCGCAGTACGCGTGCCTTGCCCAGCTCATCGACATGTTCACCGTCGGGCACCTCACCCTTGAACGGATACAACGACTTCTGCTCGAATACCAGCACCGGGTCATCGCTGCGCACTGCCGCGGCAATCAGGCCTTTGACGTCGGCAGGAAACGCCGGCGCAACCACCTTGATGCCGGGAATCATCATCGCCCAGTTTTCCACCGACTGTGAATGCTGCGCACCGAAGCGTGAACCCGCACCGTTGGCGGTACGGATCACCAGCGGCATCTGCACCTGGCCGTTGGTCATGTAACGTGATTTCGCAATCTCGTTGGCGACAATATCCCAGCATACCGCAAGAAAATCCGAAAACATGATCTCGGCAATCGGCCGCAGTCCCGTCATCGCCGCACCCATCGCAGCACCCAGAATCGCCTGCTCCGAAATCGGACAGTCGCGCACGCGTTTCGGTCCGAATTTGTCGAGCAGCCCGACCGTCGCCTTGAACACGCCACCGGCATGCGCCACGTCTTCGCCGAGGAACACTACGCGTTCATCGCGCGCCATTTCCTGCGCGATGCCCGCAGCCACCGCGTCGCGGTAAGTCAGTTCCGCCATGCGGCACCTCCGTCAGCCCACACATGTTGATAAATGCCGTCCAGCGACGGCGGCGCCGAGGCCTTGGCGGTCTCGGTCGCCTCATTGACCTGCTGCATGACTTCGCCTTCGATGTCGGTCAGCGTGGCCTCGACGATACCCAGGCCGAGCAGGCGTTCGCGGTAAATCTTGATCGGGTCGTATTCCAGCCATTTCTCCAGTTCGCCTTCCGGCCGGTACTTGCCCGGATCGGCGCGGGAATGGCCGGAGTGCTGGTAAGTCATCGCTTCGATCAGCGCCGGCCCGCCGCCCTTGCGTGCACGGTCGATATATTTGGTGGCGGTGCGATACATCGCATCGACGTCATTGCCATCGACGACAATTTTCTCCAGGTTGTACGCCGCCGCGCGATCCGCCGCAGGATGCTCGACCGCGGTCACCGCGCTGATCGGCGTGTATTCCATGTAGAGATTGTTTTCACAGACAAAAATCACCGGCAACTTCCACACCACGGAAAAATTCAGCGCCTCATGAAAGGCGCCGATGTTGGTGGTGCCGTCGCCGAAGAAACACACCGCCACCTGTTCGGTGCCGCGGTACTGTGCACTCCACGCCGCGCCCGCTGCCACCGGCAGATGCGCGCCAATGATCGCGTAGGAACCCATCGCCCCTTTTGATACATCGGTCAGATGCATCGAGCCGCCCTTGCCGCCGAGCAAACCGCATTCACGGCCCATCAATTCGCCGAGCACACCGGTCATCGATGCGCCGCGCGCAAGGGTGTGGGCATGGCCACGATAAGTGCAAAATGTGTAGTCATCCGGCCGCATCGCCACACCGAAGGCCGCGGCAATCGCCTCCTGCCCGAGCGACAGATGGCTGGTGCCCTTGATCAGGTTCTGCAGGAACAGGTCATAGGCACGTTTTTCGCACAGCCGCAACTCCAGTTGCATGCGGAACAGTTCCAGCCGGATGTCGCGCCCGATGTCGTCTTCCGCCGCAGCGGATTTTTTGTTTTTCACTTTGGTATCCATATTTACTTTCTTGAATCGTGAACGAGTGAACGGGTGAACGAGTAACCCCGGACACTCCCTCTCCCCCGGCAGGGGGAGAGGGTTGGGGAGAGGGGGATTTCACCCGTTCACTGTTCACCCGTTCACGCCCTTGGTCTTTTTCACGCCCTTAGTATTTATTCGCGATCGGTAATTCCTGCGCCGGGAACAGCGTGATGACCTTGGCGCCATCGGGGGTCAACACCACTTCCTCCTCGATGCGTGCCGCCGACACGCCGTCCTTGGCCGGACAGAAGGTCTCGACCGCGAATACCATGCCGACCTTCAGTTCATACGGATCCTTGAAAGAATTCAGCCGTGAGATCAGCGGCCGCTCGTGCAGGCCCAGACCCAGGCCGTGGCAGAAGTTCAGGCCGAAGGCCGCCATCTCGGTTTCGAAACCAATGTCAGCGCATTTCGGGAAGGCACGCGCCACAGTATCTGTGGAAACACCCGGCCTTAGCATGTCAATCGCATCATCCATCCAGCGCCGCGCGCGCTTGTAAGCATCAATCTGCGCCGGCGTGGCGCTGCCCACCGTGAAGGTGCGGTAGTAGCAGGTCTTGTAGCCCATGTAGGAATGGATCAGGTCGAAATAGGCCTGGTCGCCGGGACGGATTATCCGGTCGGTGAAATTATGCGGATGCGGGCTGCAGCGCTCGCCGGCAATCGCGTTGACGGCCTCGACGCAGTCCGAACCCATTTCGTAGAAACGCTTGGCCGCCATGGCAACGATTTCGTTTTCACGGATGCCCGGCTTCAGCGCCTCAAAAATATCCTGATAAACGCCGTCGCCCATCGCCGCGGCAGTATTCAGCAGCGTGATTTCGTCGTAACTCTTGATCTCGCGCGCGTCGAGCATCACCTGCTGCCCGTCCATGACCTTCAGTCCCAGTTTCTGCAAGGCGAACAGGAACGGCGGCTCGACGACATCAATGCCGATCGGCATGTCGGCGACACCCTCCTGCTTGAGGATGTCGTAAATTTCTTTCGCTGCCTGCTCGAACAAACCGACTTTCGGCGATACTGCGCCGCGCAGACCGGCGAGGCCCGGAATGTTGTGGTTCTTCGGCAGCCACGGCGCATAGAGTTTGTGATGGCGCACCGCAGAACCGAAATCCCAGACCCAGGGCTCGCCGTTGCCGGTGAGCAGACACCAGCGCGTCAGTTTGTCGCGCGCCCACTCGCCGATCACCGTGCTCGAGATGTAGCGCATGTTGATCTGGTCGAACACCAGCAGCGCGCCGAGTTTGGATTTCGCCAGCGCATTGCGCGTGCGCGCCAGCCGGTATTCATGCAAGCGACGGAAATCGACACGCTCTTCGAAATCGACCTGCATACGACCGGGTGCCTGCAGCGGGCGCTCCCAGCGATGCCCCGGATTCGCCGGATCGAACAACACATCCGGTGCTGATGAAATCCGCTTCTTCGGATCAATGCCCGAAGCCTTGATCTTCTTCGGTTCCACCACTTTGGCTTTACGCGCCATTAAATTTCTCCAATAAAATCAATGCTTGCAATCTTATATTGCGTATTCATCATTCATCACGCATCGCTGCAGTGACTAGTCCGCCTTGATGCCTGCCGCCCGGATGATCGGCCCCCATTTCGCCAGTTCGCTTTTGACGAAGGCATGCAGTTCTTCCGGTGTCGTCGGCGCTGCAATCGCGCCACGCTGCAGCAGTGCAGCCTTGACCTCTTCCGAACTGAGGATGCCGGTGATTTCTTTATGCAGCTTGGCGACGATGGGCTTCGGTGTCTTTGCCGTGGTGAACAGGCCGAACCACAGTTCGGCGACCATGCCGGGAATGCCGGCCTCGGTGGCGCTGGGGATGTCCGGCGCGCCGACAAAACGATCCGTACTCGACACCGCCAGCGCGCGCACCTTGCCCGATTTCAGTTGCGCATAGGCGGTGACCGGCGACAGAAACGAAACCTGCGTTTCACCGGAGAGGATCGACGTCAGCGCGAAGCCGGCGCTCTTGTACGGAATGTGCTGCACATCGGCCTTGGCTACCTGCTTGAACAGTTCACCGGTGAGGTGGCTGATGGTGCCGTTGCCCGCCGACGCGTAGCTGAGATTGCGCTGCTTCGACAAGGCCACCAGTTCCGGCACATTTTTCGCCGGCACGGAAGGATGCACCACCAGCACCGTGACGCCAGTTGCGGTTTTGGTGATCGGCGCGAAATCCTTCAACGGGTCGTAGGGCAGGTTTTTGTAGAGCGACACTGCACTGACCATCGGGCCGGCATGCCCCATCACCATTGAGTAACCGTCGGGAGTAGTCTTAGCCACAACCTCCGCCGACAGGGTGCCGCCGGCTCCGGCGCGGTTATCGACCACCACCGATTGTTTCCAGACTTCGGTCAGCCGCTGGCCGATATAACGCGACAGGTAATCCGCAGTGCTGCCTGCGCCCTGCCCCATGATGCGTATCGGTTTCGACGGGAACTGATCCACCGATTCAGCGGCCAGTACCGGTGCTGCGATCAAAGCCGCGCCGAATATCGCACCCAACATCGCGCCCTGCACTGCCAGTTTCAGCTTACGCATGATCCCCTCAGCAAGTTTGTTTTAATGATTTCAAAGTCCTGCGCGCTGCTGGTAAGACAGATCCATGTATTTTGCCGGCGCGCCTTTGGGCAAGGGTAACGCTTCCGCCTGCCAGTAGACATCGATCACCTGCTGCAATCCGGTGTCGTCTATCAGCGGCAGCGGTTTTTTGCCAAACGCATCGAAGGCACGGCTCGCCAGCTCCGCGGAAATATTCAGGCGCTGCGGCAACAGGGTAATGGCCTCGGCCTTGTGCGCAGGATCGCGCAGCCAGTGACAGGCGCCGCGGAAAGCGCGGATGAAGGCCACCAGCCGGTCCGTATTCTGCCCCGCCCATGACCTGCGGGTGGCCGCAATAGAACCCGGATACGTCGGGAAAAACGTCGTGGTCGTCCCCAGCGAGCCAAAACCCGCAGCAAACAGATTGCGGTCGAACGGCGGATTGAGCCAGCTCGCGATGGCCTTGCCGTTTTTCAGCGCATCAAAGCGTTCCTGCGAACCGCCGATCTCGAGAAAGTTGTAATCGCTTTTACCCATCCCGTTTTCCAGCAGCAGTTTGCGCAGCAGCAGCGCATAACCGGTGTTGGCACCGTCCACCGCGATATCGCGTCCACGCAGGTCTTTCAAGGTTTTGATGCCGGCCGCGACCACCAGCGACAGTTCCGGTGCATGGCCCTGGGCCATGACGATGCAGAGGTCGCTGCCGGTTTCGACGGCACGCACGACATGGTCGGACTGCTGAAAACCAATGTCGAATCCGCCGCTGCGCATCTGTTCGAGCTGATGGTTCGAGGAGCCTGTCAGCGTGACATCGACAGCCACATCTTCGGTGCTGAACATATTGCGGCCCTGCGCGACATACAAGGGCCACGCATTGACGCCCTCAGAAATAACCGCCAGCCTGACCGGCGCAGAACCCGCTGCGGACATGTCCCCTCCGTCGTCAAGCATCCGGCAAACGGTTCGCAAACCGTTTGT
>JBBQAO010000048.1:0-26179 GCA_038316355.1 Burkholderiales bacterium
CGTGACGTCAAACCCGCCAATATCCTGATCAACGACGACGGTCGCATCAAGATCAGTGATTTCGGCATTGCCCATCTCGATTCATCCTCGCTGACTCAGGTCGGCGAAATCATGGGCTCGCCGGGTTACATGTCGCCGGAACAGTTCACCGGCGACGAACCCGACGCGCGCACCGACATCTATGCTGCCGGGGTCATTGCCTACGAACTGCTGGCGAGTCGCAAGCCCTTCATCGGCAGCAATGTCGAGATCATGCGCCAGGTAATCGGCGAGCGCCCCTCCAATCCCTCGGATTTCAATCCACAGATTTCGGTGCAGCTCGACTGGGCCACACACAAGGCGCTGGCGAAAAAACGCGAAGACCGTTTCCAGAACGCGCGTGAATTTGCTCTGGCTTTTGTGCAGGGTATCGCTGCCAGTCTGCGCACCAGCAAAGGCACTGAAGCCGAGGAAGCCGCCGATGCACCGACGCAGCGTCTGGATCCGAAACTGGTATCAGCCGCGCGCATGATCGCCGGCATGCAGGCCGCCAAAGCAGCCGAGGCATCTGCGGCGCCAGCGGCATCGGCAGCAACAACTTCGATAACCACGGCATTCGACACCGGCGGCAAAAAAGCCAAGCTGCTCTTCGTCGACGACGAGGAACGCATCCTTAACGCGCTGCGCTCGATATTCCGCAACCAGTACACCGTGTTCACCGCCAGCAGCGGCCCGGAAGCGATGGAGTTCCTCAAGCGCTTCCGCCCGCATGTGGTGATCAGCGATCAACGCATGCCGGAAATGACCGGCGTCGAATTCCTGCGCCAGGTCAAGGATTTCGCGCCGCAGACGGTACGCATGCTGCTCACCGGTTATTCGGACCTCGCCTCCATTGTTGGTTCAATCAACGACGGTGAGGTATTCCGCTTTATCAGCAAACCCTGGGATAACGCTGAAATCCAGAAAACTGTCGCTGAAGCCGCGGCCATCGCGCTGGAACTCGCCGACATGCCGGCAGCACCGGTGATCGTGCCCGATAAGCTCGGCAGCGGCATTCTGGTGCTGAATCCGGACCTGAGCGTGTTTCGCGCTGTCAACGAACTGATGGGCAGCGTCTGTCCGGTGCTGCATGCCGCGGACATGGATCGCGCGCTGGCGATACTGACGGAAAAAGAAATCGCGGTGATCATTGCCGACATCCGCAGCGGCGACCAGCGGTCCGTCGCCACCTTCAAGCTGCTGAAGCAAGACCATCCGGAAATTCTCGCCATCCTGACCACCGAGGCTTCGGATTCGGAACTGGTGATCGAGCTGATCAATCAGGCCCAGGTGTTCCGTTTCCTCAGCAAACCGCTGAACCTGAAGCTGCTGCAGCAGCATGTGCATGCCGCCCTGGCGCGTTACCAGTCTTTCCGCAAAACGCCCAAGCTGCTGAAACAGCACAAGGTGGCGGCTGCGCAATCATCCGACGCGTCCATGCTCGGTCAGTTGCGCGAACGCATACGCTCGGTAAAATCCTGGCTCGGCCGCGGCTAAGGTCGACCGGCGCAGCGTTTCAGATCCAGTCTTTGGCGACCAGAAAGTCGGTGTAGAGACTCGCCTCCGGCGTACCTGGCTGCGGCTGCCAGTCATAACGCCAGTGCACCACCGGCGGCAGCGACATCAGGATCGATTCGGTGCGTCCGCCGGACTGCAGCCCGAACAGGGTGCCGCGGTCATACACCAGGTTGAATTCGACGTAACGGCCGCGGCGATAGGCCTGAAAATCGCGTTCGCGTTCTCCGTATGGCAGGTCGCGCCGGCGCTCGACGATGGGCACGTAGGCCGGCAGAAAATGATCGCCAACGCTGCGCGTCAGCGCAAATGCAGTCGCAAAATCCGGTTCGGCCAGGTCATCGAAAAAAATACCGCCGATGCCGCGCGGCTCGTTGCGGTGTTTCAGGAAAAAATAACGGTCGCAGCATTGTTTGAAACGCGGATGTTGTTCCGCGCCGAAGGGGGCCAGCGCATCGCGGCAGGTACGGTGAAAGTGCACCGCATCCTCTGCGAATCCGTAATACGGCGTCAGATCCATGCCGCCGCCGAACCACCACACCGGCGCAGCGCCTGCTTTTTCAGCGACAAAGCAACGCACGTTGAGGTGCACCGTTGGCAGGTACGGATTGCGCGGGTGCAATACCAGCGACACACCCATGGCCTGGAACGATCGTCCGGCCAGTTCCGGTCGGGCAGCGGATGCCGACGGCGGCAGGTTGTCGCCGAACACATGCGAAAACCCGACACCGCCGCGCTCGAATAAAGCCCCGCCTTCGATCAACCGGGTAATGCCGCCGCCGCCCTGTGGCCGTTGCCATTCATCAAGCAGGAAAGAACCGCCGTCCAGCACCGCAAGCTGATCGACAATGGTCTGCTGCAGACCGGTCAGATAATTTTTGACTGCGGCGATGTCCATCACTGCTTCTATCACTGCTTCTATCTCCGTATCCGGTGGCTGCGCCGGCTGCCTGCCGGCCTTACTTGCGCCCTGCGGCAACCGCGCGATGGCCGATGTCGCGACGGCACTGCATGCCGTCGAAACGGATCAGATCGACTATTTCGTAGGCACGGCGCTGCGCGGTGCGGGTGTTGTGGCCCAGCGCGGTGACGCACAACACGCGGCCGCCGCTGGTGACGACGTCCCTGTCCTTACCGTCCCTGCCATCCTTGCCCGTCAGCGTGGTGCCGGCATGGAACACGTGGTAATCCTCGCCTGCCGGCGGCAATCCGCCGATCACGTCGCCCTTGCGCGGTTCCTCGGGATAGTTTGCTGCGGCCAGCACCACACCCAGCGCCACCCGCGGATCCCATTCCGCCTGCACCGCATCAAGCTTGCCGTCGATTGCAGCCTCAAGCAACGGCACCAGATCGCTTTTCAGCCGCATCATGATCGGCTGTGTTTCCGGATCGCCCATGCGGCAATTGAATTCCAGTACCTTGAGTGTGCCGCCGGCGCCGATCATCAGTCCGGCATATAAAAATCCGGTGTACGGAATCCCGTCTGCGGCCATGCCGTTCAATGTCGGCTGTATCACTTCACGCATCACCCGCGCATGGATTTCCGGTGTTACCACCGGTGCCGGCGAGTAGGCGCCCATGCCGCCGGTATTGGGGCCCTGATCACCATCTTTCAGCCGTTTGTGATCCTGGCTGCTGGCCAGTGCCAGCGCGTTGCGGCCATCGGCGAGCACGATGAAGCTCGCTTCTTCGCCGTCGAGAAATTCTTCGATCACCACCCGTGCGCCGGCAGAACCCATCTTGTTGCCGACCAGCATCATGTCGATCGCGGCATGGGCTTCATCAGCCTGCATCGCCACCACCACGCCCTTGCCTGCGGCCAGACCGTCGGCCTTGATCACAATCGGCGCACCTTCGTGGTCGATATAAGCATGAGCCTGCGCAGCATCAGTAAAGGTCGCGTGTTTCGCCGTCGGAATGCAATGACGCACCATGAAGTTCTTGGCGAAATCCTTGGAGCTTTCCAATTGCGCGGCTTTTTGCGTCGGCCCGAAAATGCGCTGTCCCGCGCCGCGCACGGCATCGACCACACCCGCGGCGAGCGGCGCCTCGGGCCCAACCACTGTCAGCGCCACATCATTTTTATTAATAAAATCAATGACTTGCTGATTACCTGCCAGCGTAATATTGTGCAGTCCGTCTTCACGCGCAGTGCCGGCGTTACCCGGCGCGACAAACACTTTCTGCACCAGCGGCGACTGCGTCAGTTTCCACGCCAGCGCGTGTTCGCGGCCACCGCCGCCGATGACGAGAATTTTCATGGCGTCAGTTAATGGCGGAAATGGCGGAAGCCGGTATGCACCATTGCGATGCCATGTTCGTCGGCCGCGGCGATGACTTCTTCATCGCGCATACTGCCGCCGGGCTGGATGATCGCGGTCGCGCCGGCGACGGCAACCACATCGACGCCGTCACGGAACGGGAAAAACGCATCCGAGGCCACCACTGAACCAGCGAGTTTCAATCCCGCGTTTTCCGCCTTGATCGACGCGATACGCGCCGAATCGACGCGGCTCATCTGTCCTGCGCCGACCCCCAGCGTGCGGCCCTGGCCACAAAACACGATGGCGTTGGATTTGACGAACTTGGCAACGCGCCAGGCAAACAGCAGGTCCGACAACTGTGCGTCCGTCGGTTTTTCCCTGGAGACCACCTTCAATTGTGCGGCAGCGACATTCATGCCGTCCGGCGTCTGCACCAGCACCCCGCCACCAACACGTTTGAGATCGAAACGGTTGGCACCCGCGGTCAGCGGTACTTCCAGCACGCGGATGTTGGCTTTCGCTGCAAACACCGCCAGCGCATCAGGCAAGACCTGCGGTGCGATGATCACTTCGACGAACTGTCTGGAAATCGCCTGTGCGGCGGCGGCATCCAGTGCACGATTGACGGCAATGATGCCGCCGAAAGCGGAGGTCGGATCGGTGGCAAATGCCTGGTCATAGGCCGCGGCCACATCGGCGCCGACCGCCACGCCACAGGGATTGGCATGTTTGATGATGACGCAGGCCGGGGCATCAAAGGTCTTGACGCATTCCCAGGCCGCATCGGCGTCGGCAATATTGTTGTACGACAGTTCCTTGCCCTGCAGTTGCCGGTATGCCGCAAGGCTGCCCGGGGCCGGGGTCAAATCGCGATAAAACGCCGCATGCTGGTGCGGGTTTTCGCCGTAACGCAGCGTCTGCACACGATCAAGCTGCAGATTGAGTCGCGCCGGAAATGCCGCGGTCTTGCCGTCGGGTTGCAGCGCCGTCAGGTAATTGCTGATCGCGCTGTCGTAGGCGGCGGTATGTGAGAAGGCCTTGCATGCCAGCCGGAAGCGCGTCTCTGCAACCAGTGCGCCGCCAGCCGATTTCATTTCCTTGAGCAATGCGGCGTAATCGGCAGGATCAGTAACCACCGCCACATGTTCATAATTTTTTGCCGCGCTGCGCACCATCGCCGGGCCGCCGATGTCGATATTCTCAATGGCATCGGCCAGCAGGCAACCGGGTTTGGCGATGGTCTGCGTAAAGGGATACAAGTTCACCACCACCAGATCAATGCCGGCAATACCGGCCTGTTTCATGGCATCGACATGCGCAGGCACATCGCGGCGCCCGAGCAGCCCGCCGTGGATTTTCGGATGCAGCGTCTTGACGCGGCCATCGAGCATCTCCGGAAAACCGGTGTAATCGGCTACTTCGGTTACATTGAGCCCGGCACCGCGCAGCATTTTGGCGGTGCCGCCGGTGGACAGCAACGCCACACCAAAACCGGCGAGCCCCTGCGCGAATTCGAGGATGCCCGCCTTGTCGGAGACGCTGATCAGTGCTTGTTTGATGATGGCCATGGCTGCCGCATAACGGTAGATGGAAAACGCGGAGCCGCCCGTCACTGACGGATCGCGCTTCCCTGGTCAGAACTTGATGTTGTAGTTCTTGATTTTTTTGCGCAGCGTGTTGCGGTTGATGCCGAGCATCGCCGCGGCATGCGACTGGTTGCCGCGCACCTTGTGCAACACCGATTCCAGCAGCGGTTTTTCCACGCTGCCGATGACCATGTCGTATACGCCACAGGCTTTTTCTCCGTCAAGGTCGCGGAAATAGCCGTCGATCGCCCGGCGTACCACGCGGGCCATTTCGGTTTCATTCATCATGCTGCCAGTTCCTCCATACACTCGATTTTATTCATCATGCCGGGTTCTTCCACATAAATCAGGCGTTCGCCCAGACCCGAAAGCTCGGCAAAATAATGGTTCACTGCATCGATCTGTTCGGCGCAGGTCTGCAGCTGGTTCATGCCGTGGCGGAATGCCGCCGAAGCGGCCAGGCCTCTGGTGTACCAGGAGATGTGTTTGCGTGCGACGCGCACACCCCGCTGCTCACCGTAGAAACCGTAAAGATCGTGCAAATGTGCCGCCAGCACCCGGTGAATTTCCCCGACGGCTGGCGGCGGCAGATGTTTACCGGTGGCGAGAAAATGACTGATCTCGCGGAACATCCACGGCCGGCCCTGCGCCGCGCGACCGATCATCACCGCATCAGCCTTGGTGTATTCCAATACATATTTGACGCGTTCCGGCGTGGTGATGTCGCCGTTGGCAATCACCGGAATGCTGATTGCCGCCTTGACCGCGGCAATGGTGTCGTACTCGGCCTCGCCGGAGTAACCGCAGGCACGGGTACGGCCGTGGATCGCCAGCGCCTGGATGCCGGCACTCTCGGCGATGCGCGCCACCATGATGGCATTGCGGTGGTCGCGGTCCCAGCCGGTGCGGATTTTCAGCGTCACCGGCACATCGACGGCGCCGACCACGGCGTCGAGGATGCGCGCAACCAGCGGTTCGTCTTTCAGCAGCGCCGACCCCGCCATCACGTTGCAGATTTTTTTCGCCGGGCAGCCCATGTTGATATCGATGATCTGCGCGCCCTCATCGACGTTGTAACGCGCGGCATCGGCGAGCATCTGCGGATCCGCTCCGGCAATCTGCACCGAAATTGGATCGACTTCACCGTCGTGGTTGGCGCGGCGTCTGGTTTTTTCCGAACCCCAGAGCAGGGAATTGCTCGCCACCATCTCCGACACCGCCATGCCGGCGCCCATCGTCTTGCACAACTGACGGAACGGGCGATCAGTCACGCCCGCCATCGGTGCCACGATGAGATTGTTCTTCAGTTGATGGGGGCCGATGCGCACCGGACGTAATCTTTTGTTTTTGTATGTAACGGGGGAAAGGGCGCCATTGTAATCACACTCGCGCGGCGTGCAAAGAGAAATGTGCCTCATTTTTAAGCACCTGACTTTTACGCCACACTTTGCACCTAATTTTTCACAACCAGCATTTGCAAAATCGTTTGCACTGCGGTTTGCATACTGCGTTTACTCTACGCAGTGCTGGCCATCCCCGGACTCCGTCAAAAGCACTTAGTATCAATGCGTTTACCGGACATTGCTGCAGCACCACCTGCAGATTCTGCGGCAAACCGTGACTGCACAATGATTCGATGCCGCGCGATCAACCGCGCGCGCCAAAGGTCATGCGTCGTATCAGGAAATTTTTCAGCGGCGGCATGCAACCCAGCAAAGCAAGTCCCGTGCCGCGAATCAATCGCAACGGCAGCACTTCGTTGGAAAACAATTCCACCAGCGCATGGGTGAAGCCGATGCCGGCGCCGCGATCGACGCGACGGCGCGCTTGGTAATCCTGCAGCCAGGCGCGTGAGCCGAGCACAGCCACAGACCGGCTGTTGACCTGTTCCGCAAGTTCCCAGGCGTCGCGCAAACCCAGATTGAATCCCTGTCCGGCCACCGGGTGCAGTGTCTGCGCAGCGTTGCCGATCAACACGATGTGGTCAGCCGCGGGTTGCGCGCGGCGGCGCTGCAAGGGATAGGCGGCGCGCCCGCTCACTGCGGAGAAATCGCCGGCGCGACCGCCGAAGGCGGCTCGCAGTTCCGTCAGAAAAATTTCCGGCGCCATTGTGCACAAGCGTCGGGCATGGTCCGGTGTCGTGGTCCACACCAGCGCCCAGCCTTCTCCCTTATTTTCCCCGTCGGGCAACAGGGCCAGTGGTCCATGTGTCGTGAATCGTTCGTAGGCGATGTTGTTATGCGGGCGCTCACTCACTACACGCGCCGTGACCGCAGATTGCTGATAGTCGATGGTTTCCGTGACGGACTCACCGGCCGCACCGCCATCGGCCACTACCACCAATGCAGCAGAAAACTCGCGCTGTTCTCCGGCATATTCATAGACCACGCGGGCCGGATCATCGCCGTGAGTGGCCGTTACCCTGGCCCCCGTCAGACATTGCACCGATGTCTTTGCAACAGCCTGCGCCAGTGCCTGCGCGACACGGCCATAATCGACGACATAACCGAGTTCGGGAAATCCGGCTTCGGCTGCCGACAGACCGACACGGCCAAAGCCGCCACGTTGCGATACATGGATGTTGCGGATCGGCGTGGCGGCCCCCGCCAGGGCCGTCCATACGCCCAGACGCTCCAGAATCAGCCGGCTGCCATAGGACAAGGCCAGTGGCCGCGCATCACCGCCGCTGGCCGTGCGCGCTTCGAGCAGCACGATGCGCAGCCCGCTGTCGCGCAAGGCCAGCGCCAGCGCGCTGCCCACCGGACCGCCGCCGACGATGACGATGTCGGCGGCTTCAGTGCCGGCAATTTCAGGCATGGCGCCCGCGCATCAGCGCTTCAATGTCGGCAACACTTTTCGGCGCACCGGCGCTGAGGATTTCACAGCCCTGCGCGGTGACCAGCGCATCATCCTCGATGCGCACGCCGATGCCGGCAAAACCATCCGGCACCCCCGGTACAGGCCGGATATAACAACCCGGTTCGACGGTCAGCACCATGCCCGGCTGCAGCTCGCGCCATTCGCCAGCGGTTTTGTATTCGCCGGCATCGTGCACATCCAGCCCCAGCCAGTGTCCTGTGCGATGCATGTAGAACTGTTTGTAGCTTTCCTGCTCCAGCACACCGTCCAGAGTACCCTGCAATAATTTCAGGTCGATGAAACCCTGCGCCAGCACCCTTACCGCCACATCATGCGGCTCATTCCAGCGCGCGCCCGGCTTCACCACTGCAATCGCCGCAGCCTGCGCCGCCAGCACCAGTTCGTAGACCGCGCGCTGCGGACCGCTGAAGCGGCCATTGACCGGGAAGGTGCGCGTGATGTCCGAGGCGTAACCGTCGAGTTCACAACCGGCATCAATCAGCAGCAAGTCGCCGTCATTCAGTACGGCGTTGTTTTCGACGTAATGCAGCACGCAGGCATTGGCGCCGCCGGCAACAATGGGCGTATAAGCAGGGGCCTGCGCGCCGCTGCGACGGAATTCATGCTGCAGCAGGGCTTCGATTTCGTATTCGGTGGCCCCCGGCCGCACCGCCTGCATCGCCAGGCGGTGGGCTGCGCCGGAGATGTCACCGGCACGGCGCATCAGCGCCACTTCATGTTCGTCTTTGCGCAAACGCATGTCGTCGAGCATCGTGCGCACATCCCGGATGTCGTTGGGCGCGGCGACGCCGCTGCGCGCCCGGTCACGCACGGCATTGATCCAGCCCAGCACCCGCGCGTCCCACACCGCATCGGCGCCGAGGTGCACATGCACAGCAGAACGATTCGCCAGCAGGTCGGGCAGGCGCGCATCCAGTTCAGCGACACAAAACGCGGCATCCACAGCAAACGTTGTTTTTGCCGCTTCGGGGCCGTAGCGATAACCGTCCCAGATTTCGCGTTCGAGGTTTTTTTCGCGGCAGAAAATAATCTGCTGCGGCCGTTCGCCGCCAACCAGCACCAGGACGGCCCCGGGTTCGCGAAAACCCGTCAGGTAATAAAAGTAACTGTCGTAACGATAGGGATAATGCGCGTCGCGGTTGCGAATCTGCTCGGGCGCGGTCGGGATGACCGCTACCCCATTTTCGAGCTGCGCCAGCAGCCGCGCGCGGCGGCCCTGGTAAACGGCGGCATTGATGGAGGGCTGTGCAGGCATGTCCTGATTATAGTCGTCGTGCGCCAGCCGGCGTTTCCGCTCAGCGCGCCGCTTTGTTCGCGGCCTGCGCGGCCTGATCCAGTGCAGCCAGGCGCTCCGGCGTGCCCACGTCGTGCCATTGCCCGCGGTACAACTCGCCGCTGACCTGTTCGCGCCCCATCGCGGCAATCAGCAGATCGGCCAGCCGCGCGCGGTCACCGCGGTTCACGTTAGCGAACAAGGCCGGGTGATAGGCGCCGATGCCGCTGAAAGTATGGCGGGTGGCGGCTTCGGCCTGCACCTTGCCGGCAGCGAGGCCGAAATCACCGCGCGGATGCTGCGGCGGATTGTCGACCAGCACCAGATGCGCCAGCGGACCGCTGGCGCTCAGGCGCTGCGTGGCAGCCTGCAGCACGGAAAAATCATAATCGCTGTAGACATCGGCATTCACCGCGATGAACGGCGCATCACCAAGCAGCGGCAATGCGTAGGCGATACCACCTGCCGTTTCCAGCGCCGTGGTCTCGCCTGTCGTTTCCCGTGAATACACAATATCTACGCCCAGCGCCGCGCCATCGCCCAGCGCCGCAGCGATCTGTTCGCCCAGATGTGCCAGATTGATCACCAGATCGCGCACGCCAGCCTGCAACAGCGCTGAAATTATCATTAAAATCAATGGCTTATCACCAATTCGCAGTAGGGCCTTGGGCGTATGGTCGGTCAGTGGCCGCATCCGTTCGCCGCGCCCCGCCGCCAGAATCATCGCTTTCATCGCGGTGCGGCGCTCACTCAGAAGGTGTAACCGACCTGCGGCCGGTGCTGCTCGAGTTCATCGAGCAACTGCGTCAGCGGCGTCAGCGCGGCATAACGCGCGCACACCGCGCGCAGATAAGCGAGAAAACGCGGCGTGTCTTCGAGGTAGGCCGGTTTGCCGTCGCGATAACAGATGCGCGCGAAGATGCCCAGCACTTTCAGGTGGCGCTGCAACCCCATCCATTCGAGAGCACGATAAAACTCGCCAAAGTCGGCATCGACCGGCAGTTGCGCCCGTTTCGCCTGTTCCCAGTAACGCGCGGCCCAGTCGATGACACGTTCTTCCGGCCAGCTGATGAAGGCGTCGCGGAACAGCGAAGCCACGTCATAGGTGATCGGGCCGTACACCGCGTCCTGGAAATCGAGCACGCCGGGATTGGGCCGGGACAACATCAGGTTGCGTGGCATGTAATCGCGGTGCACATACACTGCCGGCTGTGCCAGCGCGCTGTCGGCCAGCAGCTTGTTGATCCTGGTCAGCATCGTGCGCTGGGCATCCGACAGCGTGAGGCCGAGATGGCGGCCGACATACCACTCGGGAAACAGGTCCATCTCCCGCTGCAGCAGCGCACGGTCGTACGGCGGCAGCACACCCGGCCGGCTGGCGCGCTGCCAGGCAATCAACGCGGAAATGGCATCACCGAACAGCACAGCGGCATTGTCTTCGTTCAATGCTTTCAGGTATGTGGTGTCGCCAAGATCGGAGAGCAGCAGGAACCCCTGATCGAGATCGGCGGCCAGCACTTCCGGCACATGCAGCCCGGCGTCACGCATCAGTTGCGCCACCTGCACGAAGGGACGGCAGTTTTCGCGCTGCGGCGGCGCATCCATCACAATGCGCGTGCCGCCGTCCAGCGTGACGCGGAAATAGCGGCGGAAACTCGCGTCGGCGGAGGCCGGTGCGAGCGTAAATGCAGCTCCGGCCAGCGGGCCGGCAAGCCACGCGCGGAGTAGATCAAGACGCTCATCGCGTCCGGCCGCAGAGGATGATTTCAAGCGTTGCTTCAGACTGTGAATTGTGAGATTTTAGCACCTCGCCTGACACCTCCCCCCGATGCCCTTTTCCCGAAAAACCCGGATTGCACTCGCCGTGCTGTTTGCGCTGCCGTTGCTGGCCGGCGCCGATGAAGGCCTGAAACTCAAACCGCAGCCCGGCCTGCTGCTGATTCCCCCTGACAATGGTGATGTGGTGCCGTTGTTCATCGAAGCCGACCGTATCCAGGGCACCCAGGACAAGGAAATCGAAGCCTTCGGCAACGCACGGCTGCGCAAGCGCGGCCAGGCGTTTCATGCCGACTGGATGCGCCACGATACGCCGACAGACGTCCTCACCGCAAAAGGCCATGTCCGCATTGAACAAAGCCGCGAAATCCTCGAGGGTGAGGCGCTGCGCTACGAAATGGTCACTGATCGCGGCCACATGGATAGCCCGCGCTACCTGCTGATGAACACGCCCGAAACCGGCCCTGTCGGCAGCAGCGGTGCGCGCCTGGCGCAGACTGACGGCCGCGGCACAGCCGAACGACTGCTGTTCGAAGGCCCGGGCCAGTACCGCGTCCAGAACGCCAGCTACACCACCTGCGAACCGGGCAACGATGCGTGGTTCCTGCGCGCCAACCAGCTCGATATCGATCGCAACCGTGATGTCGGTGTCGCCCGTGACGCGAGCATCGTGTTTTTTGACGTGCCCATTTTTTACTCGCCTTATCTGTCGTTCTCGCTGCACCAGCAGCGCAAATCGGGATTCCTGACCCCGAGTTACCGCACCTCCAACACCACGGGCCTCGAGTTCACCGCGCCTGTTTACTGGAATATCGCGCCCGACATGGACGCCACGTTTTACCCGCGCTACATGACCAAGCGCGGGCTGCAACTGGGCAGCGAGTTCCGTTACCTGAATTCGGGCGGGCGGGGCGAGGCGCGGGCGGAAATACTCGCCAACGACCAGCAGATCGCCCGCGACCGCTGGGGACTGTTCACCAAACACCAGCAGTCGCTGGGCAACGCCTGGAACAGCACGGTCAACATCAATCGCGTGTCCGACGACAAGTATTTCACTGACTTGTCCACCCAGGTGGCGGTGACCTCCCAGGTCTTCCTGACCAATGATCTGACACTGGCGCGCAGCGGTCTCTGGGGTGATGGCGGCACTTACGGTTTTTCGGCGTTCGCCCAGCGCTGGCAGACGCTGCGGCCGGACCCCCAGGCGCCATTGGTCGCGCCCTACAACCGCCAGCCACAACTCACGCTGACGGCCCAGCGCCTGATGCGCTTGGGGGATTTTGACATGCTCGGCAATTTCACTGCGTTCGATCATCCAACCCTGGTCAACGGCCGGCGGACCATGGTCAATCCGAGCTTTTCCATGCCGCTGCAGAACGCCTTCGCCTACGTCACGCCAAAAATCGGCGTACACATCACACATTACGCGATCGGCAACAACAACACGGCCGGGCTCCCGGACGCCACCCGCAGTCTGCCGATATTCAGCGCGGACAGCGGGGTCATTTTTGAACGGGAAATGCAGGCCCGCGGCCAGAAGCTGATCCAGACGCTGGAACCCAAGGCCTATTACGTCTACATCCCCTACAAGGACCAGAACCAGCTGCCGAATTTCGAAAGCGGCCTGCAGGATATCAATTTTGCGACCATCTTCACCGAAAACCAGTTCAGCGGACATGATCGCATCAACGACTCCAATCAGCTGACGCTGGGCGCCAGCACCCGGTTCATCGACGCCGACAGCGGTATTGAGCGGTTGCGCGCCGCCGTTGCGCAGCGTTTTTATTTCCAGTCGCAGCAGGTCACCCTGCCAGGCGTGGCCCCGCGCGCCAGTGACAGCAACTCATCCGATCTGCTCGCAGCCATCAGCGGCAACATCGCAAAAAACTGGACCGGCGACGCCGGCTGGCAATACAACACCGACCAGAAACAAACCCAGAAATTCAATATCGCCGCACGTTACCAGCCGCAGGCCGGCAAGGTGGTGAACCTCGCTTACCGCGAAACCGTCAACACGCTGCAGCAGGTGGACGTGTCCACCCAGTGGCCGATCAACGGCCGCTGGACCGCCGTCGGACGCTGGAATTTTTCGATCAAGGACAATCGCACACTGGAAGCGCTGGCCGGTTTCGAATACAGCGATCGCTGCTGGGCGCTGCGCATTGCCGGTCACCGTTTTGCCACAACCACCAGCGATGCCAGCACCTCGATTTTCATCCAGCTGGAACTCTCCGGCCTGTCACGCATCGGCACCAGCCCGCTGGAAGTCCTGCGCCGGAACATCGGCGGTTACAAACAGTTCGATCCCCGCTCCAGCACGCCGGTCGAATACAATGTACCGGGATTGTTCTAGTCGGCCTTTCCTGCATTACCCGCCCGTATATTTGAAATGTCTGGATTCTGCATGCAACTCCGAACCCTGCTCTGCCGCTTCGCGGCCTGCACCCTGCTCGCAGCGCTGCTGCCGGGCGCCCCTGTCTGGGGGCAGGCGAAACCACGGACCATCGTCACCGTTGACCGGATCATCGCCGTCGTCAACGAGGAAGTCATCACCCGGCAGGAACTCACCGCGCGCGTGGATTTCGCCTTTCGCCAGTTGCGCCAGCAGGGCACGCCGCCGCCGACGCGGGAAGTCATCGAACGCCAGTTGATCGAGCGTTTGATCAACGACCGGGTGCAGATGCAGCATGCGCGCGACATCGGCCTGCGCGTGGATCCCGCAGAACTCGAGCGCGCGCTGGAACGGATCGCCAGCGACAACAAACTGTCACTGGCACAACTGCGCGCGACGCTGGAAAAGGATGGCGTGCCCTTTGAAAAATTCCGCGATGACATCCGTAATGAAATCACGCTGTCGCGGCTGCGTGAGCGGGAAGTCGCCCAGAAAATCGTCATCACTGAAGCCGAAATCGACAATTTCATCCAGGCCCAGCAGGCGCAGACGGGCCGCGATGACGAATTCAACATATCGCATATTCTCGTCGCCGTACCGGAAAATGCCTCTCCCGAACAGTTGCAGACCCGGCGGGCGCGCGCTGCGGATGCGCTGGCGCAGTTGAAAGGCGGCGCCGATTTCCGCCAGGTGGCCGCGGCATTCTCCGACGCACCGGAAGCCCTGCAGGGCGGCCTGATCGGCTGGCGCGAGAGCAAACGTCTGCCGGCGCTGTTCCTTGAAGCGGTGCGGCCGCTTAAGGTCGGCACCATTACCGACGAATTGCTGCGCAGTCCCAACGGCTTCCACATCCTCAGGCTCAATGAGCGTCGCGGCGGACAGGCGCCGATCATCGTTCAGCAAACCCGTGCCCGCCACATCCTGATCAAGACCAACGAACTGGTGGCGGAAACCGAGGCGCGCAACCGTCTGCTGGCGCTGAAGGAACGACTCGATAACAAGGCGGATTTTGCCGAACTGGCGCGTGCCCGCTCCGAAGACAGCAGTGCAGCGCGCGGCGGTGACCTCGGCTGGCTGAATCCCGGCGACACCGTGCCGGAATTCGAGCAGGTGATGAATGCGCTGAAACCCGGTGAAATCAGCGCGCCGGTACGCAGCCCCTTCGGCTGGCACCTGATTGAGGTACAGGAACGCCGCACCCAGGACATGACCCGCGAAGGCCAGCGGCTGAACGCGCGCCAGGCCCTGCGCGAGCGTAAAACCGACGAGGCCTATCAGGAATGGGTGCGACAATTGCGCGACCGTGCCTATGTAGAACAACGCCTCGAATAAAACATAATAAAAACAATGGTTTGACGAGCTCCGTCCCCGTGCCCACCCCCTCCAGACTCCCCCTGATCGCCGTCACCGCGGGTGAGCCTGCGGGTATCGGCCCCGACCTCTGCGTGGTGCTGGCGCAGCGCCGGCTGCCGGCGCGAATCGTGATCATCGCCGACGCAGGATTGCTGCGCGACCGCGCGCAGACCCTCGGGCTGTCCGGCAATGACCTCCCGCGCTATACCGATGCCGCCGGGGCCGGTGATTTTTCAGTGCTGCATGTGCCTCTCGTGCAAGCCGCACAGGCCGGCGTGCTCAATTCCGCCAACAGCCCTTATGTGCTGCGCACGCTGGAAGTTGCTGCTGACGGCTGTCGCGACGGCGCTTTCGCGGCCATGGCCACCGCGCCGGTGCACAAAGGGGTCATCAACGATGCCGGCATCGCCTTCACCGGCCATACCGAATTTCTCGCTGAGCGGCTGCACGCGCCGCAGGTGGTGATGATGCTCGCCGGCGGCGGCATGCGTGTGGCGCTCGCCACCACGCATCTGGCGCTGCACGATGTGGCTGGGGCGATCACCCGCGACGGACTGGAAAAGACGCTGCGCGTACTGCATCGCGATCTAGTTGCGCGTTTTGCGATACCGCAGCCGCGCATCCTCGTCGCCGGCCTCAATCCGCATGCCGGTGAATCGGGGCATCTCGGGCGCGAGGAAATCGACATCATCGTGCCGGTGCTCGAAGGCCTGCGCAAAGAGGGTTTAGATCTCAGCGGCCCGCTGCCTGCCGACACCTTGTTCCAGCCGGAACGACTGGCGCAATGTGATTGTGTGCTGGCGATGTACCACGACCAGGGTTTGCCGGTGCTCAAATACGCCAGCTTCGGTGCCGGCATCAACATCACGCTCGGGCTGCCGATCATCCGCACCTCGGTCGATCACGGCACTGCGCTGGAACTCGCCGGCACCGGCCGGGCCAAAGCCGAAAGTCTGATCGCCGCGATCGAACTGGCCGCCGAGCTCGCGGCGCGCAGCAAAAAACCCGCCGCTGCGTGACTGCAAAACACATCGCGCGCAAGCGTTTCGGCCAGAATTTCCTGGTCGATGACGGCATCATTGACTCCATCGTCACCGCAATCGCGCCGCAGCGCTGCGACAATCTGGTCGAAATCGGCCCCGGCCTCGGTGCGCTGACCGCACCGCTGATGGCCCGGCTCGAACGCCTGCAGGTCGTCGAAATCGACCGCGACCTGATCGCAAGGCTGCGTGAAACTTATGCTGCAGAAAAGCTGACCATCCACGAAGGCGATGTGCTGGAATTTGATTTCGCCAGCCTGGGCAAGAACCTGCGCGTCGCTGGCAACCTGCCCTACAACATCTCGACGCCGCTGCTGTTCCGCTTTGCACAATTCGCTGCCTGCATCCGCGACGTGCACGTGATGCTGCAGCGGGAAGTGGTCGAGCGCATGGTGGCCGCCCCCGGTGACTCGGAATTCAGCCGCCTGTCGGTGATGCTGCAGTACCGTTTTGACATGGAAATGCTGTTCGAGGTGCCGCCTGAATCCTTCGCTCCGGCACCCAAGGTCGATTCCGCGGTAGTCCGGCTGACGCCGCTGGCACCGCTGCCGCATCCGGCACGTAATGAAGCCATGTTCAGCAGCGTCGTCGCGCGGGCATTTTCGCAGCGGCGCAAAACCCTGCGCAACACCTTGAAGGGGGTCATCGCCGACGCTGACTTCACGCGGCTCAACATCGATCCCGGCGCGCGGGCGCAGGAATTGTCAGTGGCGGATTTTGTGCGGATTGCCGACGCGGTGACAACCGTAGCCTAGACTGTCAGTGGGTTCCTTCCCCTTCAAGGGGTAGGACAGGATGGGGGTGGGGAAATACCATGCTCCAACCCATCCCCGCTCTAACCCGCCCCTTGAAGGGAAGGGAATTCCTTTATCTGATTTTTCTTATTGAGCGGTTTTACGCTGCACGAACTCGATTTTGTAACCGTCGGGATCTTCAACGAAAGCGATTACCGTGGTGCCGTGTTTCATCGGTCCCGGTTCGCGCGACACCCTGCCGCCGCGTTTTTTGACTTCATCGCAGGCCTTGGACGCATCCTCGACTTCCACTGCGACATGGCCGAAACCGCTGCCCATGTCATAGGAAGTGGTGTCCCAGTTGTGCGTCAGCTCCAGCACCGCGGCGCGTGATTCGTCGTCGTAACCAACGAAGGCATTGGTAAAACGCCCGCTCGGATAATCGGACTTGCGCAGCAAACGCATGCCCAGCACCTCGGTGTAGAAATCGATCGAGCGTTGCAGATCGCCGACCCGGATCATCGTATGCAGCAGTCTCATGCGCATCCTCCCTGTTTTTCAGGTTCCTGCTTTTTCAATTCACACCGCTCAGATCTGCACCATTTCGAAATCTTCCTTGCGTGCGCCGCACTCGGGACAGGTCCAGTTCATCGGCACATCTTCCCATTTCGTGCCCGGAACGATGCCTTCATCAGGCACGCCCGCCGCTTCGTCGTAAATGTAACCGCAGATCAAACACATGTACTTCTTGTACTGCCCGTTATCGGTGGTCATCAGGATTTGCCAGAGTTAAATAAGCTACAATTCACGCGACATTCTAGCTGATCCCTTCCCCGCGCCCAATCCTGATGACTGATTCTCCGCCCATTGTCATGGTCTTCGCCGCCACCGATCCCACCGGTGGCGCGGGACTGCAGGCCGACATCATGACGCTCGCCAGCATGGGCTGCCATCCGGTATCGGTGGTCACCGCGATCACCATCCAGGACACCACGGGTGTTGATGAAATCCAGCCGATCGACGGCGAATGGGTGGCCGATCAGGCGCGCTGCATCCTCGAAGACATGCCCGTGGCCGCGTTCAAGATCGGCGTGCTCGGGAGCCTGGAAGCGATTGCCGCAGTGGCCGAAGTGGTCTCCGACTATCCTGAGATTCCGCTGATCCTCGACCCGGTGCTGGCCTCGGGCCGCGGCGACGAACTCGCCTCCGAGGAAATGCTCAACGCCATCCGTGAACTGCTGATCCCGCAGACCACCATCGTCACGCCGAACAGCATCGAAGCGCGGCGGCTTGCCGACAACGACAGCGACGGCGACAACCCCGACCTCGCCGAATGCGCGCGGCGCATCCTCGATTCGGGCTGCGAATACGTGCTGATCACCGGCACCCACGAACATACCGGCGACGTCACCAACACGCTATACAACAGTGAGGGCGTGGTGCGCAGCGATACCTGGCCGCGCCTGCCAGGCACTTACCACGGCTCGGGCTGCACGCTGGCTTCGGCGCTGGCGGCCACCATCGCCAACGGCGTCGATATCCAGGAGGCGGTGCGCGACGCGCAGGAATACACCTGGCAATCGCTGAAACACGCATTCCGGCCGGGCATGGGCCAGCACATCCCGGACCGTCTGTTCTGGGCCCGCGAAGATGACGCCGCGCACGGCGCGGCCGAAGGTGATGGCGACAACAGCGGCGACAGCAGCGGCGACAGCGGCAGCAACAGCAACGACAAGCCGGCGTGAACACCCTGATCGCCGGACTCTACGCGATCACGCCCGATCTCGCGGATACGGGCGACCTGCTGCGGCAGGTGCGGGCTGCGCTCACCGGGGGCACCCGCGTAGTGCAATACCGCAACAAAACCGCATCCCCGGCATTGCGCCGCGAGCAGGCACAGGCCCTGCAGCAACTTTGTGCCGAATTCACCGTGCCGCTGATCATCAACGACCATCTCGATCTGGCTCTGGCGGTCGATGCCGCCGGCCTGCACCTCGGCGGCGAAGACGGCGACATCGCTGCTGCACGGGCGCGGCTCGGTCCGCACAAATTGCTCGGTGCCTCCTGTTACGACCGCATCGAACTGGCGCAAAGGGCGGTGGCTGCCGGTGCCGACCACATTGCTTTCGGCAGTTTTTTTGCCTCTACCGTCAAACCCGGCGCCGTGCGCCCGCCGCTGGATCTGATCACCCGCGCGAAAAAACAATTCCGGCTGCCGGTGGTCGCCATCGGCGGCATTACGCCGCACCATGCGCCGCAGCTGATCACCGCCGGCGTTGATGCCGTCGCGGTAATATCCGCGGTATTCACCGCGCCCGACGTTGCTGCGGCAGCGCGTGAATTTCAGGCCTTGTTCGAGTCCCTCCATGAAAAAAAGTCAAAAGCTCTTTAACCACGCCCAACTGACCATCCCCGGCGGCGTCAATTCGCCAGTGCGCGCTTTTAAATCCGTAGGCGGCACGCCGCTGTTCTTCCAGCGCGGCAAAGGCCCGCTGGTGTGGGACGCCGACGGCAACAGCTATATAGATTACGTCGGCTCCTGGGGTCCGCTGATCTGCGGCCACGCCCATCCCGACGTGGTCAAGGCCGTGCAGCAGGCGGCGGAGCGCGGCCTGTCCTTCGGCGCGCCCACCGAAGCTGAAGTCGAGATGGCCGATGTGCTGTGCAAACTGGTGCCGTCCATGGACCAGGTACGGCTGGTCAGTTCCGGCACCGAGGCCACGATGAGCGCAATCCGCCTCGCCCGCGGCTTTACCGGGCGCAGCAAAATCATCAAGTTTGAAGGCTGCTACCACGGCCATGCCGACGCGCTGCTGGTCAAGGCCGGATCCGGCGCATTGACCTTCGGCCAGCCCTCATCAGCCGGGGTGCCGGCGGAAACTGCTGCGCATACTCTCGTGCTGGACTACAACGACCCGGCCGGACTGGAGGCGACCTTCGCACGCGAAGGTGGCGAAATTGCTGCAGTCATCGTCGAGCCCGTTGTCGGCAACATGAACCTGGTCGTACCAAAATCCGGATTCCTCGAATTGCTGAGCCGGTTGTGCACGCAACACGGCGCGGTGCTGATTTTTGATGAAGTGATGACCGGCTTCCGTGTCGCGCTGGGCGGCGCCCAGGCGCTGTACGGCATCAAGCCCGACCTGACCACGCTGGGCAAGGTCATCGGCGGCGGCTTGCCGGTGGGCGCTTTCGGCGGTCGCCGCGACATCATGCAGTGCCTGGCGCCCGCAGGTCCGGTCTACCAGGCTGGCACCCTGTCCGGCAATCCGGTGGCAGTAGCCGCAGGCCTCGCAACGCTGAAACTGATCCAGGCCCCGGGTTTTTACGACAGGCTCGCCGGCGCGACCCACCAGTTGTGCAGCGGTTTGAGCGAAGCGGCGCAAGCGCGACGCATTGCGTTTTCCGCGCGCAACGTCGGTGGCATGTTCGGCCTGTATTTTCGCGCAACGCCGCCGACCTCTTACGCCGAAGTCATGGAATGCAATAAAGAGGCTTTTAATCAGTTTTTCCACGCCATGCTCGCCGAAGGTGTTTATCTGGCGCCGTCGGCCTATGAAGCCGGTTTTGTCTCGGCCGCCCACGGTGCCGCGGAAATCGATCGCACGGTCAAGGCTGCAACAAAAATCTTTGCTGCACTCTGAGCTGCAAAAAAATAAAAATATTAATAAAAACAATTACTTATCAATAACCTCTATGCTGCAGCATTTCTTCTGCTGCAGCAAAATCCACCTCCCGTCACCATGGAAAAAATCCGCCTGTCCAAGCTGATGTCGGAGCAAGGTTTCTGCTCCCGGCGCGAAGCTGACAGCTATATCGAGCGCGGCTGGGTACTGGTCGACGGTGTGCCGATCACCGAATTGGGCACGCGCATCCTGCCGACCCAGACCATCACGCTGGCGCCGGCAGCGCAGAGCAAACAGGAAGCACGGGTCACCGTGCTGCTCAACAAACCCATCGGTTTTGTCTCGGCCCAGCCGGAAAAAAATTACCGCCCCGCGATCGCGCTGATGACCGCCGAAAGCCAATACACCGGCGACCGCAAGCAACAGCTTTTTGATCCACGGCATTTGCGCGGCCTCGCACCCGCCGGCCGGCTCGACATTGACTCCACCGGCTTGTTAATCCTGACCCAGGACGGGCGCATCGCCAAACAATTGATTGGCGAAAACTCGCGGGTGGAAAAAGAATATCTGGTGCGCGTCACCGGCAAGCTGAACAAGGAGGGGCTGGCCAAACTGAATCATGGCCTGAGCCTCGACGGCGAGGCGCTGCGGCCTGCGGAAGTGTCCTGGCTGAACAGCGACCAGTTGCGCTTTGTGTTGCGTCAGGGCAAGAAGCGCCAGATCCGCCGCATGTGTGAAATGGTCGGCCTGGTCGTGGTCGGTCTGAAGCGTGTGCGCATCGGCAAAGTCATGCTCGGCGACCTGCCTGGCGGACAGTGGCGCTACCTGCGCGACGACGAAACGTTCTGAATTGTCCCGGGCTTAGCCGGGACGTTTGATCGCAGACTTGGGTGCAACCGCCCGGCGTTTTACCGGCACTTTTGCCGCAGCAACCGTCACCAGCGGCGATGCCAGTCTCGCCGTCAGCCGGACCAATTCCTCCTGCAACTCCGGCGGCCCGCCGATGGCCTCCAGCCGCCGCTGGCGCGCCGCATTCGTCGGCAGGTTATACAGGCCGGTCAGATACAGCAGCAGGTCTTCGGTGGTGTGGTAATGCTCGCCATCGATGCGTGTGAAATTGCGCGGAAAATTTGCGTATTCCGGCGTCTGGCCCGGAAACAGCACCTGCGATACAAAACCCATGCAACTCATGCACAGGCCGGGCGCCTCCCCGTTCAGTTCGCAATAAGGTACGCGATTGCGCACTAGCGGCGTCACCCGCTGCATCAGGCTGCTGCGCAGGCTGCGCATCTTCGTGTCATTGGCAAAGGGGCGCAGGCCGTATAAATGCTGCACCTGGAATACCCTGCCGTTGGCATCCACTTCTCCCGCAGCAATAAACGGCGACACATGCACGCCGAGCCCGGGAAACGACCAGGCGATGCGCTGATCCGGCAGTTCGATGCCGACCTGTATTTCTTCCTCGCCGTCCGGGGCGGTGATCAGCCAGTAATGCACATACCCGGCCTGGTTCACTCCTGTGGCAGAGGCCACCGCAACAGGCGATGACTGCGGTTTTTTCGCTGGAACGGCGGTCTGCTTTTGCGGCGGCTTGCTCGCGACCGTCGCCCACGCGGCACTGATGCCCTGTATCGGCAACAGCAGCAGAATCAGTAAATATACGGGATGCATGACGTGATTGGGCTGTATGCCGCGGCAAAAGTTCAGCGGTAAACCATGAAAACAGATACTTGCTTAACGCCGCAGCGCCGATATCGCTTACACCACGACAACCCGTTCCCCGACTGTCGCCTAATGCCGACTGGCAAGCAGCGCCGGCAGATCCGCCACGCTGTTCAGCAGGTGCGTGTGCGGCAGCGGCTGCATCTGAACACGGTCATGCGCGCCGGACAACACGCCGATGTTCAGCGCAACACCGGCGTTATATCCCGCCTGCAGATCGAGCACGGTATCGCCGGCATTGGCCACACGCCGCACATCGAAGACACCGGTCGCCTCCATGCAACGAAAAATCATGTACGGCGCCGGCCGGCCCAGCGGCACTTCATCGCCACAGACCACGGCATCCACCACGCCCTCGCGCCAGCGCAAGGCATCAAGCAGCAGATCAGTGGTTTCGCGATCAAATCCGGTATTCAGCGCAACACGCACGCCGTTGCTGCGCAATTGATCAATTGTCTCTCTCGCACCGGGAACCGGCTCAACCGTACCGTTGAATACCTGCGCCAGATGCTGGACAAAAGTCGCGTACACCTGTTCCGAACGCGCCTGGCGATCACCGCCCTCCGGAATCAGATTCAGGATCGCCAGCCGTTTTGATGCGCCGCGCAGGCTGTTGATCGCCTGGGGCGTCACTGCGATGCCATGCGCCGCCAGCGCCGACGTGAATGCCTTGGGCACCTGACCCGCATCGCGCACCGTGGTGCCGGCCATGTCGCAAACCACCAGTTCTATTTTTTCGCTCAAACCTGTTTCTCCAGACCGTATGCGTGGATTTTACAAGGTCGAGCGTCCTCCCTGATCACGGGTCCACACCGTGTGGCGTTGCCCGGCGTGCGGGGGTCGCCTACCATCGGCGCTTCACCGAAGGAATTCGCATGAATGATGAATTGAAAGGCAAGGTCGCCGTCGTCACCGGCGCCACCCGCAAACGTGGCCTCGGCCGTGCCATCGCACTGGCGCTGGCCCGTGCCGGTGCCGATGTCGCCGTTACCGGCAACAGCCGCAACCCGGCCAGTCTGACCGCCGATGAACTGAAAGACGGCTGGCGCGGCCTGCCCGATGTGGTCGCTGAAATCGAAGCCCTCGGCGTGCGCGCCTGCGGTGCCTACATGGATGTGCGCAAAGCCGATGACGTCCAGCGCATGGTGCAGGAAGTCGTCGCCAAGCTCGGCCGCATCGACATCCTCGTAAACAACGCCACCTATCCCCGCGCCGCCGACCGCGTGCCGGTGCAGGAGCTCGACGACGACCTGTGGCGCAACATCATCGACATCAACCTGACCGGCACCATGCTCTGTTCCAAGTACGTATCGGGACAGATGATCGCGCAGGGTGACGGCGGCAGCATCGTCAGCATTTCCTCGGGCGCTGCACTGAAAGCCCCAGCCACCTTCTCCGCTTACGCTGCATCCAAAGCCGGCATGCATGCGCTGATGTCCTCGCTGGCCGATGAACTCGGCGAACACGGCATCACCGCCAATGTCATCGCGCCGGGTTTTCTCGACACCGCGCGCATCGACACGCTGCGCGATCCGGCGAAATGGGAAAAACGCCTGTCGACCATTCCGATCAAACGTCCGGGCACGGTGGAGGAAGTCGCCGACCTGGTGCGCTACCTGTGCGGCCCCAGCGCGCGCTGGATCAGCGGTGACGTGCTGCTGATGACCGGGGGTGAAGTGCGGCGGGCAGCGCGTTAATCCGGCGGCGCGCCGGTTTCACACTTTTTGCAATCCAGTGCGTGGCCGATCATGGCCTGACGGCCTTCCGCAGTTGTAACCCACGGGCGATTGGTCCATGGCGGCTGATGTCGCACATGCTGTTGATGACCACAGGTGAGCATGGCGACCCAGTCACCAGAATCATCCTGGTGAAAGCTGGCGATGTTTTGCTTCAACGTCCGGCGTCAGGCGCGCTCGCTTGCGGGCGTCGCTTGCACGCCGTGGTTAGCTGACTCTCTGATACGTGACAGGCGTTCCATGTGCTCACCGATTCTAAGAAACATGATGAACACAACACCCACTGAAGCCAGGAGTCGCATTACGTCGTAGATGCGTGAGGACTGGAGCCAGGGTAGCCACCATAGTGAGTCGTTAGAAACAGTACCTTGAACCAGTAGCCACGCAGGCAAAGTCGTGAAGAGATGAAACACGCCCCAAATCACGATCAACGTGGTAATCGTGACTGGAATCGAGAGGCAGGTGAAATCAACGAAAAAGTTCTTTCGCGGATCAATCCGGCATTTTCTGAGGCAAGAGTTGACACCGGTAATGCAGATAAGTACCAGCAGAAACATCTCAATGAGCCAGACCGACCAAAAGAACGACTGCACTTCCGTTGTAGTGGGTGCGGGAAAAAGGTACAGGTACGAGGGCACGATCCAGGCGCAAAAGTTCAGTATCAAATACACGGCTTGCTGTTGGGGCGTCACGCGATCCGCCGCGAGGTCCTGAACCAGGCCGTTCGCACTCAATATGTGGATGGTCATTCTGAGTCCTTAGTCAGCTAACGCGGAGGTGAGGCGCGCGAGCCGCTTTGCGACGAAGCGTCCCTCTCGACCGAAATGTTAGGGGTGGTCATCGAAGCGAACGCCACAAAAAGGGCAATTTAATGCCGCTTTGCGGAAGCGGCCGGGGGCATACGTTTGAGCAATGAGCAAGCCGAGGTTTCCGTTGCAGCGTGGACAACGGACAAAAAATGTCAGCGCAACGACTGCACCAATGAACGGCACAAACAGGATCACAGGCAATAGTCGGACGCCAACCGATGGGGCCAGAAAAGGCGAAGCGACAAAGCCGAGCCAGGCAAGTAAGCCAAACAAGAGAATTCTCCGCACCCTTTCTCGAAGAAACCAGCCGATCGAAGCTTTGCTCATAAGTTAACGAGATTTAGACCGCAAATCTGCGGCATAACAGCGGGGCTTGCGGTCTAACATCCCTGCCTCCCCTTGCTGGAACTTGCTTTTATTCAAAAGCTTGACTTAGACGACTGTATATATGTACAGGTTTAACAAAAAGGCCACACCCGTCAAGCCGCCATTGCAGCCCATGCGGCTGCTGGATCAATTGCGGGAACGCATCCGTTACCTGCATTAGAGCTTAAGCGCTGAAAAGACTTACGTCTACTGGGCTCGCTCTTTCATCCGCTGGCACAAGCTGCGCCATCCGGCACAGATGGGCAAGCCTGAAGTCGAGGCTTATCTGACCTGGCTCGCCTGCCAGCGCTCGGTATCGGCGTCCACCCACCGGCAGGCGTTGTCCGCGCTGCTGTTTCTTTACAAGGAGGTGCCGGATATCGAGCTGCCCTGGCTTGACGAGATCGGGCGCCCTCGCGCCCCTGAGCGATTGCCGACCGTGCTCTCCCGCGATGAGGTGGAACGGCTGTTCGCGCTGATCGACGGCGAAGTCGGGTTGCTGGCGCGGCTGCTCTACGGTACCGGGATGCGCCTGATGGAAGGGCTGCGCCTGCGGGTCAAGGATGTCGATTTCGACCGGCGCTCGATCATCGTCCGCGAAGGCAAGGGCGGGAAAGATCGTGTCGTGATGCTGCCGCAATCGCTGCGCGAGGCGCTGCATGAGCAGCTTGCGCGCGCACGTGCTTTATGGGCAGAGGATCGTGCGGCGCTTGTGCCCGGCGTCGAGATGCCCGACGCTCTTGCACGCAAACATCCGCGTGCCGCTGAAACCTGGACCTGGCACTGGGTCTTTCCGTCGCCGACCTTGTCCACCGATCCGAGCAGCGGAATTCGCAGACGTCACCATCTGTATGAGGAGCGTCTGCAACGCGCGATCAAGAAAGCGGTTGCGCGGGCGGATATCAACAAGCCGGTTTCGGTCCACACATTGCGCCACAGCTTTGCGTTGCATTTGCTGCAGGGCGCTTATGACATCCGCACCGTGCAGGAACTGCTGGGCCACGCCGATGTAAAAACGACGATGATCTACACGCATGTGCCGAAAGTCGGTGGCGGCGGCGTCATCAGCCCGCTGGATTCTGCGCCGGG
>JBBQAO010000140.1:0-6973 GCA_038316355.1 Burkholderiales bacterium
CCCCCTTTATATACCCCTACAAGATCACGGCTTTGATTTCAGTCACCATTAATGGCGAATCCCGCGCTTTCGATCAGGCTCCGACCTGTGCCGACCTGGTCGGCTTGCTGCAACTGGCCGGAAAACGCATCGCCATGGAACGCAACGGCGAAATCGTGCCGCGCAGCCAGTTTGCTGCCTGCGTGTTGCAGGACGGCGACCGCCTGGAAATCGTCGCCGCGGTGGGCGGCGGCTGAGTCCGTTCTTGACGCCGGTCATTGCCGCCCACGGTCCGGACCCGCACAATCCACCTCAACAGAATGCCTGAGGACCTCCCCATGAAACCACACGAAAACCTCGACCCACTGCTCATCGGTGGCAAATCCTACAACTCCCGGCTGCTGATCGGCACCGGCAAGTACAGCGACTTCGCCGAAACCCGCGCCGCCATCGATGCCAGCGGCGCAGAGATCGTCACCGTCGCCATCCGCCGCACCAACATCGGCCAGAATCCGAATGAACCCAACCTGCTCGATGCGGTACCGGCATCACAATTCACGCTGCTGCCCAACACCGCCGGTTGCTACAGCGCGGATGACGCAGTGCGCACATTGCGCCTCGCGCGTGAGCTGCTCGACGGCCATGATCTGGTCAAACTGGAAGTGCTGGGTGACCCGAAAACGCTGTATCCGAACGTGGTGGAAACCATCATCGCGGCAAAAACGCTGGTTAAAGACGGTTTCAAGGTCATGGTTTACACCTCGGATGATCCGATCATCGCCAAACAGCTCGAGGAAATCGGCTGCGTTGCAGTGATGCCGCTGGCCTCGCTGATCGGTTCCGGCATGGGCATTCTCAATCCGTGGAACCTGCAGATCATCATCGAAAATGCCAGGGTGCCGATCATCGTCGATGCCGGGGTCGGCACCGCCTCCGATGCTGCGATCGCGATGGAACTCGGCTGCGATGCGGTACTGATGAACACCGCAATTGCCGCAGCAAAGGATCCGGTGCTGATGGCCACGGCGATGAAACAGGCCGTCATCGCCGGACGCAATGCCTGGCGCGCCGGACGCATGCCGAAAAAACTTTATTCCGCTGCACCAAGTTCGCCGACCACCGGTCTGATCGGCAAGCCTTAGAGCGCCTGACAGAAAAGCAGGATTTTATTCAACCGCTGATAAATTCTTTTCAATACCCCTTGAGGGGTGCGCAGATTTACACCGATAAAATCAGATCAATCGAAAAGCACTACTCCAACGTGGATTGCCTTGTTTGATGAATTATTTTTGTTCGTCTTCAGATTGGTTTTGAATTGATCGGCGTTAATCCGCGCACATCGGCGGTTAATGCTCTGGATCTTGACTTCCTGTTCTGGATCTTGACTTCCTTTAATCTCAAATCATTTTGACTGCCGAAAACCCCCACGGACCGATCCGCAGCTACGTGCTGCGCCAGGGCCGCGTCTCCAACGCCCAACGCCGCGCGCACGACACGCTGCTGCCGCGCTATGGCATTCCCTATGCCGATACAGCGCTCGACCTCGACACCGTGTTCGCGCGCAAAGCGCCGCGCATCCTCGAAATCGGCTGCGGCATGGGCGAAACCACGGTGGCGATTGCCGCGGCACACCCGCAGCAGGACTACATCGGCATCGAAGTGCACACGCCCGGTGTTGGCAGCCTGCTCAAGCAAATTGACGAACTGGGTCTGAACAACGTGCGCGTGATCCAGCACGACGCCGTGGCCGTGCTGGAGCGGATGATCGCGCCAGCGAGCCTCGACGGCCTGCACATTTATTTTCCCGATCCCTGGCCGAAAAAACGCCAGCAAAAACGGCGACTGATCCAGCCCGCCTTTGTCGCACTCGCCGTGTCGCGCCTGAAGCCCGGCGCGTATCTGCACGCGGCGACGGACTGGCAGGAATACGCGGCGCAGATCCTCGCCGTGCTCAGCGCTGAACCGGCGCTGGCCAATACCGCCGCGGCTTATGCCGAGCGGCCGGCGTATCGCCCGCAGACCAAGTTCGAAACCCGTGGCCTGAAACTGGGTCATGGCGTGTGGGACATCGTTTTTCGCAAACACACGTAAAAACGGCGGCCCGCAGGCCGCCGTTTGCCAGGGTAACCGTGTCTACTGGATGCCGCCGATGCCGGCTTCCTTGATCAGCTTGCCCCAGACCTCGTTTTCTGAAGCCAGGAAGGCTGCAAATTGCTGCGGGTTGCTGTGCACCGCCTCCACACCAAGGATGCCCAGCCTTTCTTTGACACCACTGTCGGCCAGCGCCCGGCCCAGATCAGCCGACACCTTGTCGACGATCGGTTTTTGCACACCGGCCGGGAACAGGATGCCCCACCAGTTGGCGGCGGCAAAGCCCTTGATGCCCTCTTCGGCCAGCGTCGGCAATTCCGGTGTGAACGGCGTGCGCTCGGCACTGGTCACCGCCAGCGCGCGCAGCTTGCCGGCCTTGATGTTGGACATTACCGGTTGCGCGTCGGAGAACATCATCATGATGTGCCCGCCCTGCACCGCGGCGATCGAATACACACCACCCTGATAGGGCACAGTGACCACATCGACCTTGGCCAGGCGCTTGAACATTTCACCGGCGAGGTGCGACATGCTGCCCGGGCCGCTGGTGGCATAGGTCATGACGCCGGGATTCTTTTTCGCCAACCCGACCAGCTCCTTGACGTTTTTCACTGGCAGCGTCACCGGCACCACCAGGATGTTTGCCGCGCGCGTGATCTGCGACACCGGCACAAAATCCTTGGCCACGTTGTACTTGACCTTGGTCATCAGCGGATTTGCAGTCACCGGGCCGAAATTGCCGAGCAGGAAGGTGTAACCGTCGGGCGCCTGCTTCGCCGCGTATTCCATGCCAACCGCACCGGCTGCGCCGGGCCGTGAATCCACCAGCACCTGCTGCCCCCAGTACTCGGTCAGTTTGAGGCCGATGATGCGCGCCATCGCATCCGAGCTGCCACCGGCCGGATAGGTCACGACAAAACGCACGGGTTTGCTGGGATAGGCCTGAGCCTGCGCTGCACCGCTGGCCAGCGCCGCTACGGCAATAAAAGACGCAATAACACCATGTTTGATGCTGTTCATTAAATCCCCTCCGATGCAGTAGGCTGGTTTTGAACCGTTTTTTTGTGCGTTGCGCCCACCGCTTCGACACAACGCTTGATTCTATTCTAGCCCCGCAATGCCGAAACGCAATGGCCACGATGCGGCAATTCAGGCCAATAAAATCAGGCCAGAAACATCTGCATCAGATCATTCAGGAAACGCCGGCCCAGCGCCGTCGGCACCGCGCGCTGATGATCGCGGATCAGCAGGCCGCGCGCCTCGGCCCGGTCCAGCGTCGCCAGGATATGCGTCAGCTCCAGCCCGGTGCGCGCGACAAACAGGGACAGGTCGAAGCCCTGATTGAGGCGTAGCGCATTCATCATGAATTCCCCCGGCAGTTCGGCGATCGTGACCTCACGCGACTCGGGGATCACCGTCCCGGCGGCGGTCTGTGCCAGATAGGCTTTCGGCTGGCGCGCACGGGACTCACGCAATATATTGTTTTTAAACGATATTTTGCTATGCGCCCCGGCGCCGATCCCGAGGTAGTCGCCAAACATCCAATAATTGAGGTTGTGCTTGCTGCGCCGGCCGGCATGGGCAAAGGCGGAGGTTTCATAGTGTTCATACCCGGCGCCGGCGAGTTGCGCCTCCAGCGCGTCCTGCATTTCAGCGGCGGTGTCGTCATCGGGCAGTGCCGGCGGATAACGATGAAAGTAAGTATTCGGTTCCAGCGTCAGGTGGTACGCGCTCAGATGCTGCGGCGCATACGCAATCGCCGCTGCAATATCGGCAGCGGCTTCATCCGGCCTCTGCCCGGGCAATGCGTACATCAGATCGAGATTGACGTTGTCGAAGCTGCGCAGCGCAAGTTCCGCGGCACGACGTGCATCCGCCGCGTCATGGATGCGGCCCAGCGCGGACAAGTGCCGGTCGTTGAAACTCTGGACGCCCAGCGACAGGCGGTTGACGCCGGCGGCACGGAAACCGGCGAATTTTTCTGCTTCCACGGTACCGGGATTGGCTTCGATGGTCACTTCCGCATCCGCCGCCAGCGGCAGCCGCGCGCGCACCCCTGCGAGCAAGGCATCCAGTGCGCGCACCGATATCAGACTGGGTGTGCCGCCACCGATGAACACGGTCAGCACCTGCCGGCCCCAGACCCGCGGCAGCGCCGCCTCGAGATCAATAAGCAACGCGGCTACATATTCATCTTCGGGCAAGACGCCGCGCGCCTCGTGCGAATTGAAGTCGCAGTACGGACATTTGCGCACACACCACGGAATGTGGATGTACAAGGACAACGGCGGCAGAGTGTTGAACTGCAGCGATGAGTGCTGAGTGATTGCGGAGCGGGTGGTCATGACGGGGGGCGCGTTACGCCGGAGACAGCGTGCGCAAACGCTCCACCAGGATCGCCAGCGCTTTGCCGCGGTGGCTGACGCGGTTTTTTTCTTCCGGCAGCAATTCGGCGCCGGTCCTGCCGAGCTCTGGAATCAGGAACAGCGGATCGTAACCAAAACCGCCCTCCCCGCGCGGCGCCGGCAGGATTTCACCATGCCATTCCGCTTCGGCAATCAGCGGCTGCGGATCGTCGGCGTGGCGCAGCAGCACGATCACGCAGTAATAATGCGCGCGGCGATCGGTCGCACCTTCAAGGGCATGCAGCAGTTTTTCATTGTTGCGCCGGTCCTGGTCATCGCGCTGCCCGCTGCCTGCAGCTTCCGCGTAACGCGCGGAATGTACGCCGGGTTCGCCGCTGAGCGCATGCACGCAGACACCGGAATCATCGGCCAGAGCAGGCAAGCCGGTCGCGCGACTGGCATGGCGCGCCTTGGTCAACGCGTTTTCGACAAAAGTGCCGTACGGCTCATCGGCTTCGCTGACACCCAATGCGCCCTGCGGCACCACCTCGATCGCCAGCGGTGCAAGGATTGCGCCGATCTCACGCAACTTGCCTGGATTGTTGGAGGCTATGACGATTTTGTTCATTTTTAAAAACTATCAGCCACAGAGATCACGGAGCACACAGAGAAAGGCAAGACCAAAAAGCCTGCTTCATCCCGGTTTTCTCTGTGGCCTCTGTGCACCCCTCAAAGGGGTATCGAGAATCTCTGTGGCTGAGTTGCCGTTTTACTGCAAAGCCGCGCGCTGCGCCACCACCAGTTGCCCGATGCCGCGCTGCGCGAGGTCGAGCATGGCCTGCATTTCAGAGCGGCTGAATGGCGCACCTTCGGCCGTGCCCTGGATTTCGATCATGCCGCCGCCTTCGGTCATCACCACGTTCATGTCGGTGTCGCAGGTGGAATCCTCGGCATAGTCAAGGTCCAGCACCGGCACTCCCTTATAGACGCCGACCGATACTGCGGCCACGGCCTCGCGCAGCGGCGATGCCGTCAGGCGTTTTTCACGAATCAGGAAATTCACCGCATCGGCGAGCGCGACATAAGCGCCGGTGATGCTCGCAGTGCGTGTGCCACCGTCGGCCTGCAGCACATCGCAGTCGAGATGAATGGTGCGCTGACCCAGGCGCTCCAGGCTCACCACCGCGCGCAGCGAACGTCCGATCAGGCGCTGGATTTCCTGGGTGCGGCCCGACTGCTTGCCGCGCGCCGCTTCACGATCAGTGCGGGTATTGGTCGAGCGCGGCAGCATGCCGTATTCAGCGGTGACCCAGCCGCGTTCGGTGCCGCGCAGGTGTGGCGGCTGTTTTTCAAGCACGCTCGCCGTGCACAGCACCTTGGTGGCGCCGAACTCGATCAGCACGGAACCTTCCGCGTGGCAGGTGAAATTGCGGGTGATGCGGATGGCACGAAGCTCATCCGGTTTACGCTGGCTGGGTCGCACGGTATTCCTTCGATATGCTATGTTTCACGGGTTCCCATTATAAAGCTCCCGCCATGATCCACAGCATGACTGGTTATGCCACTGCCTCTCGCGAGCTCTCCTGGGGGGCCGTCAGCGTCGAATTGCGCTCGGTCAACCACCGTTATCTCGATGTTTCGTTCCGCGTGCCGGATGAACTGCGACAGGCCGAACAGGCCCTGCGCGAAGCCATCTCGGGCGCAATGACCCGCGGCAAAATCGAATGCCGGGTCTCCTACGCACTGCGCAGCAACTCGGGGGGCGGCACGGAACTCGACTCCACCCTGCTCGCGCAGGTGCTGGCGCTCAATACGCGCGCGCGCGCGGCGCTCCCCGAAGCACGGCCGCTGGGCGTGGCCGACATTCTGCGCTGGCCCGGCATGCTTGGCGCCGACGACCTGCCCGCCGATGAATTGCGCGCCACTGCAGGCGAACTGCTGCGCGAGGCACTGCGCGAATTCACTGCAGCGCGCGCCCGCGAGGGCGCGAAGCTGGCGGCGGTGATCCTCGAGCGCGCCACGGAAATGCGCGCCCGCATCGGGGTCGTGCAGCCGCGGATCCCGGCAATCATCGCCGCATTCCAGGAAAAGCTGAACGCGCGGCTGAAGGAGGCGCTGGTTTCCGCCGACGACGAACGCGTACGCCAGGAAATCGCGCTGTTCATCAACAAGATCGACGTCGACGAGGAACTGTCGCGACTGGCGACCCACCTCGACGAACTGCAGCGCATCCTCGGCAAGGGCGGCGCCTCGGGCAAACGCCTCGACTTCCTGATGCAGGAACTCAACCGCGAAGCCAACACGCTGGGCTCGAAATCCGCAGACATCACCGTCACCCAGGTGGCGATGGATCTCAAGCTGCTGATCGAGCAGATGCGTGAGCAGATCCAGAACATCGAGTAGATGTGTTGAACTGCGCATGAGCGGCAATCTCTACATCGTCAGCGCGCCCTCCGGCGCCGGCAAAACCAGCCTGGTAAGCGCGCTGCTCGAAGCTGACCGCGGCATCCGCAAATCGGTGTCGTACACCACGCGACCAACGCGACCGGGTGAAGTCA
>JBBQAO010000100.1:0-11726 GCA_038316355.1 Burkholderiales bacterium
TAAGTTTTTTCCTGCCGATAAACCAAAGCAAATTCTGTGCCCGTATATGCAGTGTAGCGTAAAAGATGCGGGTTGATTTCTTCCGGCAGCCTGCCGGTCAGCAGGTTATCGGGCTTGGGGCGGCTCAGGGCTGTCATGGCAGATTACGCATGCAGCCTGTAAGTAAAGTTTGAATTACCATTGGCTTTCGGCGGCACACTCGCCGCCTTCAACTTGCACAAGGAAGCAGCATGACCGCAGCCAACTGGACACAAATCAGGGCGGAATTCCCGACCCTCGCAAACTGGACTTACCTCGACACCGCGCGCAAGACAGTGCCGCCGTGTTGTCAGGAGCAGGCGATGCAGGAGTATTGCCGCGATATACGGGAGACAGCGGGCGTTGACGCATGGTCGGCGGTCAATGTCGCGGCAACACGCGAGGCCATGGCGCGTCTGCTGGGGGCAAAACCCGCCGAGATCGCCTTCACCAAAAATACCACCGAAGGCCTCAGCATCGCCGCCCACGCCTTTGATCTGCAGGCGGGGGACAATATCGTGCTGACCGACATGGAGCATGTCGCCAATGTCTGGGTGTGGAAGCACTGGGAAAATAAAGGCGTCGAAATCCGTTATGCGAAGAATCGCGGCGGGCGTCTGCCGCTGGAAACATTCCTGGAGCAGATGGATCAGCGTACCCGCGTGGTCTCCACCGCCTACATCACCTATGGCAACGGTTATCGCGTGAATCTGCCGGAACTCGGTGCGGTGTGCAGGGCGCAAGGGGTGAAACTGGTGGTTGATGGCGTGCAGGCGGCGGGCATTCTGGCCGCGCCGCTCAGCAGCCTCGGCGCCGACATGGTCGCCATTGGCGGCCACAAAAACCTGTTTGGCCTGACCGGAACCGGCTTGCTTTACTGTCGTGAGGATTTGATCGATCAAATCCGTACGCCGTTCCTGAAAGCGCCGGTGGCGAAAGGTTCGGCGCAGGCCAGCGCGCATCTCAACAGCCAGTTTGACTACGTGCGGACGGCGCACCGTTTCGAGGGCGGCAATCCGAATTTTCTCGGTATTCGCGTGTTGCGCGACAGCGCCGCATTCATCGAATCCATCGGCCTGCAGAACATCGAGGACCGGGTGCGTGAACTCTCGACGTATTGTATGACGCAGTTGAAGGCCGCGGGACTGCCGGTGCTGACGCCGGAACCGTGGACCGAGCGCGCGCAGATCGTCAGTTTTGCCGCGCCGGAAGCCGGCGGGCTGATGGACGTACTGCGCGAAAAACACCGCGTCATCGTCAACGTCAAGGATGGCGCGATCCGGGTTTCGATGAGTTTTTTCAACAACGAAGAAGATATTGACTGCCTGCTGGCGGCGCTCATGCAGGAGCGCGCCGCGGCCTAGCAGCGGTTTGTGATCAGTCCGCCGCTGCCGTGGTTACCGGTGTGTTTTTGCGGAACAGGATGTCGCCGTAATAAGCATGCACGCTGCCGCCGGTATTGTCGGTGTCGGTCATGATGCCGACGGCACTGATCCGCCCCGGCTCCTCGCCGAAGGCGCGGCGGTAATCCTCGACCACGTTGCGCGTGACGTCCTGCCAGTTGCCGAGTTTGTCGTGCCCCGATTCAACGACGATCATGCGCACGCGCGAAGTGTGTTTATTGGGAATCACCGTTTCCCGCGGCTCGCGGTTGCCCCAGATGTACATCAGCGTGGCGTAGGGCATCTGCTGGCCGGTGAGGATGCGCACGTTGTCGAACATCATGCGGTCCTGCGGCGTCAGCTTTTCCATGTCACCGTCGAAGCTGACCACCAGCCGCGCCGGCGCGTCCTCGAGGTGTTTTTGCGAGTTGTCGGCCTTGGTGATCAGTTCGTCCACTTTCCAGCGCCATTGCAGCAGCGGGTATGTGCCTGGATTCAATGCCAGCGGGTGGATCAGGCCGGAGGCCGACGATCTGGCGTCTGCGCGCACGACGGTTTTGCCTTCGCGGCTGACCAACCGGTAAGAGGTCGGGCGTTTGAATGGGGAAAGTATCCACGGCTGCCAGCCCTGCGGCAGGGTCGCCCCCGGCGGATGGCCGGAGAAACTGCGGACCTCGGGCAGCACCACCGTATCCGGTGCCCGTGTCTGATCCGTCGGTGCGGTCGCGCAACCCGCGAACAGCGCTGAGAACAGGACGACAGACCACACTTTGCCGCTGAGTTTATTCATCGGTTCTCCTCATTCCCTGAGCAGCTTGTAATCCCGCCGCCGGTGCGGGGATGGTCAAGGGTTTATTGCAATCTGTGCCGGCGCCAGCGGCGGATTTTTCGAGAAATAGCGCTTGATGCCGTTGAAAATCGCGTCCGCCATTTTATTCTGGTATGCCGGATTTTTCAGCTTTTTTTCTTCATCCGGATTGCTGATAAAGGCGGTCTCGATCAGGATCGACGGGATGTCCGGCGCCTTCAGCACCGCAAAACCGGCCTGCTCGACATAGCTCTTGTGCAGCCGGTTGATGCCGCCCATCTCCTGCAACACCGCCTTGCCGAGTTTCAGGCTGTCGTTGATCGACGCGGTCTGCGACAGGTCGAGGAGAGTCTGTTTCAGGTACGGATCCTTGATGCCGAGGTTGACGCCCCCGATCAGGTCGGCGTCGTTTTCCTGTTTGGCCAGCCAGCGCGCTGCCACGGAGGTGGCACCGCTTTCCGACAATGCGAATACCGACGAGCCGTTGGCCGAAGGTTTGATGAAGGCGTCGGCATGGATTGACACGAACAGGTCGGCGCGCACCCGCCGTGCTTTGGCCACGCGCATGTGCAGGGGGATGAAAAAATCGCCGTCGCGGGTCAGCACGGCGCGCATATTGGGTTCGTTGTCGATGCGTTCCTTGAGTTTCAGCGAGATGGCCAGAGTCACGTCTTTTTCCAGCGTGCCATTGCGGCCGCGCGCGCCCGGGTCCTCGCCGCCGTGGCCGGCGTCGATGGCAATGGTAATCAGCCGTTCCGAAGGCGGGCGTGCGCCGCGCGGCGCGGGTCTGGACGCGGCCGGCGGTTCGCTTTTGGCGATGACCTGCGGCAGCCCGGTTTCCACTGCGGGCGGCACCGGCGCAGGCACCGCAGCGGCGCCCGGGGGCGCAGCGGGAGTCGCCGGCGTTTCGCGGTTTTTCAGGAACGCGAGCAGCGGGTCGGGCGGCTCCAGCGGATACACGTCAAGTACCAGGCGGTGGCCGTATTCGCCGACCGGCGGCAGCGAAAACGCTTCGGGTTTGACGCGCGCCTTGAGGTCGAACACCAGCCGTACCGTGCCCGGCTTGAAACGGCCGACGCGCACGCCCTTGATATAGGGATCGTTGGCGCTGATCTTGCCGGCGAGTTCGTTGAGTGTTGCGCTCAGCGCGACGTGTTCGAGGTCGAGCACCAGCCGGTCCGGATTGTCGAGGCGGAACAGTGCGTGTTTCACCGGCTGCTGCGATTCGATGGTGACCCGGGTGTAGTCGGGTGCCGGCCAGATCCGCGTCGAAGTCACCAACACATCGGCGGCAAAAACAGGCAAGCAAAGCGCGGGCAGGCAGAACGCGAGTGTGGCGGCAAAACCCTGCAGCAGGCCTTGCAGCTTGCGCAAGGGGGTGGGCAAAACGCAGGGTAAAGAAGTGCGGCTTGCCGCTGGGCAGAGGACGGGTCTCAGTATGTCAGTTTGTCGAGACAACGCCGGCCAACCTCCGTGTGCGCAGTGATTTCAGTGGTGCGGCCCTGCGCTTCGGCACGCATATCGATCTGCAGATCCGCGGCGGCCAGGTCGGGCGCTTTTTCCGGCCACTCGACCAAGCATACGGATTCCGGATTGAAGTATTCCCGAAAGCCCGTTTCTTCCAGTTCCCGCGGATCAAGGAACCGATAAAAATCAAAGTGATACAAGTATAACTTAGAAAACTTGTAAGGTTCAAGCAGGGTAAAAGTCGGGCTTTTGACCCGACCCTCGTACCCCAGGCCACGCAAGATGCCGCGCGCCACTGTGGTTTTGCCGGCCCCCAGGTCGCCACAGAGATGGATGACCATGCCCGGCGCGAGCAGGGGCGCGATGGCGCAACCCAGCGCCAGGGTGTCGTCCTCGGTGGCGAGAAAGCGGTTAATCTTGGTCATGGAAATTAAAAGCGAAAGGCTTTAGCCACAGAGGGCACAGAGAACACAGAGGAAAACAAAACCGAGGCGCAAACCCGAATGAATACGGAAAATGCGGTAATTTCACGGGCAATGGTTTTGATCTTCTCTGTGTTCTCTGTGAACTCTGTGGCAAGTTTTGAATTTGGTTACTGCAACGATCAATTACACCACCCTGCTTGCCGATATCCGTCGCTGGGGCGCCGAACTCGGTTTCCAGCAGTTGGCGGTCGCCGACTGTGACCTGGCGCAGGCTGAGCCGCGCCTCGCGGAATGGCTGGCGCGCGGCTGGCACGGCGACATGGATTATATGGCACGCCATGGCGTGAAACGCAGTCGTCCCGCCGAGCTGGTGCCCGGCACCCTGCGCGTGATCCTGGCGCGAATCAATTACACGCCACCAATCGCGCGTGACAGCTGGGCGGTGATCCAGGATGACTCGCGCGCCTTTATTTCACGCTATGCCACCGGGCGCGATTACCACAAGGTGCTGCGCGGCAAACTGCAGCAACTGGCAACGCGCATCGAAGCCGCCGTCGGCCCGCACCGTTATCGTGTGTTCACCGACAGCGCACCGGTGATGGAAGTGGCGCTGGCTGAAAAAGCCGGCTTGGGCTGGCGCGGCAAACACACGCTGCTGCTCAACCGCGAAGGCGGCTCGGCGTTTTTTCTCGGCGAGATTTATACCGACCTGCCGCTGCCGGTGGATCAGGCGCAGGAAGAACATTGCGGTACCTGCAGCAAGTGCATCACGGTCTGTCCGACGCAGGCCATCGTTGCGCCGTACCAACTCGATGCGCGGCGCTGCATTTCCTATCTGACCATTGAACTGAAGGGCAGCATCCCCGAGGCACTGCGGCCACTGATCGGTAACCGCGTCTACGGCTGCGACGACTGCCAACTGGTGTGCCCGTGGAACCGTTTTGCACAGGTGACGGAAGAGGATGACTTTGTGGTGCGCAACGGCCTTGATGATGTGGCGCTGGTCGAGTTGTTTGCCTGGGATGAGGCGACGTTTGCAGCACGGCTCGCCGGCAGCGCGATATACCGCATCGGGCATGAACGCTGGCTGCGCAATCTCGCGGTGGGGCTGGGTAATGTGAGAACAACAGCAGGAACAACACAGGAAATCATTGCCGCGTTACAGGCGCGCACCGATCACCCGTCGGCGCTGGTGCGGGAGCATGTGGCATGGGCACTGGCGCGCCACGGAGTAAATTGCTGAGCGGGTGTTGATTATTTTTTTTAAAACCATCAACGCAAAGACGCAAAGAGACCCGGGAGGCGCAAAGGAAACAAATCAACTCTACGGGCCTTGAGCTCTTCTCTGCGTCTTTCTTTTTCCTTTGCGTCTTTGCGTTAACGCAGTTGATCAAGGTTCATTAAAACCCTTAACGCAAAGACGCAAAGAGAACCGGGGGGCGCAGAGGAAACCAAATCAACTCTACGGGCCTTAGGCTCTTCTCTGCGCTTTTTTTTCCTTTGCGTCTTTGCGTTAACGCTTTTAAGGAAGGAGCTAAGCGCCGAGCGCGTCTGCAAGTTCGCCGAAATCATTGGCGATCACGTCCCACGGCTCACTGGCCTTGAGATTGGTTTTTTGTGCCGCGCCATATTCGGTGGCACGCAGCACGAAGCCGGTGCGCATGCCGTGGCTGCGCGCGTGTTTCAGGTCGTCGTTGTGCGCGGCGACCATCATCACTTCATGCGGCTGGCAGTCGAGCATTTCGATGGCACCGAGATAGATCTCGGGATCGGGCTTGAAATGTCCGAACACTTCGCCGCAAAGCACCACGTCCCAGGGCAGGCCGCCGTGCTTGGCCATGTTGGCGAGCATCGCCACGTCGCCGTTGGACAGCGTGGATATCAGGAATTTTTTCTTCAGCCGTATCAGGCCGGGCACTGAATCCGGCCAAGGCAGCAGGCGGTGCCAGGCGCGGTTGATGTGGTGCAGCGCGGCCTCGTCCAGTTTGTCGAGGCCGTAACGCGGCGCCATCTCGTTCAATGCCTTGCGGTAAATGCCGTCGATGGTGGTCCACGGCCATTCACCCTTGCGTACGCGGTCCATGCCCGGTTTGTAGGCGTTTTTCCATTCATCGACGAAGGCAGTCCAGTCGATGCCCAATCCGCGCGTGCGGCCGAATGCCGAGAGATCGCTGATGATGCTGCTGCGCCAGTCGACAACTGTGCCGAAGGTGTCGAAGGTCAGTGCCTTGATGCCGGAGACCATGTTTTAACTTATTGTTTTTAATAGGTTTTTCTGGATTCGCGGAGGGTGGCGTTTTGATGCAGGTCGCGGCGCATGCGGATCGCCGCTTCGATGTTCTGGTAATAACCGCCGATGTACTGCTGGCGTCTGAAACCCAGCGCCTCGTAAAAACTGCGCGCGGCAAAATTGTTGGCGCGCATTTCGACGGTGATGTGGTCGATGCCTGCAGTCAGCGCCGATTCGATCAGCCACTCGATCATCGCCAGGCCGATGCCGCTGCGCTGGTACGCCGGTTTGACGGCGAGCAGCGAGAGATGCATTTTGGTATCGCCGAATTCGGCAATCGCAAAGCCGGCAAGACGGTCGGGTGCGTTGGCGAACGGTGTTTCTGCTGCAAGCACACAGGTTTCGCGGGCGCGCAGCGCGCGCGCCACACGCGTCGGATGCCAGGTCCAGCCACGCAGCCCGACTTCGATCAGGCAACGCGACATCACGGCGATTTCGTGGATATCGCCGCCTTCGGCCGGACGCAATCGATAAGGGGTCAAAGACACAATGGCAGTGTAGCGCAATCGCCGGCGTGTGCGCTCAGGTGTTCATGTCGTTGAGCGCGGCGAGCAGCCGCTGCCGGGTTTCGGCATCGAGGCTGCGCGAATTGAGCACAAAGGTGCGCAGCGTCACGGCCTGCGGATATTCGGCCCGCAGCGCGGTAAAACGCCCGAGTTCGGCGAACAATTCAGTACGTTGCTCAATCAGGCTGCTGAAATGCACATCGCGGCAGGCAGCCGGCGCATGGCTGTCGATTGCGGCGCAGAGCCGCAACTTGCGCACTTCGAGTTCGCGGGCAATATCCTCGCAGGCGGCGGTGATCTTTGGGGATGCGGCACCGGTCACAATGCCGGCAGTTTACGTCGGTCAGGCGCTCTTGGGGATGAATTTGAGCGCCACACCATTGTTGCACCAGCGTTGTCGCGTCGGTGCCGGACCGTCCTCGAACACGTGACCGTGATGTCCACCGCAGCGCACGCAGTGGTATTCGACGCGCGGCAAATGCAGGCCGTAATCCTTTTTTGTGGCGAACGCGCCGGGGATGGTGGTGAAGAAACTCGGCCAGCCGGTGCCGGATTCGTATTTCATCTCGGAGGTAAATACCGGCAGATCGCAGCCGGCGCAGGCGAAAATTCCGGCACGTTTCTCACCATTCAGCGCGCTGGTGCCGGGGCGTTCCGTGCCTTCCTCGCGCAGCACTTTGTATTGCGCCTTGTCGAGGCGCTTGCGCCATTCGTCATTGGACAGCTTCAGCGGCTCGGTGGGGGCGGGCGCCTTGAAACTGGCGGCCAACAGTGAGCGCCAGTTTTTCTGCAGGTTTTCGATGTCTTTCATTGCGCTCACCTGGGCGGCCTGGGCCGCACTGAAGAGTGTCGGGCCCAGCGCTGCCAGCGCCAGGCTTTGCAAAAATCCGCGTCGTTCCATGTTGATTCTCCTTGTCGGTCATCTGACCGCGCGTTTCGCCGGAAATTCCAACCGGGCAACGGCGATGTCTGTTGCACTGCATGAGTCGCGGCACTCTAACAGTCCTTACAGGGCGCTGAAAGAGGCGGCGAAAGATGCGGGGCGGATACGCGATAATTCCCGCCTTTCCCGGGAAAACACACTGCCATGAAAAGCATCCAGATTCATCAATACGGCGGCCCCGAAGTGCTGCAGCGCATCGACGCGCCGTTGCCGGTGGCCGCCTCCGGCACCTTGCTGGTGCGCGTGCATCATGCCGGCATCAATTTCATGGATATCCACACCCGGCAGGGCAAGTATGAAAAATCGCGGACCTACCCGGTGCGCCTGCCGTGCACGCTGGGCATGGAAGGCGCGGGTGTTGTTACTGCAATCGGCGAAGGCGTGAACACGCATGCGGTGGGTGACCGCGTCGCCTGGTGCATCGTCTGGGGCAGTTATGCCGAATACGCGGTGGTGCCGGCCTGGCAGGCGGTGAAAGTGCCGGACGCGCTGCCGCTGGATCTGGCGGCGGTGTCGGTATTCCAGGGATACACCGCGCATTACCTCGCGCACGATGTCGGCCAGCTCGGGCCGGGCAAGAGTTGTCTGGTGCATGCCGCCTCCGGCGGTATCGGCCAGGTGTTGATCCAGTTGGCGAAACGCAGCGGTGCGCGGGTGTTTGCGACTACCAGTTCGGCGGACAAGGCTGCTGTCGCGCGGGAACGCGGTGCGGATCTGGTGGTGCTGTATGACAACGGTGGTTTTGTCGAGGCAATCCGCGAGGCCACCGGCGGGCAGGGTGTCGATGTGGTCTACGACTCAATCGGCAAGACTTCCTTACGCGACAGTTTCCGCGTCACACGCACCCGCGGCCTGATCGTCAACTACGGCAATGTGTCGGGCTCGGTGCAGGATCTCGATCCACTCGAGCTCGGTGAATCCGGATCGCTGTTCCTGACGCGGCCGCGGCTCGCCGATCATTTGCGTGATGCCGCGGAAATCCGGGGTCGAGCTGATGATATTTTCGGCGCGTTGCTTGATGGATCGCTGAACATCAGCATCGCCGGGCGTTACACGCTGGACAATGTCGAAGAGGCGCATGCCGCCTATGAAGAGCGCCGCATGGTTGGCAAGCCGGTGCTGGATATTGTCGATAAAAACACCTGACAGAAAGTGATTTTGAATTTCTCTGCGCCTCTCTTTTTTCTTTGCGTCTTTGCGTCAAGGTTTTTTTCTGAGAATGCAAACAAGGGCTTAAACGCAAAGACGCAAAGGGAAGAAAGACGCAAAGTAGGCGCTGGAAATTTACGTAACTAATTGTTTTATTTGTGTTTTATTTGTTTTACTTGATGCCGAGGCGCTGATCGACAGTCCAGGCGCCGCCGCCGCGTCCGATCAGATAGAGCATCGGCATCGCCCAGGTCAGGTGCGTGGGCCAGGCATCGGGATAGACAAAAATCTGGATGGTTGCGGTCATGCCGAGCAAAGCCAGCGCCGACAGCCGTGTGCACAAACCCAGCACCAGCAGGATCGGGAACAGGTGTTCGGCGTAAGTCGCCATATGCGCCGCTAATTCCGGCGGCAGCAGCGGCAGCTTGTATTCCTCCGCGAACAGCAGGAAGGTGGTGTCCTTGATGGACAGCAGGCCGTCGACTTTGGTGCGCGCCGAATAGAAAAAAATCGCCGCGACAGCGATGCGCGCGGCCAGTGCAAGGAGGTTGTGGCTGATGTAAGCCGTGAGTAGATCGGCGATGCGGTTCCAGCGACCGACGATTCCGGTCGCGGCTGTATCCGTCATGGTGCTTGCAGGATTCATGGGTTTTCCTTTGTGTTCGTCAGGTATTCAGATCCAGCCGGCTGAATGCGCCGGCTTCGAGCAGGGTCGTCATCAACCGGCCAAGGTCGGCACCGGCCTGCGCTTCGAGTGCGGCCTGTGCGGCGTCGGCAACTGTGCCGCCTGCCGCGCAGGTATCGAGAAACGCGCAGCCGGCGTGATCAAGCGCGCGCCACTGCACGTTGTCCTGCGGTCGCGTCAGCAATGCGCCTTCGGATAACCATTCGATATCGCCGTCAACAACGGCGTCGCTGCGGTTGCGTGACCAGATGGTGTAGATCGGGGTTTCTGCAAACCATGCCCAGCGCGTTGCGGCATGTGGCTGCAGCCGCGCATGGAAAAAATTACTGGAGGCGAGTTGCGTCACTGCGGCTGCTAGCAATGCATCTTCAGATGCCGCAGCATGCGCTTCGCTCCAGAAACGATCGAGCCGTGCTACGCCGGTCAGGTAGGGCAATTCCGCAGCGGGTTCGAATCGTGCGAGGAAATCGGCGAAGTCTGCGCCGTAGTCGAGCAGCATCGGCTTGCCGGGCAGTGCATCGTGCGCATAAACCGCAGCCGCGGCACGCAGCCATTCGTCGCCGACCAGGCGGTTGACGGCAGGGTAGTTGGCCTGCAGCGCGTCGATGCAGCCCTTCATGACGGTATTGCGATAGACCGCGAACGCCGGTTGTGCAGTCAGTGCCGCCAGCGCGGATGGTGCGGCATCGTCCGTCGCCAGCAAGGCCAGCGCGAAATCATCCTGGAAGCGGGCGAGAAGAGTTGAAGGGGCGAGGAGAGTTGTAGTGGCGGGAACGGTAACCATCACGCGGCCTCCGCCAGCGTGCCGCGCAGCACGGCAGCGGCCTGTTCGCGCTCGGCGAGCAGCGTTTCGAATTCAGGCAGCTTGTCGTCGCGCTCGATCAGTGTCGGCCGCGCGCCGATGCGGCGGATCAGGCGCTCATATAGCGCCCAGACTTCCGGAGAGACCGGCGCATCGTGAGAATCGACCAGCAGTGCGTCGCCAAGGTTTGGATCCGGTGCATGGCCTGCGAGATGGATTTCCATCACCGGCTTGCCGGGGAAGGCGTCGAGGTAATCTTCGGCGGAGTAGCCCATGTTGCAAGCGCTGACATAAACATTATTGACGTCGAGCAGCAGCCCGCAGCCGGTACGGCGCGCCAGTTCCTGCAGAAATTCGGTTTCGGCCCATTCGTGACCGTCGAGTTTCAGGTAATGCGAGGGGTTTTCGATGGCAATGCGCCGCTGCAGCGCATCCTGTGTTCTGGAAATATTGTCGGCAATGCGTGCCAGCGCTTCGTTTGTGCGCGGAAACGGCAGCAGGTCGGGGTGATACGCGCCGCGCCAGGTGGACCAGGCGAGGTGTTCTGAAATCAGTGCGGGCTCAATACGCCGCGCGAGTGCTGTCAGTTTTTGCAAATGTGCTGCATCGGGCTCACTGTCGGCGGCCAGCGATAGCGCCACACCGTGCAGTGACACCGGATGATTGCCGCGGATTGCTTCCAGCCATGACAGGCGCGGGCCGCCGGCCACCATGTAGTTTTCGGGGTGCACCTCAAACCATAACCCCGCCGTACTGCAGGCCAGCGCCGCATCATAATGCTGCGGTTTCAGCCCCAGTCCGGCGTCGAGGAAGTGGGTCATGGTTGGAGGTGCGTTAGTAGCAGACTGGTGTGCCGCTTAGATCGCTTTCAGCGAGCCGGTGCCGGTGGGGGTCTTGATGCCGGTGCAGGTGCCTTTGGCGACATATTTCCAGGCATTGCCCTGGTAGTCGGCTTTGTTGGTGCCGGCGCAACTGGTACCCGGACCCGCGGCGCAGTCGTTTTTGCCGGCCAGCGAGATGCCGTAGCATTTTTCTTTTTCGCCTTTGATCGATGCGCCCTTGTCCTGGGCAATGGCAGCGCCGGAAACGAGGGCGGCGAGGGTGAAGGCGGTGATGGCGAGGGATTTCGAGTTCATGTGCAAAGCTCCTTGGTGAAAGTTGGGGTAGTTGGAATGGTTGGAGTAGTTGGGGTAATCAGCCGCCCGTCCCGGCCTGACTGCGGCGCAACACGGGCGGTCTGCAGGTGTTAGT
>JBBQAO010000121.1:0-9230 GCA_038316355.1 Burkholderiales bacterium
TTCCAGCGCGTCATTCACCGTCAGCATCAGCACCGGTACCGTCGAGCGCCGCGCGCGCAACCGCCGCAGCACCTCGAAACCGTCGATCTGCGGCAGGCCGACGTCGAGCAGCACCAGGTCATACTGGCTGGTTGCCAGCGCGCGGTCAGCTTCCTCGCCGCTACGCGCGCCATCGACGGCATGCGCTGATTGCGTCAGCGCACGCGTGATCGCCTCGGCGAGCATCACATCGTCTTCAACCAGCAGTATGCGCACAGAATCTCCGGGGATGCGTCGTGCCGCAGGTGACGGACGACAGTGCCGTATTGTTACACAGCAACCAGCGAGCAACCGGCCGCTCATCAGCCCGGCAGTGCCAGGCGGTGGTGGCCTTGAATCTGCGTGCGCCAGACTACCGGCACGCCCGCCCGGTCGGCGTAATCCGGCCATTGCGCAACGACCGCGCGCACCTCATCGACGATTGCCTCCACGCGCCCCCGCTTCATCAGCGAACTGCGGGCGCAGGTTTGCAAATCGGCCAGCACGAAGCCGTCGCGCTTGCCGTTGATCGTCATCTGGTGCTGCGCCGTCCATGACCCCGCCGGGTTGTAGCTGTAGGTCATGTCGAAAGCGGGCGACAGCGACCAGTGTCCCGCCTTGTCCATCAGGAACGCGATGTTCTTGACGTGATCATCCTGGTTGCGGGCGATGACATTGAAGACCATGCGCCGGAACTGTTGTTCGACCGCCGCCATCGGCAAACCCAGCTGGCGCATCACCAGAAACGCCTGCTCGTAGGCATAAGCGCCGGCATGGTTGTAATCAAAATGTGCCAGCGCGCCCAGCGATTGCATGTGCAGCCTGTCCCCGCCGGCCCCGCGATCAAAACGCCGGCTCATGAAATGCCGCCGCTGGTTTTCCTCGAGCAGACGGCACTCGGGCATGGTGATGCCGGCGGCCGTCGCCATCAGGTAATAGGCGTATTCGATGGCGCCGTAGCCCTGCGGATCCTCAAGCTCCCTGTCCTTGTTGCCGGCCACGCCGTCAAACTTGAGCAACCAGTATTCAAACCCGGAGCCCGCCTCGATCTGTCCCGAGCGCACTTCGCCGCTGGCCGGATTCCACGCAATCACCGCCTTGGCGCGAGCGCCGCCCGCGGACGTGCCGACGCGCAGAATGTCCTGCAGCGCCTGCGCGCGGCGCCTGCCGGCGAATGACGCCTGCAGGCCACCGCGATGCTGCAGCACCTCGGAGGCGAGCTGCACCAGCGCATCGATTTCGATTTTTTGGGCGCGCTGCGGCCGCGGTCCGATGTTCGGCACAAATTCCAGCGCGCCCATGCCGCGCGTGCCGGTGTAACACAGCCGCTCCACCGCATTGAAACTGTCGGGCTGCCGGCCCTGCGTCGCCAGCCAGGCGTCGATCAGCGCATTGCCGAATCGGTCGGGCAGCGAATCAGCGAGCAATCCGGGCAGGCCGTGAAAAGTATTGCGCGGCAACGCGGGAAACTCGTGCACCGTGTTGCCGGGCGGCATGGTGACCGGCGACACCTCGATGCCGCTGCCGGCAAATGCCGGCTCGTACTGGAACGCCGCGTAATCGCGCCCGTCCTCCAGCGTCACCGCGCCGATGGTGCGGCCCCAGAGCCGGACTTCGGCGATTGTGCTCATGTGTCATCGCCCCAGGTCCATGGGCCATAGGCCGCGGCGGGTTGCTTGGCCGATGAGGCGCGTTTGCGTGCCTTGCCACGCAGCTTGAGCTGGGCCATCGGACCCGGCGCAACCTCGGGAATCAGCGCATCAAACCGTTCCAGCAGATCGAGCGCGCGACAGACGCGGATGAAGCTGGACAACTGCACCGAGCCACCCGCTTCCATCCGCTCGAGCGTGCGCTTGGAAATGCCGGCCTGCTCCGCCAGCCCGATTTGCGTCAGGTTCTGCTGCAGGCGGACATGGACGATGCGCTGCCCCAGCTCCGTCAGAACACCAGCATCAACGACTTGTTTTGATATTTTCATAATTCGCCAATTATAGCGAATTACTTGGATATTATCCGATTATTTCGTCAAATATGGCGAAAATTATTATTCTTGATTCACAGCCCATCCCAACATTGCGAATTGTAATTATAACCTATTGTTTTTATTAATTATTTTATAAGGCAGCGGGTGCTTACTTGTCACCGATCTTGCGGAAATACGCCTTATTGGCAACCTCGACCACACTCATCCCGGCAGCAACATCACGGTTGCGCTCCTCTTCGCCAGCCGACAACGCCTGCGCACGTGCAAGCACTTCAGCGATCCGCGCTCGCGGAATGAAACACACACCATTGTCATCAGCCACCACCAGGTCACCGGCATTGACCGGCACACCGCAGATCTGCACCGGGCCGTTGATGGCGACGGTTTCGACGCGCCACTTGCCAGTCATCAGACTCACGCCACGCGCCCAGATTGGATAACCGATGCTGCGTGCAGTCGCCACGTCGCGGGTCGCGCCGTCGACAATCGCACCGGCCTCGCCCTGGCGTTTGCCGACGTTGGCCGAATTACCGCCGAGGCTGGAAATGCCCGCGACACCTTCGATCACCAGAACATCGCCGGGCCTGGCCAGATTGTGTGCTTCGATGTCAGCCTGACCCGATTTTCGCGCCATTGCGCCCAGCGTCGGCGGCACCGACTGCATGATATTGCGCACCGTCATCACCGGGCCGATCATGCGCGCCCCCGGCAGCATCGGCTGCAGCGTCGCCGCGGGGATTGCGCCGTGAATGCCCAGTTCGTCCATTGCATCCGACACCGTGCCAGCCAGATCGGTCAGCGCGAGGAAGGCATCGATGACTGCCTTGTCCGGTCGCGGGATGTCGAGCATCACGATGCGTTCGCGGGCGATTTTTCCTGTAAGTTTTTGCTCGGTCATGGCGACAGATCCCTGTAAAGGTCAGCGTGGCCCTAGAATTGCACAGTACTGTGAAAAATACAGCGCTCAGTCCACGCCATGCGGCACATTAGTATGCTTTGCCGATCTCCGGGAGCACATCATGCGGTGGTGGCAAACAACGATGTTTTGCGCAGCAGTCGCGGCAGGCGGCGCAGTCTGGGCACAGGAACGTTTCTCGATTTTTATCCCCAGTGATCCGGTCAGTGTCGAGCGGATGGTCATGCTTGCCGATCTGCGGGACGGCGACGTGGCGGTCGATCTCGGCTCCGGCGACGGGCGCATCATCATCGCCGCCGCCCGCGCCCATGCCGGCATCCGCGGCTGGGGCGTCGACCTTGACGAAAAACTGGTGCGCGAATCCAATTCCACTGCGCAAAACTTGGGACTCGCAGACCGGGTCAGGTTCCTGCACGGCGACGTCTTCGATGCCGATCTCTCTCGGGCCGATGTGATTTTCATCTGGCTGTGGCCGGAAGTGATGCGCATGCTGCGTCCGAAAATCCTTCGCGAAGCGAAGCCCGGCACCCGCGTCATTACAAACATCTGGTCGCTGGGCAACTGGCGGCCTGACCGGGTCGATGATCATTCGATGCGGCTCAACCTGTGGGTGGTGCCGGCACGCATCGGCGGCTACTGGCGCTGGGAACTGCCCGTCGCCGGCGCGACTCGAAGCTATGACGCGATTTTCGACCAGCATTTCCAGGACGCCGAAGGTTTCGTGCGCGCGGGCAGTCGCCGCGGCAACTTCCACGACATCCGGATCGAGGGCGGCGAACTGTCCTTCACGCTCGAGATGACGCTGGAAGGCACGCGGCGGATGCGCCACCAGTTCAAGGGCCGCGTGGATGGCGACACCATCACCGGCACCGTGCGCATCATCGCTTTGCAGGACGAGAACAACGGTGAAACCGGCGAAGCCTCAGTGCAGCCCTGGCGCGCGACACGCACCGCTGCGAGCCGCTACTTCGACCACAGCGGGCAAGCCGCCCGCTGAATCCACACCCGCTAAGCCTTGCGCCGGGTCAGCAGCGGCACAATGGAATCCACTGCAATGCGCGCCTTTTCGCGCAGGACTGCATCGTCGTTGTTGGCGATCGGATGGGCGATCACTGCGAAGGGATAGTCCTTCAGGCCGTTGACCCCGGCCACCGCTTTCGCCGTGGCGACGAAACGGTCGGTCATGATCGCGACCGCCGGAATACCCAGCCGCTCAGCTTCGATGGCGTCGTGCAGACTGCACGACGAGCAACTCCCTCAGTCGCCGGTCGCGGCGAGGATCGCATCGGCCCCGCGCATCTCCATCAGCATCGGTGGCGGCACCGGCCGCGAGGCGTCGGGCTTGCGGCGACGGATGCATTCGCGGATGCGGTATTCCTTGCGCAGGATCTCCTCAATGAAGTCGAACAGGCGTTCGGTGCCGATTTTCGCGTTGTCGATCATGCCGACCACCGCACCGTCGAGGGATGCCAGCGGCGGCGCCATGCGCAGCGCTTCGCCATGCGCCGACTGCCGTGGATCAAGGACTCTGAGGGTCATGCGGGTTTCCTCCGGGTAAAGGGTTACGAATCACAGGTTAGGAATCACAGGTTACGAATCACGCGCCGACCGGCATCGTCACCGCCAGTGATTTCTTGCCATACCACGGCGGCAGGATCGCGCCGAAACCACCGGCAGGCCCGCCGGCCGCAACCACCAGCAGGTCATCGGGCGATCGCAGCGCACAATACACTTTGTCTTCATCCTTGCGCCCGGCCACCGCGGCCTTCCCCACCAGGCGCCAGTCGCCGCGTTTGACCCGCGCGACCTCGAACACGTAGTCGCGGATGTTCTGCCGGGTCCAGCCTGCGGCGGCAAAAATCTCGCGGTGCTGCTTCGGAATCACGAAGGCGTAATTGCCTTCCCAGATTGAGTAGAGCAGCATGTTGCTGCGCATCGCCGCCGCGTAAGTGTCGAGGATTTCCTTCGGATCATGCGTCCATTCATTCATGATCTGGTGCGGCGACTCCACCTGCAGCACCGTCACCGCGGAGACTCCGGCCGGCACCCCGCGTTCAACCGACAGCGGCGGCCACGGCGAATCCTCCTCGTCTTCCGCCACGCAGAAGGTGAATTTGCCCGGATGTCCGAGGGTGGAACGGTCGAGCTGGCCGGGGATGCCGCCCAGAACGTTGAGCAGGATCAGGCGGATGCTGCGCCCGATGGTGGCATTGGCGCGGCTGGCGTTGGCGAGCACGTTGTGCGTGGCATTCATGCCGATCGCGAGCCGTACCGGCCCGTTGACGACGATGAAGGGCGCGCTGCCGCCGGTACTCGCCGTGCTGCCGTGCAGCGCGTATTCGGGCTGGCACATCGCCTTGACCGTGGCCACCACCACCGGCAGGTATTCCGGAAGACAGCCAGCCATCACCGCGGCAATGGCGACTTTTTCGGCGGTGATGCTGCGCCGGCGCACCGGCTCGACGCCGATCACTGCAACGGCATCAAGCTCTGCCGCAGCGAGGAAACGCGCGACGGCATCCTCGGTCGGCGGCACGATCGGCAGTCCGTCGGTCCAACCCTCGCGCTGGTAGAGCTCGTTGGCCTCCATCGCATCGGTGACCTCGTGCACAGTACTCGCAAACTGCGGAAGGTTGCTCATGACCGGATTCTAACGCCTGCGCCGACCACCGTTCAGCGCGGCACAGCCGCCACCACTTCCGCCAGCAGGTCGAGCGCTGCCGCGGCAAATGCATGCATATTGGCGACACGATCCGCGCTGCCGGTTTCCAGCGTGCGCGAACATTCCGCAAGACCAGCCACCGCAAAACAGGCGTGGCCCGCGGGATAACCATAGCGGCTGCCGGTCGGACCCGCAGCACCGGTCTCACTCAGCGCCCAGTCCGACCCCACCTTCTCGCGGGCACGGCGCGCGGCGAGCATGGCGTAAATTTCCGTCGCCGGCGTAATGCCTTTCATGTCGGCATCGCTGATACCCAGCAGCGCACGGCGGATTTCATCGGTGTACACCACCAGCCCGCCGCGGCAGCAGGCGGAAGCGCCGGGCACCGCGAGCAACGCGGCATTGATCAAACCACCTGCGGCGGATTCGGCCACGGTGACGGTTTGTTTGCGCGCGATCAGCAGTTTGGTGACGCGCTCGGCATGCGGCAATAACTCTTTCATGTGCATTCAACCCCTTTCCCCACGCAAGGCCTTCCAGTTTTTCGGCAATTTGATTTCCTTGGCCACCGGGAATCCCAGCACACCATTGTGCGCGAACACATAAATGCTGTTACGGCCAAGATCACCGGTCACCACCACCTGGAAATCATCGGGTCGCCACACCAGCGGCACCAGACGCTGCGGATCGTCGGACTCGTGAAATATTTTCGGGATGCGCCCGGCTGCGTGCTCCTCAGTCAGGTTCCAGGTCGGTTTCTGCGTCCAGTCGCGCAGGATGCGTTCGAATTCCTGCGCCGGCATCCGCGCCTGCCTGAACAGTTCTTCGCGGAACTTCTGTTTCGACCAACCGCCGGCAGCGATGGTCTCGGCGATGATCGGCGACAACAGCAGCAGCGGCCGCAGCGTGTCGTAACCCTGCCCCACGCTGAACATGATCTGCCAGGAATACTGTCGCACCACGGCATCGGCGATGTAGGGCAGCAATTCTTCTGGTGTCGCACCCGACACTGACGATATATGGTTGCCGCCGGTGTAGCGGCCCACCGACAGCGCATTGCAGCCCGCAGCAAAACCGAAATCGGCACAATTCGGCGGCCAGCCGATTTTGGCGGCAACGTCTTCGTTCTCCGCCACCACCACGCGCCAGGTGTTGCCGAAAGTGGCCTTGTCGTTTTTGTGCGGCAGGAAGCCGGCAACATTGCGCAGATACAGCCGCCAGAATCGGCCGACGCTGGTATTGGCCTGGAAGCCGTCGCGCATCACGCCCTGGGTGTAATTAAAACCGAGTTCCTTGATGATCGGGCCGTTCAACACAATCAGGTTGTCACCGCCCGGCGTGTTGCCGCTGTGTTCAACACCATAGTCATGGTCAACCATCGCTTCCACCGCCGCTATCAGCACCGGCATGTATTCCGGTCGGCAGCCGGCCATCACGCCGTTGACCGCGACACTCCATACCGTCGCTGCGCGGTTGTCGGGCAGCATCACACCCAGTACTTCATCAGCCTGGCGCTCGGTGTATTTGAGGAAAGCTTCAACCTTCTCCACTGTCGGCGGCACGATGGGCAGGCCGTCGGAGAGTTCATGTTTGATGAAATACTCGTTGACCGCTTCAAAGCTGCCGCTGCAGATGATGTCGCGCGCCCCCGGCTCGCCACCGACCGTCACCATCGCCGGTGTTTTGAACAGCGCGTTCAACACACCATCCAGCGTCAGCTCACGCACGTTCTGCTGCAGCACTTCCTTGCTCTGCAGACCGGGATGGCCACGCACCGGCGCCACCGCAATGTTGGGAAAACCCAAACCCTGCGACGCCGCTTTGGCGAGGGTCATGAAACTCTCGCACACCAGCGTCGCCGACGGGATGCCCACTGCTTCAGCCGCTACACTGGCCCGCAACACGGCGGGCGTGCAACTCCCTCAACAACCCATACCGGAGACGACGGCATCGGCTCCGAGTTCGCGCAGCTTCTGCGGCAGATTAGCGACCACGTTGCGTTCGTCACTGCCGTGGGTGTTGCCAAACTGATCCCAGTGCAGGAATTTCACGCCTGGATAACGCTCGCGCAGACTCTCTTCGAGTTGCTCAAACACCTCATTGCCGCGGAACACGTAGTCCCATATCCACGCAACTGTTTTGCCTTCCAGCGTAGCCAGCCGTTTCGCCAACGGTTTCACTTTCGTCTGGCGCGGACCGCGTGGCCACAGCGCTGCGTATTGAGCTTCCTTATTGGTCATGCCTGTTCCCTGAATTTTCTGCACATGATTGCGTCAATGAGTGCGTGTTTGTGCCTGAGTCTAGGGTTTTTCTTCCAGCCTGAACACCGTCACCTTGTGACTGCCGCCGGCTTCCCTCTCCTTCGCAGTCGCGCGGATGATGCCGTAGATGACACCCGGCCGGGAACGATCCCAGGCAATGCCCTGGCCGCGGATGTTCATCGGAATCGCATCGACCAGCTCCAGGATGGAACCGGCCTTCGGCAAGCGCATCCGGTAAAGCTCGGCGGGGTCATGTCCCGTCAGATACAGGAATCCGTCCGGTCCCCAGGAACCGCCGGAGTTGCTCATGTCCTCGAACTTGTCGAGTACGGATTTGGGCAGCGTCCACGAGGCCACGGGCCGAAAGTCCCGCGTAAACTTCACCATCACCGTGTTCGCCTTGTGGCCGTATGGCGTTTTGCCCGGCCCCAGCAGCCGGTCGTAATTGGCGAAAGTCATCCACCAGTGGCCGTCATGCCAGTCCATCCAGGTCAGTGAACCCCACTGGATGCCGAAGCTGTGCGTGCCAACGTGAGTCATGGTCTCCGCATCAAAAATCTCCACCGAACTGGTCATTGGCCACTCGGGATAGTTGGAATGCGCGGCGTAGATCTTCCCGTCCATCACCATCGCACTGTCGAGATGTTTGATCGGGCCGTCCTTCTCACCCTGCCATTTTTTCACCAGCTTGCCCGACTGCTTGTCGTATTTGCCGATCACCCGGTTATTGACAGCATAGAGGTGATCGCGGTCCACGCCCACGCCCTGGTTGGCGTCGGGCACGGCGAACTCGGTTATTTGCTCAAGCACCGGTCGCGCCTGCGCCGGCAAGGCAAACAACAATGCTGCCACTACGGCCGCGGTCATGCGCAGCACTGACATTGAAAATTCCTTCATTTGCAGTCCTCCTCGATCAATCCGGACAATAACTAATATATTAATAAAAACAAATACTTAATGTATTTTCTACTATGGAACGCATGCCCTGATATTTCTGCTGCGCGTGCGCGCTTGTTTTTATTCGTTCTGAATCAGAGTGGATGCGGACATTGAACCTTCTCCCACTGAAGAATAACAAAAGACTATGAACGGTATCTGGAGGGTTCACTGCGTCCACAGAGTGACCGTGCAGGCAATGTTGCCGCGTGCTGCGTTTATACTCAAAAAAATTTTGAGTATTCGTAACGCGTCACGAGGAGAAATACCGGAGTGAGTACCGGCAAGACCCCCGCCACCACCATGGCACTAGCCGCATGGGCCGAGCAGTTCCGTCTCGAACAGGCGCCAGACGAAGTCGTCCAGCGCATGAAAGCACTGATACTGGATTTGCTGCGCGTCACCGCGGTCGGCGCGCGTCTGCCGTGGAGCCGCGCCACACGCAAGCTCGCA
>JBBQAO010000165.1:0-2517 GCA_038316355.1 Burkholderiales bacterium
AACGGCAGGCCGGTGCCATTTGCCACCGTAGTACATGTAAAAGTGGGTGGGCAGCACCCGCTTGACGGAGTGGTTCATGTCGTCAAGCTGCTTATTTATGTCCATGATTTTCCTGAAGCTCAGTTTTTGGCTTGTTTTGCAGAAGGATCCGAATCGGCTGAATCGCCGGAAGGGGTCCGCAACGCCTGTCCGCTTAGATCGGCGTCATAGCCCGGCAGCACACGCACGTCCAGCACGCACACTTTTCCGTCGCGAACGGCAGTCAGCCCTGCAGCCATTGCGCTGTCCAGCGCCGCAAGATCGGTGATGGGACCGAAAGCCAATGCGCCCTGGGCCCGCGCCATGCCGGCGAGATCGATATCCGGATCGTTCATGCGTTGACCGATCCAGCGGTTTTCCACCGGACGACCCCGCTCTCGGGCGACCCTTTCCTGATGCATTTCGTCATTGAAAAACGAGGTATTGTTCGAAATAATCAGCAGCAGGGGAATACGGTAGTGGCAGGCAGTCCACAGCGCGGTAACCCCCATCAGAAAATCTCCATCGCCGGTGATTCCTACCGCGACCCTGCCGCTTCCCTGGAGCGCGAGGGCGGCACCCACGCACATGCCGGGGCCCGAGCCAATGCCGCCGCCGCCATCCGCCCCGAGATAGTCAAGCGGATGGCTGAAGTCGCGGTAGGCACCGTTCCAGCCAATTGGCAACCGCACCAGGCAAACGGCGCTGCCAGCAGCGGTTCGGTTCAGACTGTCGGCGATAGCCTTGATACTGAGCTCGCCAGCGGCAACCGTTGCGCGTGGCCGGTGGTCCGCGTCGCTTGCCCAGGCCTTCACTTGGACTTGCGCCAGCAATGCGGCAACCAGCGTGTCCGCGTCGCACATCAAATGCACATCTGCGGGTGCCAGCCCGAAGTATTCCGCGCCCCAGCCGCGGTGCAGCTGCTGATCGAGCGAGGCGTGGATGATGGGTGCAAACGGCGTCTTGCCGCCAAAGGCCTGCTTGAGAACCCCAGCCAAATCGACCCAGTCGAGGCTGAGTACCAGGTCGGCCTTCGCCAGCGCCTCAAGTGCTTGCGGTTCCAGATAAAAACCAGGCGCGCCCAGATGCTGGGGATGGCCGGTGGGAAACGCCGCGCCGAGCTTCAGGTCGGTGACCACCTGCGCTGGCAGCGCTTCTACCAGCTGCACGCGGCGGGCCCAATCTTGTTCCGTTCGCGAAACCCGTCCCATCAGGATAAATATGTTCTTCGCTCCGGCCAGCAGACGTCCTGCCGCCAGCAGCCCCTGAGGATTGGGCGCCGCGGCGGCGGCCGGGCGGTATCGCGCCATTGGTGGAAGCGGCAGTCTCGCAGGCAGCATCTGCTCCTGCAAGGAAGCGTCAAGGTTGACATAAACCGGGGCCTTGGGAGCCGTGTCGGTGATTTGATGCGCGCGGGAGACGGACTCGATTGCTGCCGAAACCGATGCCGGCTGGTCGTCCCACTTGGTGAAGTTGCGCACCAGCGCTCCCTGGTCGGCGCTGGTGTGTATCCAGTCTATCCAGGGCCGGCGCTTACTCGCGTCAACCGGCCCGGTGGCACCAAACACCACCATGGGGACGCGGTCGCACCAGGCATTGAAGATACCCATGGAGCCGTGGAGCAGGCCTACGTTGCTATGCAGGACCACACCCATCGGGCGATTTGTGACCTTGGCGTATCCATGCGCAATCGAGACCGCGTTTTCCTCATGCAGGCAAAGAAGCATTTGTGGCTTGCGGTTACCGTTGTGGTTGACCAAACTGTCATGCAAGCCGCGAAAGCTGGCGCCGGGATTGAGCGACACATACTCAAGATCGATGTTGCGTATAGCCTCCGCCATCATGTCGCTGCCCCAGACCCGGGCGCCGGGCGCGGCCGGCAGTGGAGATTCAAAGCCGGAAGGCCCTACGCCGACCTCATCTGGCATGTTCATGGCGTCACCGCCTGTCGGTCTCGTTGTGAAAACCGCGGTCGGCCCTGCACATTAGCGTGTGCGTGTTTTGCCCGATGCAATCCGGCAGGCCTTTCTCGACCACCGAGATGCGGGCGCTCCCGCCATGCGCAGATCGGGATGAGAAGTTTGGGGGAGGCAACAATCATGCTCAGAAGAAAAAAGCGATGCCGTCCAGCTCCGACTCCGAATTGATCAGGTCGACGCGCTTGTGGCAGATCTTCCATACGTCCCCCTGCAACCTCAACCGGTGCACCACGTTCGCGGCGAAACTGCGCTGACGTTCCTTGCGGTATTCAAACAGGATCAGTGTCGATCTGACCGTCAGCTCGCCCACCTTGCCGGTGTCCTGCACCTGTACATTGCCGACCTGATGCACTGTGCGGCTCAGCGGAAGGCGTGCATGGGCGCGCGGATGGGTTTGCTGGCGCACGCGTATCTGCATCAGGCGCTTGTCGTCATACATCAACGAGTGGGTGTTCAATGGGTCGGCCTGCCCTGCTTCCAGCGGCACCCAGTAAACGGCGTCATCCGTGTACAGGTCGAG
>JBBQAO010000074.1:0-18584 GCA_038316355.1 Burkholderiales bacterium
CGGCATGTGCTGCGAGACTGCTGCAGGTGAGCAGTGCAGTGACTATTGCAGAAAGCAGGTTCTGGTAGTTCATGCGCAACCTCAACATTGGCTAGCAAACAGGTTTTGCCGGATAGGCTGTTGCCGCCGCTCTCAAACTGATCACTTTCCCCACAATGCGCCGATCCATAATTGACCAGCATATTTGTTCGCGGAAGGCCGCCAGTCCTGGCTAAGCAGTCCGTTGTTCCTGGTCAGCTGTCAACCGGCACTGGTGGTCAATTCGAGGCAGGCGTCAACACCACGTACATAATTGCTCTTATTGTTGTTAAATCTTTGACATGATCTATCAAATTTCCATATTGCGGAAGCCGGTTAGTGACCTGGTAGGGCTTGGGACTCCAAACCCAATTTAGGGGGGTGCCGGGTGGGTGGGGTTCAAGGAATGGGATCCCTGCAGGGAAGACTTTTGCAAGAAGCTCTACTGCTAACTAGCTCAAGGCTGAGCCACCGCCAAAGGGGGGCGGCAATTCCGATTGCCACGCGACAAATGAAGTCAGCCAAAGCAAGACGCTGTGGACAGGCCAACCCCGCCCGCCTCGTCACAAGAGTGATGAGGGAACAACTGAGGGAACAGGACTGCTAACAAGCATTAACGCCCTGATAACGCTTGACTTTTGGCGGAGAGGGTGGGATTCGAACCCACGATACGCTTGCGCATATTCCGGTTTTCGAGACCGGTACATTCAACCACTCTGCCACCTCTCCTGAAACCGGTTGCTACATGGCAAGGGGCCGCATTCTACCAGCGTGGCGGCGCTAGCGCACGACCGGCGCCAGCGACTGCAGTCCGCCCATATAGGGCTGCAGTGCCGCCGGGATGTCCACGCCGCCGTCCGCGCGCTGGTAATTTTCCAGCACTGCCACCAGCGTACGCCCCACCGCCAGGCCCGAACCGTTCAGCGTATGCACCAACTCGGGCTTGTTTTTGTCGTTGCGGTATCGCGCCTGCATGCGTCGCGCCTGGAAACTCTCGAAATTGCTGCACGAGGAAATTTCGCGGTAGGCGTTCTGCCCCGGCAGCCAGACTTCAATGTCGTAGGTTTTGGCCGCTGAAAAACCCATGTCGCCGGTGCACAGCGTCATCACGCGGTACGGCAGGCCGAGCTTTTTGAGTATGGTTTCGGCATGACCCGTCAGTTCTTCCAGTCCGGCATAGGACTGCTCAGGATGGACGATCTGCACCAACTCGACCTTGTCGAACTGGTGCTGGCGGATCATGCCGCGGGTGTCTTTGCCGTAAGAGCCGGCTTCGCGGCGGAAACACGGTGTGTGGCAGACAAACTTCATCGGTAGTTGCGCGCCGGCAAGGATTTCGCCACGCACGATATTGGTCACCGGCACCTCGGCGGTCGGAATCAGGTACAGGCCGTCGGCGGTGATCGCAAACTGGTCGTCCTCGAATTTCGGAAACTGTCCGGTACCGCGCATCGAATCGGCGTTGACCAGGTATGGCGCATAAATTTCAGTGTAGCCGTGTTCTGCCGTATGCACGTCGAGCATGAACTGCGCCAGTGCGCGATGCAGCCGCGACAAGCCACCTTTCATGATCACAAAACGTGCCTGTGCGATCTTGGTCGCCGTTTCGAAATCCAGCAGGCCCAGCCCTTCACCGATATCAACGTGATCCTTCGCCGTGAAATCGAATTTCTTCGGTTCACCGACACGTCGCACTTCGACATTGGCCTCGGCATCACGGCCGGCGGGCACGCTGGCATGCGGCACATTGGGCACATGCATCAGGAAATCATTGAGCCGCTGCTGCACATCCTCAAGCCTCGCCTCCAGTGACTTCAGCTGTTCGGCCTGAGCGTTGACCTCCGCCATCAGCACCGAGGCATCTTCCTTTTTCGCCTTCAACTGGCCGATCTGCCTGGAAAACGCATTGCGTTTCGCCTGCAGTTCCTGGGTTTCGATCTGGATGGCCTTGCGTTCTGCTTCAAGCGCGGCGAACTGTGCCGTGTCCAGTGTGTATCCGCGATCGGCCAGGCGCGCGGCAACCGTCTGCACGTCAGTCCTCAGTGTCTGTATGTCGAGCATATCCGTCTCAAATCGAAGTTATTCCAGCGCCATGCATCCGGCATGACTGGCTGCACCACAGGCCAGCCCAGAAAAGAGCCGACATTATCGGCGAGTTCATCGACTCCAGCCAGCCCTTGGCGCCGTAACTTGACATGACGTCGGGCACCCTTCTAGAGTCCGGCCTCCCCTACTTTCCCGCTCTCTTGCCCACACCATGTCCACAGCTTTCGTCCCAAAAATACGTGCATGCAACATTCCCGGCTTCATCCCCCACACGCGGAAACCGAAAACACGTTTCCCGTCCGGTGCCTGCGATTGCCACGCCCATGTGTTCGGGCCACAGGCGCATTTTCCGTATGTCGCCAATGCCGCCTACATCCCCCCCGACGCGGTGACCACGGATTACGTCGGCATGCTGAAAAACAACGGCTGCGACCGCGGCGTGCTGGTGCAGCCCAGCGTTTACGGCACCGACAACAGCTGCATGGTCGATGCGCTGCGCTCGGGATTACATGCGCTGCGCGGCATCGCCGTGGTAGAAGCAACCGTATCTGACAGTGAACTCGCCGACCTGCATGCCGCCGGTGTGCGTGGTGCGCGTATCAACCTCGCATCCGAAACCGAAGGCCTGACGCTGGCCGACGGCGAACGCCTCGCGCCGCGATTGAAAGAACTGGGCTGGCATCTGCAGTTTTACCTCGACCTGCCGAAAATGCCCGAGGCCGAAGCCAAACTGGCGAAGCTGCCGATCAACATCGTCATCGACCATTTCGCGCGTTGCCAGGCCGCAGACGGCGTGAACTCGCCCGCGTTCCAGGCCCTGCAACGACTGGTCAGTCGCGACAACTGCTGGGCAAAAATCATGGGGCCCTACTTCACTTCAAAAAATTCGCCGCTCTATCCTGAACTCACACCGATGGCGCGAGCGCTGGTGAAGGCCGCCCCCGACCGCATCGTCTGGGGCACCGACTGGCCGCATCCTGGTGCGCGTGCGCTGATGCCTGAGGATCACTTACTGGCGGAACTGCTGGCGGAATGGGTGCCGGATGAAACGCTGCGACGCAAAGTGCTGGTCGATAATCCAGCCCGGCTCTACGCATTCTAAAAATATAAATAAAAACAATTGGTTACAAGTTAGTTGTTTTTATCCCGATCCAACTGGCGCAGGCGCGCGAGCTTCTCGGCGATTTTCCCTTCGAGCCCGCGATCCGTTGGTTCGTATAGCCCCGGCGGTTTCATGCCGTCCGGCAGGTAGTTTTCACCGGCGGCGTAGGCTTCCGGTTCATCATGGGCATAACGGTATTCGCGCCCGTAACCCAGATCCTTCATCAGTTTGGTCGGCGCATTGCGCAGATGCTCAGGCACGGGACGCGATTGATCATTGCGCACCAGTTCACGCGCGCGGTTGTACGCCATGTACGCAGCATTGCTTTTCGGCGCGACTGCCAGATACAACGTAACCTCCGCCAGCGCCAGTTCACCTTCAGGTGTACCGAGGCGCTCGTAGGTTTCGCAGGCATCGAGCGCCATGCGCAGCGCGCGCGCATCAGCGAGACCGATATCTTCCACCGCCATGCGGATCAATCGCCGGCCAAGATACAGCGGATCTGCGCCGCCATCGAGCATGCGCACCAGCCAGTAGAGGGCGGCATCCGGCGCCGAACCGCGCACGGATTTATGCAGCGCGGAGATCTGGTCGTAGAACGCATCACCACCCTTGTCGAAACGGCGCAGGCTTTGCGTCAGCGTCTGTTTGACGAAGGCATCATCAACTTCGGATTTTTTGCTCTGCGTTGCCGCCGTGGCCACCTGCTCCAGCATGTTCAGCAAGCGGCGGGCATCACCATCGGCATAAGCCACCAGACTGTCGCGAGCGGCGTCCGATAATTTAAATAAAAACAATGACTTATCTGTAGTCCGCGTGATCAGTCCGGCGAGATCGGCATCGGTCAGCGGCTGCAGCACATACACCGCGGCGCGTGACAACAACGCGCCATTCACCTCGAACGAAGGATTTTCAGTAGTCGCGCCGATGAAGGTAATCAGACCCTGCTCGACAAACGGCAGGAAGGCATCCTGCTGCGATTTATTGAAGCGATGCACCTCGTCGACAAACAGGATGGTGCGGCGTCCACTCTGCTGCAACACGACTTCAGCGCGCGCCACCGCTTCACGGATTTCCTTGACACCGGCGAGCACCGCGGAGATGGCAATGAACTCGGCATCAAATGCATGCGCCATCAAGCGTGCCAGCGTGGTTTTACCAACGCCGGGCGGGCCCCACAGGATCATCGAATGCGGCTTGCCGGCTTCGAAGGCGAGGCGCAGCGGTTTGCCGGCACCGACCAGATGTTGCTGCCCGACCACTTCGTCGAGGGTGCGCGGCCGCATGCGCTCCGCCAGCGGCGCATCGGGCTCACGTTTCGCGAACAGGTCGTTCACGCGGCTTCCGCTTATTCGCTGATGACGTCGGCGCCCTGCGGCGGCGTGAAGCGGAACACATCGGCGGCGATGCGCGGATTGCGTTCGACGTCGGCAAAGGTGATCACCGTGGTCTGGCCGAACTGGTCGCGCAGTTCCATTGCCTCCAGCCCGGACTTGCCGAAACCCATGCGCACGCGCTCGAACACCGTTTCGCGGCTTTTCGGCAGCGCTTCCAGCCAGTCCAGCCCCTTGTCCATGCCGAGGTTGGACAATTTGAAATCACGCTCGAGGTCGTTGCTGCCGGCGAGCAGGGCCGCGGGACTGGAACCCAGCGCGCGATCCAGCTTGCGCACCGTGACCTGGTTCAGGTCCTTGTCGTAGATCCACAACCGCGTTCCATCACCGACGATGATCTGCTCATACGGCTTCTGGTAATCCCAGCGGAATTTGCCCGGCCGTGAAAACTGCATGATGCCCTGCGCCTGCTGCAGCGGCTTCAGGTTCTTGTCGAGCACCATCTGCGCAAAACGCGCCTTGACGGTCTGCGTCTGGGTCAGAAACACTTTCAGCGCATCGGTGGCCGCGGCGGACGCCAGTCCCGGCAGCAGGCACAACAGGATCAGGAAGGTCCGCATCACAGGGGTTTACGCACGCGGTCGATGTTTTCGATGCGGCCCGAACGCAGCGACACCGCGGTCAGAAAAGGATTGGCCAGCGTCGGAAAATAATAGTACGACTTGAGGCCTTCGCGGATATTGTCGACGGCCTGGTGATCGGGTTTTCCCGCCCGCAGCACCAGTTCGCCTTCGGTCATGCCATGCTCAAGGCGGATGTAAACTTCGAACGCCATGCCGCGCGGGGCAGCATCTTCGGCGGCACCGGCAAAACCGCACCACAGCGCCAAAGACAAGATAAGGATACGGGTAAAAATTCGAATCGACATGAAAGATCAGACCGTCAGTTGCCGGAAAAGTTTGTAACAGTTTATTTCGGAATATCAGTCACTGTCCGACGCCGAAGCCGGCGCCAGCACTTCGCGATTGCCGTTGGACTGCATCGGCGATACCAGCCCTGAGCGCTCCATCTGCTCGATCAGCCGTGCGGCGCGGTTGTAACCGATTCGCAAATGGCGCTGCACCAGCGAAATCGACGGCCGCCGCGTTTTGAGCACGATGGCAACCGCCTGGTCATACAAGGGATCTGCCTCGCCGTTGCCGCCCTCCGCACCTTCAACACCACTCTCCGCCGAGGTTTCCGGGCTTTCGAGAATTTCATCAATGTATTGCGGCTGCGCCAGGCTCTTCAGGTGATTGACCACCTTGTGCACCTCATGGTCGTCAACAAAGGCGCCATGCACGCGCTGGGTGTAGCCCTGCCCGGGCGGCAGGTACAACATGTCGCCCTGGCCCAGCAGTGCTTCCGCGCCCATCTGGTCAAGAATCGTGCGTGAATCGACTTTGGCCGACACCTGGAACGCGATCCGCGTCGGAATGTTGGCCTTGATCAACCCGGTGATCACATCCACTGACGGCCGCTGTGTGGCGAGAATCAGATGCACTCCTGCGGCACGCGCCTTCTGCGCCAGCCGCGCAATCAGTTCCTCTATTTTTTTGCCGACCACCATCATCAGGTCGGCCAGTTCGTCGATGACGACGACGATCAGCGCCATTTCCACCAGCGGCACCGGATTGTCGGGTGTCGATGCAATCGGATTCATCAGCGGCGTTTTGTTTTTCGCTGCTTCGCGCACCTTCTGGTTGAATCCGGCCATGTTGCGCACGCCCAGCGTCGACATCAGCTTGTAACGCCGCTCCATTTCACCGACACACCAGTTCAGCGCATTCGCCGCCTGCCGCATGTCGGTAACCACGGGTGCCAGCAGATGCGGGATACCCTCGTAAACCGACAGCTCGAGCATTTTCGGATCGATCAGGATCAGCCGCACCTGCGACGGCGGCGCCTTGTAGACCAGCGACAGGATCATCGCGTTGATCGCCACCGATTTGCCGGATCCGGTGGTGCCGGCCACCAGCAGATGCGGCATGCGCGCAAGGTCGGCGACCACCGGGTTGCCGGCGATGTCCTTGCCCAGCGCCAGCGCCAGCGGTGAAGCCATGTCGGCATAAACCTGCGAGCTGACGATTTCCGACAGCCGCACGATCTGGCGTTTCGGATTGGGGATCTCCAGCCCCATGCAACTCTTCCCGGGTATGGTTTCGACAACACGGATGCTCATCACCGACAACGCGCGCGCCAGGTCGCGCACCAGGTTGATGATCTGGCTGCCCTTGACGCCGACCGACGGCTCAATCTCGAAACGCGTCACCACCGGCCCGGGATAGGCCGCCAGCACTTTGACCTCGACGCCGAAATCGAGCAGCTTTTTCTCGATCAGGCGCGAAGTGAATTCCAGTGTGTCCGCAGAAACCGTTTCGATATTGGCATCGGCCCCGTCGAGCAGGCTCAGCGGCGGCAGCAGCGAATCGGGCAGATCGCCGAACAGCGGCACCTGCTTTTCGCGTTCGACCCGCACCGACTTCTGAATCTCGATGCGCGGTGGTTCGATGCGCACCGGTTCGTGCGCCTCGATTTTTTTCTTGTTGTCTTCAACCGCATCCTTGCGCGCCACCACGGCTTCCGCGCCGGCCTTGCGATCAGCCCGCTCCTGCACCTTGGCCATCACGAAGGCACAGAACCGCTCAGACCAGTCGCCGAGGCGCTCGATGATCTGGAGCCATGAAATACCTGTAAACAGGCTGAGTCCGGCCGCCAGCAACAACAACAGCAACAAGGTGCCGCCGGTAAATCCGGCCACCATGGACAGTCCCTGGCCGACCAGCGCGCCCAGTGCACCGCCCGGTGCGCCGGACAGTTCAGCGCGCAGCGTATACAGACGCAGCGACTCTATGCCGCAACTGGCCGTCAGCAACAGGATAAAACCGATCAGCATCACTGCGTGGGAACGACGGTCAGTCTCGATGACAGTTTCGATACGGCGAAAGCTCCACAACACCAGCGCCCCGCACAAGGCCACCCACCAGTACGCCGAAATGCCGAACATGAACAGCAGCAGATCCGCCACATAGGCGCCAACCAGACCGCCGGCGTTGCCAAGGCGGTCCGTGGCCACGCTGTGCGACCAGCCGGGATCACCCTTGTGGAAGGTAAACAACACCAGCAACAGGTAGAGCGCGACGGCGAGGAAGGCCAGCCACCAGGATTCACGCAGCAGGGCCGCGAGTTTCGGCGGCAGCGGATTGGGCGCAGTTTTGGCGGCAGGGGATTTATCGCTGGCCAGCATCAGGTTGTTCGCAGTTAAATTTTATTAACTCGTTTTGTTAACCCGATGATTATAAGTGAAAAGACCCTGCGCGCCGCAGCATTACCCATACCCGCGGAAAGCGCCGCCGGAAAAACAAACCCCGCCGGAAGGCGGGGTTTGTCAGCACGAAACTGCAGCCTTTAGCGCACGATGCATTCCTGGCTGGCGCCGCCACCCACAGCACCGCCACCAATGCCCAGCGTGAACGGCAACTGGCTGATGTTCATCCCCGGGTCACCCGGCAGCAGCACCGGGGGTTTGCCCGGATCCTGGGCAAAACCGAACTGGCCTTCATTAACCAACTGGTTGCCGCCCTGGGTCTGCATGATGTAGCTGCCGGTATATGTCGTGTGATACGTGCCGGGTTCCAGATTTCCACAGTCCGCCGCGCAGGCCACGGTGTCTCCGGAAGAGCCGCGGATACCGATGGTGGCAGTTGACGTGCCGATCTTGTATGCGTCCTGATTGCCGCGCTTGCCGATCAGGCCGGTTACGGTGCGCAACCCGCCTTTCACCAGGCGCATGAACATGCCATCGCTCTGCGGCGCGTCCTTGTTGAAGGAATACGCCTCGAGTTTCATGGTGCTGTTCGGACGCATGGTCGCCGCGCTACCGTCGGTAAAATTGATCTGGGCGTAACTGTCGCGCTGCGTGGTCAGCACGTCGCCCGGCTGGACTTCTGATTTCTGCGAGAGAATCCGCACCGAACCGTCAGGCCTTTGAACGGACATGGTCCCGCTCAGATGGGTAACCACCCCGGCACCAGCAGCCCACGCACCTGCGGCAACCATCGCCAGCACAACACCCGCCAAGCCCTGAATCCACCCCTTGCTTGCAAACATGACCAGTCCCCTTTCAATACCTGCCCGCAGGCCGCACGGGGATCCCGTTATGGCTACTGCGCAAACAAGTCCATTTTTACACCATAAGTCGGGAATTTGCGAGAAAAAACCGGATACCCGAACCCCGCCAAACCCCTGAAAGCGTGAGAAAAATCACGCCCCCCCCCACCCAACCAGACCTCAATCTGCAGAACCGCGCTGCGCCATCGACTTGCGGTCGAGCACGATAATCTTGCGCTTGTCGGTGACGATCAGGTTCTTTTCCTGCAGATCCTTGACCACCCGGCTGACCATTTCACGGGAAGCCCCGATCATGCGCGCGATTTCCTGCTTTGCCGGTGCCCGTTGCACTATCCATTGGCCGTCAATATTTTCGGCCATGTCGATGATCAGACGGGCAACCCGTCCGTAAACGTCGATCAGCGCGAGGCTTTCGATCTTGCGATCGGCATCGCGCAGGCGTTTGACCATGTTCCGCAGCACCAGCATTGCCATTTCGGCATGGCTTTCCAGGCAGGCCAGGAATGCAGTGCGCGGAATTCGCAGCATCTCACAGGGTTCCAGCGTCTCCACCGTCGCCGAACTCGGCAGGCTGTCGAGCAGTCCCATTTCGCCGACAAAATCCTGGGCACCCATCACCGTCAGGATGACTTCATGGCCCTCTTCATCCGGGATCAGCACTTTGACCCGGCCTGACAGAACGATGTACAGCGCTTCGGTTTCCTCGCCGGCGCGCAGGATGGCCGCACCGCGCGGATAACTGCGCTGCTGCACGCCCGGCAGCAAGGCGGCGATCTGCTGATCCGAAAAAGACGAAAACAGCGGGACTGTTTTCAGAATCTGGGGATTCAATGCAATTGGAGCGGGCATGGGCTCGTCACTATTGGCTGTTTTTCCGGGCACGGCCGCATACCGTGGCCGCTAACAGGGGGCATGTTGCCAGAACGCAGGCCAATAGTCATGCCCGTCCGGCCCTTAAGGCGCCGACCTGGCCGAATATCGCGGCGCACGCTGCAAACTGCTACATTCTTGCCTTTTCGCCAACCACCTTCATCTTCAGGGAATCATGATTTCTTCAGCCTCCGCCACCCGGCACTGCCGGGTACTGATCCTCGGTTCCGGCCCCGCCGGTTATTCGGCCGCCGTGTACGCCGCGCGCGCCAATCTAAAACCGGTGCTGATCACCGGGCTCGCCCAGGGCGGTCAATTAATGACGACGACCGACGTCGACAACTGGCCGGCTGACGCCGACGGTGTGCAGGGCCCCGAACTGATGGAACGTTTCCAGAAACACGCCGAACGTTTCAACACCGAAATTATTTTTGACCACATCCACACGGTGCGGCTGAAAGACACGCCCATCACGCTGATCGGCGATCAGGGTACCTACAACTGCGATGCACTGATCATCGCCACCGGCGCATCGGCGATGTACCTCGGCCTGCCCTCGGAAGAGAAATTCATGGGCAAGGGCGTGTCGGGTTGCGCCACCTGCGACGGGTTTTTCTACAAAAACCAGGAGGTATCGGTGATCGGCGGCGGCAACACCGCGGTCGAGGAAGCGTTGTACCTGACCAATATCGCCAAGCATGTGACCATCGTGCATCGCCGCGACAAGTTCCGCGCTGAAGCCATCCTCGTCGACAAACTGAACGAGCGCGTCGCCTCCGGCAAGGCCACCATCCTCTGGAATCACGTGCTGGATGAAGTGCTGGGCGACAACACCGGCGTCACCGGCATGCGCATCAAACATGCCAGGACCGGCGCGACCACGGACAAACAACTGCAGGGCGTGTTCATCGCCATCGGCCACAAGCCAAATACCGATATTTTCGCAGGCCAGCTTGAAATGCAAAACGGCTACATCGTCACCCACAGCGGACTCAAGGGCAACGCCACCGCCACCAGTATTCCCGGCGTGTTCGCCGCCGGTGATGTGCAGGATCATGTTTACCGGCAGGCAGTGACCAGTGCCGGCACCGGTTGCATGGCCGCGCTCGACGCGCAGAAATATCTCGAAAGCAAAGGCCTGGTCTGAATCCGGCCCGAGCCGGACAGGCTGATCGGGGTGCGCTGTGAAAAAAGCCAAACCGTCCCCAAAGGGGACTTGCTTCGCGGCGCCCCCCAAGAGGACTTGCTTCGCGGCGCCCAGCGGCGTTAACCCGCCGGACAAAGAAGAATCGACGCCCGAGCTGCTGCGCACGGCGCTGGCCGATGTCACGCCGCTGCCGCCCGCTAACCGTGCCAGGCTGGTCCGGCCTCGACCGTTGCCGATTGCCGCGCAACGCCAGCTCGATGAAATCGCTGTGCTGCGCGACACGCTCAGCGACGCCCCGGCCTGGGAACTGGGCCTCGAGAACGGCGACGAACTGCTGTTCCTGCGCAACGGCATATCGGCGCAGCAACTGAAAAAACTGCGTCGTGGCCACTGGGCTGTCCAGGATCATCTCGATTTGCACGGTCTCAATTCCGTGGAAGCGCGGATTCTGACGGCGGAATTCCTCGCTCATTGCGTACGCGAGGGACTGCGCTGCGTGCGCATCGTGCACGGCAAAGGCCTGGGGTCACCCAACCGGGAACCAGTGCTGAAGAAAAAAGTGGCGGGCTGGCTGGCCCAGCGCGACGAAGTGCTGGCCTACTGCCAGGCGCCGCAGGCCGATGGCGGCGGCGGCGCAGTGCTGGTGATGCTTAAAGCCCGAAGATAAAAGAAGCCGCTCAGATGGCGGCTTCGTCGGTCTCGCCGGTGCGGATACGAATGACCTGCGACACATCGCTGACAAAAATCTTGCCGTCGCCAATCTTGCCGGTGCGCGCCGCCTTGATCACTGCATCAATGGCCGCCTCCAGCAGCTTGTCCGGAACCACGACCTCGACTTTCACCTTGGGCAGGAAATCGACGACGTATTCCGCGCCGCGATAGAGTTCGGTATGCCCCTTCTGCCGGCCGAAGCCCTTGACCTCCGTCACGGTCAGTCCGCTGACACCGATTTCAGACAGCGCCTCGCGCACTTCATCCAGCTTGAAGGGCTTGAATATTGCCTCGATTTTTTTCATGGGGTCTCCGGCTGTTTACCGTGGATTATTATGGAAAAGAATAGCACAAGGCTCAGTGCCTGAACTTGTTGGTGATCGGATAACGCCAGTCCTTGCCGAACCCGCGACTGGTAATGCGGATGCCCACCGGCGACTGGCGGCGCTTGTATTCGCTGATGCGGATCAGCTTCACCACCCGGTCCACATCCGCCGGGGCATGGCCCATGGCGACGATTTCCTGGGGACTGCGGTAATGCTCGACATAGGCCTCCATGATCGCATCCAGCACATCGTACGGCGGCAGACTGTCCTGATCCTTCTGGTCGGGACGCAGTTCTGCCGAGGGCGCACGGTCGATGACCCGCCGCGGTATCACCGGCGCCACGGTATTGCGATATTCAGACAGCCTGTAGACCAGTGTTTTCTTGATGTCCTTCAGCACCGCAAAGCCGCCGGCCATGTCGCCGTACAGGGTGGCGTAACCGGTGCCCATTTCGCTCTTGTTACCGGTGGTCAGCACGATGGCGCCGGTCTTGTTGGACATCGCCATCAACAGTGTGCCGCGGATCCGCGCCTGCAGGTTTTCTTCGGTCACGTCCTCGGCAAGGCCTTTGAACTCGCCCGCCAGCGCGGTGCGGAACGCGTCGAACACAGGCAGGATCGGGATTTCGGAATAACGTACGCCCATGATCCGTGCCTGCTCCGCCGCATCCTCGCAGCTCATGCCGGCAGTATATTGCGAGGGCATCATCACTGCATGCACCCTGTCGGCGCCCAGCGCATCGACCGCGACTGCCAGTGTCAGCGCCGAATCAATGCCGCCGGACAGGCCGAGCAGCGCCCCGGGAAAACCGTTTTTACCCAGATAGTCACGCACACCCAGCGTCAATGCGCTGTAAACATCCCGCTCCAGAGCAACCACGGGCGCCACTGCGCCCTTCACCGGCACACCGCCGACCAGTTCGACCAGCGTCAGCGCCTCCTCGAACGCCGGCAGCTGGTGCGTCAGTTCACCGTGGCCGTCGACCGCAAACGATGCGCCGTCAAACACCAGTTCATCCTGACCGCCAACCTGGTTGGCGTAAACGACCGGCATGCCCGTCTTGCCGACGCGTTCGCGCACCACTTCATAACGCGTCAGCTGCTTGTTGATATGGTATGGCGATGCATTCAGCACCAGCAACAGTTGCGCGCCGGCGTCGCGCGCGGCTTTTGCCGCCGGCTCCTCCCAAACGTCGGCGCAGATGTTGATGCCGATGCGCACACCCTCATGCTCGAATACGCAGGGCGCGTCGCCGGAATCAAAATAACGCTCCTCGTCGAACACCGTATAGTTGGGCAGCGTGCGTTTCAGGTACGTCGCCACCACCCTGCCGTTGCGGATCACCGACGCTGCGTTGTAACGTTTGCCGCCAATCTGGTGCGGGTGCCCCAGCACCAGCGTGATATTCCGGGTAGCGCGCACGATGCCATGGAATTCGCTGTCACAGGCGCGGTAAAAATCATCGCGCAACAGCAGATCCTCGGGCGGATAACCCGAGAGCGCAAGTTCAGTCGTCAACAGCAGCCCGGCACCGCCCGCCCTGGCGCGCTGTGCGGCATCAAGAATTTTCGCGGCATTGCCGGCAAGGTCACCGACGGTAAAATTGAGCTGTGCAATCGCTATTTTCATATCGCTAATATATCATCGGCGCGCGCACCTTTTTGCGCGCCACGCTACCTCTACACACATGCTGCACTGGTTTCATTATTACCGGGCGCGCCTGAACCTGATGCTGCGCCGGCACGACGATGCGGTGGCCGCTTATCGCGACGCACAGGTCGCCAATCCGCATTTTGCTCTGGCAGCGGCCAGCGCCGGTTTCCTTGAGGCCTCGCGCCAGCGCTGGGACGCCGCCGCCAGCGCCTTCCAGCAGGCGCTGGCGATCACCCCCGAAGACGCCGACCTCTGGTTCAACCTCGGCTATGTCCGCCAGCAACAACAGGACGATGCCGCCACCATCGAATGTTTTGGGCGCGCCGTCAAACTGAAACGCAGCCTCGACCGCGCCTGGTTCGGCCTCGGCCTGGCCCATCGCAGCCGCGGCGACATCGAGGAGGCGGTGCGCGCCTTCAAAGTGGCCGCCGAACTGCAGCCGATGAACCCGCATGCCTTTTACGAACTGGCAATGGTGCAGCTTGCACGGGGAAATCTGCAGGACGTGCGCAGGATCATCAAACATGTCGCTGAGTTCGATCCGCAGATGACGCGCCAACTGATCCGCGACACCGGCCAGCATCCGGAGGGCGTGACGCTGCGGTGAAGCTGCACGTCGCATCATCGTTGACGGACGTTGCTGCGGGGGCATGGAACCGGCTCGCTGGCGATGATCCCTTCCTGCAACACGCCTTCCTGCACGCACTGCATGACAGCGGCTGCGCCTGCCCGGACACCGGCTGGGCGCCGCAGTACCTGCTGCTGCGTGACGGTGATGAACTCGCCGGCGCGATGCCGCTGTATCTGAAGGGCCACTCCTACGGCGAATACGTGTTCGACTGGGCCTGGGCTGATGCCTACCAGCGCCACGGCATCGAGTATTACCCCAAGCTGCTCAGCGCCATCCCGTTCACGCCGGTGGTCGGCTCGCGTTTGCTCGCATCCAAACCCGAATACCGCAATCAACTCGTTGCCGGGGCGCTGGAACTCGCCCGCCGCAGCAAAACCACTTCGCTGCATGTGCTGTTTCCCGCCGCAGAGGATATCGAATGCCTCACCGCCCACGGTTTCCTGCTGCGCCAGGGTCGTCAATTTCACTGGACCAACCGGAACTATGACAACTTCGATTCTTTCCTCGCGCAATTCAGCCACGACAAACGCAAAAAAATCCGCCAGGAACGGCGCAAGGTGCGTGACGCCGGTATCCGCTTCACCTGGATCGAAGGCACGGCCATCAACGATGACGACTGGCGGTTTTTTGCACGCTGTTACAGCCAGACTTACCGCGAACATCATTCCTCGCCATACCTGAACCTGGAATTTTTCCGCCGTATCGGCGCAGCCATGCCCGACAATCTCGTACTGGTGCGCGCCGAACGCGAAGGCCAGGCCATCGCCGCATCACTGCTGGTGCGCAACGGCGCCCGCCTTTATGGCCGCCACTGGGGTGCGCTGGAACATCACCCTGCGCTGCATTTTGAAGCCTGTTATTACCAGGGAATCGAATACGCCATCGCCCGCGGCCTGCAGGTGTTCGAGGGCGGCGCGCAGGGCGAGCACAAAATGGCGCGTGGCCTGCTGCCGGTGACCACCCAATCGGCGCACTGGCTGGCGCATCCGGAATTTGCCTCCGCCATCGAGAATTTCCTCGACCGCGAAACGGCGCTAATGGAAGAACACGACCGCGAACTGGCGGCGCGCAGCCCCTTCAAGGCCGGCTGAGCAGCCCGGCATGGCCGTCTTGCCTTATAGTTACGCCCCACCCACAGTTACGCCCCACCCACCGGAATCCTCGCATGAAGTTCTGCAGCAATTGCGGCGCCGCAGTCGCGCTCAAAATTCCCGCCGGCGACACGTTGTCGCGCCACGTCTGCGACGCCTGCGGCATCATCCATTACCAGAATCCGAAAATGATCGTCGGCTGCATCGCAGAGTGGGAGAGCCGCATCCTCCTCTGCCGCCGCGCGATCGAACCGCGCCACGGCCTGTGGACGGTGCCTGCCGGCTTCATGGAAAACGGCGAAACCACGGCACAGGGCGCTGCGCGTGAAACGCTGGAAGAAGCCAATGCCCGCGTTGAAATCGGGCCGCTGTATGCGATGTACAACATTCCGCACATCAACCAGGTCTACATCCTGTTCCGCGCGCGCCTGCTCGATCTGGATTTCAGTGCCGGCACCGAGAGTCTGGAAGTGCGCCTGTTCGACGAAGCGGAAGTTCCGTGGGAACAACTGGCCTTCGCCACGGTACGCAACACGCTGACTCATTATTACGCTGATCGAAAATCCGGCGAGTACCGCTTTCATCTCGGCACCATCGAACGCGCAGCCGCACGTTCCTGAGCACTTTTTACTGGTTTTTTACCGGCCCTATTAACCGCGTCTTTCAAAAAAACCGGTAAAGCCGCGATGGCGATGAAACGCACCGATGACAAACCGGTGGGGCCGGCAAACCCCGAGGAAATCACGCAGGCGCAAAAACATCTGGCCGAATTGCTGGCCATTACCGGCAATGTCAAACGCTGAGCGGAGCGGTCCAGCAATCGCATTCCCGGCTATCTATAATATTGATATTGATATTGCCCGGCTTGAGGGTTTTCTTCAATGCAGCGGGTATGAGCCGGTGCGGGTACTTTGCCGGCATCCATCGGCCGCGCTTTGGGCGATTGATCTGATATTCTTAAGTATTTAATTTAATTTATAAAATTATTCTTAAAGTAAGGTTCATTTTGTCCGGCACATGATGGCACTACGATAATCCGTGTAGTGCAGAAACTACGTTTCGCGCGGAAAAATGGGGCCAGGGATTCGGCAGTACAGCATCAGCCGCCCGCCCAAAATCAGCACTTCAGCAAGAAATGCTGCACCGATTGCTGCCACGCCGACAGCGGCGCCGTTAAGGTGGGGTACAAAGAGTGTGACGCTGCCTACGGCAAACACCACCAGCAACCGTATCAGCGCGCTTCCCGCAATCACCTGCGTCTTGCGCATCGCCGAAAGCAGGCCACGAAACAGCGACGAATAGCCCCACACGATCACCACCAGCAGGATCAGTTGCACGCCGGGCGTGGCGTAATCAATGAGCTTGGTGGGCAACCCCATAACGCGGCCCAATATGACGTCACGCATGGGGGTATAGAACAGGCAGCCCACCAACACGACGTAGCCCAGCGTCAGGCGGTTTGCAAACCGCAGCATCACGCGCATGTCGGCACGGCTGTGCACCAGCGCCTGCGCGGTTTGCACAAGATTGCGCAGCGGCGAGGCGACCAGCGATTTGAGCGCGTTCACCACGCCAAAGGCCGCCAGCGCCAGATCCGGATTGGCCAGACGGCCGAGAAAGAAGTTGATGACGAACATCACGCCGTTCTCGGTGATCTGCGTAATCATCAGCGGCCAGGAGAATACCCACATCTGGCGATAGGACGCCTGTTCGCCGCCGCTGGCGGGCAGTTCTTTATAAAACGGCCGGCTGACCCAGAACATGTAGATCGCCTCCACACTCATGCAGCCGACCAGTGATGCCGCGCCGGCGACCGCACCTTCCAGCCAGAATGGCAGCACCATCAGCATCAAGGCCTGCGAACCCAGCCGTACCATGGTTGCGTGAGATATCAGCATGGTGCGCCGTCGCATCATGCACAGCGCCGTGGCAAGGTTGCGTATCTGGTTCGGGAAAATCCACAGTCCCATCACCGCGGAGGCGGCTTTGGCGAGGCGTGTGACCTCCGGGCTGGCGCCCATCATTGTGCCGAACAGCCAGTCGCCAAGCGGCGTGAGCGCCACCGTTTCAATCAGGATGAATGGCACCAGTGACACAAAAAAATAGAAGCGCGCCACCCGCCAGAACGAGCGCTTGCCCGAGATGTAGGACATACCCGCCTGGGTGCTGACGCTGATGATGCCGCTGAACGTGGTATTGAATGCAAACGCGATGCTGAATGCCGCGAGGGTGGTCGTGGGGTCGCCGAGTCGGGCCAGAAAACCGTGAACCAGTGAGTGGGAAAGCTGATGCAGCTCGGTGGTAAGAATGAGCGGCACAAAAAACAGGATGGCCGTACGAACGGTCAGCGGGGTATGCGACCGCATAAAACTCCGGCGAAGTTTAAAGAAAGGTCAGACCACATTGCGGCAGCTTCATCGAGGCGAGGATTCCGCGGGCATGCAAAAGAAGGCTGGATCAAAGCGAAAAGACTGAAAACACCAATAAAGCATAGCGCACTGACGGTGCTCAAGAAAGCGTGTCGGGCGGAGCCATAGTGTGGTCCCGGATAGTCTCCGCAGTACTGTTGGACTTGTTATGCTTTACCCGGCTGGGTAACGGACAACCGCTCGATCCGATGGAGGAGCATCGTGAAACATTCGCCAAGCGGCTGCGCTATCACCTGGAGCGTGACCCTGCCATCCAGAACGCGGCGCTGCACATCTTCCTGAATGCGATCCAGAAAACCCTGGGGCAGTGCAGTCCGGGTGCCAGTGCCGCGTCGCATATCGGCGCGGTGGTTTTCATCCACCGCTTCGGCGCGCGGCTCAACACCCATCTGTCCATCTGCATTTCCACTGCATCGTCATCGATGGCGTATTTGATGCCGTGGCGAACGGTGGCGTCGCCTTTCACGTCGCCGGCGGGCTCGATGCGCAGGCGATCACGGCGGTTCAGGCCACCGTGCGAAAGCGACTGCTGCGGGCGGCCCTGCGACGCGGGCTGATGTCGGCGGACGACGCACAGACTATGGCGAACTGGGAACACGGCGGCGGTTTTTCAGTCGATGCCGCGGTACGCATCGAGGCGCACGAGCGCGATGGTCTGGAGCGCCTGTTGCGCTACTGTGCCCGCCCGCCCTTTGCGCTGGAACGCCTGCGCGAGATCGACACCGGGCATCTGGTCTACGAGAGCGTGAAGCCGGGGCCGGGCGGCAGTGTCAGCCTGATGCTGACGCCGATGCAACTGCTTGACCCGATCACCCTGAGCTTGTCGAAGGGCTCGCGGCGCTGATTCCGCCGCCGCGCCGCCATCGCCCGTGCGTCTTCCGGCGCCAGCACACCGCGCCGTTTGGCCGCCCTGAGCAGTCGCCGGCGCACGGTGGCCTGAACCGCCGCGATCGCTGGCGCATCCACTCCGCTGGCGGGGTGAAAGGTGACGCCGTCCTGCGCAACGGTCTCGAACACCCATCGATGACGATGCAGTGGAAGTGCAGATGCGTGTT
>JBBQAO010000025.1:0-43419 GCA_038316355.1 Burkholderiales bacterium
CCGTCAAAACGGATGCCAGCACCTGATACCAGCGGTTTGCGCGCCTGCACGCAGGCGCGGTTGACGGCGTGGCGGGTGGCGAAATTGTCACTGCCGTCGAGCACCACATCGGCGGCGGCGACCAGAGACTGCAGTTTTTCCCCGGCAACCCGCTCGGCCACGGCATGGATGCGTATGGCGGGATTGAGCCCGTGCAAGGTGTCGCGCGCCGAATCCACTTTGTTTACACCGATCGCCGCTTCGCGATGCACGATCTGGCGCTGCAGGTTGGTGAGATCCACGGTGTCACCGTCGCAGATTGTCAGCGTACCGACGCCCGCGGAGGCCAGGTACAGGGCGGCAGGTGACCCGAGGCCGCCGGCGCCGATCAGCAGCGCGTGCGCATCGAGCAGGCGCTGCTGACCCTCGATGCCGATTTCCGGCAGCAGGATGTGCCGGCTGTAGCGCAGCAGTTGATGGTCGTCCATGGCGTGACTCTAATTCCAGCGACTGCTGCAAACAACAACGCCCGGTTTAACCGGGCGTTGTTGAAAGCGGCGTGGATCAGTTCGTTTTGGTTCCGGCCCGGCTTTTCAGGAAAGCAATCGCCTGGTTCAGTTCGTAATCGTTGGGTGAAACGATTTCACCGGGTTCCGGACGCAGCGTTTTTTCATCGACATCTTTCGGCCGCGGCGCCGGCGTGAACTTGTATTTCTGCGCAGACTTGGTGGCGGCTGCGGCTTTTTCCTCCGGCGTTTCTGCCGTGGCGATTTCGCCCAGGTGTTTGGTCAGGTCGGCCTCGCGCAGTTTCAGCGCCGCGCGGTCGTTGGCGAACTCGTCGAGCGGGATGTCCGGCGTGATGCCTTTGGCCTGGATGGAGCGCCCTTTTGGCGTGTAATAACGCGCGGTGGTCAGCTTGATCGCCGTGTTGTTGCCCAGCGGCAGTATGGTCTGCACCGAGCCTTTGCCGAAGGTCTGCTGGCCCATGATCACCGCACGGTCATGGTCCTGCAGTGCGCCGGCGACGATTTCCGAGGCTGAGGCCGAACCGCCGTTGACCAACACCACCATCGGCACCGTCTTGGCTTCCGCCGGCAGCCGCTTCAGGAAATCTTCCTTGTTGCGCCCGCGCAGGTAATGTTCCGGAGTGGCGTTGAGTTTCATTTTGGCGTCTTCGGTGCGGCCGTCGGTGTAGACCACCAGCGCGTCCTTGGGCAGGAACGCCGCGGATACCGCCACCGCGCCGTTCAGCAAACCGCCCGGATCGTTGCGCAGATCCAGCACCAGCCCCTTCATGGCGCCCTTGTTTTCCTTGAACATGCGCTCGACGGACTGCGCCAGCGTGTCGCCGGTGTGTTCCTGGAACTGGCTGACGCGCACATAGGCGTATCCCGGTTCCAGCAGCTTGGACTTGACGCTCTGGATCTTGATCACGGCGCGGGTCAGCGTCAGCACGATGGGTTTGATTTCGCCCTTGCGCACGATGGTGAGCACGATCGGGGTGTTCGGCTTGCCGCGCATGCGCTTGACCGCGTCGTTGAGCGTCATGCCTTTGACCGAAGTCTCATCGAGTTTGACAATCAGGTCGCCGGCCTTGACGCCGGCGCGCGAGGCGGGTGAATCGTCGATCGGCGACACCACGCGCACAAAACCGTCTTCCATGCCGACTTCGATGCCGAGACCGCCGAATTGACCCTGGGTGCCGACCTGCATTTCCTTGAAGGCCTCCTGGTCGAGGTAGGCTGAATGCGGATCGAGGCCCGTCAGCATGCCGTTGATGGCTTCGGTGATCAGTTTTCTGTCGGCGACCGGTTCGACGTAATCGCTTTTGACGCGGCCGAACACCTCGGTAAAGGCGCGCAATTCCTCGATCGGCAGCGGTAGCGCCGCAGCGGATTCGCGCTGGGCGATGGCCGAATAATTGAGGCTGATCGCAACGCCGATCAGCACACCGCCGATGACCAGGCCTATCTGACTGAATTTGCTGCGCATCTGATGCTCCTGCCGCAATAGGCGGCTAATGAGGGTAACAGCGGGGGGTAACAACGGTTAACAACTGACGTTTAAATCCAGCGGGCAACAACCAACGGGCAACGACGGTAGCGGCTTAGCGTAACTTGACCCATGGCAGGGGGTCGAAAGGCCTGCTTTGGTGACGCATTTCAAAGTATAAACCCGATTCCGGATTGCCGCCGCTGTTGCCCACGGTGGCCACGGTTTCGCCGCCGCGGATGATGTCGCCCACCTGTTTCAGCAGTGCTTCCGTATTCGCGTACAGAGTCATGTAACTGTCGCCATGGTCAACAATCAGCAGGTTGCCGAAGCCGCGCAGCCAGTCGGCATAGACCACCCGGCCGTCGGCCACCGCCCGCACGTCTTCCCCGGATTTTGCCGCGATAAACAGCCCTTTCCAGGTCACACCACCGTCCATACGTGGACTGCCAAACCGGCTGCCAAGTTCCCCGCGCACCGGTAATGCGAGCTTGCCGCGGAGTGCGGCGAATGGACTATCGTCATTTCGGCTGGACGGCACAGCTTCGGTACGCGGCCGCGGCGGTGGCCGGCTGCCGGCCGCCGGCTTGCGCACCACCAGTTTTGCCAGCTGGTCGACCAGCCGGGTCAGCCGGTTTTCGTTGGCCTGCATGGCGCGCATTTCGCGCTGCTGGGTGCGGATATCGCGTGACACCCGCGACAACACCCCGGCACGGGCGCGTTTTTCCTGTTCCAGGCGTTTTCTCTGCGCGGTTTGTTCGGCGGCAATGCGCGCAATGGCTGCGGCCTCTTCGGCGATCCCGGTTTTGAGGCGGTCGATTTCGCGCAGGTTGCTGCGCAGACCCTCAACCAGCTGCGCACGGGCGCGGGCGATGTGCGCCAGGTAGTGCAACTGACGTGCCATTTCATTGGGATCCTCGCGGTTGAGGGCCAGACGCAGGGCGTCGGACTGGCCCTGCAGGTATTGCTGGCGCAGCATGCGGCCAAGCATGTCCTGCTGGGCGCCCAGCGCAAGGCCGGTGTCCTGCGATGATTTGTGCAGCACGCCCAGCTTGGCGCTGGATTCGCGGGACTGGCGGTTGAGCAGGCGCAATTCGCGATTGGCTTCCGAGATCGCCTGTTCGGATTCGCGCAGTGCATCGGAAGCCTCGGTCTTGACCTCTTCCGCGGCAGCCAGTTTTTTCTGCAGGGCAGAAATGCGTTCACGCAGTTCGCGCCGCTGGTCGCTGACCTCTTCCTGGGTCTGCCTCGGGGTCGCGCCGCCGGCCGCGACTGGTGCAAGGGCCGGTAATACCAGCAACGCCAGCAGCAGGCGCGCGGCGCCGGTCACGCAAACTCGAGCAGCGAACGCCCGGTCATTGCCGCAGGTTTAGGCAAGCCCATCATGGCGAGCAGTGTGGGTGCGACATCCTGCAGCGCGCCGCCGTCGGCGATCTGCGCCTTGCGACCGACGTAGAGCAGCGGCACCAGGTTGAGGGTGTGGGCGGTATGCGGCTGCTGTGATTCTTCATCGCGCATGGTTTCGGCGTTGCCGTGGTCCGCGGTGATCAACACTTCACCACTGATGTCGCGCATCGCCTCGACGATGCGGCCGATACATTCGTCGAGCACTTCGATGGCGCGGGTGGCGGCGGCGAGGTTGCCGGTATGCCCGACCATGTCGCCGTTGGCGTAATTGCAGACGATGGCGTCGTACTTGCGTGCCTGTATCGCAGCGACCAGCTTGTCGGTGACTTCGCGCGCGCTCATCTCCGGTTGCAGGTCATAGGTGGCGACCTTGGGCGAGGGCACCATCAGGCGGTCTTCACCGGCGTACGGTGTTTCCACGCCGCCGTTGAAGAAGTAGGTCACGTGCGCGTATTTTTCCGTCTCCGCAATGCGCAACTGGCGCAATCCCTGCTGCGCCAGGTATTCGCCAAAGCCCTCGCGGATCTGTTGCGGGGCGAAGGCCGCTGGTATGTTCGCGAAATCTTCGCCGTAGCGGGTCAGTGTGCAGTAGTAACCCAGTTGCGGTACGCGTTTGCGCGCGAAGCCGCTGAACCCGGTGTCGGTCAGTGCGGAGGTCAGTTGCCGCGCGCGATCAGAGCGGAAATTCATGAACACCACCGCGTCACCGTCGTTCATGCGCAGTGCCTGCGCTCCCGCGGGGATGATCGCGGTCGCTTTGACGAATTCGTCGGTTTCGCCGCGGGCGTAGGCGGCTTTCAAACCCGACAACGCATCGGGTGCTGCGTATGGCGCGGCGCCGTCGGTGATCAGGTCGTAGGCGGGCTGCAGGCGTTCCCAGCGCTGGTCGCGATCCATCGCGAAGTAACGGCCGCAGATCGACGCGATCCGCGCATTGCCCAGCGCCCGGCATTTCTCCTGCAGCGCGACCAGCGAGGCTTCGGCGCTTTGTGGCGGCGTGTCGCGGCCGTCGAGGAAGGCATGCACGTAAATCTGTTTCGCGCCGTTTTTGGCGGCGAGGTCAAGCAGTGCGTGGATCTGCGATTCATGACTGTGGACACCGCCCGGCGACAGCAGGCCGAGCACATGCAATGTGCCGTCACGGGCTTTGTCGATTGCGGTATTGAGTACTGCATTTCCGGCGAATTCCCCGGTTTCGATGGCATGTTCGATCTTGGTGTAATCCTGGTACACCACGCGGCCGGCGCCGATGTTCATGTGGCCGACTTCGGAGTTGCCCATCTGCAGCGCCGGCAGGCCGACCCATTTTTCGGAGGCATCGATGATGGTGTGCGGCGCGGTTTTCCAGAGGAAATTCCAGTGCGGCTTGCGCGCCTGGCAGATGGCGTTGTCGGCGCAGGCTTCGCGGTGGCCGAAGCCATCGAGGATGACCAGCAATACTGGCGTTATCTTCATGATTTTAATGACATTTTTATAAAATGTGATGCAGTATAATTCTAAATCATTTTCACCAGCTTGGGCGGCGCAGCGAAAGTCATGACCAAACCGGTTGTAATACACGAATCGCTGCCGGTGGTTACCGGCGCGCACTTCTGCCGCTTTTCCCGCCGGTACGGTTCTTGAGTCCGGCTCTGCCGCGTGGCCCGCTGACTTATGCGAGTCTGACCTGCGTCGCGCTGCTTTGCGTGGCGCCGTTCCTGCAGCCTTTCCATCATTTTCCGCTGACCGCGTTTTACTCGGAGTGGCTGGCGTTTGCGCTCGGGCTGGGCGTGATGGCGGTATTGTTCGACCGCCGGACCTGGATGATTCCCGAACTGCCGTGGATCGTGTTGTGGCCGTTGGCGCTGGCGACCCTGCTGATGGCGCACGGCGTGTTCGGCTGGTCGCCGTACTTCGGCCAGGCACTGACCGCGGGGCTGTACCTGATCTGGGCTGCCGGGCTGATCGTTGCCGCGCGCGCGCTGGTGCGCGCCTGCGGTTTCGGGGCCTTGTCCACGATCATTGCTGCCAGTCTCGCCGCAGGTGCAGTCCTCAGTGCGCTGGTCGGCATCCTCCAGCATTTCAATGTGGTGACGCCGCTCAATGCCTATATTGCGCGTCCGGTCGGCGCTGCCATTTTCGGCAACCTGGCGCAGTCCAACCACTATGCCAGCCATGCCGCGCTGGGCCTGTTCAGTCTGGCCTATCTGTGTGGCAGCGGTCGCATGGTGTGGGCGATGGCCGGTGCGCTGCCATTGCTGTTTGTTCTCGGCCTCTCCGGCTCGCGCAGTGTGTGGCTGTACCTGTTTGCGGCGTTCGCACTGGCGGCCTGGCTGCGGGTCGCGTCGCCGCAGGATCGCGCGGGTCAACGCCTGTTCATGGCCAGCGGCGGTTTCATCATCGTGTACTACGCAATGCAGGCGTTGGTCGATGCCGGATGGTTCCGTCCCGCCGATCGCGAGGTGGTGACTGCCGTCGAGCGGCTGTTCTCCGGGGCAGAAAGCGTCACTGATCGCATCAACCTGTGGCGCGCGGCGTGGACGATGTGGCTGGAACACCCGCTGGGCGGTGCCGGCTGGGGCGCTTTTTCGGCGCGTTATTTTGACCACATGACCGGCCCCGGCGCGCCGGGCGCGTTCAGCCTGTTTCACAACGCCCACAATGTCGTGCTGCATTTTCTCGCCGAGACCGGCCTGACCGGCACATTGATTCTGCTGCTGCCCTTGCTGGTGTGGTTGCGCCGGGCCGGCCGGAGTGCGCGCGATGCCGGGCAATGGTGGCTGTTCGCCCTGATCGCAGTGCTGGCACTGCACAGCCTGCTCGAATATCCGCTGTGGTATGCGTATTTCCTGGGTGTTGCTGCGCTGTTGCTGGGCATTGCGCCGGGCGCGGTGTTTGTGCCGCGTCTGGCGCGCATGGGACGGCTGTTCGCGCTGGCGATAGCGGCGATCGGCGCCTTCAACCTGACGACCTTATGGGGTGATTATCGTGAATTCGAGCGGGTATTTTTCACATCGCCGGCGCAGCTCCGGGACCAGGATTTTTCCGCAACCATGAGCCGCCTGCACCGCAATCCGGTATTGACACCCTACATCGAGCTGGCCAGCGCTCTGCCCCTTGCCGTCGAAGCCGCTGATCTTCCGCAGCGAATTTTTCTGAACGGGCGGGCTCTGGGTTTTGCGCCGCTGGCGACACTGGTGTACCGGCAGGTGCTGTTGCTGGCGCTTGCTGACCGGTTGCCGGATGCGCAGGCGCTGCTGATCCGTGCGCGCCGCGCCTATCCTGTCGCCCCTCCTGAATTCGCGCGCGACCTGGCGCGCCTTGCCCTTGAGCAGCCGGCGCGTTTCCGTCCTCTGATAGAATCGCCGTCCACGTCCCGGGTCGTCAAATAATGCCTTCCATAGAAGCCTTTATCGTTTTTCTGCAGAAAAATCCGTTCAACATGATGTTGTTTGGCGGCGCGGTCGCCACCGGCGCGATGCTGCTGTGGCCGCTGGTGATGCGCCCGTTCCGTGCCGGCCGTGAGGTGGGCGTGGTCGAGGCAGTGCAACTGATCAACCGCAAGGACGCCATGGTGATTGACGTGCGCGATACCGGAGAATACGAGGCCGGGCATATTACCGGTGCCCGGCATGTGCCCGAAAAACAATTGACCGAACGCCTCAAGGAGCTTGAAAAATTCAAGGACCGCCCGCTGATCGTGGTTTGCCGCAGCGGGGCGCGCTCCAGCGTTGCGGTGCAGGTGCTGCGCCGCAGTGGTTTCAATGATTCGGTGAATTTGCGCGGTGGCATCGGCGCCTGGGATCAGGCCGGCATGCCGCTCGAAAAGCGATAATCCGGAGCGCAAGCACCATGGCCAGAGTACGCATGTATACCACCGCCGTCTGCCCGTTCTGCCAGATGGCCGAGCGCCTGCTGCAGGGCAAGGGTGCCGAGATTGATAAAGTCCGTGTCGACCTTGATCCGGCCGAGCGCGCGACGATGATGGAAATAACCGGGCGCCGCACGGTGCCGCAGATTTACATCGGCGATACCCATGTCGGTGGCTACGACGACCTCGCTGCGCTTGACCGCGCCGGCAAGCTTGATCCGCTGCTCGCAGCATGATTTTTTCGTTAACCCCAGCCCCGAGGAATTCCGGCAATGAGTGAGCAGCAACCGCATTTCGGCATCGAGAAGATTTACCTGAAGGATCTGTCGCTGGAAATCCCCAATGCGCCGCAGGTTTTTCTCGAACGTGACAACCCGCAGATTGAAATCAATGTCCACAACGGCGCCAGCCCCCTGGATCAGCCGGGTCTCTACGAAGCCGTGCTGACGGTGACGGTGACCGCCAGGATCAAGGACAAGACGGCGTTTCTGGTGGAGGTTGCGCAGGCCGGAATTTTCCAGATCGTCAACCTGCCGCCCCAGGAACTCGACGCCGTGCTCGGCGTATTGTGCCCGGGCACGCTGCTGCCTTATGCGCGCGATGCGGTGGCCAGTCTGGTTATGCGTGCCGGATTTCCGCCGGTGATGCTGCAGCACATGAATTTCGATGCGGCGTACCAGGAACGCCTGCGCCAGTTGCAGCAGGAACAGGCGGCCAAGGCCGGCGCACCGGCCTGACCGTGATGGCCATCACGCGCACCCTGGTGACCATGGCGGTTCTGGTTTTCGGCCAGGCTGCGGTGGCGGGCGCCGCGGATTTCCGCTCTGCCGCCGAGGCCGCGGTGGTGCTCTACGACGCCCCGTCGGCGAAAGCGCGCAAGCTCTACATCGTCAACCGCGGTTATCCGCTTGAAGTCGTGGTGCAGGTTGAGGGCTGGGTCAAGGTCCGCGATGCCGCAGGCACCCTGTCCTGGGCTGAAACAAAAACGCTGGACAAGACGCGCAACGTATTGCTCAGGACGGCGGCAACCGTGCGCCAGAAGCCCGCCGATGACGCCCCCGTAGCGTTCGAAGCCCAGCGCGATCTGCTGCTGGAGATGCTGGAGGCTGCGAGTGCGGGGTGGGTTCATGTCAGACACCGCGACGGTACTGCCGGTTACCTGCGCGCGGCCGATGTCTGGGGCGAATGACCGGCATGCCGGCCGTCGCCGCAGTGCTTGTCGACCGCGCGGCTGAATCATGAAAATCAGCGTACTGGGTGCCGGCGCCTGGGGTACCGCCCTCGCCATCAATCTCGCAGCCCGACATGCGGTCACCTTGTGGGCACGCAATCCGGCGCAGGTCACGGTGATGCAGGATCGTCGCAGCAATGAACGATATCTGCCCGGTTGTGCATTTCCCGATACGCTGCAACTGGACGCGGATTTGAGTCGGGCGATCACCGGTCGCCATTATCTGGTGCTTGCGGTGACGGTCGCGGGTTTGCGCGCGACGCTGCGCGCGGTGCGGGAACTGCGCTGCACGACGCCGGTGATCTGGTTGTGCAAGGGTTTCGAGCGCCCGGATGCGCGCTTGCCGCACGAGGTTTTTGCCGAGGAGATGGGCGCTGCTGCCGGGGCCGTTCTTTCCGGCCCCAGTTTTGCGCAGGAGGTAGCCTGCGGCCTGCCTGCAGCGCTGACACTGGCATCGGCCGACGGCGCACTGGCGATTGCCGCAGCACAGGCTCTGCACGGTCCGGTGCTGCGGGTGTATTCGCATGATGACGTGATCGGCGTCGAAGTCGGCGGCGCGGTCAAAAATGTAATCGCGATTGCAGCCGGTGTCTGCGACGGGCTGGGCCTCGGCCTCAACGCGCGTGCGGCGCTGATGACCCGCGGGCTCGCGGAAATGACGCGTTTCGGTGTGGCGCTGGGCGGACGCGCCGAAACCTTCATGGGACTGGCCGGCGTCGGCGATCTGCTGCTGACCTGCACCGGGGACCTGTCGCGCAACCGCCGGGTCGGCCTCGCGCTGGCGCGGGGCGAGGATGCAGCCGCTGCGCAGGCGGATCTGGGCCATGTCGCCGAAGGCGTGTACACCGCCGGCGAAGTGCGCCGCCGGGCCCGCGAGCGCGGCACCGACATGCCGATTACCGATGCGGTGTGCCGCTTGCTGGAGCAACCCGTGCGGGCCGCCGAGGTGGTTCGCGAACTGCTCGCACGCGATCCCAAGCCGGAGCATGCGGCATCAACACCCGCCCGCCAGTGAACTTTTCACACGCCGCGGTCAAACCCGCACTGGCGCCAGGCTTCATACACCACAATCGCGACGGCGTTGGACAGATTCAGGCTGCGATTGCCCGCCAGCATCGGCAGACGCAGGCGCTGCATTTCAGGCAGGGCATCCAGCACCGGCGCCGGCAGGCCGCGGGTTTCCGGGCCGAACAACAACACATCGCCTGCGGCGTAATGCATGGTGTCGTAGCGCAGCTTGCCGCGGGTGGTGATGGCCAGCATGCGCCGCCCGGAGAAATGGGCGAGGCCGGCCGGCCAGTCGTCATGCAGGGTCATCGCCGCGCGTGCCCCGTAATCCAGACCCGCGCGCGCCAGTGTGCGGTCGTTCAGCGTGAAGCCCAGCGGCCGCACCAGATGCAGCCGCGCGCCGGTATTGGCTGCCAGCCGCATCACGTTGCCGGTGTTGGGGGCGATCTCCGGTTCGTAGAGAATGATGTCGAACATCAGACAGCAGCGGAAAGGGTTTGTCGGGTTGTCATCAGGCGCTTAACCGGATATCCTTAAATATCAATAACATGCGCAACGTGCGCGGCAACAGGCCGTGACCTGAAGATGGTGGCATGGCGTTTGCGTGATTATTCCCATTTTGAGCGAAAACTGAATGGCCCGTCCTGAAAAAATCCGCCTCGGCGATATTCTCGTCCAGCAAAAACTGCTGACCGAGGAGCAATTGAAACAAGCCCTCGAAGAACAGAAAAAAACCGGGCGCCGGTTGGGCCATGTGCTGATCGAGAAAAAGTTCATCTCCGAGGAGCAGATTTCCAAGGCACTGGCGCGGCAACTGGGCGCAGCTTATGTCGACCTCAAACATTACAACATCAAGCGCGAAGTCATCGCCAAGCTGCCGGAAACCCAGGCACGCCGTTTCCGCGCCATGGTGCTCGAAGACAAGGGGCAGGCCTATACCGTGGCAATGGCCGACCCGACGGATCTCACGGCTTATGACGAGATTACGCGCCTGCTGAAGAAGGAAATCGACCTCGCCGTTGTCACCGAAACCGAGTTGCTGCGCGCGATTGACCGCAGCTATCGGCGTACTGAGCAGATTACCGGCCTCGCCCAGGAACTCGGGGCTGACATCGGCGATTCAGGCGCGATTGATTTCGCCGCGCTGGCTACCACACCGGGCGCGGAAGAGGCGCCAGTCGTCAAGTTGCTGCAGACGGTGTTTGAGGATGCCACCCAGGCACGCGCTTCGGATATTCACATCGAACCCCAGGAGAAGCGGCTGCAGATCCGTTTTCGCATCGACGGCGTGCTGCATTTGCAGACCGAGACGGATCCCAAGATTGCTTCGGCGGTGGCGCTGCGTCTGAAACTGATGTCCGGACTCGACATTGCCGAAAAACGCATGCCGCAGGACGGACGTTTCGCAATCAAGGTCCGCAATACCGCTGTCGATGTGCGGATTTCGACAATGCCCACCCAGTACGGCGAGTCGGTGGTGATGCGGCTGCTGAACCAGAGCAGCGGTATCCTCGGGCTCGACAACATCGGCATCCCCTCCGACATGCTGGTCAAGATACGCGAAGTGATTCACCGCCCCAGCGGTATGGTGCTGGTCACCGGACCGACCGGTAGCGGCAAGACCACGACGTTGTACGCGGCGCTCAACGAACTGAATACCGCGGAGCGCAAGATCATTACCGTTGAAGACCCGGTGGAATACCGGCTGCCCGGCATCAACCAGGTGCAGATCAATGAAAAAATCGAACTGACTTTTGATCGCGTGCTGCGCTCGGCGCTGCGCCAGGATCCGGACGTGGTGCTGGTCGGCGAGATGCGGGACGAAAAGACGGTCGAGACCGGCCTGCGCGCATCGATGACCGGCCACATGGTGTTCTCCACACTGCACACCAACGACGCCGCCAGCACCCCGGTGCGGCTGCTCGACATGGGCGCGCCGCGCTACATGGTCGCCTTGTCGCTGCAACTGGTGATTGCCCAGCGTCTGGTCCGGGTGACCTGCGAGAGCTGCATCAAGGACTACCAACCGCTGCCGTCGGAGCACGAGTGGCTGCGCAGCGAACTCGGCGATCAGGTGGATCAGCACAAATACAAGCGAGGCAGCGGCTGTTCGTACTGCAACGGCACCGGCTATGTCGGCCGCACGGGTATCTACGAAATGCTGGAAATGACCAAGCCGGTGGTGGAGGCGGCGAACCAGGAAAACATACAGCAGTTCATGCAGATTGCGCGCAAACAACTGGCCGGGCGAACCCTGCGTCATCATGCTGCGCAACTGGCCGCCGCCGGCAAAACCTCGCCGGACGAAGCGATGCGCGTCAGCAGCCAGCTCGCGGACTGACGCGATGCCCTTTTTTGCCTACAAGGGGCGCAACGGACGCGGCGAGGCCGTGCAGGGCGTACTTGAGGGCGCTGACAGCGGTGCGGTGGCCGGCCAGTTATTCGGGCTTGGCGTGGTACCGCTCGAAATCAAGCCATCAGCGCCGCCGCGCGATGAAGGCACCAGCCTGAATCTGAGTTTCGGCAAGAAAAAAGTCACCCATACCGAAGTCCTGCTGTTCAGCCGGCAGATGTACACGCTGCTCAAGGCCGGAGTGCCGATCATGGGCGCGCTGAAAGGTCTTGAAGAATCAACGGATAATCCACGCTTTGCCGAGGTCGTGCGCGATCTGCGCGAGAGCCTTGATGCCGGACGTGAACTGTCCGTGTCACTGGCACGGCATCCGGAGGTGTTTGGCCAGTTTTACACGGCGATGGTGAATGTGGGCGAGGGAACCGGCCGGCTGGAAGAGGTTTTCCTGCGCCTGTTCCATCATCTCGAGTTCGAGAAATTCATGCGTGAGCAGGTCAAGGCGGCGATTCGTTATCCGACATTTGTGATCGCGACCATGGGTGTTGCCATTGTCATCATCAATATCTTTGTCATACCGGCTTTTGCCAAGGTTTACCAAGGCTTCAAGACAGAGCTGCCGACAATGACCAAGGTGCTGATTGCGTTTTCCAATTTCATGGTGGCGTACTGGCCGTTCCTGCTGGCGGGGCTGGTCGCCGCGATATTCGGTTTCCGGGCGTGGAGCAATACCCCGGCGGGGCGCATGCAATGGGATCGCATGAAACTGCGCTTCCCGATTGCCGGTCAGATCATCCTCAAGGCCACGCTGGCGCGGTTTGCGCGCAGTTTTTCGATGGCATTCCGCAGCGGCGTGCCGGTGACCAGCGGGCTGAGCATGGTCGCCAACACTGTGGACAATGTTTACATCGGTGATCGCGTCACCCGCATGCGCGAAGGTGTCGAGCGCGGCGAGTCGGTGCTGCGCACCGCGCGTGAAGCCGGGGTATTCACCCCGGTGGTGCTGCAGATGATTGCTGTTGGCGAGGAGTCGGGCGCGCTGGATGACCTGACCAGTGAAATTGCCGATATGTACCAGCGCGAAGTCGAATATGACCTGAAAAACCTCAGTTCACAGATCGAGCCCATCCTGATCATCATGCTGGGTGCGCTGGTGCTGATCCTTGCGCTGGGCGTATTCCTGCCGATCTGGGATCTGGGGTCGGCGGCGCTGAAAAAGTAATTGCATGGGCAGACCGGCCACGGGGTTTTCGCTACTCGAATTTGCGGTCGTGGCGGTGGCGCTTGCGGTATTGATGGCTGTATTGCTGGGCCGGCTGGCATTTTACCAGGAGGCGGCGGAGCATGCCCGCTTCGAGGCGACGCTGCGGATTTACAAGACGGCGGTACAGATCCGTCTGGCGGAATTGATGCTGGAGCGTCGCGAAGGCGAGGCAAAAACTCTGGAAGTCGAGAATCCGTCACGCTGGCTGTCGGAAAAGCCGACAGATTACCGTGGCGAGTATCCGCAGCGGCCGGAAGCGGGGGCCTGGTATTTTGACCAGACCGAACGGGAACTGGTGTATGTTGCCAATTCAGGGCGGGGGCTTGTGGTGAACAACCGTAACGCTATGAAACAACTGCGGTTTCGCGTCAAAATCATCTACCAGCCCATCACCGTCAACGGCAAGCAGATTCAGGGCATCGGGGGTGTTTCGCTGCTGCCAACGGCAACTTATCGCTGGTTATGAGGGCTGCCGGGTTAACTTGGTATTACTTTTGCTGTATTATCAAGAGAAATCAAGAGAATCAAAGAGATGCATACTGCATTCCGTGAGAAAAATCACATGAACCACATGAACAAACGTTTTCAAGCCGGCTTCACGCTGATCGAACTGATCGTGGTGATCATCATTCTGGCGATCCTGGCGGCGACGGCGCTGCCGCGATTCGCCAACCTGCAGGTGCAGGCACGGATTGCCAAACTGAACGGAGCCGCGGGCGCGATGAAGGGTGCTGCAGCACTGTCGCATGCGGCCTGTCTGGCGACCACCCCGCAATGCACCGCGACGCAGTTGATGGAAGGCGTCAATGTAACCATGATCCACGCCTATCCGACCGCCAATGCCGCAGGAATTGTGACTGCGGCGGGCATCAATGCCGGCCCGGCGTCGGACGATGGTTTCAATACCCAACTGGGCGGTGCGGCGGCGGGCGATGTGCTGCGCATGATGGTCATGGGGAATGACCCGGTGAATTGCAGTTTTACCTACACCGCACCGATCGCGGCCAACCAGTCGCCGACCTTCGGAATATTGACGACCAGCGGATGTTGATCTGGCATGAAGGTTGCTTCTGACCGGACGTGAGTGCAGAAACTTAATATCTGATTCTGGGACAAGGAAAAGAAATGAAGCGGCAAAGCGGTTTTACCCTGGTGGAATTGATCGTGGTCATCGTGATTCTCGGTATTCTTGCGGCAACCGCGATTCCGCGCTTCATTAACGTGCAGGCGGACGCGAGAGCTGCTGCAGTACAAGGTTTTGCCGGCGGTTTGCGTTCGGCTGTGGCATTGGTGCAGGCGCGGTGGCAGGTTTCGGGTGGCAGCGGCGTTGCCAGCGTGACCATGGCGGATGGCACTGCAGTTGCGGTGGGTGCAACCACCGGCTTCCCGACGGGTGCACTGGGTGGTATCGGTAATGCTCTTGGTTGTGCGTCTGCAACGGATTGCCAGGGCGCCACGACAGTTATGGCTGCTACGACGACCTTGACGCCATCCGGTGGCAGCGCGACTTGTCAAGCGCGATACGTAGCCGCAACCGGTTTAGTGACTGCCGTTGGCACTGCGGCGTCTGGTTGCTAATAAGCTGATTTGTACGGCAACGCACACTGGGCCGGGCTTTTCTGCGCTACAGTAAGTTGCGCATTTAGCTTGAACTCAGAGCCTCATCTCAATCTATTTTTAAAAGAAGGTAAACATCATGAAACAGCAAAGTGGCTTTACCCTGGTGGAATTGATTGTGGTCATCGTGATTCTCGGCATTCTTGCCGCCACGGCGATCCCGCGCTTCATTAACGTGCAGGCGGACGCGAGGGCTGCTGCAGTGCAAGGTTTTGCCGGCGGTTTGCGTTCGGCGGTGGCACTGGTGCAGGCGCGCTGGCAGGTCTCGGGTGGTAGCGGTGTTGCCCTAGTAACCATGGCTGACGGCACTACAGTTGCGGTCGGTTCAATCACCGGCTTCCCGACGGGTGCACTGGCCGGCATCGGCAATGCTCTTGGTTGCGCGACTGCAACGGATTGCCAGGGCGCCACTACAGTTATGGGTGCCACGACGACCTTGACGCCATCCGGTGGTAGTGCGACTTGTCAAGCGCAATACGTAGCCGCGACCGGTTTAGTGACTGCCGTCGGCACTGCGGCGGCTGGTTGCTAACAAGTTGATTCGCGACGGCAGTTAGCCGTTTACCACGCGGCTGAAAAAACAAGGGTGGAGAGCGCGAGCTTTCCGCCCTTTTTTTCAAACAGTGACTGTATCCATGCGCTCAACTGAATACGGATTTACGCTGGTCGAACTCGTGGTCATTGTCGTGATCCTCGGGGTCATGGCAGCTATAGGTGTGCCCCGCTTCATGGCGCGCGACGGTTTTGACTCCCGCGGTTTTTATGACAGGGCGACGGCGACCGTGCGTTTTGCGCAGAAGACCGCGGTGGCGTGGCGGCGTCCGGTGTTTGTCTGTGTGACCTCGACGCAGGTGACGGCAGGCACGGCGGCAGGTTGTGCGACGCCTCTGACCAATCCCGTGACCGGTAATCCGGCGCAGGAGACGGCGCCTTCGGGCGTGACACTGAATGCCGTGGCGTTCAGCTTTGACGGGCTGGGCCGTCCCAGTGCCGGCGTCACCATCACCTTCACCAGCACGATTGCCGGCGATCCGGCGCGGGCCATCGCCGTTGCCGCAGAGACCGGTCATGTCGTGGCCAATTGAAATGACGGCGCGTGCACCGGCAAGGTTTGCCGCGGTTACCCGCAATCGCGCCCGCGGCATCTCGCTGGTCGAACTGATTGTGTTCATCGTCATCATCAGCGTCGGTCTCGCCGGCATCCTCGGGGTGATGAACCTGACCACCCGCGCCAGTGCCGACCCGCTGATCCAGAAACAGGCACTGGCCATTGCCGAGGCTTATCTCGAAGAAGTGCTGGCGATGCCGTTTACCTATTGCGATCCGGATGATCCCGCTGCCGCTGATGCGCCGAGCGCGTTGGCCTGTGCGACGCCCGAGAGCATCGGTCCCGAAGGCGGCGAAACCCGTGCCGGCACGCCGCCGTTCGACAATGTCAGCGACTACCATGGATTTTCAGGGGCCCCCTCCAATGTGGACGGCACGGCGATTCCTGCTCTGACGGCCTATCAGGTTCTGATCACGGTCACCCAGCAAAACCTGACCAATACAGTGCCAGCGGTGGCCACCCTGCGGGTGACTGTCGCAGTCACCGGACCGGGCAACACCACCGTCGCTCTCGACAGTTATCGCATCCGGTATGCTCCCAATGCACTGCCCTGACATGGCCATCACGCGCGGACGCGGTTTCAGCCTCGTCGAGCTGATCGTGGTGATTGTCATTACCGGCATCATCGGCGCAGCGGTTGCCGTATTCATCCGTCGTCCGGTCGAGGGTTATATCGACGCGGCGCGACGCGCGGAACTCACTGATCAGGCGGACACCGCCCTGCGCCGCATCACCCGCGACCTGCGGGTGGCCTTGCCCAACAGCGTGCGCGTGGACGTTACCGGAAAATTTGTCGAATACATCGAGACCACCGGCGGCGGGCGTTATCGCGCCGAGGTCGACAGTGTCGGCGCCGGCAACACGCTGGATTTTTCGACGGCAGATACCACGTTTGATGTCCTGGGCCCGGTACCGGCGCTGGCTGCCGGTAACCAGATCGTTGTTTACAACCTGTACAACTCGGGCACGACATCGAATGCCTACCACGGTGACAATCGCGCGACGTTTTCGAGTCTTGCCGCGCCGACGATTACGATCGCAGCGGTAATCACGCTGCCGTTTCCGGAGCCCTCGCCAGCCAAACGCTTCCATGTGATCAGTGGCCCGGTGACCTATGGCTGCACCGGCGGCCAACTGGTGCGCTACTGGGGTTATGCCTACAACCCCGCACAGGTGGCGCCGCCGGCGGGTGGCAGCAGCGCAGTGCTGGCGTCGAATGTGGATGTCGCCGAATGCCAGTTTGTCTACACCGCCGGCGCTTTGAGTGAACGCACGGCCACGGTGTCGATCATCCTGCAGATCAACAGCGTGGCGGCCGGTGGCGGCATCGAGCGGGTGCGCATGTTCCAGCAGGCCCAGGTGAGCAACGCGCCATGATGAACCCGCGCCGATCGACGACGAAGACATTCGCATCGCCATCGCGCATGCGCGGCTTCAGCCTTGTTACGGCCATATTCCTGCTGGTCATACTTGCCGCGCTGGGCGCATTCATGGTGGTGTTCACCGGGCTGCAGCAGAAAACGATACAGGCCGATGTGCAGGGCGTGCGCGCCTATTACGCGGCGCGCTCAGCCATCAACTGGGCGATGTATCGCGCACTTGATCCTGACAACACGATTGCGCCGGGTGCTGCGAATTTTGCCGCGTGTCCGACGGGCACCATCAACACCATGGCGGGAACCCTGGTGCCGTTTACCGTCGTGCTGGGCTGCACGGTTACATCAGCCACTGAAGCCAATCGCAACATCCGCGTCTACGAAATCACCGCCACTGCCTGCAACCAGGCGACCTGTCCGGCGCCGGCACCGGCGGCGGGTTATGTCGAGCGGCGCGTCGTGGTTACGGTGGCCAAGTGCAAGGATCCGACCGCAGCGGGGCCGCGCTTCGAGTGTGGATCGTGAAAATAGATAATAAAAACAATTACTTATATAATTTTTTAGCAGTGGCAGTTACGGTGTTGCTGCTGCTGCCGGCAGCGCAGGCGCAAGTCGCCTTTCGCAGTGCGGCGTCGGCGTCGGCGCTGGCACCGCAATTTCGTTCGGCTAATGCCGCGACTCGGACTACCGTGGCCTACCGCTCAGCCAGCAGCGGTTTGCTGGTGGGGGCAGGTGTGCTGAGCGTAGCGCGTCCCGCCGGTATGGCGCTGAACGACGTGCTGATCCTGGCAGTGGCCGTGCGCCCGATTGCGGCGACCATTACGCCGGTCGATGCCGGATGGACATTGATCCGGCGCATGGATAACGGCGCGGCGAATGCCAATTCGCTGGCGATTTACCGCAAGACCATTACCAATCTCGGTGCCGAACCGGCCAATTACACGTTTACCATCGGTGGCGGCGCGACCCATGCCACCGGCGGCATCCGTGCGTTTTCCGGTGTCGACAATACCAACCCGGTGGATGTCGAGAACGGACAAAACACGGCAGTGGCGGCCAATCATGCGACGCCGACGATTACCACCACCGTGGCCAACACCTTTGTCGTGCCGACTTATTCTTACGCTTCCGCCGGAGCGTGGGCACCGGTGACTGCGGGTCAGACCGAGCGCTTCGACATCCGTTCGCCTGCTGCCGCCAACGACGTCGGCCAGACCACATCCGGCACCACGCGCACCCAGGCGGGGCGCGCGCTGGTCGCCGCGCAGACTTCGGCGACCAGCGGTGCCGCCAATGACGTCGGCAACACGCATATCCTCGCGTTGCGGCCATCGCTGCGTATCATCAATCCGGCCGGCGTTGTTGCCAACGACGTGCTGATTGCATCGATCGCGGCGCAGCCTTCGACGGCGACGATCACGCCGCCGGCGGGCTGGACTTTCATCCGGCGTGAAAACAACGCCAATGCCACATCGAACTCCGCCGCCGTGTATCGAAAAACATCGACGGGGACCGAACCGACCTTCCATGAATTCACGGTATCCGGCGCTGATTTCGCCGTCGGCGGCATCCAGGCTTTTTTCAACGTCGATACCGTGACGCCGATTGTGGCAGAGGCCGGTGGCTGTTCACCGCCCGCCGGTTGCGCGACGACCAGCACCACCCACACTGCGCCGGCAGTGACGCCGCCGGTGCCGAACACCATGCTGGTGACGACACATGCGTTTGCGTCATCGCAGAACTGGACTAATCCGGCGGTGCCGATTTTCGAGTCTTTCGACCAGCGCAGCGGCGGCGCTGCTGCTGCCGGGCAGTCGATTACCGGCCGCCGGGAAATCATTCCGGCCAGCGGGGTGAGTACCGGGACGCGCAACGCGGTCGCAGCCGGCAACGCAGACGTCGGCGTCGGCATCACGCTGGCGCTGCAGTCGCCGCGGCCGCGGCTGACCATCAACGTGCCTTCAGGCACGGTCCTCAATGACCAGATGATTGCGGCGATTGCGGTGCAGCCGTCGACGGCGGTCGTGACCGCACCCGCAGGCTGGACGCTGCTGCGCCAGGTCAACAATGGCGCAGCCACTACCAACTCGCTGTACATCTACCGGCGCACGGCAACCGGCGCCGAACCGGCCTCATATACCTGGAACTTCACCACCTGGATCACCGGCGCGGCTGCTGCTGTTGGCGGTTATGCCGCCGGCGGCATCCAGTCATTTTCAGGGGTTGATACCACGACGCCGGTCAATATCGACAGTAACGGCACCAATACCAACGGCACTGCACATACCACGCTCAGCGTGAACACGACGGTACTTAATACCATGGTGGTCAGCAATCACGCCTACGCCTCATCGGGCACGTTTGTGACGGGTTCGGCGATGACCGAAGGCTACGATGTTGCGGCATTGACGGTGCCGAACGCGGCAGGGCAGTCGATCGCGGGTTATTACGTGGCGCAGGCGGCGATTGGTGCCACCGGCACCAAGATCGGCACCGCTTCCGGCAACGGCGATCGCGGCAATGCGCATATCCTGGCGCTGCGTCCTGCACCGGTGGTGCCCGCCCCCGGTGATTTCAACGCCTTTGAGACCAGCACGATGGCCAATGCGATCGCCGGGAAAATTTTCACCAAGCTGGCGGGGACCAATTTTGCGCTGGACATCGTGGCCATACTGGCCGGGGTGCAGCAAGCAGCGTTTACCAACACGGTGGCGGTGGATCTGGTCACCGGTTCCACCGGCGGGCTCAACTGCCCGGGCACACCGGTTGCGATTGCCGGCACAGCGCAGAACGTCAATTTGACCACCGGCCGCGGCACCACCGGCAATTTCAACCTGGCGGCGACAGCCTATCCCGATGTGCGCGTGCGCATCCGTTTCCCCGTGGGCTCGCCCACCGTGACGAGCTGCTCGACGGATAATTTTGCGGTCCGGCCCACGGCTTTGACGGTGACCTCGACCGACGCGACCCAGACCGGTACGACAGGCACGCCGGTCATCAAGACCGGTGCCAACTTCAATCTCACCGCCACCGCGGTCCCGGGTTATAACGGCACGCCCGGCATCAACAATGCGCTGGTGACCGGCACACCGAACGCGGGCACCATCGGCGGCAGTTTCAGCGCCGCGCTGGCCGGTACCGGTGTTGCGACCGGCAACAGTTTTTTCTACAGCGAAGTCGGCAACTTCGGGCTCGGGCTCAATGCCGTATTTGATGCGGGTTTCACCGGTGTTGATTCGGCCTCGGGCGATTGCACCAATGATTTTTCCAACGCACTCGTCGGTGGCCGCTACGGCTGCTCCTTTGGCAGCGCGGCGGTGACGCAGACCACGGGCGTCAGCGGTTTCGGGCGTTTCATTCCGGACAACTTCAGCGTCAGCTACGGCACTCCGATGTTTGCGACCGCGTGCAGCGGCTTCAGTTATGCCGGGCAGACCTTCAGTTACACCATAGCGCCGGTGCTGATGGTGACCGCGCGCAACGGCATCACTAACGGACTGACCAACGCGGTGACAACGAACTATGCCGGCAGCTACATGAAGTTCACCAACGCCAGCCTGGCCCAGGCGCCGTATGCCACACAGGCCGCACGATATACGCGCTTCGACGCACTGGGCGGCGGCAATACGCCGGCGCTGGATGTTTCCGGACTGCCGCTGACGGCGGCGGATCCGCTGATCAGCGCTTTTGCCAATGGCGTGGGCACCTTCACCTTCGATGACGGCACAGGGTTTTTGTTCACCCGCAACGCGACCACGCCCAGTGCGGAGTTTGATGCCGACATTGCGCTGGCGCTGAACATGATTGATACCGACAACGTGACTTTCACCGGCAATCCGGCGGTGTTCGGCGCAGCGGCCGCAGGCAGCGGTATCGGTTTCAGCGACGCTAATCCAGGCACGCTCATCGACAAGCGGATGCGTTACGGACGGCTGCTCCTGGGCGGCGCCAGCGGTTCGCAGTTGCTGCCGCTGCGTATTCCCGTGGAAGCCCAGTACTGGAACGGCAGCGCATTCAATACCAATGTCGCGGACACCTGCACCACGCTGGTGACCGGCAACATCGGGCTGGGCAATTACGCCGGCAGCCTCAATGCCAGCGAGACCACAGTGACCGCCGTCACCAGCCCGCTGCAGGCGGGCCGCGGCACGATCAGTCTGAGCGCGCCGGGCGCCGGCAACAACGGCAGCGTGGATGTCACGGTCAATCTGGGCACCGCTGCCGCCGCTGATGCCTGTCCGGCTTTTGCGCCGGCCGCTGTTGCAGGCAACAGGACTTACCTGCGCGGCAGATGGTGTGGTGCGAGTTTTTCCAGGGATCCGGCGGCGCGCGTGCGCTTCGGTGTACAGCGCGGCAGCGATGAAGCGATTTATACGCGGGAAAACACCAATTGACTGATTGCGCATGCCGACGCCCTTGATTCCGGCGCTGTATTTTTTAGTTTGTTGCAAAGGTGGCTTGACATGAAATTCCCTGAACAATGCTGTGGAAAGAGATGATTCGGTGATGGTTTTTTTGCGAGCGCAAGACGGGTTACGCATGGCCGTGATTCTGCTGGCTGCTGTGATGCTGATGGTGATCCCCCGCGTGGCGGGTGCCGCGCCGACGTTCCAGGCCGCGGGCACCGCAGACAGCGGCACCGGTGCGGCGACCCCGACATGGCCGGCGCATGTTGCCGGAGACGTGGCGTTGTTGTTTGTCGAATCGGCGGGCGGCGAAGCCGCCACCTTATCGTCGAATGTTGCCGGGTTTGTGCAGGTGACAGGCAGTCCGCAGAGTTCAGACACCGGCACCAATGGCACGCGGCTCACCGTGTTCTGGGCGCGGGCGACCTCGGCGGCGATGGCAAATCCCACGGTCGCTGATGCCGGCAATCACGTTTATGCGATTATCCTGACCTACCGCAGCGTGATCAGTACCGGCAATCCGTGGGATGTCACCGTTGGCGGCATCAAGGCGACAGCCAACAACACGGTCACGCTAACCGGCGTGACCACGACAGTGCCGGATACGCTGATTGTGCAGGCGGTCAGCCATGATCGCGACAATGCCGGTGCGCATTTCAGCAACCAGGTCAACGCCAATCTGACGGGAATCACCGAACGCACCGATGCGGGCACGAATTCGGGCAACGGCGGCGGCCTCGCTGTCTGGGATGGCGGGAAATTAACGGCCGGCGCGACTGGCGATACCACCGCGGACATCACCAATAATGTCGACAATGCGTTCCTGACCATCGCTTTGCGGGAGAATCCGCCGGTGCTGTTTTCGCACTGGCGCATGGATCAGCCCGGGGGATGGAACGGTGCGGCAAACGAAGTCACGGACAGCGGCACCGGTGCTTTCCATGGGGTTGCCGCAAGTCTCGGCACGCTGCCAACGACCTCGTCAGTGAGTCCGGCAATTGCCGGCAACCCCGGCACCTGCCAGTATGGCGCGTTCAATCGTGCGAACAAGGATTACGTTGCCTTGCCGGCGGGGTACCCGAATCTGACGTCGACGGCCGGCGGCTTCACAGTGACCGCCTGGATCAATAGCACCAACAGTGCCTTGCCGGGACAACGCATCATGATTGACGATCAGGGCAATGCCTCACCTGGGGGCTGGGGTTTCAGTGTCGGCGAAACGGATCGCGCAGGGGCGGGCGGGCTTCGGTTCTATTACCGGCAGGCGGCGACGGTGACAGTGGATACCGTGGCGATTCCCAGCAATCAGTGGCTGTTTGTCGCCTTGTCGGTGAGTCTGGCGGCAGGGGCCAATGCCAGCAGTGCGACCCTGTATGCCTACAACACTTCGGGTGTGCAGGTCACCACGTACACCCAGACGTTTACCTGGACCGCTGGTTCTGATGCGGGTCCGCCGTCCATCGGCGGTGAAACCAACGCTTCGGGTGAAAACTCCAATGCCTTCGGTTTCAGCGGCAGCCTCGACGAGGTGCGTGTTTATCAGCAGGCGCTGACCCGGGGCGGCATTGAATTCCTCATCAATGACTCCCGCCCGTGCGTCACGATTGACCACTTCAGCATTTCACACGCGACTACAGGCGTCGCCTGCGATGTGCAAACCATCACCATTACGGCGCACGATCTGGCCCATAATCCGGTGAGCGCCGGCGGCCTGGCCGTCAGCCTGTCGACCAGCAATGCACGCGGCACCTGGACCGGGATCGTGGCGGGCGGCGGCGTGTTGTCCGATCCTGTGGCGGGAGACGGCGCGGCGAGCTATACCTTCGCGGCGGGATCCAACTCCGTGCAACTGTCTTTCAGGTATGCAAATCTCACCGCTTCGTCCGAGAATTTCAACTTCAATGTCAGTGGCGGCGGTTTCAGCGAAGCGACCGGGACCGCGAACATCACTGACGATCCGGTGTTCACGATGGCGCAGGCGGGTTTTCGTTTCCGCAATATCACCGACGGCAGCGACCTGATTCCGACGCAGATTTCCGGCAAGCCGTCGAATACCGGCTTCAATGCCAAGACCGTCCGCCTGCAGGCGATTCGCACCGATACCACAACCCTGGCCTGCGTCGCAGCTTTTCCCGCAGCGGCGACGCGGAATATTGAAATGGGCGCGGAATGCAACAGCCCGGGAACCTGCGCCGGGCGACAGGTGAGCATCACCAACAGCGCCATTACCACTGCGTTGCCGACGAGTAACAACAATGCTGCCGCAGGCGCCTCGGCATATTACGCAACCGGCGGCGGTGTGCCGCTGCTGTTCAACGCCAACGCCGAGGCCGATATCGTCATCAACTATCCGGACGCCGGGCAGATTTCGCTGCACGCGCGTTATGATCTGGATACCGCGGTGGCCGGCTACGAGATGCTCGGATCATCCAATCTGTTCGTGGTGCGGCCCTTCGGATTGACCTTCCCCGGTATCGCGCACAGCAATACCGCGACAGGCACGCTTCTCGGCGTAACGGGTGCGGCAGGCGATAATTTCACGATGACGCTACGCGCCTATCAATGGGCGTCCGGCGAAGATGCCGATAACAACGGTATACCGGATGCCGGTGCCAACATCAGCGACAACGGCACCGTGCCCAATTTCGCGGCGACAGCCACCGTCAGCCGCACGACCAACCTGCCGGGCATCGCCGTGGGCACGGTCTCCCGCGGCGCAACCTGTGCCAGCGCGGCAACTGTTGCGCTGGCCGGCGGCACGGTTACGGAGACCGACTGGTGTTACAGCGAGGCGGGCAATGTGATTCTCACGGCGGATGTGACCAACTACATCACCGCCGGAGTCAACATCACCGGCAACAGCGGACTGGATGGCGGGGGCTCGGGCGGATACGTCGGCCGCTTCCGGCCCAAACGTTTTGCGCTGTCCGGCGCCATACTGGCCAATCGCACGGTGGCGGCCTGCGCGCCCGCGTCGGGCTTCACCTACATGGACGAAGGCCTGACGCTGGCCTTCACGCTGACTGCGCAGAACGCGCAGGGCGCGACAACGCAAAACTACACCGGCACCTATGCCAAACACGACCCGACTGCGGCCGGCAATTACGGCATCGCCGCGCGCAACCTGGCCCCGTTCAAGGATCTGACCGCCGGTCCAAGGATCAGTGTCGCCCATGTTTCTGCCGCGCCGGCCTGGTCGAACGGGGTGCTTAACGCGACAGGATTGAATGCGGCGTTGGTGACAGTCGGTCGTCCCACACCCGACGATCCGCCGGACGGACCCTACCTGCAGGTGCAGTTCGGCATTGCGCCGACCGAAGCCGACGGTGTGCTGATGGCGGCCTACGATCTGGACATAGACAATAACGCGGTCAATGATCACACGACAGTTGCGTCGACGACCGAGCTGCGGCACGGCCGGCTGCGACTGGGTGGTGTCAGCGGCTCGCAGCTGCTGGCGGTGCGTGTTCCGGTTGAGGCGCAATACTGGAACGGCACGTTCTGGATTACCAACGTCGATGACAACTGCACTGCGTTGGTTGCGGGCAATGTCGGGCTCGGCAATTACATCGGCAACCTCAATGGCGGTGAAACCACTGCAACCATCACCGCCAGCCCGCTGCAGGCCGGTCGCTCCGGTATCCGCCTGAGCGCGCCGGGCGCAAGCAACAACGGCAGCGTGGATGTCGCACTGAACCTGGGCGCCGGTGCCGCTGCGAACGCCTGTCCGGCATTTACGCCGGCCGCCACTGCCGGCAACAAAACTTATCTGCGCGGCAAGTGGTGCGGCGCGACCGCAACCCGTGATCCGGCGGCGCGCGCGCGCTTCGGCATCATGCGCGGCAGCAACGAGATCATTTATATGCGGGAGAGCACGAACTGAGATGTTGAACAATTGCATCGGCCGCGCCCCTGACTTTGTACAAGCCATGATCAGGGGGCGATGCTGTGCGGAGGCATAAAAATATGTTTAAAATCAAATGGTTAATTTAAACCCGGCTTTCAAGGGCAAAGTCTCTCCCGTCAGTGCGGCAGCGCCCGCCGCATGGCTGACGGCACTGCTGATGGTGATCACGATGTGCTTTTTAACGGCGATCCCAAACAACGCAGCTGCGGCCATCGCCCATGTCGGTGCTGGCACAAGTAACACGCGTAACGACTGCGGCAACATTACGCCGACGATTCCAGCGGGTTCGGTCGACGATGTGCTGGTAGCCGTGGTCAATACGCGTGAAGCCAGCGCGACCGTGACCATGGCCGGCTGGAATCTGCTGTACCAGGCCACCCATCCCGGGCGTGATTTTATTGCCTCCATCTACTGGCGGCGTGCCACCAGCGCGGCGCTTAACGGTGATCCGCGCACGATCAACCAGGCGGGAGCCTGCAGTTCGATTGCGGGCCAGATCTCGCGTTTCACCGGCGTGGATCTGCTGCAGCCATTTGAAACCACTCCGATTCCAGCCGGAAACGTCGTGATCCAGAATTCCAACAATATCGACACAGGTACCCAAGTCACGACGGTCAACGGATCGATGCTGCTGGTGGCCAGCCTGATTGAAGATAACCGGAACGTGAGCGAAGACGCTGGCTGGTTGGAGTCATTTGATTCAGCTTTGAACGTCAGCCGGGATCTCGGACTGGCGCTGGCTTACCAGTTGCAGCCGGCCGCAGGGAACGCGTCGATTGCCGACTGGGACCTGAGCGGTGGCGGCAACGACCGGAATTTCGGCATCATTTTTGCATTGCGTCCGACAATTGCCCCGACGCTGGTATCAGCGAGCCTCGCTTGCGGCACCACCAATCAGGTCGAGGTGTTTTTTTCGGTGCCGGTGACTGCGGCAACTGCGCAGAACACGGCGAACTATGCGCTCAATGGTGGCGCAACGATCTCGGGTGCGGCACTTGGTGTTGACGGTCAAACCGTGACGCTGACCACCAGCACGCTGACGGCGCAGTCTTATACGCTGACCGTCAACAACGTGGCTACGGCCTCGGGCGGGGTCATCGCCGCCAATTCACAGGCCGCATTTTTTGCCGAGACCGGTTATCTGCCGGGACTGCGCGGCACCTACTTTGACCAGATGAACCTGACGGGGAATACGGCGGTACGCATCGACGGCCCGGTCAACTTTGACTGGGCCAACGGTGCGCCCGGTGTCACCGGCATCGGCGCCAATAATTTCAGCGTGCGCTGGCAGGGTTTTATAACGCCGCCGGTCACCGGCAATTACACCTTTCGTACCCGCAGCGACGACGGCGTGCGGCTGTATATCAACGGCAATCTGGTCATCAACAACTGGACGGATCACGCGGCGACTGACAATGACAGCGCGGCAATTGCGCTGACTGCCGGCCAACGTTATCCGGTGACCATGGAGTTTTATGAAAACGGCGGGCAGGCTGTGGCGCAGTTAAGCTGGAGCGGACCTTCCACCGGCGGGTTCCAGTTCATCCCGCTGTCGGCCTTGTCTTATTGCGGCGGCGCATTGCCCTCGCCGCGGGCGTATTACAAGCTGGATGAAGCGGCGTGGAATGCGGCCGGGGATGTTGCGGATTCCAGCGGCAACGGGTTCAACGGCACGGCGATTGGCGGCGCCACACCGCTGCCGGCGCAGGTGTGCAATGGCGCGCAGTTGAACGGAACCAGCCGCTATATCCAGGTAAACAATCTTTCCAATGAGCTGAATGCCACCGCCAGTCTGGCGTTCTGGATCAAAACCACCCAGACCGGCAATGACACCAACTATCTGGCGCCGGGGGTGACGGGCGTTGAGCAGGCCGGCGGTGCCGATGACATTTTCTGGGGCTGGCTGGATGCCAGCGGCCGTATCGGCATTACCGTGGGCGACACGGCGACCACCAAGTCCACCGTTGCCATCAACAACGGTGTGTGGCGTCATGTGGTGCTGACGCGCGATCATCTGGCCGGCACTTATAAAATCTATATCGATGGCACGTTGAACACCAGCGGCGCCATCGCCACCGGCGTCATCGGTACGCCGTTTTCAAGCATCGGCCGGATCGAGGACACCGGCGGCCCCCCCGCGTATCTGGATGGACAGCTCGATGAAGTGCGTATTTATGGCCAGGTTCTCACTGACGCAGAAGTCATTGCCATCCGCGATATCACCCGGCCATGCGCCATTGTGTTCAGCCATATTCGCATCGAGCACAGCGGGCTGGGGTTGACCTGTGAACCGGCGACCGTCACGGTCAAGGCCTGCGCTGACGCAAGCTGCACCACGCTGTACCCCGGCAGCGTGACCACCACGCTGAGCCCGACAGGCTGGGTCGGCAGCGATACGATCAATTTCACCGGATCAACGACGGCGCAATTGCGCAAAACCACGTCGGGCGTGGCGGCGCTGGGCGCCGGCTCGACAGCGCCCGCACCGTCATCCGGGACACTGTGCTTCAACGGACTTGTGCAAACCTGCAATCTGGATTTTCAGGATACCGGTTTCATTTTCAGCGCCATTCCCACACAGATTGCCGGCACAAGCTCCGCGACACAGACGCTGCGGGCCGTTCGCAAAAGCGATTCCAGCGGCGCCTGTGTCGGACTGTTCAACGGCAACGTGAACATCGATCTTGCGTCCCAGTGTGTGAACCCGACCACCTGCCAGGGCGGGCAGCAGGTGACGATCATCAATAACGGATCCACTGCAATTGCCGCCAATCCCGGCAGCGGCGTCAGTACCTGGACCACCAAGTCCATGACTTTCGGTACCAACTCGACCGCGAGTTTCACGATGAACTATCCCGACGTCGGTGCAATCCGGCTCAATGCGCGCCACAACATTGCCGGCTCCGGGGACTACATGGCCGGCGTGTCCAATGATTTTGTCGTCAGGCCGGCAGGTTTTGTGGTGAACAATATCCGCCGTACTGCCGACAATTTTGCCAATCCCGGCGCAGCCAATGCTGCCGGTGCAGTATTCATCAAGGCCGGCGAAAGCATCACCCTGACGACAACGGCGGTGAATTCTCTGGGCAATGCAACGCCAAACTACGGCAAGGAGGCTGCGCCGGAGGGCGTGCGACTGACAACGACGCTCGCACCAGGACTCGGGCTGACCAACAACCCGGCGCTGGGTAACGGCACGATTGCCGGTGGTTTGTTCAATGCCGGCGCGGTTACCGTCGACAATATTGCCTGGGATGAAGTTGGCATCTTTACCATCACCCCCGGCGTGGGCGACAGCAATTATCTGGGGGTCGGTGATGTCACGGGCACGGCAACCGGCAACATCGGCCGTTTCACGCCGCATCATTTTGATGCCAGTGCAAATACGCCGCTGTTCATGACGGCCTGCACTGCGGGCGCCTTTACCTATACCGGGCAGCCGTTTAACTATGCGGGGGGGATGGAGCCGGTGCTGACGGTGACTGCGCGCAATCTGACGGGCGGCACTACCGCGAACTACAAAGGCACCGCGCCGGCGACGCAGGCTTTTTTCAAGATCACCAACGCCAGCCTGACCGGCAAGGTGTATACGGCGGCCAACGGCACGCTGGATCCCAGCGCGGTCACTGCGCCGGATCCGGCGATCGTTGCCGGCGGCAACGGTACGGGCACATTGACCTTCAATTCCGGGACCGGATTGTTATTTACGAGGACTACACCCCAAGCTCCGTTCGACGCCGAAATTTCGCTGGCCATCAACGTCATCGACACCGACAGTGTCGCCTACTCGACAAATCCGGCGAGATTCGGACAGGCGACGACCGGGAACGGCATTGCCTTTTCGACGGGCAAGGCCGTGCGTTTCGGCCGCTTGCGTCTAAGCGGGGCGAGCGGCTCGCAATTGTTGCCTTTGCGGGTGCCGTTTGAGGCGCAGTACTGGACGGGCACATTCTTTGCAACAAACACGGCCGATACCTGTACAACGGTAGCGAGTGGCAACGTAGGTTTGGGCAATTTCATCGGCAATTTGAATGCCGGGGAGACAAGCGTGACATTCATCACGGGGCCGCTGGCAAATGGACGCGGCAAGATCACTCTCAGTGCGCCGGGGGCGGGCAACAACGGCAGCGTGGATCTGGCGGTGAATCTGGGGACCGGTGCGAATGCCGCGGCCTGTCCGGCTTTCGCGCCGGCTGCCGCAGCAGGTGCGTTGGCGCATCTGCGCGGACAGTGGTGTGGCACGGCTTACGACAGGGATCCGGTGGCCCGCCTGCGGTTCGGAATCAGGTCCGGTAGTGACGAGCGGATTTACATGCGTGAAAATTATTAATCAAAACAACAGATTATAAATCCCGGCCGGTACCGGGCATCAAAATATACAACGTAAGTCTTTGACAACATTGGAAAATATGGTATTTTCAGCCAGTTTCGCATTAAGGCGGGCAGTGATCGCATGAGTTTTTTCAATAAAAAGCAGCGACCGGGGTGGTTGTGCCTGAATCTTCACACTGACCGCGTGGATCTGTCGCACGTGTTGCTGGAAGGCAAGCCACGCCCGGAAATTCTGCTCTGCGAATCCTTCCGCAAAGAAGGCAGTGACATCGACACGCTGAAGCGCTTGCGCAAGGAATTGAACCTCGACCGTTACCAGTGCACGACGCTGCTGAAGACGAACGAATACCAGATGTTTACCGTCGATACGCCGAACGTGCCGGCAGCGGAGGCGAAAAATGCGGTGCGCTGGTCGCTGAAGGACATGATCGACTATCCGGTTGAAACGGCGATGGTGGATGCCGTCAATGTGCCCGATGGCGGCAGCGCGGGACGCGCGGCGCAGATGCTGGTGGTTGCGGCGCGCAACGATGCCATTGCCGCGACAGTAAAGCCTTTCAATGACGCCAACATTCATCTTGAAGTGATTGATATTCCCGAGTTCGCGCAACGCAATGTGGCCAAACTGCTGGAAGAGGACGGGCGCGGTCTGGCCATGCTCTGTTTTGATGATGCCGGCGCGCTGCTGACATTTACCGGCGGTGGCGAGCTCTACCTGGCGCGCCAGATCGACGTGTCGTTGCAGGATTTGGCTTCTGGCACCGATATTGACGCCCGCTATGACCGGGTGACGCTGGAGTTGCAGCGCTCGCTCGACAATTTTGACCGCCAGTTTCGCAATGTCGCGGTGTCACGCCTGATTGTTTCGCAGGTGCCCGACGGTGCGCGACTGGTCGAATATCTGGGCACCAACCTGACGGTGCCGGTCAGCTTGCTGGACCTGGAGCAGGTTGTGGATTTTCCCGGGGTTCCGGAACTGCGCGATCCGCTGCGGCAGTCGCAATGCCTGCGGCTGATCGGCGCGGCGATGCGTGAGGAGCGCACAGCCTGATGAGCCAGTACATCAATCTTTTCGGTCCTGCGTTCCGCAAATCGCGGCTGCTGTTGTCGCTGAACCGGATGGCCCTGCTCGTCGGACTTGCAGCCGTGGTGATGATCGGTCTGCAGTCCTACAACCAGCATCAGCTTGACGGCCTGCGCACGGAACTGGTTTCCGCGGAGGGACTGCTGAAGGCGCAGAGCGCGTACACCGACCGCTTGAAGGGTGAAGGCGCGGCGCAAAAAGGCAATACCGGACTGGCCGCGGAAGTGCAGCGGCTGGAGATGGAGCTGAAATCCGCGCGTGACAGCATGAGCGTGCTGGAAGGCGGCGCAATGGGCAACCGCAGCGGCTTCGCCAATTACCTGCAGGCTTTTTCGCGGCAGGCGCTGGACGGCTTGTGGCTCACCGGATTCACCATCGGCGGCGGCGGTGAGGTGGCGATTCAGGGCCGGGTGATCAACGCCGACCTGCTGCCGGAGTACATCCAGAAAATGAACAGGGAGCCGGTGCTCAAAGGGCGTGAATTCTCCGCGCTGGAAATGCGGCGGCCGGTGGTGGCGCCTGCGGTTCCGCTGAAGGAAGGTGAAAAACCTGCACCCGAGACACCACGTTACCTGGAGTTCAACCTGAACACGGGTGAGCCCAGAAGCGGCGCTGCAGCGCCCGGAGAAAAACAATGATGTCCGGGCTAACCATGCGCTGGCAACACTGGGCGGGTCTTTTTAATGCGCGGTCTCTGCGCGAACGCGCAATGATCACTGCCGGCAGCGTGGCAGTGATCGTGTTGCTGCTGGACACTTTGCTGCTCCAGCCGCTGGCCGTGCAACAGAAGCGCTTGTCCGCGCAACTGACCGAGGCCCGTAGTGCTATCAAGGCCGGTGATGCGTTGATGGCGGCCAATCGCGGGCAGGCCGACCCGGATGAGGTCAAGCGGCGTTACCGCGACGAGTTGCGCAAGCAGATTGCCGAAATTGATGCGCGGTTACAGGGCTTGCAGAAGCAGTTGGTGCCGCCGGACCAGGTGGCCAAGTTGCTGGAAGGCGTACTGAGGAGAGAGCGTGGCCTGGCACTGGTCAGCCTGCGCAAGCTGCCGGTGCAGCGCTACCAGACGAGCGGAGCGCCCGCCCAGCCGGCAGGTGCGCCCGCCCAGCCTGCGGCTGGCGGTGAAGCGGCGCCCGGCATTGCCGACCGCAGTATTTATCAGCATAGTTTCGAAGTGTCGGTCGAGGGGTCCTATGCCGAGTTGCACGGCTATCTCTCCCGGCTGGAGGCGTTGCCTTGGCAGCTGTTCTGGGGCAAGGTGACGCTGGATGCCGCTGCGCACCCCAAACTGCGGCTGACACTGACACTGCATACTTTGAGCCTGAACAAGGCGTGGCTGGTGGTATGAGACACTGCTCCATAATGCTGGCCCTGGTTCTGGGTGCCTGTCTGACGGCGGCCGCGGGCGCGCAGGGCATGACGGATCCGACCCGGCCCCCGGGAGCCCTGGCTGCGGCGGCCGGTGAGGGTGCTGCCGCTTCTGGCGGCCCGGTGCTGCAGTCGGTGATGCTGTCACCGGGGCGCAAGGTTGCAATGATCAGCGGCGAGATCGTGGTCCTCGGCGGTCGTTACGGTTCGGCGCGCCTGGTGAAACTGACCGAGAGTGAGGCGGTTTTGAAAAATGGTGCGGAAACTACGGTGCTGAAACTGTATCCGCTGGTTGAAAAGCGGGTGGCTGGCAGCGCGAAGAGCAGCGCGGGCAAAACAACGAAATGAACATGAACAGGCGGAATGACATGCAACGATGGCTGCTCATCGCAATGATTACGGCAGTCGCGGGCTGCGCCGATTTGCCGAAGCAGCGTCCGAATGTCGCGCAAGACACCATCAACATGGAGCTTGCGCGCGCAGTCAGCGAGCGCAAGCCGGTCGGCCCGGATGCGGTGAGTCGCGCGCTGTTGCCGCCACTGGTCGTGGAAATGCCGCGGGCCGATACGCAGAAACCGGAAACGCGCTTCGACCTGTCGGTCAACAATGCGCCGGCAGGACAGGTGTTCATGGCCATTGTGTCCGGTACGCGCCACAGCATGGTGCTGCATCCCGATGTCAAGGGTGAAATCTCGGTCAACCTGAAGGATGTCACCGTCACCGAGGCGCTGGATACGCTGCGCGACCTCTACGGCTTTGATTACGGCGTGCAGGGCAACCGCATCACGGTGCTGCCCGCCGCACTGCAAACCCGCATTTTCAAGGTGAACTATCTGCAGGCGCTGCGCCGCGGGCAGACCGAGACCCGCGTCAGTTCAGGGTCGATTACCGATGGTTCAGCTTCCCCCGGTTCACCGGCACCCGGTGCGACACCGGTGCCGACCAGCGGGCCGACCGGAGCAAGTAGTACACGGGCGACCGAGAGCTCACGGGTCACGACGAGTTCGGACTCGAACTTCTGGGGCGACGTCCAGAAATCGCTGACTGCAATCCTCGGCGGTGCGGCGGGTCGCAGCGTGGTGGTCAACCCGCAATCCGGGGTGATTGTGGTCAGGGCGATGCCGACCGAGTTGCGCGGCGTCGAGGAGTTTCTGAAGGCGATGCAGGTGATTGTCGAGCGGCAGGTGATGCTCGAGGCAAAAATCATCGAAGTCAGGCTGCGCGACGGTTCCCAGGCCGGTATCAACTGGGCGGGTTTCCGCGACGGCAGTACGCGCTTCGGCGCCGGCGTCATCACGCCCGGAACCGCGCTGCAGCGTGATGGCGCCATCGGCACCGCCACTGCCCGCGGCCCCGACGGCTCCTTGCTGGCCAACTCGGTGTTCACCGGCGGATCCGCTGGCGGCGTGGCGAGCGCGCTGGCGCTGGGCACCGGCGCGCTGGGGGGGGTGTTCGGCCTGGCGCTGCAAACCCAGAATTTCGCCGCGCTGCTGACCTTCCTCGAAACCCAGGGCGGCGTCAATGTGCTGTCGAGCCCGCGGATCGCGACGATCAACAATCAGAAGGCCTTGCTTAAAGTCGGCACGGATGATTTCTTTGTCACCAATGTCAGCACCACTTCCAGCACCAGCGGCACCAACACCACGGTGACACCGACGATTACGGTGGCGCCGTTTTTCTCCGGCATCGCGCTGGATGTGACGCCGCAGATTGACGGCAACAACAATATCATCCTGCATATCCATCCCTCGGTCAGCAGTGTCGTCGAGCGCCGCAAGGTGATCGATCTGGGCAGCCTGGGCGCGTTCACGCTGCCGCTGGCCTCCAGCGACGTCAATGAAACCGACACCATCGTCCGCGTCACTGACGGCAACATCGTCGCCATCGGCGGCCTGATGCGCCAGCAGTCGAGCAGCGAACGCAGCCAGGTGCCGGGCGTCGGCGACATGCCGGGAATCGGCAACCTGTTCCGCCAGCGCGACAACAGCAACGTCAAGAGCGAGCTGGTCATCCTGCTCAAACCGACCATCATCCACAACGACCGCAGCTGGCAGGAAGATCTCGTGCAGACGCGGGATCGTATCCGGGCCATGAGCGCGCCGCCGGAGCAGCAGCGGTGACAGTCTGGCACCATGTACGAAGCGCATTTCGGGCTGCGTGAACCGCCGTTCGGCATTACGCCGGACACCAGTTTTGCCTACGCCTGCAATTCCCACCAGGAAGCGCTGAACACGCTGCTGATCGCCGCCCGCAACGGCGAAGGTTTCATGAAAGTCACCGGCGAGGTCGGCACCGGCAAGACCCTGCTCTGCCGGCGTTTCCTCGCGACACTCGATTCGCGCTTTGTCTCGGCCTATGTGCCCAATCCCTATCTTGAACCGCGCACACTGATGTTTGCTCTCGCCGATGAGCTGGGGATTCCGCTGCCGCGGGAAGCGGACCAGCACCAATTGCTGAAGGAATTGTCCCGCGCGCTGCTCAATTTTGCGCGCCAGGGCAAGACCGTGGTGGTTTGCCTCGATGAGGCCCAGGCGATGCCGCAGGAGACGCTCGAAGCCTTGCGCCTGTTGACCAACCTCGAAACCGAGAAACGCAAGCTGCTGCAGGTGGTGTTGTTCGGCCAGCCGGAACTCGACGAGCGGTTGACGCACGCGGCAGTGCGCCAGTTGCGGCAGCGCATCACTTTCCAGTACCGGCTGTCGGCGCTGAATGTCGAGGAAGTGGACCACTACCTTGCGCACCGCCTGCGCGTCGCCGGTTATCGCGGCAGCCGGCTGTTTGCGCCTGCGGCGGTGCGACGCATGCACCGCGTGAGCCGTGGCGTGCCGCGTCTGATCAACATCATTGCGCATAAATCGCTGCTGCTGGCTTTCGGTGCCGGCCTGCAGCAGGTGCAACCCCAGCATGTCGCCGCCGCCGCGGCTGATACGCCTGCGGCGGTGCCGGTGCTGCGCTGGTGGTGGCTGGGTTTCGCGATGCTGCTGGTTGTCGGCGGCACGTCGCTGGCTTATCTGCGATGAGTGCGCAATGAGCGTGATTAACCAGATGCTGGTCGACCTCGAACGCCGCCGCGCCTCGGGCGAGGAGCGCAACCGCATTCCCGACCATGTGCGTGTCCTGCCCGACGATGCGCACGCTGCGCGCCGGCCGGCAAGCTGGATGATCGGCGCGGCAGCGGGTGCGCTGCTGATTGCAGCCGGAGTCTGGTGGTGGCTGGCCGGACGCTCGACGGTTGCAGTGCCACCCGGACCGGCTGCGCCCGTGGCGGCACCCGCTGCCGCGTCGGCACCGGAGCCGCGGGATACGGAATTTATTGCCCGGCGTTTGACGCTGGAACTTGCGCAACCGCCGGAGCTCGTCAATGCAGTGCCCGAGGCCGCGCGGCGTGATGCCTCGCCGGCAATAGAAACGGCTGCGGTCATCGCCCGTCCTCCGGCATCGGTATCGCCGCCGCAGGCCGAGCCTGTCGCGGACAAACCGCGGGCGCCGGCGCCGCCTGTGGTGAAAAAAATGGCGGAAACTCCGGCGCCGGCGCCCGTTGAGATCGACAAACAGGTTCGTCAGCCGACGCAGCGGCAGCGCGCCGATGCGGAATATTCCAAAGGGGCAATCGCCCTGCACCGCGGGCAGGCGGCGGATGCGCGTGTCGCCTTCGAAGCTGCATTGCAGATCGACTCCATGCACCATGGTTCTCGCCAGGCGCTGGTTGGCGTGCTGCTGGATGAACGCCAGCCGGCGGCAGCCGCAAGGGTGCTGCAGGAAGGCCTGCAACTGGCGCCCGCACAGCAGGGTTTTGCGATGACGCTGGCGCGTTTGCAACTGGAGAACAACGAACTCGACGCCGGCGTGCAAACCCTCGCCCGCAGCCTGGACTATCCGGGCGTGAGTCCGGACTACATCGCGTTTTATGCCGGCTTGCTGCAGCGGCAGCAGAAACATGCCGAAGCGGTCGCGCAGTTCCAGCGTGCCCTCGCGCAGCGCGGCAACGTCGGGGTGTGGTTGCTGGGCTTCGGCGTGTCTCTCGAAGCGCTGGGGCGCGGTGCCGAGGCGCAGGAGGCTTACCGGCGGGCGAAGGCCAGCGGCAACCTGTCAGCCGATCTGCAAACTTTCGCTGACCAGAAGCTGCGCTGAAAGCGCACCCGGTTACCTGCCGACGGTGCGTGCGATCACGTAGCCGGTGACGGTCGCCGCGCCGGCGCGTTTCAGGTTGCGCGCCAGTTCACTGAGCGTCGCGCCGGTGGTGAGTACATCATCGACGACAGCCACGTGGCAGCCTGCGACGCCGCCTTCGACGACAAAGGCGCCACGGATGTTTTTGCGGCGCGCTTTCCACGGCAGATGGGTCTGCGGCACGGTATCCCGCGTCTTGACGCAGATCTGTGCGTTGACCGGTACCTCCAGCCGGCGTCCCAGTGCGCGCGCCAGTTCCAGCGCCTGGTTGAACCCGCGTTCCCGCAGGCGTTGTGCCGTCAGCGGAATCGGCACGATCAGATCCGGACGTTGCTCTACGCGATCGGCGAGCAGGGAAGCCAGCGCAGGTCCTGCGACCAGCCGGGCGCTGTATTTGTAGGCTTGGATCAGGCCGTCCAATGGAAAAGCATAACGGCAGGCCGCGACCACGCGGTCGTAATGCGGCGGCTCGGCGATGCAGCGTCCGCACAGTCCGGGCGCCGGCAGGGGGTGCGCGCAACTGTGGCAATGGTTGGCGTCCAGCCAGGGCAGATCTGCCCGGCAGCCGCTGCAGATGTTGGATTCCGTCGCGGGTATGCCGCAGAACAGGCACGGCGTCGTCAGCCGTTTGCGCCACCAAGTGCCGCAGTTGTTAAGTGCGGAGGCTGCCGAATTTGACAAATGAGAGTACATCTGCGACCATTATGGTTATAAGTATTTGTTTTTATTGATATTTTTAAAAAATTTAAGGCGAAACCCGTGGATACCGTTACTCCCGCTCCCATCCTCCTCAACGAACAGACGGCAACTCCTGCTGACACCAAGGCCCCGCGCTGGACGGTTGCTGCCATCGAAGCGCTGTTCGCGCTGCCGTTCAACGACCTGCTGTTCCGAGCGCAGCAGGTGCATCGTGCGTATTTCGATGCCAATGCCGTGCAACTGTCGACGCTGCTGTCGATCAAGACCGGCGGCTGTGCCGAGGACTGCGGTTATTGCCCGCAGGCGGCGCGTTATCACACCGGTGTTGAAAACCAGGACATGTTGTCCGTTGATGAAGTGGTCGCTGCAGCGCGTGCCGCGCGCGAACACGGCGCCACGCGCTTCTGCATGGGTGCGGCATGGCGCGGTCCGAAACAGCGTGACCTCGACAAGGTGGTGGCGATGGTCAAGGCGGTGCGCGGCCTCGGCATGGAAACCTGCGCGACGCTGGGCATGCTGAAACCCGGTCAGGCCGATCAGCTGCGCGATGCCGGTCTCGATTACTACAACCACAACATTGACACTGCCGCTGACAATTACAAAAATGTGATTACGACCCGCGATTACGATGATCGCATCGACACGCTGGCGCAGGTGCGTGATGCCGGCCTGCATGTCTGCTGCGGCGGCATTGTCGGCATGGGCGAAACACGCACTGCGCGCGCGACGCTGATTGCGCAACTGGCGAACATGGAACCGTACCCGGAGTCGGTGCCGATCAACAATCTGGTGCAGGTGCCGGGGACGCCATTGCACGGCACCGCGACGCTGGACCCGCTGGAATTCGTGCGTACCATCGCCTGTGCGCGTATCACCATGCCCAAGGCCATGGTGCGGCTGTCGGCGGGTCGCCAGGAAATGGGCGATGCGATCCAGGCTTTGTGTTTTCTCGCCGGTGCCAATTCGATTTTCTACGGCGAAAAACTGCTGACCACCGGCAATCCCGATATCGAGAAGGATCAGTCGCTGTTTGCACGGCTGGGTTTGCAGCCGATGAATCCTGCTGCGACATAACTCTGCTGCCGCGCGAGTATTTGCGGCGCATTCTCTGATTGATATCCCGGGCTTCCCCTTTGTGGCTTCCCTTTTGTCACTGCAAGCTGAGTTGGCCAATGATCTGGCCGCCCGTGAAAAGCAGGGCCTGCGCCGTACGCGCCGCCTGCTGACTACGCCGCAGTGCGCGCACGTCAATGTCGACGGCCGTGATTACACCGCATTTTGTTCCAACGATTACCTGGGACTCGCCGCCGATCCGCGGCTGGCAGCGGCGGCGAAAACGGGCATCGACCGATACGGCGTCGGTGCCGGCGCCTCACACCTCATTCTCGGTCACAACAGTGCGCATCACGAACTGGAAGCGGCGCTGGCGGCGTTTGTCCGTCTGCCGCGGGCCTTGCTGTTTTCCACCGGTTACATGGCGAACATGGGCGTGGTCAGCGCGCTGGTCGGGCGCGGTGATGCAGTGTTCGCCGATCGCCTGAACCACGCTTCACTCAACGATGCAGCGCTGGTGTCGCGTGCCGCGTTCAGGCGGTATGCACACAATGACCTGACCGCACTGGAACGCTTGCTGCAGACCACGCCAGCGCGCCGCCGGCTGGTGATTGTCGATGCGGTGTTCAGCATGGATGGTGACATCGCACCGGTGCCGGCATTGCTGGAACTTTGTGCGCGTCATGACGCCTACCTGCTGATCGATGATGCGCATGGTTTCGGTGTCCTTGGGGCGCAGGGGCGCGGCACGCTGGCGCATTTCGGGATTGCCTCGGAGCGTGTGGTCTATATGGCGACGCTGGGCAAGGCCGCGGGTGTTTCCGGCGCGTTTGTCGCCGGCAGCGCAGACCTGATCGAGAGTCTGGTGCAGAACGCCCGCACCTACATCTACACCACGGCAACACCGCCGCTGCTGGCACAGGCGCTGCTCGCCAGCCTGCAGCTGATCGAGCAGGAGGAATGGCGGCGTGTCCGTCTGCGTGAACTGATCGGGCAATTGCAGCGTGAACTCGCGGATAGTCCGTGGCGTTTGCTGCCTTCGGATACGCCTATCCAGCCACTGCTGGTCGGCGGCAATAGCGAAGCGCTGGCCTTGTCCGCGCGGCTGGCAGCGCAAGGTCTGCTGGTACCGGCGATCCGGCCGCCGACAGTGCCTCCGGGCACGGCGCGGCTGCGCATTTCATTGTCCGCAGATCACAATGCTGCCGATGTGACGCGTCTGACCACAGCATTGCTGCAGCCGGCATGAAGCCGGCGCTGCTGCTGTTGCATGGTTGGGGCGCGCACTGCCGGGTATGGGATGCGCTGGCGGCGCGGCTGGGTAAGGACATGCATGTCATAGCCCCCGATTTACCCGGGCACGGCGCAGCACCGACGCTCACGCGGTACACCATTGAAAATATGGTCGATCAACTGGCCGCTGCAGCACCTGCACAGTGCGCGGTCGCCGGCTGGTCCCTCGGTGGACAACTGGCGCTGGTCTGGGCGCGCCGCCATCCGCAGCAGGTTTCGCGGCTGATGCTGATCGCTGTTACGCCGCGATTTGTCAGTTCACCGGATTGGCTGCATGGCATGGCGCCGGAAGTGTTTGCCGAGTTTACGGCATCACTGAAGCGTGATGCCGCAGCAACGTTGCGCCGTTTCCTGTTGTTGCAGACTCAGGGTGATGCCCGGGCGCGCACGGTTGCACGACAACTGGAGGCGGCGCTGGCGCTGCAAGCTCCGCCCGGCGCTGAGGTGCTGGCGCAGACACTGCACTGGCTGCAGGCCACGGATTTGCGCGCGGCGCTGCCGGAGATCGCACAGTCCGTGCTGGTATTGCACGGCGAACGTGACCGGATTGCGCCGCCGGCTGCCGGTGACTATCTGGTTGCGCATTTGCCGCGTGCGCGTCTGGCAGTGCTGGCCGGCGCTGCGCATGCGCCGTTTATGTCCGATCCCGATACGGCATGCCGATTAATGACGGATTTCTGCCATGAGTGAACACCCGTTGCTCGACAAACGCGCAGTGCGCCGTTCCTTTGATCGTGCTGCGGCAACGTACGACGCAGCGGCAGTGCTGCAGCACGAGGTGTGCCGGCGCAGCCTCGAGCGGCTGGATTTCATCCGTCACACACCTGCCCGCATCCTCGATGCCGGAAGCGGCACCGGCAATGCCTGGCGTGGTCTCGCCGTGCGTTATCCGGGCGCGCGCCTGGTTGCGCTGGATCTGGCACCGGGCATGTTGCGGCAAGCAAGTGCGGCAGTGCCCTGGCATCAGCGCCTGTTGCGTCGATCACCGGTAACGATATGCGGCGATCTGGAGCAGTTGCCCTTGGCCGCAGGCAGTATCGATCTCGCGTGGAGCAATCTGGCCTTGCAGTGGGTCAATGCGTTGCCGCAAGCCTTTAATGAAATGTGTCGTGTGCTGGCGCCGGGGGGCTTGTTCATGTTCACCACCTTCGGTCCCGACACGCTGAAAGAATTACGTGCCGCGCAGCCAGGCACCGATGGGCATACCCATGTCAGCGGTTTTACCGACATGCATGACATCGGCGACATGCTGGTGCAGGCCGGGTTTGCCGACCCGGTGATCGACATGGAAACCTTCACGCTGACTTATCCGGATGTGCAGTCGCTGATGCGCGATTTGAAGGCCATCGGCGCACGCAACGCAGCCGCGGATCGGCCCCCGGCCTTGTCCGGCAAGGCCTGGCTGGAGGCGGTGGTGCGCAATTACGAACCGCTGCGCCGTGACGGCAAGCTGCCGGCAACGTTCGAGGTGGTGTACGGACACGCATGGTGTCCGGCGCGGCGACTCGGTCCCGGCGGCAGGCCGGTGATCGACATCAAACCCGTGGGAGGTATCTGACATGGCGGCGCGTCCCGTTTCTGCGCCCGGCGTCGCTTCAAGGGGCGTTGCTTCAAAAGGCATCGTTGCAAAAGGTCTATTTGTCGCCGGCACCGACACCAGCGTCGGCAAAACCCTGATCGCCTGCGCATTGCTGCACGGATTTGCAGCCTGCGGCCTGCGGGTTGCTGCGATGAAGCCGGTGGCTGCCGGCGCGGTGTGTCGCCGCGGGGTCTGGCATCACGATGATGTCGTACGACTGCGCGCAGCAGCCAATGTTGATGCGCGGGTGGATCTGGTCAACCCGTATTGTTTTGCGCCGCCGATTGCCCCGCATATCGCCGCGCAGGCAAGGGGAGTAACGATACGGATGTCGTTGATCGCGAAAAGTTATGCACAGCTTGCGCGCAACGCCGATCTGGTCGTGGTCGAAGGCGCCGGCGGTCTGCTGGTGCCTTTGGGACGCAGGCTCAGCGCCGCCGACATTCCGGCGCGGCTGGGTTTGCCGGTGGTGCTGGTGGTGGGCCTGCGGCTGGGCTGCCTTAACCATGCCTTGCTGACGGTTGAGGCCTTGCAGACGCGCGGGCTCTATCTTGCCGGCTGGATTGCCAATCGCATCGATCCCGCGATGGCGCGCTCTACGGAAAATCTTCAGGCTTTGCGCGCGCGGATCAAGGCCCCTCTGCTGGGAACGGTTCACCACACGCAAAATCCGCAGCCTGTGCTGGTTGCCCGCATGCTGGATATCAGTCAACTGGATGCGCGCTTGCGGGCAGCGCCGCAGACATCCGGTTAAGAGGGAAAACCGACTGTTTTCATGGGGCATTTTGTTGCGACCGTCCCCTGCGGTATGCTACAGTCCGCACGTTTGAAAAGAATGGCTGACGCCGGTGAGCAGAGAGCCCGTTTTCGAGTCGATTCTGGAGCACGATGGCGCCGGATTTACGTACTTCAAGCGCCATGCCAGTTCGCTGGATTTACGCTTGCTGGCCTTCGTTTTTGGTTCGCTCGCGGTATTTTCAGTGGTCATTGCGGCGGGTTTTGCGATGGCCGGAGCGTGGCTCATTATCCCGTTTGCCGGTGTGGAAATTGCCGCGTTGGGAGCGGCGGTGGTCATGATTTTGCGGCGCGCCGGGGATTTTGAGCGTCTGGCATTCAGTGGTGACCATATTCTGATTGAAGTCCGGGAGCGGGGGGTGGCGCGACAGTTTGAATTTCATCGCTGCTGGGCGCGGCTGGTGACCGGAAAAACAGGTTCGGTTGCACTGCGTTCACACGGCAGGACTGTGGAAATCGGACGTTATTGCTGTGCAGAAGGTCGCCGGGCGCTGGCGCTCGAATTGCGCAGCCGTTTGGGCGGCGACCGGATTTAGAACGGATCAATCTGGTTATATGAGCGAGGAAAGCATGAGCAACAAGGGTTTAACGAAGTGGGCCGCTGCGGGAACGCTGTTTTTCTGGTCGGTCGCGGCATGGGCGGAATACAAGCTCAACCTGCAGATTCCGCAGACGCGGCTCGGTGAGGAAATCTACAACCTGCACACCATCATCACGGTTATCTGCTTTGTCATTTTCGTTGGTGTGTTTGGTTTCATGTTCTACGCGGTGTTCAAACACCGCAAATCGGTCGGGCATAAAGCCTCGCAATTTCATGAGAACACCGCGGTCGAGGTGGCCTGGACGCTGATTCCGGCGGTGATCCTGATTGCGCTGGCCGTACCGGCGACGGGTACACTGATCACCATGCGTGACGGTTCCGAAGCTGACCTGACGATCAAGGCGACCGGCTATCAGTGGAAATGGGGTTACGATTACATCAAAGGCGAGGGCGAGGGCATCAGCTTCTACAGTGCGTTGTCCACCCCGCGCGCCCAGATTGACGGCACCGATGTCGCCGGGCGCAATGCCAATCCGCACTATCTGCTGGAGACCGATACCAATGTGGTGGTTCCAGTCGGCAAAAAAATACGCATCCTGACCACTGCTGCTGACGTGATTCATGCCTGGTATGTGCCGGCGCTGTCGGTGAAGCAGGACGCGGTGCCCGGATTCATCCGCGATACCTGGTTCAAGGCCGAGAAAGCGGGTATTTACCGCGGCCAGTGCGCGGAACTTTGCGGCAAGGAACACGGCTTCATGCCGATCGTCGTTGAAGTCATGGAACCCGCGGCGTACACCGCCTGGGTCGGTGCGCAGCAGAAAAAAGCAGTGGCCGCCAAAGTTGATCCCGACAAAACCTGGACTCTGGAAGAACTGAAGGCGCATGGCGAAAAGATCTACGCGCAGAATTGTGTAGCCTGTCACCAGACCACGGGCATGGGCGTTCCTGGCGCGTTCCCGGCGCTGTCGGGCTCCAAAGTCGTCAGTGGTCCGAAAGACGACCAGATC
>JBBQAO010000098.1:0-11804 GCA_038316355.1 Burkholderiales bacterium
CAAGACAGATGAAGTCCGCCTCTACAGCGGAAGTTATCGTCTGCCGCTGTATTCGAACGGCGACTCGATGGACTTTATCGCCGCCTACTCCGATGTCGATGCGGGCACCACGCAGACGGTCGCCGGCCCCCTTGGTTTCTCCGGCAAAGGTACCGTTTACGGACTGCGCTACAACCAGTTGCTGGAACGCCACGGGGAATATTCGCATCGCATCGTCTACGGGCTCGACTATCGGGCCTACGAGAACACCTGCGCTCTCGGCAATTTCGGCGCCGCCGGCTGCGGACCGGCCGCGGCAGACGTTACTGTGCGGCCCGTCACCCTCGCATACAGCGGCAACCTGGCAAAATCCGCGCAGATCTCCGATTTTTACGTGGCCTTGTCGCGCAATCTTCCGGGTGCAAGCAATGGCCAGGAAAGTGATTTCAATGCGGCGCGTCCGAGTCCGAGCGGCGGGAATGGCGCCACTGCGCGTTATACGGTTCTGCGCTTTGGTGCCAGCATGGTGAATGCTTTTAAAAGCAATTGGCATGTGCGCGCCGCCTTCAATGCACAGCACACTGCGGATGCGCTGGTGTCAGGCGAACAATTCAGCATCGCTGGCGCAACCGCAGTGCGCGGCTTTATGGAACGTGAAATCGCCCGTGATACCGGTTATTTCGCAAACATCGAACTGTATTCTCCCGGCCTGACCGGCAAGCTGATTGCGGGGGAAGGCAACCTGCAGGGCCTGCTGTTCTATGACATCGCCAGAGCGGTGAACAAACCACTGGCCGGTGAAGACCCGCTGCGCGTGTCAATCGCCAGCGTTGGCGCGGGCATGCGCTGGAACATCCACAGGAATTTCAACATGCGTGTTGACCTGGCGCGGGTAACTGACGAAGGCGGGGGCAGGAAAACGGGCGACATCCGCGGGCACTTCTCGGTCTATTTCGGCTTTTGAACCGCCTGCCAGGCCGCGCAGTTCCATCGCCAATCGTTGCGAACCGACTGGATTCATGCCCGCGATCATGCGTGCGGTCCGCGGCGGACACGACCCGGCTGTAGCGGTGGCCAGGGCGCGACCGGCAGCACGGGCGCAAAGGGCACCACGACCCGCGCCACTGTGGTGATCGTGCCGGCACGCTGACCGACGGATTCTGCAGGGTCTCTTCAGGGTGCCGGGTCTGCGCCGCGCGCCCATCGGGGTGGTGTTCACTGATCCGCAAATCGGCATCGTGGGCGGCGGTTTTCTTGCGTTGGCGCCCGGCACATTCGCGACTGGACAGGCCAGTTTCGAGAACCAAGGGAGATCAAGAATTATGATTAAAAACAAATGGTTACTGAATGCCTACGGTGACCTGGCCACAGGCCGTTTCCTGGGGACGGAGATGCTGGCGCCGGCCACCGAGCATCTGGCGCATCTGCTGTGCTGGGCGCTGCAGAACAAAATGACGGTGCAGCAAATGCCCGGGATGCCCTTCTATCACCCGGTCATTGAAGAAGGCGTACGCACCGGGCTGCGCGACCTTAAAGCCAAACTGAACGCTGCGCAAACAAACGTCAACAAGACCGACTGAGTATTTCCGCATTCACCGGTTGCGCCCTGACGCGAAAGCCCGGGCGCCAGTCTTGTGCGCTTGCATCCAGGAATACGCGTCCACCAGGGCAGCAATCGCGGGAAACCTTCGCTGCATTCCATGATCGGTACGCCAGCGTACAGATAAGAGCGGAACACGCGCCCATATTCACCTTCACGTCAGCACAGCTTTTTGAAGTGGTGGCGTTCCCGATCCGCATCAACCAGGAGATAACAATGAAAACTGCATTAAAAATCATGCTTTGCCAGTTCCTCACCATTGTAATGATGATCGTGCCGTTCCAGAACGCCCAGGCTGGCATGATCGGCACGAACCAGTTTAATTCCGCCGCCACCATGCAAGCTGAGCGCAACGTTGTAGTCGGCTACCTCAACCGCGCAGAAACCGTAAACCAGTTCCAGACTTTGGGCATGGATGCAGAAGCGGCCAAGGATCGCGTCGCGGCCATGACCGATGGAGAAGTCAGCACGCTGGCCGGGAAGATCAACGCGGTTCCTGCCGGCGGCGATGGCCTGGTTGTGCTCATCCTGGTGGTGTTTTTTATCTGGTATTTTGCCTTCCGCAGCTAGCCCTCATGTCGCGAGGCAGTCGAACCGCACATTGCCATCGAGAAAGACCGTAATGCCGGATCTGATTGCCTGGAAAAAAACCGCCCGCCTCACTGCGGGCGCTTTTTTGCTGCTGGCGGTTTTAAGCGGTTGTGGGTCGCTGGTGCCGCAAACCATGGCGCTGCGCGATGCCTGGCCCGCGGGTGTTCCCGTCCGGACCGAAATCGGCAATGTGCCGTTTTTCCCGCAACAGGAATTCCAGTGCGGCCCTGCCGCGCTGGCGACGACGCTGGTCCATGCGGGCGTAGCAGTCACCCCGGAAGCACTCGGCAGACAGGTCTATCTGGCTGCGCGCCAAGGCAGCCTGCAGGTCGACATGCTGGCTGCAGCACGCCGGCATAGCCGGGTTTCATATCCGCTCGCGCCGCGCTTTGCCGACCTGTTGCGCGAGGTGGCTGCCGGGAATCCGGTCATAGTGCTGCAGGATACCGGCGCCGGCCCCTATATCAACTGGCACTACGCGGTCGTTATCGGCTTTGACTATCCGGCGGGAGAGTTGTACCTGCGTTCGGGAAGCACGGAGCGGCTGGCCATCCCGTTCACGGTGTTTGAATACACCTGGAGCCGCAGCCATTACTGGGCTATGGTCACAATGCCGCCCGATCGCATCCCGGCCACCGCCGATGAAGCGGGTTACGTGGCCGCAATTTCGGCCATGGAGCGCGTCGGTGAACCCGTTGCCGTGCGTATGGCTTATTCGACATTGCTTGAACGCTGGCCAGGCAATGTGCCGGCGAGTATCGGGCTGGCCAACCAGCACTACGCGGCTGGCGCGCTGCCGGAAGCAGCGGCGGCGTTGCGCGAGTCTGCCGCCCGGCATCCGGATTCCATCCCTGTATTGAACAACCTCGCGCAGATTCTTTCCGATCTGGGCCGCCATGACGAGGCGCTGGCGCTGATCGAACGGGCGGTGCAGGCAGATTCAGGTCCGTTTGCTGCAGCGGCGCGGGAGACGCATGCGCTCATTCTGCAGCGCATGGGCAGGACCCGCTAAACACCCGCCAGACGGCCCGGGTTCACTGGCCGAGCAAATCGCCCGCCGGCTTCAGTGCTTCGATCCGGTCGAAGACCACTTTCGCGATAGCGACCAGCGGCGCACCGAGCAGCAACCCCCATACGCCCCACAACCAGCCGAAGAACAACAGAGCGATGAACAGCACTGCGGCATTCACGCGCGCAAACCGGCTGTGCAGCCAGGTCATGAACACAAAGCCGATGGCACCGGCGACCAGCACCGATGACCCGGCGACAGCCAATGCATACAACACGGATTCAAATTGCAGGAAAGCAGCCACGCCGCTCCCGATGGCGAGCAGCGCCGGGCCCAGGTAGGGCACGAAGTGCAGTATCCCGGCAGCGGCGCCCCAGACTCCCGCCTGCTCCAGACCAAAGGCGAGAAACAAGAGCCAGGTGCCAACTGCAAGCAGGGCATTCGACGCGAGCATGGCGAGCATATAGCGCTGGACCTGCACGTGAATCTCCTCGAGGATGCGCACGGCATCCTTTTTTTGCGACAGCGACGGCCCGACCAGATGCACCAGCTTGCGGCGGAAGTGCGCTCCGGAGGCGAGCAGGAAATAAGTCAGCAGCAGCACGATCGGTGTCTGTGCGGCAACCGTGACCAGCAAGGCCGACTGCGCCAGCGTGTAGTCGCTCAGCCACGTGGGCTCCGGCGCTTTCGCCACTATGACGCGCGACGCCTGCGTCGCAGGTGCTTCCGGCCTGGCGACGGCTTCGGGTTGTGCGCCGGCATCGGTGGCGGCACCCTGGAGTTCCTTCGCGGCCTCCTGCATATTTTGCAATGCAGTCGGGACCCCGGCACGCGCGACGCTCAGATCCTTGCGCAGCTTGCGTGCGGCTTCCGGGAGCTTTTCGATCAACGCTTCGGCGTCATCGCGCAGTGAAAAGCCGATCCAGAAAAGGCTGCCGATCACCAGGGCCAGCACCAGCGTTGCGCCAAGGCTGCGCGGAATGCGGCGGGCCTCAAGCCAGTCCACCAGCGGATGCAGGGCATAACTTGCGAGAATGCCGATCAATAGCGGCACGAAGAAGCCGCGCGCCAGATACAGGGCGGCGACCACCGCGAGCACCAATGCACCGGCGGCCGGCCAGGACAGGCCCGCTGCGTGGGGCGCGGGGGACGCGACCGCAGCTGAATCAGCAGTCCGGGGACTGACTTCGTTCACCGCTGGCGGGTTCAACTGCCGCCGCGCTGCAGCGCAACGGCATGCTGCTTGACAACATTCTGGCAGTGCCCCGTGTTCATGGCGCCCCGAGCCTCTCATTGCAATATTTGACCATGCCGGATAGTGTCGAACCTGCATTCCGCACTCCGTGCGTTGCAGCACATACGACACCTGCCGTTTGACCTAACCTTGCAGCCAACGCCAGCCGCAGACGCGCCCCGCGTACGGAACGCTTTCTGCACGGCCCGATGAGCGCACACAACAACACACCGGAGTCCTGACCATGACCGACAGCCCGACCGCCGAGGCGGGAAAAACCTTAAACCGTGCTGGCGTAACCGGCACGGCGGACGCCGCAGGCATCCCCCAGGGTCGCGCCGCAAGTCTGCGCTTCGCCGCCGAGTTCGCGGCGGCAAAGCAGACCACCATCCGCCCGATATTTGAAAGCGTCGGAGAAAAGCTGAGACAGCGCGGGCACGAGATCAAAATCACGGAAGAGGTGGAGGGCAAGATTTCGATACATATTGTGCCGGCGGGCACCAAAAAATCGCTACACCCGTACAACTGGTTCCCGACCTTGTCCTTCTTTGAGGTGCCCGCCACCAAATCCATCGGATTGCAAGGCCGCAATGCCCGGCGCAATGCTGAAGGTACTGCCGGCACTCGGGGCGAATTCAAGCCGGCGCAGATCAACCCGGCGTTGGTAGAGCAGGAACTGCTGAAATTCGTGGGCGAGATCGCCAACTGGTGACTTCTGCCGGAAATCCGGTGCCCGGTCGACCCGGATTTGGGCTGCGCCGCGCTCCGCGCCATTGCCGATGCTGGCTGCAACGCACGGGTGTTTCATTATGTCCGGCGCTCTTGGTACGCAAACGTACAGAACGCGCCCTGTCTTTCGCGAACAATCGGGTTGACTTCTACGCCTTTGGGTCATCTGCCTTTAGGTCATCTTTTACGCCTTTGGGTCATCTTTTACGTCTTTGGGTCATCTTTTACGCCTTTGGGTCATTTAACGCCTTTCGGTCATTCAACGCCTTTGGGTCATTTAACGCCTTTCGGTCATTCAACGCCTTTTGGTCATCTTTCGCTGCCCTCCGGGCAGGGCGGCGGGAAGAGGCCCGCAACAAGCGGGGCGGGACGGCCGCGCCCGACACCGGATTGATGAACTGCAACCGACACGATGGACCTCGCAACATGACGGACCTCGCACCTCGCAACATGATGAACCTCGCTACTGACACTGGCCATGCCGGCCTCAGCCGGCACCGCGCGCCGCGCATGTCCTCATCGCGCCCGATCGGCAGCCCGCTGATGCGGGCCCGTCACGATGGGGCGCTCAATCCCCTCAATGCCGGCAACACGCTGGCTGCGCCCTCCCTGCACTCAGTGCCCTGCCACTGACTCAGTCACCACACGGATTCCTCATGAAAATCAAACATAAACTGGTCGCGATGCTGGTCGCGGGAATCCTGCTGCTGGCGCTGGGCGCGGCGGCGGCGTTCTGGGCCTTTGCGCGACTTGAGGAAACGGCCGAGTTGCGGCGCCATACCCGTGAATTACTCAACCATGCTGATGATTTTCTCTCGTCGGTCAAAGACGCCGAGACCGGCGAACGCGGCTACCTGTTGACCGGCGACGCAACCTTCCTCAGCCATTACCTGGAGGTTCGCGGCAAGCTCAGCCCCGATCTGCTTGAACTGCGCAAACTCACCTTGATCAGCACTGCGGCAAAACATCTGGACGCGCTGGCGCCGTTGCTCGATGCCAAGCTGGCAGATATGGCGCGCAACATTGAATTGCGCCGCAGCCAGGACATGAAGGTCGTGCTGGCCAGCGTGAATTCAGGCCAGGGCACACGCCTGATGGACTCCATACGCACCGAGATGCGCGCCTACGTCCTGATCCAAGAAAGCGCCCTGAAACAGCGCGATGCGAAATTCCGGTCCGACCTGCGCCGCATGTTCTTCATCATCTCCTTCGCCAGCGTGTTTACGTTGCTGTTGTCGCTGCTGTTCGCCTATCTTGCCTTTCGCGAAGTACGGAATCGGCTTGTCAATCTCGAAACGCGGCATTTGCTCAAACTGCAGCAGGAAACAAACCAGCAACTGGCGCAGGCTAACGTCACCCTGCAGGTCAGCGAGGAAAAGCTTGCCGTCACGCTCCACTCCATCGGTGACGGGGTAATCGCCACCGATGCCGAAGCGCGCGTGACGCTGCTGAACACCGAAGCCCAGCAACTCACCGGCTGGACCATGGCGGAGGCCCTTGGTCGCCCCATCGACGAGGTTTTTCACATCATTAACCAGGAAACCCGCGAACCGACGACCATCCCGGTAGCAGACGCCCTGCTGCATGGCACGGTACAGGGACTGGCCAACCACACCGTACTGATTGCACGCGACGGCAGTGAGCACGCCATCGCCGACAGTTGCGCGCCGATTCGCAACGGTGACGGCCGGGTGGTCGGGGCAGTGCTGGTGTTTCGCGACGTCACCGCCGACTATGCGGCGCAGCAGGCCTTGAGCGAAAGCGAGTTGCAATATCGTGAGTTGTTCGAAGGATCGCGCGATGCGCTGATGGTGCTGGTGCCGCCGCTATGGCATTACACGGATGTGAATCAGGAGGCGGTGCGCATGTTCGCGGCTGCGCAAAAGAGCGACTTCAAAGGGCAGTCGCCCGCAGCATTTTCACCGGAACGGCAGCCGGATGGCAGCCTCTCCTCCGAAAAGTCGCAGGAACTTGTCGCAACTGCGCTGCGTGAAGGCAATCTCATCTTCGAATGGGAGCATCGTCGCCTGAATGGCGAACTCTTTATCTCTGAAGTCATGTTGGTCCGCATTGAAGCCGGGGGCCTGGTCTGGCTGCAAGCCACGGTGCGCGACATCAGCCTGCAGAGGACCGCCGAAGCGGCAATGCTCAAGGCGGGCGCGCTGCAAAGCGCCATTTTCAACAGCGCCCATTTCTCCAGCATTGCCACCGATGCCAAGGGCGTCGTCCAGCTCTTCAACGTCGGCGCCGAACGCATGTTCGGCTACGCCGCCGCCGAAGTGATGAACAAGTTCACCCCGGCCGACTTCTCCGACCCGCAGGAAGTGATTGCGCGCGCCAAGGCGTTGAGCGTCGAACTTGGCACGCTGATTGCGCCAGGCTTTGATGCCCTGGTGTTCAAGGCCTCGCGCGGCATCGAAGACATCTACGAGCTGACCTATGTCCGCAAGGACGGCAGCCACCTCTCGGGCGTCGACTCGGTCACCGCATTGCGCGATGCCCAGAACACCATCATCGGCTACCTGCTGATCGGCGCCGATAACACTGCGCGCAAGCTGGCGGAAGAAGTGCTGCTCAAGGCGGGCGCGCTGCAAAGCGCCATTTTCAACAGCGCCAATTTCTCCAGCATCGCCACCGATGCCAAGGGCGTGATCCAGATCTTCAACGTCGGCGCCGAACGCATGCTCGGCTACACCGCCGCCGAAGTGATGAACAAGATCACCCCGGCCGACATCTCCGACCCGCAGGAAGTGATTGCACGCGCCAAGACGTTGAGCACCGAACTCGGCACGCCGATTGCACCAGGCTTTGATGCCCTGGTGTTCAAGGCCTCGCGCGGCATCGAAGACATCTACGAGCTGACCTACGTTCGCAAGGACGGCAGCCACCTCCCGGCCGTAGTCTCGGTCACCGCATTGCGCGATGCCCAGAACACCATCATCGGCTACCTGCTGATCGGCACCGACAACACCGCGCGCAAGGAGGTCGAGGCTGAGCAGAGGAAGCTCGACCAGCGCCTGCGCGACCAGCAGTTCTACACCCGCTCGCTCATCGAATCGAATATTGACGCGCTGATGACCACCGATCCGAAAGGCATCATCACCGACGTCAACAAGCAGATGGAAGCGCTCACCGGCTGCACCCGCGACGAGCTGATCGGCGCGCCCTTCAAGAACTACTTCACCGAGCCGGAGCGGGCCGAGGCGGGCGTCAAGCAGGTGCTGGCCGAAGGCAAGGTCACTAACTACGAGCTCACCGCACGCAGCCGGGTCGGCACGGAGACCGTGGTCTCCTACAACGCGAGCACCTTCTACGACCGGGACCGGAAACTTCAGGGCGTGTTCGCCGCTGCGCGCGACATCACGGAACGCAAGCACATGGACCAGATAATGCAGGAACAGAATGTCGAACTGGAAGGCGCCACGGCTGTGGCCGAAAAAGCCAATCTCGCCAAATCCGAATTCCTCTCCAGCATGAGCCATGAATTGCGCAGCCCGCTCAATGCAATTCTCGGATTCGCCCAGTTGATGGAGTCCGACTCCCCATCGCCAACCACCTCGCAGAAGGAAAGCATCGCCCTGATTCTCCAGGCGGGCTGGCATCTGTTGAAGCTCATCAACGAAATTCTTGACCTCGCGAAAGTGGAGTCCGGACAGGTGCCGCTGTCGCAGGAGCCCGTGTCGCTGGCTGAAGTCATGCCCGAATGCCAGCGCATGGTCGAACCGCAGGCGCAGCAGCGCGGCATCAAGCTGACATTGCCCGAGCTCCACACCCCGTTCTTTGTCAGGGCGGACAGAACCCGGTTGAAGCAGATTCTCATCAATCTGCTTTCGAATGCGGTCAAATACAACACCGCGCAGGGAACAATCCATGTGCAATGCGCGCAGAGCACAGCGGGACGCACGCGGGTGAGCATCACTGATACGGGTGCGGGATTACCGCCGGAAAAGCTGGCCCAGCTCTTTCAGCCGTTCAATCGGCTCGGACAGGAGGCCGGAAGCGAAGAGGGTACCGGCATCGGCCTTGTGGTCGCCAAGCGGTTGGTGGAACTGATGGGCGGCACCATCGGCGCGGAAAGCACGGTGGGTGCAGGCAGCACATTCTGGTTCGAGCTGCTTGCGATTTCAAAGCCCACCCTTGCTGACGACGACGAGCACGCGACGGCAGCCACCCAGCCGCATGCAAAGGCCCGTCGCACAAGCCCGCACACGCTGCTCTACGTTGAGGACAACCCTGCGAACCTGAAGCTGGTCGAGAAGATCCTCTTACGGCATCCCGATCTTCGGCTGTTATCCGCCGTCAACGGAACCAGCGGCATTGCAACAGCCCGGGGAAACAAGCCGGATGTGATTCTGATGGACATTAATCTGCCGGATATCGACGGTTTCGAGGCGCTGCGCATACTGCGCGCAGACCCCATCACTGCGCACATCCCCGTCATTGCCATCAGTGCCAATGCCATGCCGCTGGACATCGAGAGGGGACTGAAAGCGGGATTTATCCGCTACGTAACCAAGCCGATCAAAGTCAAAGAGTTCATGGATGCGCTGGATGTGACACTGCAAATGGTGGAGAACAAAGCCCTGCCGGCCGATGAGGCCTTGCTGGTGCCATGATGCGGGCTTCCGACATTCTTCAGGGCAAAATCCTCATCGTCGACGATCTGGCGGCGAACGTCCTGCTGCTGGAGCGCATGCTGCGCGGAGCTGGTTATACCTGCGTCACCTCAACCACCAAGGCGTGCAAGGTTTGCGAACTTCACCTTGCGAACCGCTACGACCTGATCCTGCTCGATATCCAGATGCCCGGGATGGACGGCTTCGAGGTCATGGAAGCCCTCAAGAAAATCGGGGCCGATGACTACCTCCCGGTCCTGGTCATCACTGCACAGCCCGCTCACAAAATGCGCGCCCTGCAGGCCGGCGCGAAGGATTTCATCGGCAAGCCGTTTGAACTGAACGAAGTGCTGGCGCGGGTGCACAACATGCTCGAAGTGCGCTTGCTGCACAAAGAACTGCATACCGAGAACGATGTACTGGAGCAGCGCGTGCGGGAAAGAACCGCCGAAGTGCGGGAAAGCCATCTGGAAACCATTTTTACCATGACGCGCGCAGCGGAACACAAGGATGAAGACACCGGCGCCCATGTGCAGCGCATCAGCTATTACAGCCGGGAACTGGCGCGGATTCTTGGCCAGTCCGATGAATTCGTTAACACCATCTTCTTCGCCAGTCCGATGCATGACATCGGAAAAATCGGCATCCATGACCATGTCCTGCTCAAGCCCGGCGGCTTTACGCCGGAAGAGTGGGAAATCATGAAGAGCCACGCCGCCATGGGCGCCAAAATTCTCGGCAAGAGCAAGTCACCCTATCTCAGGATGGGCGCGGAAATCGCGCTCAACCACCATGAGCGCTGGGACGGCAGCGGGTATCCGGGCGGCAAGCGGGGTGAGGCCATACCGCTGGCGGCGCGGATCATGAATATCTGCGACATCTACGATGCCCTGCGCAGCAAACGGCCCTACAAGCTGGCGTTTGACCACCTGCGGGCGGTGGACATCATCACAAACGGTGACGGCCGCACCCAGCCGGGCCACTTTGACCCGGTGATACTCGCCGCATTCAGGGAAAACCACGAAATTTTTCGCGATATCTACGCGGCGCACGCCGAAGCCGATGATGCAGCGGAGGAATTGCAGACCACGGCGGTACCCAAGCTGCTGGCAGCGCCCGATTGACTGCAAACCAAAAAAAACATTAATCGTGACCATCCCGGCCGATATTTATCATGGAAAAATCCTGATCGTTGACGATATGGAAGCCAACGTCGTACTGGTCGAGCGCATGCTGCGCGGCGCCGGCTACCACGACATCACGTCGACGATGGACCCGTTCCAGGTGCGCGACCTGCATCTGGAGAACCACTATGACCTGATCCTGCTCGATTTGCAGATGCCCGGCATGGACGGCTTTGCGGTAATGGATGCCCTGAAAATTGTCGAAACGGACGGCTATATCCCGGTTCTGGTCATTACCGCGCAGCCGGAACAGCAACTGCGTGCGCTGAAAGCCGGGGCCAAGGATTTTGTCACCAAGCCGTTTGATTTTGCAGAACTGCTGGTCCGGGTTTACAACATGCTCGAAGTCCGCCTGTTGCATCTGGAGACAAAATCCCTTTACCAAAGAGTCGTGGCTGAGCAGAAGGTCTCAGAACGACTGCTGCTCAACGTGCTGCCGCACGCCATTGCCGAACGCCTGAAGGGACGCCCGGAAATCATTGCCAGCGACTTTTCGGAAGTCATTGCCGATGACTGCACCGAGGTGACGGTATTGTTCGCCGACATTGTCGGGTTTACGAAGTTTTCCGACGGCGTCAGCGCCAAGGTGCTGGTAGACGTGCTCAACGACATTTTCACGCGCTTTGATGTCATCGCCGATGCGCGCGGCCTGGAAAAAATCAAAACCATCGGTGATGCCTATATGGCAGCAGCCGGACTGCCTGATCCGGTGGCGAATCACCCGATCCGGGCGGCGCACATGGCGCTTGATATGAACGAGGCCCTGGAAAGCTACAATGAAATCAGCCACCACAAGTTGCAAATGCGCATCGGCCTGGACACCGGCGCGGTTGTGGCGGGCGTCATCGGCAAACGCAAATTT
>JBBQAO010000073.1:0-18802 GCA_038316355.1 Burkholderiales bacterium
CGGCGTCGGAGGATTCTGCGACGCGTGCCGGGCCGTGTCAAACGGCGCAGCGGGGAACGGTTATTTGACGACCTGCAGCCGCGGCCGGCCGCCGGGTGCCGGTGTATCCGGCTTGGGATCTTCGGGGCTGTCGGGCGCTGCCGCCGGCAGCGTTGCACCGGACGGCGCGGTCAACTGCACCGGTGATTGTTCAGGGAAAAACAGGCCCTGGCCGTTTTCGCGCGCGAATATGCCCCGCACTGCAGCAAGCGGAATCGAACACTCGCGCGACACGCCGCCGAAGCGTGCTGAAAACTGGATCAGATCCGGACCAATAGTCAGTTTGTGCGTCGCATCGTAGCTGAGATTCAGCACGATCTCGCCGTTATTGACATGCTCAACCGGAACCCGCGTGTTTTCATCGACTTTCACTGACAGGTACGGCGTCATGCCGCTGTCACACGTCCATTCGTGGATGGCGCGGATCAGGTACGGCTTGGTCGAACGTTCGTTCATGGACAGCCTAGTGCGGAATGATGAGTGATGAATGATGAGCGATAACCGGAGATGCGCACCGGGTTTCGTTCCGCGCCCCGAAGGAAGTTCCCTTGGGGGGCATTCCGGGCTCATCACTCATCACTGGAGTCCTACTTCCTCATGACCTTCTCGGAGGCGGTCAGCGCGTCGATATAGGCCGGGCGGCTGAACAGGCGCTCGGCGTATTTCATCAGCGGCGCGGCCTGCTTGCCCAACTGGATGCCGTAGTGGTCCAGCCGCCACAACAACGGCGCAATCGCCACGTCGAGCATCGAGAATTCCTCGCCCAGCATGTATTTCTGCTTGGCGAACACCGGCGCGATCTGGGTCAGGCTGTCGCGGATGGTCTGGCGGCCCTTGTCAGCCTGCTTCTGGGTGCCCTTCTCGATGTGTATCACGTGGGAAAACATTTCCTGCTCAAAACGGAACAGGAACAGGCGCGCCCGTGCGCGCATCACCGGATCCGCCGGCATCAGCTGCGGATGCGGGAAACGGTCATCGATGTATTCATTGATGATATTCGATTCGTAGAGAATCAGATCGCGCTCGACCAGCACCGGCACCTGGTTGTACGGGTTCATCACCGCGAGGTCTTCCGGCTTGTTGAACAGGTCGACGTCGATGATCTGGAAATCCATGCCCTTTTCGTACAACACGAAGCGGCAGCGTTGGCTGAAGGGACAGGTGGTGCCCGAGTAGAGTGTCATCATGATGTTTTATCCGTGGCGGAACAGCGGGTCAGTCGGTCGGTAGTCGGTCAAAAACAGGGGGGGGGTGCCGGAGGAACAAAAAGGCCGTGACGCGCGAATGACGCGCACGGCCCCGGCGGTCGACTGAGGTCAGTGCACGTCCTTCCAGTACTCCTTCTTCAGGGCATAGACGAAGATAAACAACAGGCCCAGCGCCATCAGCACGAACATGCCGATGGTCTTGCGGTTGCTGCGCACCGGCTCACCCATGAACACCATGTAGTTCACCAGGTCGGCAACCATCTCGTCATATTGGGCTGGCGTCAGCTGACCCGGTTTGTCGAGCTTCAACGCCATTTCGGTTTTCATGTAGCCCTCGCCGCGCACCTTGCGCTCAGCAAGCACCTGCTCGCCCTGCAGTTCCCACAGCGCGTGCGGCATGCCGACGTTGGCAAATATGGTGTTGTTCCAGCCGGTGGGGCGCTCGGCGTCACGGTAAAAACTGCGCAGGTAGGTGTACAGCCAGTCGGCGCCGCTGCCATCTGCTGAAGCGCGGGAACGCGCAATCACCGACAGGTCCGGCGGCGCGACACCAAACCAGTTTTTGGCATCCTTCGGATCCATCGCGACACGCATCAGCTCGCCGACCTTGACGCCGGTGAACACCAGGTTGTCGCGGATCTGGGCTTCCGTCAGACCGATGTCCTGCAGCCGGTTGAAACGCATGTAACTCGCGCTGTGGCAGTTCAGGCAGTAGTTGGCAAAGTGCCGCGCGCCGCGCTGCAGTGATGCGTGGTCCTCTTCGTTGATCGGCGCACGATCCAGCCTGACGTGATCACCGGCGGCCAGGGCCAGTGCCGGAACCAGCAGCAGGATTGCAAATAACCTATTGATTTTATTCATGTTTTTAATCATCGCATGGTCACCCGGTCAGGTTCGGGTTTGGTCTTGTCGATCGCCGAATACCAAGGCATCAGCAGGAAGAACGAGAAATAGATCAGCGTGCCGACCTGCGAAATGATGGTCCCGGCCGGCGTCACCGTCTGCGTGCCGTAATAACCGAGCACCAGGAACACGATGACAAAACTCGTCAGCGCGGCCTTGAACAGCGGTCCCTTGTAACGGATCGACTTCACCGGACTGCGATCCAGCCACGGCATCAGGAAGAAAATCAGCGTCGCAGCACCCATCATCACCACGCCCCAGACTTTCGCCTCGATCGCCAGCGGTCCGCCCTTCATCAGCACGATCAGTGCAAGGCCGATCACCGATGCGGCGAACTTCACGCGCTGGTTGCGCGCGGTCAGCCAGATCAGCACCACATACGCAGCCACGCCGATCGCGAGCACCAGCATGAAGTCCTCGGTGATCGCGCGCAGGATCGAGTAATACGGCGTGAAATACCAGACCGGTGCGATGTGCGGCGGGGTCTTCAGCGGATCAGCCGGGATGAAGTTGTTGAACTCGAGGAAGTAACCGCCCATTTCCGGCGCGAAGAACACCACCATGAAAAACAGGAACAGAAACACCACCACGCCAACCATGTCCTTTACCGTGTATTACGGATGGTACGGGATGCCGTCGAGCGGCCGGCCCTGCGCGTCCTTGTGTTTCTTGATCTCGACACCGTCCGGGTTGTTCGAACCCACTTCGTGCAGCGCCATGATGTGCGCGGCAACGAGGCCGAGCAGCACCAGCGGCAGCGCGATCACGTGGAACGCGAAGAAGCGGTTCAGTGTGGCGTCCGAAATGACGAAGTCGCCGCGGATCCAGGTCGACAGATCGGGCCCGATCAGCGGCAGCGCATCAAACAGGTTGATGATCACCTGCGCGCCCCAGAACGACATCTGACCCCAAGGCAGCAGGTAGCCGAAGAAGGCCTCGGCCATCAGGCACAGGTAGATCAGCATGCCGAAAATCCAGATCAGCTCGCGCGGCTGGCGATACGAGCCGTACATCAGGCCGCGGAACATGTGCAGATAGATCACGATGAAAAATGCCGAGGCGCCGGTCGAATGCATGTAGCGGATCAACCAGCCCATCGGCACATCGCGCATGATGTATTCGACGGACGCAAACGCCTCAGCCGCCGACGGCTTGTAATGCATCACCAGGAAAATGCCAGTGACGATCTGGATCACCAGCACCAGCATCGCCAGTCCGCCGAAGAAATACCAGAAATTGAAATTTTTCGGCGCGTAATACTGCGACAGGTGGTCGCGCCACAGCGACATCAGCGGAAAGCGCTGGTCAACCCAGGTCAGCACGCCGCTGATCGGTGCGTTAAGCGGACCGGCGCCGGAAAACTCTACGGGTTCTTTGGGAGTAGCAGCCATGTTGATCAGGCTCCCTTGCTGTCTTCGCCGATCACGATGCGCGTATCGGAGAGATATTTATAAGGCGGCACCACCAGGTTGTCGGGCGCGGGCTTGTTCTTGAACACGCGGCCGGCGAGGTCAAACAGCGAGCCGTGGCACGGACAATAGAAACCACCCTGCCAGTTCGGATCAAACGCTTCGGCCTGTTTGGCGAATTTTTCTACTGGTGAACAGCCGAGATGAGTACAGATGCCGACCACGACCAGGTATTCATCCTTGATCGCGCGCATCTCGTTGGTCGCGTACGCTGGTTGCATTTTCTTTTTCGAATCCGGATCGACAACGTTGCCATCATTTGCGCGGACGGTTTCGAGCATTTCCTTGGTGCGGCGGACAATCCATACCGGTTTGCCTTGCCATTCGATGGTTTTGCGTTCGCCCAGCGCGATCTCGCTCAAGTCAACCTCCACCGGCGCACCCGCGGCCTTTGCGCGTTCTGAAGGCAACATGCTCGCCACAAACGGCACGGCTGCCGCCCCTGCTGCGACGCCTCCGGCAACAGTCGTGGCAGCAACCAGAAACTGCCGTTTTCCCTGATCGGTCTCTTTCTCGGACATGCCTGTAGTCCCCTTTAGTGCTTGCAGCTGCTGGAAAGGCGACATTTTACACGGGGACCCGGGTAAAAGTTAAGCAGAACCTGAAAAAGTCTAACTGATTCAGCAGGTTACTGGATGCGCTGGGGAGTGATGCAGGGCGCGGCCCGGCACGCAGGACAGACCGCGGGGAGTCCGCGCGGCTGCATCGGGCTTATTGCAGCGAACTTACTGCGGCGGGGACTGCGGGGCGACGCGTTGCCAAGGCGAGGCACAGTTTTGCACGTACGGAAAATACTTCTGCGAGTCTGCGCAGAAATACCAGGTCGGCGCCGGCGCTCCCGGTTGCGGTTGCGCCGCCGGGGGCTGTTGAACCTGGGCCTGCACCTGCGGCTGCGCCAGAGGCACCGGATTGCCGCGCTCGTCGTAGAACACCAGCGGCTCACGCACCACCACCCGCTCGCGCACCACCACCACCGGCGGCGGCGCGTAGTAATACGACGGGTAATAATAAGGACGCGATTCGACCCACCATGGTGCAAACAGCAGCGGCGCGCCGATATAAATGCCGACCCGGGCGTGGGAATGGCCGTGGCCGTGACGGTGGCCGCCGCCGGCGCTGGCCTGCAGGCTTGCGCTCAACATCACGGCAGCCAGTATCAACATCAGGGTTTTACGCATGGATCCCTCCTCGGGTAACCACAGAACACGGAATGGCGCCATGATAGACCCGCCGTGATGCCCCGGAGCGGGCTAATTTGTTACAGAGTGTAACCACTTGCGCCGCAGGTAAATCCCGCCGACCACCGTCAGCGGCAGGTAAATCGCGATTAGTCCGTAAAACATCAGGCGCATCTCCCATTCGGCGTCAAACACCGTCAGGAAATCGAGCAGTTTTTCGCCCCTGCGCCGGATTTGCCAGATACGCTGACCGTAAGCCTCGTGGTCCTGGTCGTTGTCCTGGTCGTGGTCCTCGTCGTTGTCCTGGTCGTGGTCCTCGTCGTTGTCCTCACCGTTGTCCTCACCGTGGTCCTCAACCAGCAGAGCCAGCCGGTCGCTGCGGCGCAGGCTGTTGCGGATGCGGAAATATTCGCTGTCGCTGCCGGCGTGGTGTCGTTAAGACGGTAACGAGCAGCATCGCCCTGCAGTCGGACGTACAACCAATAGCGGGGTGCCGCCCCGTCCGCTGCGACCACGCTCCTCGACGCTGGTGACGGTGCCGATCACCTCGCGCAGATCGCTGGAAGCAGGCATCGGCTGCAGAGGTCGGTCACCAGTTGGATCACCACATAACCGAGGAACAGCCACAATCCGGTGCAGATGGTCCGGCGCACACGATCGGGAATAAAAATGACCGATAAGTCATATGACGTCTGTCTTGAAAAACCAGCCCCCCCGCAAACAAACCGTGCAGTGACTCCGGTCTAAACCGGGTTCTCCACCTCGATGAAGCGGTGCTGCAGTCCGAAACGCTGCGCCAGATGTACACCCAGCGCCTGCACGCCATAACGCTCCGTGGCATGGTGGCCGGCGGCGATATAGGCGACGCCGGATTCACGCGCGGCGTGCACCGTCTGTTCGGAAATTTCGCCGCTGATGTAGGCATCGACACCGAGCGCGATGGCCTGCTCGAACAGGCCCTGCGCACCGCCGGTGCACCAGGCGACTCGACGCACCGGACGCGCCGGGTCACCGATGACCTGCGGCGCACGTCCGAGTTTTTGTTCGATCATCCGTGTCAACGCAGCCAGCGTGGCGTGGTCCTTGAGGCCGCCGTGCACGCCGATGTTCTGCTCGCCAAAACGCCCCGCCGGCGTCAAACCGAGCTGCCGCGCGAGTGCTGCGTTGTTACCGACTTCGGGATGGACATCCAGCGGCAGGTGATAGGCGAAGAGATTCAAATCGTGTTCCAGCAACAGGCCGATGCGGCGGCGGCGCATGCCGGTGATGCGCCCGTCTTCGCCGCGCCAGAAATAACCGTGGTGCACGATCAGCGCATCAGCGCCGGCGGCGACCGCAGCCTCGATCAGTGCCGCCGATGCAGTGACGCCGGTGACAATGCTCGCGATTTCGGCTCGTCCTTCCACCTGCAGGCCGTTTGGGCAATAATCACGGAAATCAGGGACTTGCAGATAATCCGCCAGATAGGCGTCGAGCGCAGTGCGTTCCATGGGCAGCAGTCAATCCGAATTGGTCAACGAATCCAGCGACATCAAGCAGCAAACATTGTAACCGCGACCCCGCGGCCCCTTCATGCGAAAACTCTGGCTGATTTTCTGTCAAACCGCGACCGTTTGCCTCGCCGTGCTGTTCGTGGTCGGCACGCTGCGCCCCGACCTGCTCAACGGCGACACACCGCAAGGCTCGGTCATTACGACCGTCAAACAGATGACCGGCGACAGAGCGGCGTCGCGCGCCGGCTCGTACAGCGAAGCCGCGAAAAAAGCGATGCCGGCAGTGGTCAATATTTTCACCTTGCAGGCGGTCAAAGCGCAGCAGCGGCATCCGCTGATGGACGACCCGCTGTTCCGCTATTTTTTCGGCGAACAGGCTGAAGCGCAGAGTCAGCCCAGCACCAACCTCGGTTCCGGCGTCATCGTCAACGAGTCGGGTTACATCCTGACCAACAGCCATATGGTCGAGGCCGCCGACAGCATCGAGGTCGCGCTGGCGGACACGCGGCGGGTCAATGCCCGGGTGATCGGCACCGATCCTGAATCCGACCTCGCGGTGCTGAAAATCGACCTGCCCAAGCTGCCGGCGATCACCTTCGGCCAGGCTGACGGCGTGCGCGTCGGCGACGTGGTGCTCGCCATCGGCAATCCCTTCGGCGTCGGCCAGACGGTAACCATGGGCATCGTCAGCGCGCTGGGGCGCAGCCACCTTGGCATCAACACCTTTGAGAACTTCATCCAGACCGACGCCGCGATCAATCCGGGCAATTCCGGCGGCGCGCTGGTCGACGCCCATGGCCACCTGATCGGCATCAACACCGCGATTTATTCACGCACGCCGGGGGGCGCGTCACTGGGCATCGGTTTTGCGATCCCGGCCAGCACTGCAAAAACGGTGATGGAACAGATCATCCAGAACGGCTCGGTACAGCGCGGCTGGATCGGTGTCGGTGTGCAGGAAATGACCCGGGAGATCGCCGAGTCTTTCAAGATGCCCGCCACCACCCGCGGCGCGCTGATCACCGAAGTGTTCCGCGACACCCCCGCTGACCGCGGCGGCATGAAAGTCGGCGATGTGCTGGTCGCCGTCGACGGCAAGCCAGTCACCGATTCGGCAACCATGCTCAACCTGATCGCCGCGCTGACCCCCGGCAGCCAGACCGTGCTGCGCGTGATGCGCGAGGCCAAGGGAGTCGACCTGAGGGTAACGGTCGGCAAGCGGCCGAAACAGCCGCGCAAAAATGAGTAGGCTTGGCTGGCAACCCCTGCCAGCGGCTTCAGCAGATTAAGCCGGCATAATCGGGCTTGGCCGGCAACCGCGGCCGGCACCCTGATCCGTGGCAAGTTCGACGGGCGCCCCAGCAAATTTAGTTGGCTTCTTTAATCGCTGGTACGCGAACGCTCTTCAGCGGCGACGCGGTCGAGTTCGGCGTCCTGCGCCGCATCTGATGGCGGCCTGTAGTTTCCCGCCTCGTCGCCTTCCGCGCTGCGCGGCCGCGGCGGCACAAAGCGCGCCGCGAACAACCCCAGCTCGAACAGCAGGCACATCGGGATCGCCAGCAGCAGCTGCGACACCACGTCGGGCGGCGTGACTATTGCCGCGATGATGAAGGCGATGACGATGAAATAGGGCCGGATGCTGCGCAACTGCTCCAGCGTCACGATACCCATGCGCGTCAGTGTCACCACCACGATCGGCGTCTCGAAGGTCAGGCCGAAGGCCATGAACATGGTGAGCACAAAATTGAGGTAGTTCTCAATGTCCGGCGCCACCGAAATGCTTTTTGGCGCGATCTGGTTGATGAAGTGGAACACCGTGTTGAACACGAAGAAATAACAGAATGCGATGCCGATCACGAACAGCGCCGTGCTCATCACCACCAGCGGCAGCGCCAGGCGTTTTTCGTGGGTATAGAGGCCGGGCGCGACAAAAGACCACACCTGGTACAGTGTGTAGGGCAGCGTGATCACGAAAGCCACCATCATCGCCACCTTGAGCGGCACCAGGAACGGTGTAATCACGCCGGTGGCGATCATTTTTGCGCCTTCGGGCAGTGCATGCATCATCGGCGTCGCCAGCAGGTCGTAGAGGTCGGACGAAAACGGGATCAGCACCAGCAGCACCAGGCCGAACGCGATCAACGCGCGCAGCAGCCGGTCGCGCAGTTCAACCAGGTGGGAAATGAAGGTGTCTTCGGTCACTGCTTGTTCACGCCGGTGCTCATGCCGCCTTGCCCGGATCCGGCACGGCAGCGACCACGGACGGTGGCACGGGGTCGGCAGCGGCCGGCGCATCGGCGGCGATCTGGTTCATTTCATTTTCAGCGGAGCGGACTTCTTCGGTCACCGACTGCTCGATCGAGCGCACGGTGTCCTGCATGCTCGACTGCAGCTTGCGCAGGTCATCGAGCGCCATTTCGCGGCTGATGTCGGATTTCACGTCGTTGACGTACCGCTGCATGCGGCCGAACAGGTGGCCGACGGTGCGCGCAACTTTGGGCAACTTTTCCGGGCCGATGACGATCAGCGCCACCACGGCAATGACCATCAATTCGGAGAAACCGATATCGAACATGGCGGGGCGTGAAGAGTGAAAGGTAAATGCGTGAGGGGGTGCGGCAGGCGCGGGGAAATACCCGCGATTTACCCTTTACCCTTCACCATTCACCCGTCACGACTTCGTGGTTTCCTTGCGCGCTTCGCCGTCGATGGTGTGGCCGGTCGAGGGCGGGATTTCCGTCTTGGTTTCAGCGGATTTGTCATCTCCCGCTTTCACGCCATCCTTGAAACCCTTGACCGCGCCGCCAAGATCAGCGCCGATGTTGCGCAGTTTCTTGGTGCCGAAGATCAGGACCACCACCAGCAACACGATCAACCAGTGCCAGATGCTGAACGAACCCATAACACGCTCCTTATGATCCGTGCACAGGCACGGGGTCAGAATTCATGGTCGCGACCGTGGTCATGCAACACTGCCGCGCGGCATTGAGTATTACTTCCTTACTTCCGCGACGCTTTTTCGGTCACGCCGGATACACCCTCGCGTCGCTGCAGTTCGGCGAGCACATCTTCCGGCCCGGCACCATGCCAGGCCAGCAGCACCAGCGTGTGAAACCACAAATCAGCGGTCTCGCGAACCACATGCAGTTTATCACCCTCCTTCGAGGCCAGCAGGGTCTCCGTTGCCTCTTCGAGCACCTTGCGCAGGATCGCATCCTCGCCCTTGGCCAGCAGGCCGGCGACATACGAACCCGCGGCATCGGCGCCCTTGCGCGCGGCGATGGTCTCGCCGAGCCTGAGCAGTATGTCTGTGTCGTTTTGGGTCATTATTTGATGTTGGCCATTACATTACTAGTGCTTCTTGTAAATCATTTTGGGATCTTTCAGCACCGGGTCCACTTCGACCCAGTTGCCGTTACGCAATTCCTGAAAAAAACAGCTGTGCCGCCCGGTGTGGCAGGCAATGCCGCCGACCTGCTCAACCTCGTACAGCAGCACATCCTCGTCGCAGTCGAGGCGGACCGCCTTCACTTTCTGCACATGGCCGGATTCTTCGCCCTTGTGCCAGAGTTTTTTGCGCGAGCGCGACCAGTAGTGGGCTTCACCGGTGGCTGCGGTCTGCTGCAGCGCTTCGCGGTTCACCCAGGCGACCGTCAGCACCCGCCCCGAGCCCGTCTCCTGTGTCACCACCGGGATCAGCCCGTCGGCACCCCAGCGTATGCGGTCCAGCCAGTCTGACACCATGTTCTCCTGTTGTCCGAAAACTGTCGACGCGAAAATTTATAACCCGTTGATTTTAATTGATTTTTTATTGAGATTCAATTTGTTCTTATAAGCGCACTTCGATGCCCCGCTGCGCCATGTGTTCCTTGGCCTGGCGCACCGTGTATTCGCCATAGTGAAAAATGCTCGCGGCAAGCACCGCGTCAGCGCGGCCGATGGTCACACCATCGGCCAGATGATCGAGATTGCCGACGCCGCCGCTGGCGATGACGGGAATGTCCAGCGCCGACGAAAAAGCGTGTGTCAGTTCGAGATCAAAACCGATCCGTGTGCCGTCGCGGTCCATGCTGGTGAGCAGGATTTCGCCCGCGCCCAGCGCCTGCATTTTTTTGCCCCACTCCAGCGCATCCAGTCCCGTGGCCTTGCGGCCGCCGTGGGTATACACCTCCCAGCGCAACGGCCCGTCACCGGCTATACGTTTGGCATCGACAGCAACCACGATGCACTGCGCGCCATAACGGCCGCTGGCATCGGCGACCAGCTGCGGATTCTGCACAGCGGAGGTGTTGATGCTGACCTTGTCGGCGCCGGCGTTGAGCAGGCGGCGCACGTCGTCCACCGAACGCACGCCGCCGCCGACCGTCAGCGGAATGAACACCTGCGCAGAGACAGCCTCGATGATGTGCAGGATCAGGCCACGGTCGTCGCTGCTCGCGGTGATGTCGAGGAAGGTCAGCTCGTCGGCACCTTGATCGTCATAACGACGCGCGATTTCAACCGGATCGCCGGCATCCTTCAGCTCGACGAAATTGACGCCCTTGACCACGCGGCCGGCGGTGACGTCGAGACAGGGAATGATGCGTTTGGCGAGGCCCATTAACGGCGGTGAACGAGTGAACGGGTGAAAGGTGAACAGGGAAAACCGGGCGATCGCAAGTAACGGGCACCTTCCTACCCGTTCACTTCTTACCGCTTTTCGAAAGTTTGTCAGCGAGTGTCTGCGCCGCCTTGAAATCCAGCGTGCCCTGGTACACCGCGCGACCGGTGATGGCGCCGGTGATGCCTTCGGATTCAACGGCACAGAGTTTTTTCACATCTTCGAGATCGGTAATGCCGCCGCTGGCGATCACCGGCACGTTGAGCTGGCGCGCCAGCGCCACCGTCGCCTCGATATTGACGCCGGTGAGCATGCCGTCGCGGCCGATGTCGGTGTAGATCACCGCTTCGACGCCGTAATCCTCGAATTTTTTCGCCAGATCAACCACATCGTGCCCGGTCATTTTCGACCAGCCGTCGACCGCAACTTTCCCGTCCTTGGCGTCGAGCGCGACGATGATGTGGCCCTGGAACGCGGTGCAGGCTTCCTGCAGGAAACCCGGTGTTTTTACCGCAGCGGTGCCGATGACGATATAGCTGATGCCGGCATCGATATAGGCCTCGATGGTGTCGAGATCGCGGATGCCGCCGCCCAACTGCACCGGCAGTTCGCTGCCCACCGCCTTGACGATGGCACGGATCGCCGGCTGATTCTTCGGCTTGCCGGCCGCAGCGCCATTGAGGTCAACCACGTGCAGCCGGCGCGCGCCCTGATCCAGCCATTGTCTGGCCATGGCGCCGGGGTCTTCGGAAAATACCGTGGCATCGTTCATGTCGCCCTGTTTCAGGCGCACACAATGACCGTCCTTCAGGTCGATCGCGGGAATGATCAGCATTGAGTATGAGAAATGCGGCGAATTGCGAAACCGGGTTTAGTCGGAATGGGGGGGCGACAGATAAACCGGATCAGATGGGCGTTAAAAAAAGCGTTGTCTGCGAACAGGTTGCGTGAGGCATTAATCATACTACAGCGGCAGCGATTGCAAGCCGGTTTCAAGCCGTTTCAAACCGGTTTCAAACCGGTTTCAAGCCGCAGCAGGCGCACTGCCACTGGGCGTCGCATGCCCCACCGGCTGCCACGCCACGAAATTCGCCAGCAGTTGCAGGCCCGCACTATGGCTTTTTTCGGGGTGGAACTGCACTGCGAATATATTGCCACGCGCCGCCGCACAGGCAAAACGGAAGGGATAGGCGCTCCAGCCGGCGGCCAGCCCGGGATCGGCAGGCTCCGGATAATAACTGTGCACAAAATAGAAGCGGCTGCCGTCGGCGATACCCTGCCACAGTGGATGCGCGATGGCCTGCATCACTTCATTCCAGCCCATATGCGGCACTTTGAGTTTTTCGCCCTGCGCACCGACCATGCGCGCCGGCGGAAAGCGCCGCACCACGCCGGGCAGCAGGCCGAGGCCGGGCGTATCGCCTTCTTCGCTGTGTTCAAACAACATCTGCAGGCCGATACAGATGCCGAGAAAAGGTTTGTCGCGCGCGGCATCGATGATGGCGCTGCGCAGGCCGCGCGCCTCCATTTCGCGCATGCAGTCGGGCATCGCCCCCTGCCCCGGGAACACCACGCGGCCGGCAGCGGCTACATCAGCGGGGTTGCTGGTCACCACGACGTTGCGGCCGGGCGCGACGTGTTCTATCGCCTTGGACACCGAACGCAGGTTGCCCATGCCGTAGTCGATTACTGCGATGTCGATGGTCATGACGGAAAGGAAAAGCTTTTTAACCGTAGATTAAGCCGGGGAGGACGCAAATGAGCGCCGATGCAGAAACGAATCCGCGGCGCGCCGCTCACCCGATCAGAGCTTTCCTTTGGTCGACGGCACACCCTTGACCCGCGGATCAAGCTCCACCGCCATGCGCAGCGCGCGGCCGAAGGCCTTGAACAGGGTCTCCACCTGGTGATGGGTGTTGCTGCCCTTCAGGTTGTCGAGATGCAGCGTGACCTGGGCGTGATTGACGAAGCCCTGGAAAAATTCGCGCACCAGATCGACATCGAATTCGCCGACACGCGCCCGCGTAAACTTGCCGGTCATTTCCAGCCCGGGGCGTCCCGAGAGATCGACCACCACGCGTGACAGTGCTTCGTCCAGCGGCACGTAGGCGTGGCCGTAACGGCGCACGCCTTTCTTGTCGCCGACGGCTTTCGCCAATGCCTGACCCAGCGTGATGCCGATGTCTTCGACGGTGTGGTGGGCGTCGATGTGCAGGTCGCCCTTGGCCTTGACCTCGAGATCGACCAGTCCGTGACGCGCAATCTGGTCAAGCATGTGGTCGAGGAAAGGCACGCCGCTGGCGAGCTTCGACTTGCCGCTGCCGTCGAGGTTGAGCTTGACGGTGATCTGCGTTTCCTGGGTGTCGCGTGTGACCTGCGCCTGCCTCGCCATGATATCCGGGTGCCTGAGGTAAGTTATTGATTACAGAGTATAAACGAATTCTCGTCCGGCTGCCGCCTGCGCCCAGTTCAGGCCGCGCTCACGATGTCGCGCAACGCTTCCACCAGCCCGGCGCATTGCTCATCGGTGCCGACAGTGATGCGCATGAATTCGGCGATGCGCAGCGGCTTGCGAAAATGACGGACGATGATGCTGCGTTCCCGCAATTTCGCAGCGATTTCAGCGCCATCGCACCCCGGCAGGCGCGCGAATACGAAATTGGCGGCTGACGGCAGCACCTCGAAACCGAGACCCTGCAGATCCTGCACCAGCTTTTGCTTGGTGACGATGACCTTGCGGCACATGGCCTTGAAGTACTCGTCGTCTTCAATCGCCGCGGTCGCGCCGGCCTGCGCAAAACGATCCAGCGGATAGGAGTTGAAGCTGTCCTTGACCCGGTTCAGCGCCTCAATCAGGTCGGGATGGCCGATGGCATAACCGACGCGCAGGCCCGCCAGCGCCCGCGACTTCGACAGCGTGTGCGTCACCAGCAGTTGTGGATAACGGTTCACCAAGGGCACCACTGACTCGCCGCCAAAATCGACATAGGCTTCGTCGACCACCACCACCGATCCGCTGTTCGCACGCAGCAGGCGCTCGACTTCGGCCACCGGCACCAGGCAACCGGTGGGCGCATTCGGGTTCGGGAAAATAACGCCGCCGTTGGGACGCAGGTAATCGTCGATCGCGATTTCAAAAGCTGCGTTCAGCGGCACCTGCTCGTACGGAATGTCATAAAGACCGCAATACACCGGATAAAAACTGTAAGTGATGTCCGGGAACAGCACCGGCTTGTCATGTTTCAGCAAACCGAGGAACACATGCGCCAGCACTTCGTCGGAGCCATTGCCGACGAAAACATGCGCCGGCGTCACCGCGTAACGTTTCGCAAGCGCGGCGCGCAGCCGGTCGCTGGCAGGATCCGGATACAGGCGCAGCGTGTCGCCGACCTCTGCGCGCAGGGCTTCCAGCACCCGACGGCTCGGGCCGTACGGGCTTTCATTGGTATTGAGCTTGACCAGATTGGCCAGCTTCGGCTGCTCACCCGGCACGTAGGGTGTAAGCCCGCGCACCACCTCGCTCCAGTAGCGGCTCACGGCGGCGCCTAGGAACGGAAACGCAGTTCGGCGGAACGGGCGTGCGCGGTCAGCCCTTCGCCTTCGGCCAGTTCAACCGCGATGCGGCCCAGCGTCGCCGCGCCGGCCTGAGACACGCGAATCACGCTGGAGCGTTTCTGGAAATCGTAAACACCCAGGGGGGAGGAAAAACGCGCAGTTCGTGAAGTCGGCAACACGTGGTTCGGACCGGCGCAGTAATCGCCCAGTGCTTCGGAGGTGTAGCGGCCAAGGAATATCGCGCCAGCGTGGCGGATTTTCGGCAACAGCTGCTCGGGATTTTCCACCGACAGCTCCAAGTGCTCCGGCGCAATCTGATTGACCAGCGCACAGGCCTCATCGAGATCGCGCACCGCGATCAGCGCACCGCGACCCTTCAGCGAGGCTTCGATCACAGCGCGCCGCGGCATGTCCGGAAGCAAGCGCGCGATACTCGCCGCCACCGCATCGAGATATTTTGCGTCCGGTGCGAGCAGAATGGATTGCGCCAGTTCGTCGTGTTCAGCCTGTGAAAACAGATCCATCGCCACCCAGTCGGGATCGGTACTGCCGTCGCCAAGCACCAGAATTTCCGACGGCCCCGCCACCATGTCGATGCCGACCACGCCGAACACACGGCGTTTGGCTGCCGCGACATAGGCATTTCCGGGACCGACAATCTTGTCCACCTGCGGGATGGTTGCCGTGCCGTAGGCCAGCGCCGCCACCGCCTGCGCGCCACCGATGGTGAACACACGGTCAACGCCGCAGATCGCAGCAGCAGCCAGCACCAGATCATTTTTTTCGCCGCGCGGCGTGGGCACCACCATGATGATGTCGCCAACACCGGCGACTTTTGCCGGCACTGCATTCATGATCACCGATGACGGATAGGCGGCCTTGCCGCCGGGCACGTAAAGCCCGGCGCGGTCGAGCGCAGTGATCTGCTGGCCAAGTTCATTGCCGTCGGCATCGGTGTAACCCCAGGACTGTGCGCGCTGCCGTTCGTGATAGTCGCGCACACGCGCAACGGCAGCCTCCAACGCCTGACGGCGCGCGGCAGGGATGCGTGTCAGCGCAGCCCTTAATTCAGCTTGAGGAATTTCCAGTTCGGCCAGCGCGCCCGCGCTGACGCCATCAAATTTTTTAGTGTATTCCAGCACCGCGGCATCACCGCGCGCTTTCACGTCGGCCAGGATCGCCGCGACGGTGGCATCCACCTGCGGATCCTGTGCGGCCTCAAACGCCAGCAACTGCGAAAGCTGAGTATCAAAATCAGCCTGGGTGGTGGCAAGGCGGCGCACGGTCAGCTTGCTGCGGTAAATACAGCGCGGGCAAAGGCGTCGATCAGCGGCTGGATCTCAGCGCGTTTCAGTTTCAGCGCGGCCTGATTGACGATCAGGCGTGAACTGACTTGCGCAATTTCCTCCACTGCAACGAGGTTATTGGCATTCAGCGTACCGCCGGTGCTGACCAGATCGACGATGGCATCGGCGAGCCCGACCAGCGGCGCCAGTTCCATCGAACCGTAGAGCTTGATCAGATCGACATGCATGCCTTTTGTCGCGAAGTGTTCGCGGGCAGTCTGCACGTACTTGGTGGCCACCCTCAGTCGCGCGCCCTGGCGCACGGCGCTGGCGTAATCAAAATCGCGGCGCACGGCGACCATCATCCGGCACCTGGCGATTTTGAGATCCAGCGGCTGGTACAGACCCGCGCTGCCGTGTTCATCGAGTATGTCCTTGCCGGCCACGCCGAGGTCGGCGCCGCCGTACTGCACATACGTGGGTACATCGCTGGCGCGCACAATGATCAGGCGCACTTCGCGACGATTGGTGGCCAGGATCAGCTTGCGTGAGGATTCGGGATTTTCGCGCGCGACGATGCCCGCGGCTTTCAGCAGCGGCACGGTTTCGTCAAAAATACGGCCCTTGGAGAGCGCGATGGTGATCATGGTGGTAGCAGTACAGACGCACGGAAAGTCATGAATTGTAACGTATTTCAGTCGCAGACCGGGCTCTGCGCGGTTCACGAAACAGCTCCGGCGGGTTACACTTTGCCCTCCTTCGCTTCTGCGGCATCGGCAGCCCGATCCACATGACCACCGACAACATCGTAGAAATCAGCGATCTCGCCTTCTCTTATGGATCGCGCGAGATATTCAAATCCGTGAACCTGACCATTCCGCGCGGCAAAGTCGTCGGCATCATGGGCGCCAGCGGCTGCGGAAAATCCACGCTGCTGCGGCTGATCGGCGCGCAACTGCACCCGTCGCGCGGCTCCGTCCACATCCTCGACCAGGACATCCACGCCCTAGACCGCGACGCGCTGTACCAGCTGCGCCGCAAAATGGGCATGCAGTTCCAGCAGGGGGGATTGTTTACCGATCTGTCGGTGTTCGAAAACATCGCCTTCCAGATGCGCGAAAAAACCGACCTGCCGGAAGACATGATCAACGACCTGGTGCTGATGAAACTCAACGCTGTCGGCCTGCGCGGTGCGGCGCAGCTGATGCCTTCCGAATGTTCCGGCGGTATGGTGCGGCGCGTCGGCCTGGCGCGCGCGATTGCGCTGGATCCCGACCTGATCATGTACGACGAACCCTTCGCCGGTCTCGATCCGATTTCCTGCAACGTGGTGGGCAAACTGATCCGCCGCCTGAACGACGCGCTGGGCGTAACCTCGATCGTGGTGTCGTACGACGCGCAGGAATCGCTGAAGGCGATCGACTACGTGTATTTCCTGGCTGACGGAAAAGTCGTTGCACAGGGCACGACGGATGACGTGAAAAAATCAGACGATCCGTTCGTCAAACAATTCATCGGCGGCCTGCCCGATGGTCCGGTGCCCTTCCACTACCAGCAGAACGCCTATACCGCAGACCTTGATCTGGCGGCATAAATAATTAATAAAAACAATGGCTTATGTGTTTACGCCGGATGGCATCAATGCACCCGGCGAATGCGCGCACCGAGCTTCGACAGTTTTTCTTCGATGCGCTCGTAGCCGCGATCAAGGTGATAAATCCGCTCCACCGTCGTAGCACCACGCGCCGCCAGACCCGCCACCACCAGGCTCGCCGAGGCGCGCAGGTCTGTCGCCATCACCGTCGCACCATTCAGTCCGGCAACACCCTGAATCACCGCGGTATTGCCTTCGACGGCAATGTCGGCGCCGAGCCGCTGCATTTCCTGCACATGCATGAAGCGGTTCTCGAATATGGTCTCGACGATGCGCGACGCGCCCTCGGCCACGCTGTTCAGCGCCATGAACTGCGCCTGCATGTCGGTCGGAAACGCCGGATAGGGGGCAGTGCGCACATTGACCGCCTTTAGCGCGCCATTGGCCTTGACGTGAATCCAGTCGCCGCCGGTTTCGATGTGCACGCCGGCCTCGCGTAGCTTGTCGAGCACCGCGTCCAGGGTGTCAGGCCGTGCGCCGGTCAGCCGCACGTCACCACCGGTGACCGCTGCCGCGACCAGAAAAGTACCGGTCTCGATGCGGTCAGGCATCACGCTGTAACGGGCGCCGTGCAGGCGTGCAACACCTTCGATGGTAATCACATCGCTGCCGGCACCGCTAATTTTCGCGCCCATCGCCGTCAGGCAGGCGGCGAGATCCGGGATCTCCGGCTCGCGCGCGGCATTTTCAATCACCGTCACGCCGTCGGCCAGCGTCGCGGCCATCATCAGGTTTTCGGTGCCGGTGACAGTGACGATGTCCATGCAGATACGCGTACCCTTCAGCCGTCCGGCGCGCGCGATCATGTAACCCTGCTCCATGGCTATGGTCGCACCCATCGCCTGCAAACCTTTCAGATGCTGGTCCACGGGCCGCAGCCCGATCGCGCAGCCGCCGGGCAGTGACACCCGCGCCTCGCCCAGCCGCGCCACCAGCGGCCCCAGCACCAGCACCGAAGCGCGCATGGTTTTCACCAGCTCGTACGGCGCCACCGGATCGGTGATTTTGCCGGCACGCAGTTCGACGCCGCCCTTTTCATCCAGCGAGGTGGTGACGCCCATCTGCATCAGCAGGTTGAGCATGGTCGATACGTCGCGCAAATGCGGCACGTTGTTGATGATCAACGGCTCATCCGTCAGTAACGCCGCGGCGAGGATCGGCAGCGCGGCATTTTTGGCGCCGGAAATGGCCACGCTGCCGTTCAAGGGCACGCCGCCTTCAATAACCAGTTTGTCCATAAGGTCAACTTCTTTTTAGCCACAGAGGGCACAGAGATCACAGAGGAAATCAAAAACAAAGGTTTTTGCGCTTATGGTGATCGCGGCTTATTCTCGTTTTTCTCTGTGCCCTCTGTGTCCTCTGTGTCCTCTGTGGCTCAAGGTTTTGCCGTTCACGGCTTACTGTTGCTGCTGCCATT
>JBBQAO010000022.1:0-48719 GCA_038316355.1 Burkholderiales bacterium
ATCTTCCTTGCCGCCGATGATGCTGCTGGCCGGTACGCGCACGTTGTCGAAGATGACGTCGGCGGTATGTGAACCGCGCTGGCCCATCTTGCGGTCGGCCGGGCCGACGCTGAGTCCCGGCGTGTTGCGCTCGACGATGAAGGCTGACACACCCTTGGCATCCTTCGATTGCAGATCAGTGCGCGCCATCACCGTGAACACGCCGGCTTCCGGCGCATTGGTGATGTAACGCTTGGCGCCATTCAATACGTAATGATCACCGTCGCGACGCGCGGTCGTTTTCAGCGCACCGGCATCTGAGCCTGACTCGGGTTCGGTCAGCGCGAAGGAGCCGGTGATTTCACCGGAGGCCAGCCGCGGCAGATATTTTTGTTTTTGTTCCGCGGTACCGTCGATGACGATGCCCTGCGCGCCGATGCCCGTGTTGGTGCCGATGCGCGAACGGAATACCGGAGACGCATAACACAGCGCCATCGAGGTCAGCACTTCTTCTTCACTGGTAAAACCGAGACCGCCGTACTCCTCAGGAATGGTCAGCCCGAACAGGCCCATGGTGCGCATGTCGGTGACGATGTCGGCGGGAATTTCGTCGAGTTCGGTGACTTCTTCCTCACGCGGAATCAGTTTCTCGCGCACCAGGCGCGAGACAGTATCGAGCAGGATGTTGAAGGATTCAGGATCGCGGATCATGGCGCAGGCTCAAAAGAAGGCAGACCCGGCGAGTTTATTGCAGTTCAACTGCTGGTGGCGTTCGTGATGCGCCGGTGTAAAGATCCGGCAGCACGATATGCCATTCGCCGCCCTGCACAATATTTTTCTCTTGCGCGGACAGCGGCGCAATTGAATATAACTAGTTGTTTTTATTAACTATTTTTACCACAAGTGCCAACTGCCGGTCGCGAGTATCCACGCCCCAAGCAGTGCGTTGGTCACCGCATGCGCGATGACCGGTGACCACAGATTGCCGCTGCGCAGATAAAGCGCGCCATATGCCAAGCCCGCCAGCAGGCCGGCAAGCAGCAGATTGTGTTCCAGCGCAAACAGTGCAGCTGTCACCAGGAAAGCACGACGGCTCGCGCGCCGCGGATCAGCGTTGAGAAACTGCGGTGTATCGATCCAGCGTTGAATGAACGACCGCCAGAAGAGTTCTTCCATGACCGGAACCACTATTGCCAGCCCGATCAGGCGCGGCACCGTAATCATCCAGTCGATGGCGCCATCGGCTTTTCTCGGATCGAACGGAGCCGGCTCACCCATTGTTGCCCACGGCTGATCAAGGGCAATCCAGATGACAAACACGACCATACCCGTCAGCACCGCAGGCAGCCATGCACAGCGCTTCAGTTCCATCCACGCGAGTTCCGAGTAATGACGCCAGAACGCAAGAAGCAAGGCAGCGACCACTGCCGTGCGCAGGACATAGACGAAACGCATGTCCCAGCCGCTGCCGCCCGCTGCGGGCTCCGGCAAAAAGGAAGACGCGATCACAAACGTCATGAATGCGGCAAACGGCAGGATGCGGACAACTGCGGGAGATAACAGATTCTTGGCAACAACACTGGCCATCATGCAGGTCTTTGCTGTGACATTTTGTTCGCCGATCCGTGGCAAATCATCGCTAAAGCGCCATTTTGGCCGGAGCAGGTTACAGAATTGAGGCTGTGGCGTGCCCCCTGTTTCAGAATTGCGACGTTAATAGTCCGAACGGCCTATATGAATACCGCTCACCGCCTCCGCTATCGATGCCTGTTGTGAAAATCACCATTTCTTGTAAAAAAACGGCCCCCGCGGCATCTGCGCCACGGGGGCCGTGTTACGGCAACGAAGTGGAATCTCAACTGCCGATCGGTCCGCCGTCGTCCTTGGTAATCACGATCGTCGAGGAACGCGGACGACCGCCGGTCGCACCATCAGGCCATGAACTGTAGCGTTTCGGGTTCGCCGGATCGTTGACGCCGGTGGGCGCTTCGCCCGGATGCTGAATGCCGACAAACATCGTCCGCTCGTCCGGCGTTACAAACACACCGGTGATTTCAGCGACATTTGGACCCACCAGGAAACGGCGGGTTTCACGCGTCACCGGATCGGCGCACAGCATCTGGTTGTTGCCGAAACCGTTGTAGGCGCCGGCCCGGTTTTCGGGATTGACGCTGCTGCCCGAGACGTCGGTCTGGATCCACAGCCGGCCACTGGGCGCGACATAGATGCCGTCGGGAGAACCGTACTTGTCGCCGACGATGGTCGAGGCGTGGGCAGGATTCGCCGGGTCGCCGGCCAGCGCGAAAATATCCCAGCGGAACGTCGGCTCGGTCCAGTCCCTGCGATAGCTCCAGGTGATGATATGGCCGTAGAGATTGGCCGGACGCGGATTCATCAGGTCGGTTGGCGGATTGGTGCCGGTGCCGCGACGGCTGTTGTTGGTCAGCGTGGCGATCGCCGTCAGGGATTCCGGGAATGTATCGATCCACTCCGGACGATCCATTTTGGTCGCACCCACGCGGTCGGCCGCCGTACGTGTGTTGATCAGAATATCGTTGATCGACCAGCCGGCGAGCGCGGGATTCTCCGCTGTCAGCGGCAGCCACTGACCGGTACCGTCTTCGCTGAACTTCGCGACATAAAGAATACCGTCATCGAGGGGGCTGATACCTTGCTTGATCGCCTTGCGCCACGGCAGATTGGAAACGTAGCGGTAGATGTACTCGAATTGCTCGTCATCGCCTGAATAAACAACCACACGGCCATCACGTGCTTCCTGAACCCAGGCGCCCTCGTGCTTGAAACGACCGAGCGCAGTGCGTTTTACCGGCATCGCGTTCGGCTTGAACGGATCAATCTCGGTTACCCAGCCGAAACGATTGGGTTCGTTCGGTTCCTCGGCCACGCGGAAACGCTTATCCGTGGTGTGCCACAGATAACCGAAACCACCGGTGCTTAGACCGTAGCGGGCCTCAATCGAGCCGGCGACCGGGGGCGTCGCCGTGCGGAAATAGCCGTTGAAGTTTTCCTCGCAGGCGAGGTAGGTGCCCCAGGGCGTGTAACCCATCGCGCAGTTGTTCAGCGTACCCAGCGCCAGACGGCCCGTCGGGTCAGCGCTGGTGCGCAGACGCACGTCGCCGGCGGCAGGTCCACCAATCGTGATCGGTGTCATGCCGGTGATGCGGCGTGCATATTTTGAGGGGCGCACCACATGCCATTCACGCGCACGGCGGCCACCGCGATGATCGTGATCATCATCATCGTCCTCGTCATCTTCGCGATCCGGACCGCGGCTCTTTTTGATTTCGATGATCGACACGCCGTGTGCGGCCAGTGATTTGTTGGTTTTTTCCTGGTTCCAGTTGGCAGTGCCGTCAGGGAACAACAGCACATCGTCGGTGTATTCGTTGTTCTGCACCAGCAGGCCGCGCCGCGAACCACGAATCGGAAAATAGACCATGCCGTCGTTGTGCATGCCCCACTGCACTGCCTGCTCGGCGGCGCTGTTGCCGGCATTGGGCAGGAACGCCGGGCCGCTCGACACCGGGTCTCCCCATGAAATCAGCACTTTCGCGGTGTAGCCGTCGGGCACCACAACCGCGTCAACTTCGGACACGGGAATGCCCTCGAATCCCAGCAACTGACGCCTGCCGTGCGCATTGGCGGGGACTGCTTGCAGCAGCGAACTGACGCCGCCAAGAGAAGTGGCAGCGGTCAGTGCCAGGCTGCTGCCGAGAAAACCGCGGCGTGAAATACGCGCGGATACGATCTGCTCGAACGTTTCATTGTTCGAGGGATTGCTGATGATATCGTCATCGATGATGGACATGGGTGGTGTTCCTCCGGAATCGTGAGTGAGTGGGCTTCCCGGCCGTCGTTATTTCAACGGCGAGCTTTTGTAGCCTAATAGGACTTCGTTACGAGGATTCGCAGCAGCAAACTGCCGGACATGGCCTGAACGGACCAGCCGCGGTTCTCCTTAACCGGGCTTGCGGAATTCGGCTGCCTGCCGGGCGAAAGCGAGTCGCAACACGCGCTGCATATCCGGATTTGTAATATGCCGGTAACAGCCGTTGTGGAAGATGATGGACTGACTCAATGTCGCCGCCATGCGCTGCCGGTCGGAGGTGCTGATTTCGATGCCGGCACAGCAGCTGTGATTGAAAATCTGTGGCTCGCCGCAGACAAACTTCCGTGCAGTGCAGATATCCACAACCTGTTGGGCTGCTCGTAACGCAAACTGGGCCATCATGAACCTGCCACTTTGTTTTCTGATGCTCTGCGTAGGAGCGGCGACCGTGGCCTCCGGCCGGGCTTCGGCTGAAAATTTCAGCTTCGTGGCCATCGGCGACGCTCCCTACCGGGTACCCGCCCAGCTCGCCGATTTCAGCCGCCTCACAGAACGCATCAATCGCACCAAGCCGGCCTTCACCATTCACGTCGGTGACATCAACAGCGGGACAACGCGCTGCGACGACCCGTTGTATGAACGCATGCTGGAAATGTTCAATGCCTTCGATCAGCCGCTGATCTACACGCCGGGAGACAATGAATGGACCGACTGCCACCGCGCCAGCAATGGCAGTTATGACCCCGTCGAGCGACTCGGCAAACTGCGCAGCACCTTCTTCGGTCAGCCCGGCAGCCTCGGGCGCAAGCGCATCGCAATCGAGCGCCAGTCGGCGCAGCCGCCGTTTGCAAAATTCGTTGAAAACGGGCGCTGGGAACGCTCAGGCGTGCATTTTGCGACGGTGCATATTGTCGGCAGCAACAATAACCTGCAGCGGGATCAGGACGCCGTCAATGAATACGTTGAACGCAACAAGGCAAACCTCGCCTGGATCGATCAAGTCTTCCGCCTTGCCGTCGAACGCCAGGCAAAGGCCGTCGTGATCGCCTTTCAGGCCGATCCGCGCTGGGAACTCGACGGACAGGAAGACCGGCGCTCCGGCTTCTCCGACACGGTTCGCGCCTTCAAGGCCGGCGCCATCGCGTTCGGCGGACCAGTCCTGCTGATTCACGGCGACCTCCACCGGTTCATCATCGACAAGCCGCTCTACCAGAATCGAAAACTCGTTTACAACGCAACCCGTCTGATGGTGTTCGGCGACACTGAAGTGCAGGGTGTGGTCATCAACGTGGATACCGAAGATCCGGATGTTTTCAGTTTTCGCACCCTGACGGTAAGCGAAAACATCGAACAGGCAAACCGCCGCGGGCCGGACTGAATGGCACACGGGGCCATGTAAAGCACGGGCAAAGCGGTCGATATCCGCCGGCTGCGCCGAACCCGCGTTCAGGTCATATTCCGGAAATATATGGCGGGTATTCTTTTATCCAATAAATACTATCAATCAAATACTTTGCTGACATCCCTCTCAAACAGCATTAACGAGCGCGTTTTCAACGCGCTCTACTCCACTTCGCTGATCTACAACACCTGCTGGGAAGATCCGGCAGTTGACCGTCAGGCGCTCGCGCTGACCGCCGACGATACGATCCTGGTGATTACCAGCGCGGGCTGCAATGCCCTCGACTACGCCCTGGCCGCACCGAAACGCATCCACGCCGTCGATGCTAACCCCAGACAGACGGCACTGCTGGAACTCAAACTGGCCGGCATCAAGCGCCTCGAGTTTGACGACTACTTCGCACTGTTCGGCGAAGGCCGGCATCCGCGTTTCAATGAAATATATCGCGACACGCTGCGTGCAGACCTCTCGCCATTCGCGCAGAAATTCTGGGACGACGCCGGCGAATGGTTCTGCCGCCGCAATCCGCGCAATACCTTCTATTTCCACAGCCTGTCCGGACGCGTGGCGTTCCTGTTCCGTCACTACGTCGACCTGCAGCCGAAACTGCGCTCCGCCGTCGACGACCTGATCGAAGCACGGTCGCTGGACGAGCAGTGCGAAATCTACGACTCGCGCATCGCGCCGCACATGTGGGGGCGCGGCATGAACTGGGCGTTGTCGCGGCAGATCACCATGAGCATGCTCGGCGTGCCCGCGCCCCAGCATGAGGAAGTGCGCCGACAGCACCGGGGCGGCGTTCCGGGTTTCGTGCGCGACGCCATCGAATACGTTTTCCGCTGCCTGCCGCTGTGGCGCAATTATTTCTGGCGCGTCTATGTCCGCGGCGCCTACACCCGCGACTGTTGCCCGGAATACCTGAAACGGGAAAATTTCCTCGTACTCAAAAACGGGCTAGCCGAGCGCATCGTCCACCATACCTGTACGGTCACCGAACTGCTGCACGGCGCCCGGCCGCGCATTTCAAAATTCGTGCTGCTCGACCACATGGACTGGCTGGGTTCGTTCAAACCAGATGCCCTGCGCGAGGAGTGGGCGGCACTGCTCGAATGCGCCACGCCCGGTGCGCGCGCGATTTTCCGCAGCGCCCACGCCCGGCCGGCCTACCTCGATACGCTGAAGGTTCCCGGCGCGGGTCGTGACCGCAATCTGCGGGAATTGCTGACGTTTCACCCCGAACTCGCCGCGCGGCTGATGCGCGAAGACCGGGTGCATACCTACGCCGGATTCCACATCGCCGACGTGCGACCGTAAAAGGTGCGCCATTGAAATCCACGATCCCGGCAGATCTGAAAACACTCTGGCAAATGGCGCGCGGCGCATCGGGCGGAACCAGTCATGCTGAACGCCTCGAACGTTTTTACCGGCCCCAGGCAAAGTCCTATGACGCGTTCCGCGAGCGCCTGCTGCACGGCCGCAGCGAATTGATCGAACTGCTGGCGCCGCCCGACGGGGCGGTGGTGGTCGAACTCGGTGCCGGCACCGGCCACAACGCCGGATATTTCGGCAAACGGCTGGCGCATTTTGATTCTGTTGAGCTGGTCGACCTGTGCCCGGCGCTGCTCGAGCAGGCCCGGCGGCGCTGGGCGGATGAGCCGCGGGTGCGGGTCATCGAAGCCGATGCAACGCATTACCGCCCAGCCGAGCCCGTAGACCGCGTGTATTTCTCCTACGCCCTGACCATGATGCCGCAATGGCGGGAAGCACTGGACAATGCACTGACCATGCTCAAACCGGGCGGCCTGCTCGGCGTCGTCGATTTTGACCTGCCCCGCGGAGACTGCTTTGCCGATCGCTGCGCCTGCGAATTCTGGCGTCGCTGGTTCGCCCACGACGGCGTCCATCTCGACCGCGCACATGTTGAACGGTTGCAGGCAATGACCGAACCGGTGACGCTGCGCGAATCCACCGCAGCGCTGCCTTACCTGCCTGGGCTGACCATGCCCTATTACATCTACATCGGGCGCAAACCCGTCGCCGCAACAACCATGCAGTGAGCCGCTACGTCCGCACCCTGTTTCTGTCCGACATCCACCTCGGCACCCGCGCCTGCCAGGCTGACCACCTGCTCGCTTTCCTCAAGGAATACGAATGCGAAAACCTGTTCCTGGTCGGCGACATCATCGACTTTTGGGCCATGAGTCGTTCGGTCTACTGGCCTGCCTCGCACAACACGATCGTGCAGAAAGTACTGAAAAAAGCCCGCCACAACACCCGCGTAATCCTGATCCCCGGCAACCACGACGAGTTGCTGCGCGAACATGTCGACTCGAATTTCGGCGACGTGCATCTGCTGCGCGAACATGTGCACATCACTGCTGACGGTAAAAAATACCTGGTGCTGCACGGCGATGAGTATGACCAGATCACCGCACTGCACCGCTGGGTATCCGTGCTCGGTGACATCTCCTACACCTTCCTCATCCATCTCAACCGCGGGCTGTCCTGGCTGCGCCGCAAGCTGGGTGTCAGCGGGCACTGGTCGCTGGCGGATTACGCCAAGCGCAACGTGCTGCAGGCTGTCAGCTTCATCAGCGATTTCGAAACCGCGGTTGCACATACTGCTGCCCAGCGCGGTCTCGACGGTGTGATCTGCGGCCACATCCACACCCCGGCGTTGCGCAAGATCGACAACATCACTTACATCAACTGCGGCGACTGGGTGGACAGCTGTACTGCTGTCGTCGAGCACATGGACGGACGCATGGAACTGGTGCGTTGGGTACCACGAGCCAGTGCAGCGAACGATGAAGAAGGCAAAGTCGAACAGCTTTATACTGCCGATGTCGCCTGAATTATCAATAAAATCAATTATTTAATATGTATTTGATTGTACCGGGGCAGCCCACGGAACCACATACATAGTCATAACGGACTATTCCCGAGACCCCGTTCAATCCATCGTACACGCCAGCATTTATCCTTGGCATAACCGCGACAAGGCGAGACGCTACACCCGGCCTGCAGCAGACCCGATACCCATCGGTAACAATAAAAAAAACATGCAACGGTTTAACGAACTGTCACATGCACCCGATAAAGTAGCTCGATTACAAAGGCGCGGATAAGTCGTTTATCTGCAATGCTTTTGGGCTGGACGCTGCTCGTACTAATCCTGCTGTTCTTCGGTTATGCAACGCGTTATCTCGACATGTCTGCAGTCGACTTACTGATCACTTGGGTTATTACCACGGCGGCGATACTGTTCGCAGCGCATAAGACATTGTCCACGGTCCTGCCGGGCGTCGCTGCCGGGAAGGGTGGTCGCCCCTGACCTCCTGGTCGATTTCGCTGTCAACGCAATTCCGGCAGCCCGTTTTTCCTGTACTCACACCCGGAGCCCGGCAAATGAGGCCGCCGTTCCGTTTCATCAACCCTTGCCTAAAACGACATCAACCATGAAAAGACTGCTAATCACCCTGCTTGCCATGCTTGCCGCACCTGCGGCACTTGCCGACGCCGATGCCATAAAGAAGGCACTCAGCGAAAAACTCCCTGACGTACAGATTCGCTCGGTGAGCAAATCCCCTTACGCTGGTCTCTACGAGGTCGTCGTGAATGGCTTCAACGTGTTTTATACCGACGAAAAAGCGGAGATCGGCATATTCAACAACCTGGTCGATCTGCGCACCCGCAAAAACCTGATCGAAGCCCGTGCCGAGGAACTGATGAAAGTCGACGTCTCTTTGCTGCCACTCGACAAAGCGATCGTAAAGGTAAGGGGTAACGGCGCGCGCAAGCTGTACGTTTTTTCGGACCCCGATTGCCCTTTCTGTCGGCAACTGGAGAAGGAACTAGAGGGTGTCAACAACGTCACCATGTACACCTTCCTCTACCCGCTCACTTCGATCCATCCAGATGCAATGCGCAAAGCCGAGCTTATCTGGTGTTCAGGGGATCGGGCGCAGGTCTACTACGACCTGATGCTGGGCGGCAAGGAACCCCAAGGGCAGCCCACGTGTAATACACCGATCAAGGAAATCATCAAACTTGCGGAACAACTCTATATCACCGGCACACCCGGGCTGGTATTCGGCAACGGCAAATTGGTGCCCGGTGGGTTGCCGCGCCACCAGATCGAGGCACAACTCGATGCACAGGATAAATCATGACCAACGCGAGTTGAAGTGGGCGATAGGGGGACGATAGGGTCAGGTCTAGCTATGTAGCATTGATCAACGTCCTTCCCTTACGATGCTCCTTCTACTTTTCCAGACCTCGTATCTGGCCCTTTGCTTTTTCATCACCAGCACCGCCGCCCTCAATCCGCGCTCCACAAGCGCTGCGCCACGTCCGACTGGCACCACTCACCGAGCGTCTGATAAACGCGTGCGGTACGGTACCAGGACACGCGCGCGCCGAGGCCCCAGCGCCAGTTCAGCCGGTCGTCGGGAATGCCCGTCGATTCAGCGGGCGCCAGCACGACATGGGTTTGCGTACCCAGCGCGCAGGCGAAATGTGCAACCGCGGTTGACACGCTGACCACACGATCAAGCACCGAGATCAGCGCCAATACGCCCTCGATGTCATTTCTCAAGTCGATGTCCGGTGCGGGGATACCCTCTTCGTGCCGCTGACCGTATTGCAGGGACAGCACCTGCTTGCCGTCGAAGGTCTGCCATGGATACGAGCCGTTGTTGCCGCGCCAGCTGACGCCGGTGTAACCGCGATAACGCTCGAATTCAGCAACCCGCCGCGGATCAGCTCGCAGATAGGCCGTTCCGGGGAAAGCCGCAGCGTTGCGCCGGAACAGCGGCAGCAAGTCGGCGAGCGGCAGCCACGCGGTGGCATCGTCGCGCTGCGGGTCGGTTGCCCGCAGCGCATTGTTACCCTGTCCCGACCAGACACAGGCGCGCGCCGTCACGCCAAAACTGCGTTGCACCACCGGCACCAGACGGGCATCGGTTTCGACAGTCACCGCCTCTGCACCGCACACCGCAACGACATCGGGTATGCAAGACGCGAACAGCACTTCATCACCCACGCCCTGCTCACCGATCAGCAGCAGTTTTTCCGTGGGCCCGCCGTCCCACAGCGGAAAACGGTACGGATTCTCACGCCAGATCCGCGCCGACCATGGAGAGCGCTGCTCCCAGCCTTTCCAGTCGGAATAATCACCGAGCATGCCGCGCGCCGCGCACAGCGCCCAGAAATAACGCAGATCGGTACGCGCTGACAACTTCAATCGGCCCTCGCGCCAGGCCTGCGCCATGCGCTGCACTTCGAGCGCGCGCTGCGCGGGCGTCAGCCGGTGTGAACGCTCGACCAGCAACCGCATGGCGCGGAAATTACTCATGGAGATTCCAGAATACATAAATAAAAACAATTACTTATAAGGATACATCCGTCACGGCTGGCGCAGTGCGGGCAGTTTTGCTTCATCGGCGCGGTCGCGATACTCCTGCATCTGGTTTTCGATTCCGACCATGCCTAGGCCGAAAATCGGGTCGCTGCGCTCGGCCGCGGCGGCCTCGTATTTACGCAACAGATCGCGCGACAGCGCATACAGTTTGTCGTTGGCTGCGGCACAGGTCTGCAGCGCAGCCATCTGCTGCTTGAGACGCGCATCCAGTACGCCACGCTCTCCCTCAAGCCGCTGTTGCGTTTGCTGTGCAGACTGTCGCTCCTCGCTGCATTGCTGCGTGTTCTGCGCCAGATTTTTTTCCGCGGTTTCCAGCTTCAGCTTCAGCGCGTCACGCTCTTCGCGCAGCGGCCCCAGTTCTTTTTCCGCAGTGGCCGCACGACCGCGCGCGCGTCCTGCCTCGCCTTTGATGTCAGCCAGTTCCTTGCTGGCGGTTTCCAGCTTGGCCGCGATTTCACCGCGCTCGCGCCCCAGCGCCGCGTTCTCCTGCTGCAGTTTGGCTACCGCGCGCTGCGCGCGAATGAGGGCTTCGCGCTCGCGCGCCGCCTTGTCCTGGGCCACGGCGCCGCCCGGCATCAGCAACGCCGCCAGCACAAGAGCGGTGGCAAGGTCAGAAGCGCGCATTGAAGTCCAGTTGGAGCACATCAACCGACAGCGGCGCACCGCTGATTTCGGTGGAGCTCATCCAGCGGAAACTCACCCAGTTGTTACGCCCCAGCCCGTAACTGCCGCCAAGGAAAAAGCCCTTGTTGTTGGTGCCGCCGAGATGAAAGTCCGAATCGGTGAAAGCATCAACCGTGGCGTCGCGCTCGAGATAGCGATAGCCGGCAATCGCCTGCCAGTCGCCGCGGTCGCGCAACTGTGGCATGCCCACCAGCACACGCCCCATGTAGCCGGTGTTCTGCCGGTCAAGGCTGAAACCGGTACGGCGCAGAATGTCGGCCTGGTCGAAGCCGACATTGCGCACGTAATCACCGGTCAGCACGATGTGAACCGGATCAAAGCGAGCCAGATCAAGTGCGCCGGTCAGATTGAGGATGCGGTAATTCGGTGCCAGAGCGAACAATGTCGTGCTCGGATCGCCGTCATTGTCGATATTGAACAGCGTGTTGCCCTTCTGCCGGAACTGCGGCGCGGTCAGATTGGTGAGTTGGGAACCGGGCGCATTGCGTGTGCCCTCGTAGTTGCGAAAATCGTAGAGCCCGGCGCCGACCTTGAAGCGTGACTTGTTGGGTGCGATCCACTCAACCCCCGCCTGCGTCCCCACCAGCCATTTGTCACGCGCCTGCGTGGTCAGTGAATTCGACACCTCCTGCAACGGGAACGCACCCATCGTGAGGAATCCCGAGGTCGAATCATTGAACTGCGGTTTCAGCGTCGCCGCGAATCCCTCGAAGTTGATGTCCTCGTCCCACATCAGATCGGTGCTGAAAAACGGATTCGGGATGCGCCCGCCTGCAACCGTCAGCCAGGCATAGGGATCAGCCTTCAGGTAGGCACGATCCAGCACCAGCGTGTATTTGTTCATCGAATTGCCCAATGTCTGGTTCGTCGACACCGGGTCGTCGGTATTACCGGTGGTCATGCGCAATCCGCCCGATAACCAGTCAGCAATCTTCATGTTCACACCGAGGCGCGCGCGCACACGGTAACGCTGGCGGTCCTCGGTGGTGTTGCTGATGTTCTGGCCCTGTGCCTGAAAAAAGGCAGCCGGGGCATTGTCGGGCTGGAACATGTCGCCCTGATAACGCAGACGGATGTCGCCGTCGAAGGAAATGCGATCCAGCCACTCCGGCAGTACGCCGGGATTGCCCCAGCGTTCGGCCTTGGCCTGTGCAATAACCTCTTGTTTGACTTCCTCGCTGATTTCGCGGCGCACTGACTCCGGCACATAGGGTACGCGCACGGTTTTCGAACCCGCAGCGGGCGTCTCTACCGCCTTTTTCCGCGCCTCCGCCACCCGCTTGTCGGCCTCACGGATCAGAATGTCGGCCTTGGCGCGCGACAGCACGCCTTCATCAACCAGCATTTTGATCAGTTCGTATGTTGTCGAACGCAAATCTTCAAGATCCTTGCGCTCGTCGGCGATGACCGGCGCGACGCACAGACTGGATACAACAGCGGCGGCAGCAAGTGTGTATATGATTTTTTTCATGTTGGTCATTGATGGGTTCTGCATTGCCGGAGTCCGGTCAGCCTGCGCCGCGCGAGGAAATCCGCAACCGCACCGGCTGCGGCATGTTCTGCGGCGGCGGTTGCCGGAAAGTCATCTCGGCCAGCGCACTGCGCAGATTGACATCGACATCGGCATTGCCGGTGGATCCCGCGAGATCAACTTTCTGCATGCGGCCATCCGTGCCGAGCCAGATACGCACCACCACACGGTAATCACCGCCCTTGAGTTTCTTGTTGCGCGACAATTCATCCTGAATCTGCTGCTGGATCATGTTGGTGTAAAACGCGAACTGGCTGCGCGCGCCACCGTCGCCGGCCAGATAATCCCGGCCGCCCTTGCTGCCGACCAGCCCGAAACCATCGCCGCCCGCGCTGCCCTCGGCGTCCACCCCCAGGTTCTTGCCGGCTTCCTTGTTGTCCGCCGCTTTCGGCGCTTCCTCCGGTGGCGGCGGCAGCTTCACTTCTTCCTTTTTGATCTCCGGCGGTTTCTCTTCCTGCTTCGGCGGCGGCGGGGGCGGCGGCGGGCGCAGGATGGCGATCTGCTGCACTGACGGCTTGCGCGGCTTGCCCGACTGGGCGAGGAAACTCTTGATGACAGCCACCACCAGCGCAATCACGATCAGCACGCCGACGCCAAGCAGGCTGTAACGGATCCATTTGCGTGGGGCTGTCCGCGCCATCGGTCGTCACTTCACCAGCCGTTGTGTCACCAGCCCGATCTGGGTGATGTCGAGCCGGCCCAGCAAGTCGAGCACTTCCACGACTTTTTCGTACTGCACCTTGGCATCACCTTTGATGACGACTGGAAACTCGGGAATCGTCGCCTTGTAGGACTGCAGTCGCGATTCCAGCTCGGCCAGAGTCACCGGGTAGGTGTCCAGAAACACCTGGCCGGTATCCGTAATCGTGATCGCCTTGGTGGTCGGCTTGGCCAGACTGGGCGCCGCGCTGGCCTTGGGCAGATTGACCTTGATGCCCTGCACCGACGCCGTGGTCATGATGATGAATATCACCAGCAGCACATAGGCGAGGTCGAGCATCGGCGTCACGTTGATGTCGTCGTAGGGCTTGTTTTCGGTTTGTACCTGCATGGCGCGGCCTAGCTGGCGTGACTCTCGGCCATGCGCGTCACCAATTCGTCGGCAAAGACGATTGTTTCGTTGCTGATGCTCTTGATCCGGCTTGCCAGATAGTTGTAGCCGAACAATGCAGGTATCGCGACGCCGAGGCCCGCGACCGTCGCCACCAGCGCCGCGGCAATGCCGGGCGCGATGGAATTGACGTTGACATCACCTGCAGCCGCGATGGCGGCAAAGGTGATCATCACGCCAACCACAGTGCCAAGCAGGCCGAGGAAAGGGCCGCCGGAAATGGCAATGGTCAGCAGCACCATCTGGCTGTTCAGCCGTTCGCTTTCCCGCACCAGACCTGCATCAATGCTCGCCTTGATCGCCCCCAGGGCCTGCGGCGACAGGGTTTTTGCAACCCCCTGTTTCTCGTAGCGTTCAAACCGCTGCAGCAGCTCGGCGATGCCGATTTTATAAACGCGATACAGCGACGAGTTACCGTGTTCTTCACCGCCGGCTGCGCCACTGGCCGCCCTGGTATTCGCGGCCAGCGTGGTCAGCTCATCGCCCGTGAGCTGCGCAAACCGTTCGCGAAACGCCGCATTGGCGCGCGCTATCTTTTCGACCTGCAGCGCCTTGACGCCCATCACCCAGAAACTCACCACCAGCATCACCATCAGGATGCCGATCACGATCCAGCCGTCGAGCGTAACCGCCGACAGCAGGATGGTGATGTAGGACGAGCCGCCGCCGCTCTCTGCAATTTCGCCCTCGCCGTAGGTCATGAGCTTGCCGTCGGCACCCTGGCTGTGAAACTGCGCCTTGATCCAGTCCGGACCTCGCGCGACGTTGGCGAGATGCATCTCGTCGAGGTCGCCCGCATAACCGTCGCCGACGGCGACTTCCCCGCCCATTTCAGGCAGCGCTCCGCTGGCGGATGCTGCTTCAGCGCCGTTGACGTAGATCACGATCCGATCCTTGATCGTCACCGCGACATGCGACCATGTGCCCGGTGTGATGCGCGCTTCGCGACCGCTCTCCGCCGGTTTGCCCTTGTCCGGCGTGATGCGCACATAGATTGCATCACCTTTCATCAGTACCGCGACTGATTTTGCGCCTTCGCTTTGCGCGTACAGCACCGCCTTGCCCTGCTGCGCTGACGGCTTCACCCATGCCGACCAGGTAAACCCCTGAGCCGGCGTGAGCTTCATCGAAGGCGACGCTCCAACCGTCAGTTTCGCCTTGCCATCAAAGGTCGCAGCCGGCCCGATCAGACCACCCTCGGCAAAAACCGCGCTGGATTGACCGGCATGATTGCCGAATGCCGTCTGGTCACGCGGCGCACCTTCTTTTTCCGCGAAATGAAACGCGGCGATCGTGTTCGGATCAAAAATGCCCTTGGTATCTTCCCCGGCGACAGTCTTTGAATTGCCGTAGTACATCCAGATGAACTCACTGTTGGAGACGCCCGGCAGGCGCGGCAGCTGTACCCAGACAATCGCCAGTTCGTTAGCACTGTCGTAGCGTTCGATGCGGAATTTCAGCGGCGTTTTGTCATCCGCAGCGACAAAGCGGATGTCCTTGCCGTCGGGCTGCGCATCCGGAAACAGGAAGTTTCCGGTATGCAGGCGCACCGGTATCGCGAACTGCGCGAGGGCCTCCTTGGTCGCGGCCCCGGTCTCGGTGGTATTCAGCGAGATTTTCTTGCGCTGCGACCAGTCAGGATTCCACCAGGTATCGGCAGCAGCAAGGGGCAGCGCCCACAGCAGGGCGCAGAACAACAGGAGTCGGGTCATTTTTATTCGGCCGGAATTGCGGGAGTGTAGGGTGCGCATGTTGCATTACTGTTAATCGCAGCAATCAATTACCTTCTCCCAGACCGAGGATTTCCACCGAGATGAAGGTGGGGCGGAAGCCGTCCTGCAGCGATTGCGCAGACGCCGCAGCTGCAACGTTACGCGCAGCTGCGTCTGACGCGCGGTTGCCTTCGGACCCGACATTGCCGGCACCGGTCAGCGCGCCGGCAAAATTGCCGCCGTCGCCTGCCGGTATGCCCGTAGAACGGCCACCGACCTGGATGTTGTCGGCGCCGACGACGCGCACCGCGGCGATGTTGATATTGCCTGCGGAGCGGATACCGGCATCGCCTGCATTGACTTCACCACGCGGCGCGATCAGATCCACGTCTCCGGGAATGATGCCCGTCTTGGCGAGCAACACACCAATGCCGGAACCGCTCACCGACTGCGTGGTGTCCAGCGTGATGTTGCCCTGATTGTCGATCTTCAGCAGTGGCGGCGGCGTCGCGCTGGCAGTCTTGGCGCCCTTGCCGGCGTCGATGTTGCCCTCGGAAGACCAGATCATGATGTCTCCGCCGCCCAGCGTGAACACGCGCGAGGCGTTGACCAGAAAATCGCTGCGCACGAACGCCCGTACGCTGCCGCCGTCCACTGTCACGATGCCCAGCGCAGACGCCGGTTTCGAGAAGCTGCCCGCGTTCGCGAGTCCCGCATTGACGATGCCGCCAGGAACCAGCATGTTGATATCGCCGCCCTGTTCGGTCTTGATCTGGCTGAAAAACAGGTTGAGGTCGCCTTTGTATGCGCTACCCGGGAACAAGGACTCGATGGCCTGAAAGCCGCGGTCATAATTGCCGCCGTTGCTGTTGGCGGCGCGGCCGGTATCCCGGAGTGCAACAAAAAAAGCATTAAGCAGCAGCGGCCATTGCTGCTCTGCAGTCAGTGCGTTGAACTTCTGGACGGCATTGGTTTCGTCAACACCGCCGTCACCGGTCACGCTGCGCACATGGCTGACGAGTCCGGACCGGGTGAGCCGGATCGGCGGCAGGCTGGCGGCAGTGGCATCCTCAGCCAGATACTGCGTGGCATCGATTTTCGGCGTGCCGTTCTGCGCGAACAACGGTGCACCGGCCAATGCCGTAATACTGGCGCCGCCTTCCGGCAGCAGCGGGTTGTTGAGGTTGCCACGGGTGAGGATGCCTTGCGAAGTGCTGAGGTCAATATTGCGACCTGCGATGACTTCAAGCCGCCCGGGCCCGCCAATCTGGATGGCGCCGTTACCCGACAACTGATTGCCGAAGGCATCGTTGCGCGGGGTAAACACCACATCACGCCCTGCGGCAATCAGCGTGACATCGTTCGCGCCGACGTTCTGCCCCAGCAGCGAGAAATCGCGCACATCCTCGCCGGCGATGATGCGCGCCTGCTTCGGCAACTGCACCGGTGTGCCGCTTTCGTTGCCAGTGATGCTGCCAGTACGGGCGTAGATACGCACCGGTTCGGAGTCGCCTGTATGCAGGGACGGATCGGAATGCACCCGCGCGCCCAGCGCACCGTCGAGCAGCAGCGCTGATTCATTGAAAGTGGTGACGGGTCGCACCGGCAGCGGCAGATTTGCCGGATTGGCATCCGACATCGAGATCAGCACCGGCGCCGTCACCGAACCCTGCGCGATCAACTGGAGATTGCCGTCAGCTGCCGGGAACATCGAGAAGCGGCTCGCCACATCAATGTCTCCGCTCAACGCAGTCGCCGCCAGTGTGCCCGGATAAACCGCCAGCGCCTGCTCTCCCGAGATGGCGCCCTGAAACAGCGCCTGACTATCGGACTGGCCGGCTGGCGGGGAATACGCGGAGCGGATGCGGTCAGTGCGGTTCGTGAGTTCGATGTCACCGACTGCCGTGAGGCCGAGCGCGCTGTCCGCCGAGTAGGTAAAGAATACGTTCTGCGGCGCGCTGACCGGGGCGCCGAAATTGCCCGGACTCTGATTGTTGCGCGGCCCCTGGGTCAGCATCGTCGGATTGACCACGCCTTCGATGATGATGTTGCCGCCCGCACTCAGATTCATCTGGCCGTCACCCAGCGCGAGAATGGTGCTGACCGGGCGGTCCGCGGCCTTGCCGATGTCGCCGCGTGCAACGATATCCGCCCGTCCCCGATCGACGTAGAACAAACCGCTCAGGATGTCGCCGCCACTGTCAACGCGGATATCACCGCCACCCTGCACCACCAGATTGGCGGCATCCGGTACCGAGCCGTCGGCGCCGCGCAGCCGACCGTTGGTCGGCGTCGATACCGATAGTTTGTTGATATTGCCAGCCGCTTCAACGACAACATCGCCGCCGCCCAGCGCGCCGACACCCTGACGGAATCCACCCTGGAGGTAACGGGCATCACCCGAGTTATTGCTGAGCCGTGAGCCGTCAAAACGTACCCACCAGCCCGGCTGGGAGGAGGATTCGATATTGCCGTCACTGTCCAGTTTTCCCTGGCGTTGCAGCCAGCCGGTAAACAACTGCTCCGAGGCCGTTGCATTGATGTCACCGCCGACGCGTATCGTCAGATCACCGCCCTGATCCGGAAACTGCGGGCGACGGATCAAGGGCGGCGATTGCACCAGCAGTCCGAGGTTGGGCAGCGTGTAATCCGCGTAAACCGGCCCCGCCACACCTGCCGTGTAAATCACGGCGCCTGCGCCGTTCAGATTCAGATTGCCGCCCGCCGCAATCTCAATGGCGCCATTGCCGGTACGCACCAGCTTGTTGTCGGCCAGATTGATATTGCCGGTGCCCGCGGCGTTTACCACCAGCGGATTGGCCGCGGCGAGGTCAGCACCGGATGCGATGCGAATCGACCAGGAATTATCCTCGCGCACATTGGCTGTCGCCGTATTGTCAGCTGTCAGGAATCCCCACTCATTCATCAGACGGTTGGTGGCGGAGCTGAAACCGTCGCCAATCGAACTGTTGAGATTGACGTTGCCAGCGGCGCGCAGCGTCAACACACCGGGTTCCTGGCTGTATCCGGCATCCGCAGTGCCGCTGCCGAAACGCCAAGCCCCGAGGTTCCAGCCGCGCAGGTGCAATGCCGGCGTGGTCTGGTCGGTTGCTGTCGTTGCCTCATTGACGCGGACCGCCAGATCACCCGGACTCTGCACCTCGACACCCGCCCGCAGATGAAAACTGGCCGCGGCCGACGCGCTGAGACGGCTGCGCACGCCGCCGGCATTGGCACGGGTGTTATTGACAAAGTTCTGTGCTTCGGTAAACGCGGTGCCGGTGGTGCTGGCGTTGAAATTGGTTGCGCTGTTGACGCCGGCGCCGGTGATGTTGGTGGCGGTGTACACCTTGTAGCCTTCGGCGATGACCTCACGCGCGCCGCTGATTTCACCCAGCGCGGTCACCGGCACATCGTTGCCGGTGCCATTGCGCTGTGCGCGCAGAATAACCTGACCACCACGCGCCGCGCCGGCGCCGGAAACATCAATGGTCGATCCGGCGGCCACATTGACCTGACCGCCGCTGGCGGCGGAACCGAGCATCACGCTGCCACCTTCGCCGCGGGTGCCGAACGGCGCGGCAACCGCCTCTGTGCCGCGGGCATCAATCCGCGCACCGCTGTAGACCATCACATCGCCCGCGTTCGGATTCGCGCCACGGCCGGCCAGCAGGGCCACCTGTCCGCCCTTGTCACCCGACGCATCGATCGTGCCGTAAACACTGATGTCGCCGTTGTCGGCTGCCAGCTGGAAACGCCGCGCGGTGACCGTCACAGCCGGATCAACCGCGGTGCCGATGCTGACATCACCGCTGCGCACGCGAATCTCACGGCTTTCGCTGAAACCGCCGGAGACGATGCGGTCGTCACCGTCGAGAGAAGCATTAAGCAATTGATTTAATTGATTAAAGTCACCAAGCGTCGCGACATCCAACACAAACTCGCTCTGCCGCGGCACGCTGCCGGGTGTGGTGGCGCGCGGATTCGCGCCGCCTTTGAGCAGGCCGTCGATTTGCGCGCCGCCGTTCGCCGCGCGAATGGTAAGCGCGCCGGCATCAGCCCCATCGGCGCCCGACACATCCACCAGCGCATTGGCTGCGATCAGCACATTGGCATTGCCCGATGACAGCACGACTTCGCCGCCACGCGTTGCAACCGGAAGATCGAAGAATTGCTCGGTCCTGCCGGCAGTGTTGATCTGCGAGCCCGCAGCCAGCGTGACGCTGCCCTGGCCGCCCGGTCCCGCCGCACCGGTCGCCTTGAGTTCAAGCACACCCGAAGGCAAGTCGAAACGCCCGCCATGAATGATCGTCGGCGCGGTCACCGAGAGTTGTCCGCCCAGACCGGCTGCAGCCAGATCCGCGGCCGGCGCCGCAGGCAGCGCCGTGCTGAATGTGCCGCTTGTTACCGTGATGGCATAGTCGGCGCCGGGCGCCGCGGCCATGCGCGTTGCTTCGATGTGCAGACTGCCGGTCGTTTTGAGTGTGCCTTCGCCGGCGGCCAGCAACTCGCGCTGCGCCGTGACCGTCGCATTGTTGAAACCCTTGACCTCGACAGTACCGTCGCCAAGGTTCACCGTCCGGCCCGCCACCTGCAGCGCACCGTTGCCGGTCACCGGCACGGCCCCGCCGGCCAGCGCCGGCGCATTGCTGAAGGTGATGGCGCGCGGATTGCGCAAGGTCACCGACTGCGCCTCGATGCGCGCCGTCAACCCGCTGTTCTGATAGCCGCCGATGCCCGCCGACTCGATGACCAGGCTGCCGAGATCAGCATTGCCGACAAGCGCGGCGCCAAACAGGTCCAGGGTGCTGTAGCTGCGCAGCAACAGATCGGTAGGATTACCCAGCGCCGCCAGTTGTGTATTGGAAAATGCAAGCCCCGTCACCACGTCGGCGGTATCACCGGCGCTGATCCGGTTCGCACCCAGCGCAAGCGCACCACCCGGATCGAGTTCAAGAGTGCCGCCGAAACGATTGCTGAGCGTGGCGTCCAGAATCACCGAACGCCCGCCGACCACACTTCCGGACGCAATCTCGAGACGGCCACGCGCCGGGTTCACGGCATTGATGTTGTCGCGTCCCATGTCGACCTGCGGTCCCGATGACGCGCGCAGCAATGCCCCTTCACCGTTGACTCCGCTCGCGGTGCTGCCGATGCTGATATCGCGCGCAGTGCCAGTGAATGTATCCGCGCCGCGCACGACACTGCCGTCAAGCAGCGCAACACGGTCGGTCGCCGCAATCAGTATTTCAGGTGCCGCAAGTGCCTGCGCCGATGTATTCGCGACCACGACCTCACTGCTGCCGACCACAATGCTCACACCGTCAGCCGTGCTGCTGCGCGTGCCTCCCAGCAACAGACTGGCCGCATTGAGGTTGTTAAGACTGGCCGCCGACAGTTCAACAAAACCCGAACCGCCGACAGTTGCGCCGCCGGGCGCTGTGATCGCCAGCTTGGGCGCGGTAATGTCAACTTCCGCACCACGCCGGCCGGGATCGTTGACGGTCACCAGATTACCGTTCAGCACCAGCGACTGCGTCGCTGCGACCGACAGACGACCGGCATCGCCGGTCTGTTGCACATTGCTGCGATCGGCAAAATGGCGGCCTGCGGTCGTTTCCCGGTATTCGGCTTCGTTACGCACCAGCGCGCCCGATTTCACTTCAAAACCCGATGTCCGTGAATCGCGGATCAGCGTACCGTCACGACTGGTCGCTGAGCGATAACCGGAAACCAGTTGCGTTCCGGTGATGTTGTTCTGCGCCTGTGACCCCTGCATGTCTGTGGTACCCGCCTTCGGCGTCACCAGAAATGCTCCTGGCAGCAGCGCGTAACGCGCCGGCAGCAGCGTGTAGGAGCCCGCCGGCAAGTCGCTGCCCCCCGCCAGATAGACACGATCACCCGGTTTGAGGCCGGTGACATCAAGCTGATACTGATGATCGTACGGCGCGAACTCCGAAACCATGCCCGGTACTACCGCAAAACTCCCCGCAGCAATAGCGGGCGCCAACACATCCCGCGAGCCGCCGGGCCCGGGAATGAATTCATAGGCATAGGTATCGCCGCCCCCCGAAACATCGATGCGCGCGCCGGCGGCAACAGTGACGGCCTTCGAGTCGAGTCGCACGGTTTTTGCCGGCGGACCCTGCTGGATCACGGCATTGCCGGCACCGAGCGTGTACACATAATCGATGCCGGCAAGTTCGGTCTTGCCGAACGGGATCAACTGTCCTTCCGCCGAAACGCTGGTGATGCTGCCCGCGCCCATTGTCAGCGCATCGCCACCGACCAACGCAATCTCGCCGAACGGCGCCTTGATCACGCCCTGCTGCAGGATTTCCGGCGCATTGACCGTCAGTTTGCCGCCGGCCGACAACACCGGTGTGTCGGCGCCATTGCGGTTGAAGGCGATGGTGTTGCCCGCATCGGCGGTGGTGCTGATGGTGAAGTTGCTGAATGTCGTCGGGTACACCTGCCGCGCCGTGAATGTCAGGTCGCCGTCCGCCGCCAACGTACCCCTGAGTTCGCGGCCGGTCGCGGTATTCAGAGCGCCTTTGGCACGCACATCCTCGCTGGCGGTCAGGTTCACCGTGTCCAGGCCCTGCAGCGCCAGTTGGCCCTCCAGATCGATCAGTTTGGCATGGACACTGAGCGTATCGCTGCCGCTGCCGCCGCTGGCGGTCTGCAGCGTCTGCCGCGTCACGTCGCGATTGCCGAGCGCCACATAAGCGGCTTCAATGCCCGCCTGCGTACCCGCCGAGGCAGCAATCACCGGCGCATCCAGTGCCACCGAGCGGCGCACCGCAAGATTGACGTTGCCGTCGAACACGACGCGCTCACGGCTCTTCACCGAAAGCTCGTCGAAGCCACCGGCCGCCAGTTGATCGGCCGTGACCCGCGCCTGTCCGTTTTGGCTGCCGGGCACAGCCAGACCCGGCGCGAGGCCCGCGGGTACGCTCGATCCGCTTTGCGCAATATGCACTTCCCGCGGTCCGCCCGGATAACCGGGCAGCACGCTCCGGTAATCGAGTGCCACCGAGAGCGCACCGCCACGTGCGCTTGCTGCGCCCGGAGCACCCATCAGCGTGCCGTCAAACAGGATGCCCTCGCGCGAAGCCACCGCGATGGAACCGGCATCACTGGCGATCAGTGTCGGCACGGACGCCGGCGCTACTCCCGGTGTTGCGCTCTCCTGATTGATATCGAGAACGCCGGTCGTACCCGAAACATCAATCAGCGCGCCCTGCTCACCCACCACATAACCCCGCCCCGCAGAGATCGTGACGCTGCCGCCATTGAGTATTTCGCCTTTGCGCAAACCACGATTATCAGTAACGATCCGCGTATCACCGCGGGCCAGCAGACGACTGGCCGAGCCCAGCCAGATCGACTGTGTGGCGTCGAACGGCTCACTTTCAGTGGCTTCAGGCAGAGTCAGCGCGATTTTCCCGGCAGGCGCATCCAGCGTGCCGAGCACCGTCAGTTGCCGACCGGCATTGAGTTTGATCTCGCCGCCCGGATCGACGCGTATCGCGGCACCGGCGCCGATTTCCAGTTCGCCGAACTGCGTGCTGCTCGCATTGAGGGTGATTTTCTGCGCCGCCCGCTGCTCGACCGGCAGCACCTCGCGGCTGCTGAACGCGAGAATATCTGAGCCGCTCGGCCGGGTACGAAAATCAGCGCCGAGCACCAGACTTTCCGGCAGCGGCGTGATGACGCTGTTATCGGTCACCGTGACGCCGTCGCGCCCGCGCAGGGTGAAATCCTTGAAACCGCCCTGATGGAAAAACGCTGGTGTCAGCTCGATGCCCGTGGTGACACCCTGCAGTTGACCGGTCACCGTGACTTCCGGAGCATTGATGCTGAGCGCTCCGCCTTTACCGATTGCGTATCCGCTCAATTCACCGTTCAGCCGCACTTCGCCTTGTTGCGGCACTGCTGCGATGACGATATTCCCGCTCTCGATGTTGATCGATCCCGCATTGCCGCCCTTGACCTTGTCGTTGGCCTGCACCCAGCCGCCGCCCGACACGTTGACGACACTGCCCGCGCCGAGGTTCGCGTCATAGGTCGAGCGAATCGACACCGTGCCACCTGCGGTCGCGATCGGTCCCGTCGGCGCGATGGTGACCGCGGGCGAGTCGTTGGTCCATAAACCGGAGGCATCAAGGCGTGCGCCGGCGCCCACGGTGATACCGTAGTCAGCGGCCACGCCAACGGGGCCCCGGGTGTCGGTGGTGGTCAGAGCAATGTTGCCCGCAGGCGCAGTGATGCTGCCGAGCATGTTGATCTGGCGTCCGGTCAGTGCCACCGACCCGCCGGGCGCGACGGCCAGATTCACGCCCGCAGGCAGATTTACCGCGCCGTTGCTGTACAGTTCCAGCCGCGAAAATCCGCCGCTGGTCACGATGTCGGTCGGAAACAACACTTGATCCAACGCCAGAGGGCTGGAAAAATCAAAGGCGCCGGACAGCGGGCTGAGCAGATTGCTGAAATCGAAACCGGCAATCCGGTAATCTGCAACCGTGCTGGTCGGCAGCGGATCGCCAATTACCAACCTGCCGCCCAGCGGTGCCGTGGCGAGGTCACGCTGGAACTGTCCCGGCGTCGCCTTGCCCCGCAGGCTGCCGTCGAACACCACACCATGGGCATTGATCGCAACTGACCCTGCGCTCTTGCCTTCGTAATATCCCGCCGCGAACTCGCCGCGGTCCAGTGCCTGGAACACCTCAACCACGCCCCAGCGACCGTAATCCTTGATGTAGGTGTCGGCAAAACCGTCATAGACCCGATTGGCTGGTGCCGAACCAATGTCGTAGATCCGGCCCTCGGAAACCAGCTTGCTGGTCTTCAGATATCCATCCTGGTACTGGATGCCACCGCCCGACACATTGAGCACCGAGCCTTCGCGCAGGATGACATCCCCCTCGGACCGCATCACGATGCTGCCGCCCTCGGCGGTACGCTCGGCCACCGTGCGCGGCACCTGCGACGTAAACCCGCTGACATCAGCCAGCGGCGTAGGCTGTTCCTTGCGGCTGTCCACCAGCACTTTCTTTCCACGCAGGAATCCGTTGCGTTGCAGCGGAGAATCCTTCAGTTCGTCGCCACGCAATTCGACTTCGACAATATTGCGCTCGATGGGTACCGCAACATCCGATGTACCCGCCACATCGATCACGGCGCCCGGCGCCAGATAGATGCGTGCGTCTGCCACCGGCGGCGCATCGCTGGAATGAAAATCCAGGCCCGCCTGTGCCGACAGCGTGACGTTGCCGCCGGCGGCGCGGATGACGCTGTTTTCCTGCAAATGGATGTTCTTTCCCAGTACCTCGACATTGGAGCGGTTGAACGTCTGCTCGTCAAAACTGGTCTGTGCATTCGCCAGTTCCGGCAGCACCTCGGTGACACTCCCCGCACCGAGCACCACGCTGCCCGTACGCGAACCGCGCGGTACATTGACGCCGTCCTGCGACGCGACGGTCACGGTATCGCGCGCCAGCAGACGGATTGAACCGTTGGCGTTGACCGTGGTGGTGGCGCTGATGCGCCCGGACTGGTTGACGGCGAGACCGACCAACGTGATGTTGCCGCGCTCGGCGACGATCTGCCCCAGATTCAGGTTTTCCGCAGCGCCCCCGTTATCCACTTCGACCAGCAGGCCGCGCAGCGTCGGATTGGTGCTCGCGGCCAGATAAACTTTCTCACCCGCGGCAAGAATGGTCTGGCCTTCGGGGGTCGCGATCAGGCCGCCGTTTTGCACCTGCGGCGCGAGCAGCATCACACGCCCTTCGCGCTCGGTGCGGATTTCAGCGCCCGGTTCGACGCGGATCATGCCGGTCGGCTGGCCGTTGTTGAATACCGTGAACACCGGCGTCGTTGCTGGCGACGCATTGGAGAGTATTCCGCTCAGAAACAGGTCGTCGGTAATGTTGAGCGTCGAAGCCACCAGTCCGCCAACGTTGATCTGCGAACCGCCATCAAAAATGATGCCGTTCTGGTTGATCAGATAGACCTGCCCGTTGGCCGACATCCGCCCCTGGATCACACTCGGGTTGGCGTCAAAAATACGGTTCAGCGTGGTGCCGGTGGCACCGGTCAGATGATTGAAACGCACCGCGCTGTCCGGCGAGATATTGAAGCTCTGCCAGTTGATGATGGCGCGCGCGCTTTGCTGATTGATGGTCAGCAATTGCGCCGCGGTGACAATGCCGGCCACGCCGCTGGTGACCACGCCGCCGGTCGGCACCGTGCCCGGCGGCAGCGGCGGCGCCGCCAGCGACTGCGACACGCTGAGCACGCCCGACAACGCCAGCACCAGTACGCTCGCCGCGCCCAGCGGCGCGCGCAGCGCAAACCGCCGGATGTCCGACCTGCTCTCAGTTGCCGTTTTGCGTTTGTGCATGGCTCACTCCGTATTCGCTCAACAACTTAAAAGTCATAAGCCAGCCGGAACATCAGTTTCGGGCTCCAGGCCTGAGTGCGTGCGGTGTCCTTGAACGGCCAGGCCACATCGAGTATTCCGCTCAACGTCTTCCACGCCTTCAGCCGCATGCCCAGTCCCGCACTCAGCAACCGGAAGCGCTGCTGCTGACCGGGCAGCGGATCTTCGATGCGCACAGTGGCGCCATCGATGAAGGCGATCGCGCGCAGTTCCTTGAGCAGACTGTCTTCGTCATTAAACATCGAAGGGGTACGCAGTTCGAGCATGCCGCGCACGCCCTCGTCGCCGAACTGCTCGGCCTCCAGATAGCCGCGCACGCTTTCGGCGCCGCCCACGGCGAACTGCTCGTTGCTGATCAGCGGCTGACCCGAGACCTGCGCATTGACCTGTCCGACGAGGGTAAAACCCGAGGGCAGCGCCTGCGTGTGCTGAATGTCGCCGCGCAGATAAAGGTAATTGGCGTGCGCCTTGAAGCGCTTGCTGGCGAACTCGGCATCGTTGTTGCCCAGAAAACCGCGCATTGCAAAATTCGCCGCGATATTGAACTGGGTGAGTGCCGATTTCGACTGCAGCGTGCCGCCGTACTGCGTAATGAACGGGATGTAGGTGATCGGCGTGTTCAGCGCATCCGATCCGGTCAGATTCAGCGTTTCCTTGAAATCCTTGCGGTCGATGCCGAAGGTGGCCGTTTGATAATACTGCTCCACCGCAGGCAAGGGCACGACGTAACGCGCACCGACGATGGTCCCCTGACCGATGACGTTCAAGGCGCCCACTGCGGCGACATCGCTGTTGGTGGCTACCGCGTAGAGCGCCAGCGCACTGCCGGCCCGCCCCACCGGCAGCAGATAAGTGGCAGACGCCACGGTGGTATCGTCCGGCCGTTCCGGGGAGGTGATGTAGTTCAGTGCCAGGCTGTGCTCACGCTGCCACAGGTTGTCATAACGCAGTGATACCCCCGCGCGCAGGCGCGTGGTGTTGGCACTGTAACGGTCGTTCAGTTCCACGCTGCCGTGCACTGGCAACTGGTCTTTGACATTGAGCTCAACCTGCACCGTTCCCGGCTCGCGCCCGGGCTTGAGTACGGGAGTGATGCGGCGATCAGGGCTACGGTTCAGCGCCGCCAGTTCTTCCTGCACTTCCGGAAAATACGGTACCGTGCCCTCTGCCAGTGACGGCGTCAGTGAAAGGATATGTCCGAGGGAGTAGTAGCGTGAGCCGACGATGCGCAGGCGTTCCACTTTGGCTTCGGATACCCGCAATTTCACCAGCCCCTCGCGCACCTGCTGCTCCGGTATATCGACGAACACCGTCAGATAACCCGCGTCGTGATAACGTTTCTCCAGGGCTTCGCGGGCTTTCTCGACCTGCTGGATGCTGCCTTTGGGGCCGAGAAACGGGTACACCGCGCGCTCGATTTCCAGCGCCGGCAACAAGGTATTGCCCTCGATTTCGAATTCCATGATGTCGAAGCCCGACGCTGCGGCGGCAGCAGCGGACGGCTGAGGCGTGGTGGCCGGCTGATCCTCTGCTGCCGCAGGCCGGCCTCCGGTGCTGATTATCATGGCGAGTCCCAAGCAGCAAAAAAAAATGAAAATGCGCATTGTTCAAACATGGTTGCATGAGCACATGACACCGTCGCTAAGGCGCGCAGTCCGTACGGACTATCCGGCTGTCACAGCAGCGCAATGCAAGAAAAAACATCCCCCCGTCGCCGGGGGGATGTTGTAGGACTGCAGTCCGCTGCGGGTGAAAAACCACCCGCAGCGCACCGATGCTGCTTACTACAGCGGCAGGATCGGCTGGCAGGAGTTGCCAAACCGGGTACCCTTCATCACGTTGGCCGTGGTCACCGGGAAGTTGATCGGCACTGCAGCCACCGCGGCGGCGGTGGACAGGCTCGCCAGCACCACCGGGTCACCGGAGCGCTTGATGAACTCGTCAACAAAGACCTTCTTGTCGCCGGCCGGCAGCGGATCCACAGAGCCGGTGCGGTACTGCATCGACAGTTCGTAGTTGAAGTCGTACGACAGGTCGAGCAGATTGGCCTTGGTCGGGGCCACGCCGTTCAATGAAGTAAACACCCAGTCTACGTTCGGCGTGCTGTCGAGCGACAGGATGCCAATCGCCTTGCGCTGGGCGCCGCCCGTGAACAGCGGCTGGTCCACTGGACGGCCAGCGACCAGCGTCGTGCCGCCGAACTTGGCGAGGTAGGTCAGGCCGTCGTCACCACGGTAGTAATAATCACGGCCGTTGCGGGCGTTCGCCAGGCAGGTACGCACATTGCCCGAGGATGAGTTCTCGATTACGGTGTAACCACTGGAGGCATCAATGCCGATGGCATTGGCGGTGTTGGAGCCGTCACCCAATCCGAGCGAGGCGGCAGCAAAGCCGGCGCTGTCGAACATGCGTGCAGTACTGACCACACCATCACCAGCCAGCGAATTGGAACCGCAGGGGAAGTTGTTGAAGTACTGGTTGTAGGAAGCCTGCGTGCCGGAACCCTGCACGCGACGGCAAACCATCACGTCATCCGTTGCGGCAAACAACGGGCTGACCTTGTTCCAGGTGTTGATGCTGCCCGACAGCATGCCGCCGAAAACGGCGCGCGGAATGCTGCTGATGACGCTCGACACGTTGGTGGTCACGGGCAGACCGAACAACAGCGCGCTGACACCAAAGTTGGTGATGTTGGCGACTTCGACATCGGTCAGTTGCGTCTGGCCGAATTCAACGTTAAGCGAATCCTTGAACATCTTCGGTTCGACATCGGACACACCGAAATCCGGCACGCGATTGTTGGGATCGGCCGGGTTCAGGTCATTGCCGGATTCGGCACAGATATACTGGAAGGTGGTCGACGTGGTCGCCGAGTTCAGCGTGCAGTTGCCGGCGCTGACCGGCATGAAGCCTACGCCTTGCGCGCGCGCAACCGGGTTGACGCCCCACACCGAGCCACCCTTGGCGCGGTTGACCAGCAGCACTTTTTTGCCGGCGATGGCGGCGGGCATGTTGGGATCCTGCGCCGTCGTTTTCAGCTGGCCGAAATAGGCGCGGTAGTTGGCGCCGACCGTGCCGCCGTTGTCGTAATAGGCGAAATAATCGGTGCCCAGCGTGCCCTGGAACAGGCCCGAGGCCAGCGAACCCAGCGTGGCTTGCGGGGCCGAGGCGCCCGTCAGGTAGACCGTCAGGTCCGGGGTTTCAAACGCGGTTACGGCATGGGCGCCGGTGCTGGCGAAAGCCAGGGCGCAGGCAGCAGCAGCTTGTTTCATTTTGAAATTCATTGCATACACTCCTTGAGTAGTTTGGGCGCGCGGCGGGCGGTATGGCCGCCGCGCGTTTTTTTACGATCAGTTAAGCAGCTCGACCTTGCGTGCGCCGGCGGGCCATGCCGCCAAGCAAGCCAAGGCCAGCAATCATCATCGCCCAGGTACCCGGCTCAGGAACCGGCGCGGCTACTGCAGCGACATCCCACGTCAAGGTACCGTCAGAGGCCAGTAACCATTGCGCACCATCACCACCAACAAACTGCGATAGCGTCGATGCCGACGGAGCAGTTTGTTCGGCAATCCAGAAGTTCAATCCGGTGCCGACACTCGCCGACGTATTGAACGAAAGCCCGCCGAGGCTTGTGCCGAAACCGGTGCTACCAGAGTAAGCGGCCGAAGGCGGCATAGCCGTGCTCGACTCATTGGAAGTCGGATCAGCCGCTCCACCCTGCAGTCCATTGACCGCGATCAGGTGTTGGGATACTTTGGTGGTAGTACTTTGCAACTGTGCGGTTGGTAAAGACGGTGCGAGGTTATTCGTCGTGAATAACAGGCGGTCGTTGCCGAAGTTTTCGCTAGCGACCACCGACCAGATCGTGCCTGCCGTGCCCAGCAGTGTTCCCAGCGACATCCCGGCAGCGGTACCGTCCAGGCCGAATTTCAGCTGATAGCCCGAAGTCAGCACGTTGCCGGTGCCGATGGTCGGCGCTGCACCAAAGGCGTAATCCACGCCGACGCCATTGTCGACAGGCGCAAGCAGGCCGGACGGCAGGAAGTTGCTGAGGTTGATACCAAGATCGCGGGTGTATGACAGCCCCAGGGTCGTGTTCCAAACCGACAGGAACAGTTCGCCGTTGTTCGCCGTCGCGCCCGAGGTGGTGACACCGGTGTTTATGTCGGCAAGCGCCGTACCGGCGAAAGCAATGGTCACCGCCGCCAGCATTGCTTTCAGTTTCGATTTCATTTTCATCTAAGTAGCTCCGCTAAAGTTGTAAATCGAGATTAACTGTTTGCAACCCGGCTGCCTCCGTGTGAGGTCCGCGGCTTTCCGGCCCCGCCTCGCAGCGGGTGTGGCGTAATTTTCGTACCGTGCCGTCTGTTATTGCTCATCAGACGCGTCCATGATGAAAAAAGCAGGTGACAGTCATCCCATCGAGGGGAACTTTTTTCGTAGTCCGATGGGCGCAAGGTTCTTGCGCCAATGGCATCAGGCGGGAGACGCCGGCGGCCTTGTTTGCAGGCAACAAACCTGCAGCGGGGCATTTACTAGTCCTGACGGACTACTCGCGCGTATTTCCCTGCAGCAGATTCAGCGACATGCATTTGGAAACCGCCTGCGTTCGGTTATGCACCTTGAGTTTGCGCAGAATGTTCTGCACATGATTTTTCACCGTCAGGCCGCTGATGCCGAGAATCAATCCGATCTCCATGTTGCTCTTGCCTTCGCTGACCCAGTGCAGTACCTCCAGTTCGCGTGCGGTCAACAGGCGGGCTGCCGCGGATTGCGCCGGTGATACCGTCTGTGTTGCCAGCGGCCGCTCAAGCAGTGTGTTTTCCTGCTGCTGCACGCGCATCCAGGCTGCGTGCAGGTACGGCACCAGCAGTTCCGCAATGAAGGTGTGCTGCGGACGGATCGGTACGCGCATGCAGCAGAATCCGAAGAACGTGCTGGCGCCGCCGTTGCCGCCGCAGATGCCGTGCGCAACCATGTTGCCCAGTTGATGCGCTGCAATTTCCGAAGCCAGCGCGGCAATGGATCCCGCCGCGAGCTGAGCATCGTGCAGCAGAGGATCGCAGCCGTTCTTTTTCCATGTTTGCGCCATGCGCAATGTGATGCTGCCATCACGACGGGTCAGCGCCTCGACACGTGACGGGGGCTGGGGGTAACACGAAAAACTTTCGACGCGATAGCCTTGCGCGTTACCGTCGTCAACAGCGCAGATCAACAGATCGTGCGGCAGCAGCGTCTGCACCGGACCCTGTGTCCAGTTGAAAAAATGATGGCGCAGCCGGACCCGCAACCCGGTTTGAATGACGAGCAGCAGCTTTTCAAGCTCCACTCCGGATGAAGGGGTTTCTTCCGTGCTCATCGTTAACGTTGACAGCACTCTTTCTCCCTGCGATTCCCGCCGCTTGAGTCCATCCTTAACGCTGTGGCAGACATATTGGCGGTGAGTGCACTATTGACAGGACATTCTCGACATCAAATATGTCGATTGCATGTAGCCGGAAATAATCGACCGTCCGTACTGAGGTGGAGTACCGGGCTCGACTGCAAACCCTCTCTGCGTATACGCCATGGCGGGCAGCAAATAATCCGTTAGGACTATGTCCGGCGGCTGATTTATGACGATCATTCCCGCGCTGCCTGTCGGTCAGGTGACTGGCGCGATGCGGAAAATTCGCTTAGGGCAAGCGCTACGTCTTCAATCACCTGCGCCCAGTCACCCATGACGCGCTGGCGGAACAGTCGCGCCGTCGGGTACCAAGGGCTGTCATCCCGCTCCAGCAGCCAGCGCCACTCGTTGTCATACGGCAACAACAGCCACACCGGCTTGCCGAGCGCACCGGCGAGATGGGTTACCGAGGTGTCCACGGAGATCACCAGGTCGAGGTTGGCCACCAACGCCGCAGTATCGGCAAAGTCCGCCATCTCGTTCATGAAGTCGGTCATCATGAGATCCGCCAGATCGTCGGGCGGCGGATCCTTCTGCAGGCTGAAATAATGCACGCCTGCAATTTCGCGCAGCGGCGCGAGCGCCGCGCCGGGGCAGGTGCGCGACTGCTTGGAGCGCACGATATTCACGTTGTCGTAGCGATGCTGATCGCTGGTCCACGTCACGCCGACGCGCAACGCGCCATCGGCCGGCAGCCGCGTCGCCCAGTGCGCAGCGCGAACGGTATCCGCGGCGAGGTACGGCACGTCTGCAGGCACGGTATCGATCGTGGTGTTGGACAGCAGCGGCAGGCTCAGCAGCGGGCAGTGATAGTCAAAATCCGCTGCCGTTGCGACTTCCACGACAGTCAGATGTGGCACGCCGGCGAACAATCGCGCCAGCGAACGCGGACAGTTCACGAGCACACGCGCGCCGCGCCGGGCCAGTAATGGCGCATAACGAATGAACTGCATGCCGTCACCCAGCCCCTGCTCGCTGTGCAGCAAAATGGTTTTGCCCGCGAGGTCTTCGCCGCGCCAGCGCGGCTGGACATAACGGCCCGCTTGCTGGCGCATTTCAGGATCATGGATCCAGCGCCACTCGTATTCGCGCCAACCGCGCGCGTAGTCACCCTTCAGCAGCAGCACTATCGCTTTGTCGTAATGCGCAGTAGCGCGTTCAGGGTCGATGGCCAGCGCCACATCAAAGCAGCGCTCGGCCTCATCGAGTTGCCGCAGCGCCAGCAGTGTGATACCGAGATTGTTGAGTATGTGCAGCCCGCGCGGCTCGAGTGCCAGTGCACTGCGATAGCTGGCAACGGCATCATTCCAGCGGCCGGCCGTGCGGTGCACCGTGCCCAGCATGTCCAGCGCCGCGGCATGACCAGGACTCACAGTCAGTGCATCACGACAACAGTCGCCGGCCTCTTCCACCCGACCCGTCTGAAGCAGCACGTGCGCAAGATTGGTCAGCACCGCCACAGATCCGGGTACAAACGCCAGTGCCCGGCGATAACAGGCTTCCGCCTCTGCCGGTTTACCCTCACCGGCAAACTGGTTGCCGCGGCGGTTTTCCTGTTCTGCCTCTGCGCCCCGGTCATCGGCGACAATGCCTGACGAGCCGACATCATCAGCACGCTGTTTTTCGCTTGCGTGCCCGACCGCCTCCGTGAAAAAGCGTTCGAACTCGCGGACGACGGCGGTATCCCGAAACAACTGGCTGCAGCGTTCGAGTATGCGCTGGCTCACCGCCTTGCGCCACGCCGGTTCAGTCCCCAGCCGCAGCGCAATCGACACGTAGGTTTCGCCATCCTGCGCGATGCATTCGTCCATTGCCATGCGTCGGTACATGCCGAAGGTATGCCGCCCGCGATGAAATTCTCCCGGCAGCGTGACCACAGGAGTACCTACAGCGAACGCTTCAAGGCTGGTGTTCATGCCGTTGAAGTGCGGTGTATCCAGCGAGACGTCGGCGACGGCGAGCAGATTGATGAAATCGGCAGCACCCATGGATTTCAGAAAAACCACACGTTCATGCACTTCGGGCATGCTTTGCGCAAAGCGCTGGCGCAGCCACACAGCCCATTGCGGATATTTCCCCTCGATCAGCACGATGTGTCCCCGCCGGTCCCCGCGGAGTATGCCTGCGAACAACGCGTCGATATCCGGGTGCAGCTTGAACAGCGTCTGCGGACAGACATAAAGGCGCGCATCGCGCGGCAGTCCCAGTTGTGCGCGGGATTTCGGCGGTTGCTGCAGCAGCGGCCGGTCGTAATACGCCAGTGTGCCGAGATTGCGCAGCTGGACGAGTTTTTCGCTGTAGTGCGCCGCCGCCCCATCCGGTTCGAACAGATCGCTCGACACGAAATAATCCATGGCCGGCACACCGGTGGTGTCGGGATGACCAAACGACAGGCACTGCACGGGAGCAAGTCGCGCGAACGACATCTCATAACTTATTGATTCCATTACAATATCTTGATAGAACAAGACGTCGAGTTGCAATGCTGCGACCTGTTGCCTCGCCGCTGCCACGCTGTCGGACAGCACCACTGAGTGTTCGGCGTGATGGCGGATTTCACGCGCGATCTCATCATCAGCCGCGGGTGGCAGAAACAGGGCATGAGTTTCGAAGCGCGATCTGTCGATCTGGCTGAAAAAACCGCGCGTGGTTTTACCGATGCTGTGATTACGTAAAAAGCGCGACAGGAAGCCGACCTTGATGCGGCCCGCGGGTCCGCGCCAGTTACGGCAGTGCGGCGAAACCCAGGCCAGCCCGGGGTTCATCTGCAACAGCAATGCCGCCAGTTTTTCGTTGATACCCCGGTTGCCGATTGCGTGATAGGACAGGAAAAACGGCGGCGGCAGCGCGCATCCCCCGACGTCCAGCCGCAGCTTGGCGGCGGCCAGCATGTCCAGCCGGCGGCCAAGTTCGCCGCGCACCTGGAGTATGTGATCACGCGATTTCAGCACCGGCGGCAGCATCGTCGCCAGCGTCAGGCTCATCGGCACCGCAGCAGCGGGAGCCACGCGTTTAATGGCGCGACTGACATACGCTGCTGCCTCGTCGGTATACCCGAGCCGCTCCAGCAGGAGGCCCAGCATGTAGAGGGTCCGTCCGTCCGCGGGTTCGATCTCCAGCGCCTTGCGGCAGCAGGTGATCGAGTCATCGAGACGCTCCTGCTCTTCAAATATCGCAGCAAGGTTACGCCAGACCACCGCGAGCCGTGGATTGCTGTCGAGCGCGTGACGATAGCAGTCGATTGCGGCAGTCGTTTCGCCCGACGCTTGCAGTATGCCGCCGAGATTGATGTGCGCTTCGGCAAAACCGGGGTCAATCTGCAACGCCCGCATGTAGCTTTGCCGGGCCTCCGCCATCCTGTCCTGCTGTTCGAGCACCGCGCCGAGATTGTAGTGGGCCTGCGCATATTCCGGCGCAAGGGCAAGCGCATCGCGGAAACACTGCTCGGCCTGCGAAGCGTCGCCGTTTTCGCGCAGGGCATTGCCGAGGTTCATGTGAAAATCGGCGCGACTGCCGTCGAGCAGCAGGGCACGACGGAAAGCAACCGCCCCGGATTCATGCCGCCCCAGCTGACAGGACGCTATCCCCAGCAGATTCCATGCATCGGGGTGTCCGTGATCCGCATCCAGCAGCAGCCGGCAGGCGTTCTCAGTTCCGACAATGTCGCCTTCCCGCAAAAGGCGACGGGCCGCGTCGATTGGCGTCTCGTCCGCGGTCATGGCGCCGGCATTCATGCTGCAACATCCGGCAAAACAGCGGCGGCGCGATGCGGCCGCGGATTCAGCACGGCGTGTGCCACAGCAGTTGTCTCTGGAAACCTGCGGCATTCAGTCCGGATATTCATTGGCATACGCTCAGACTGGGTTCAAATGTAAATGCACAAACCGGAATTGCCAGCAGATTCCTGTTGCTGCCTCTCGCCAGCAGAATCTCGGCGCTCTGCCGGTGCTCTCCCAGCAGGGCCAGCATCAACGCCGTTCTGAGTTCCAGATCAAGCACGTCGGGATCCGCGCCATAATCAAGCAGCGTCAAAATGATTTCGGAGTATCCGTTCGCGGCAGCGGCAACCAGTGGCGGCACACCCTCACTATTCGGTATCGCGGCATTCGCCCCGCGCTCCAGCAATTCACGTACGACTGCATTTTTTCGGAACAAGACCGCTAGGGCCAGAGCGTTATTGCGGTTATCCGTGAGTTCATCCGGCCTGGCGCCCGCGCGCAGCAAAGCCCGCGCCATCGGCGCATGGCCAAGGATTGCCGCCATTGCGAGCGGCGTCAGTCCATCCGCCGCTTTTCCGCTGGGCCATGCACCCTGCGCAAGCAATTCGCGCACCGTGTCGAAATGTCCGCCGCGCACGGCGACCGCCAGTGCGCTGTCTCCCGTTTCCGTTCGTACGCTGACATTGATGCCTGCGGCAAGCGCCTGTTTGACGCCTTCCAGATTCCCCGCGCCAGCCGCCAGCAGCAGCGCCTGCTCGGAGCTGTTGAGCGAAAGCGGCGACTCGTCATGTACTCCGCGCTTCATGTGCTCGACATCCTGGCGCAGCAATGGCTTGCGCACTTCCGCAGGTCGCGTTTTTGCCGTGTCCGGCCACAGCGTGTCAAGCATGTCGAAGGCCTGCGCAGAATGAACCGCGGGCAACAGCATACAAACCAGCATGACCTGCGTCGTCCATCCCGGACCACGTTTTGCTGCTTGATGCGGTGTCGGCTTCATGGATTGATATCCAGCAGCGGCAATGGCCCATAGGCGAGGCACTGCGCATGGCGCGTTTGTACGGTTGCCTGGCAGGCGGCACCCACCTTCGGCCCATAACGTGTCCCAGCGGCGGCGCATGCGATGGCGTCATTGGTCGCCAGCACACCGCAGGTTTTTTTATGCGGATCATCTTCCTCGCTTGCCGGCCTGGGTCTTGGCGCTGGAGCCGCTGCTGGGACTGGAGGCGCCGCACCGATCACCGTCGATGTCGGGATGCCGTAAGGGGTGCGCGATGATGCAACGGTCGAGTCCGAACCGGGGGCAGCGGCAGCCGGTATCCCGGCGCTGACCACGCGAGCACCGGTGTAGATAAATTTCCAGTCGGCATAGCTCTCCGCTTTCTCGAAATACTGGTAATAGCCGGAGAAACCGGCACGTTTTACCGGTGCCGATACGGACTGGCTGTAAACGCCCATGATGGTGCCGCCCGGCCCGGGGACGACGCCCCAGTCCGGTCTGCCGCTGATCGGGTCTGCATACATCTTGCGCAAATGACGCCTCACGACCGGATAGCGCGGATCGCGCAGCAGTTCTTCGAAGTTTCGCGGGAACTGTTTCGCCGTGCCCGGAGTGCTGTCGTAATAGCTGGTGATCGCACGACGGAATTCGTCACCTATGAACAGGAGTTCACGCTCTTTGTCACGTTGCGCAGCCATGCTCCAGAGATCACCGGTCGCAGCAAGACCGACGCCAGTCAACGCCACTGCGATGAGGATGCCAATGTAGGTAAAACCGCGGCAACGCAAGCTTGTCATTTCAGAATTCCGTAAAGGCACGGCCATCCGCCGCATTGCCGGACGCACCGCTTTTGAGGTCGTACACCTTGCCTTTCGCCGCTTCATCCGGCGACGGCAGAACTGTCCACGTCTGCCCGCTTTCGGTTAGCGGATCGACGGGAAGATTGCGCAGATATCGCTTGCCGACGAGTTCCTGCAAATCATCGGGATAGCGTCCGTTATCGCCGTAGAATTTGTCAATGGCGTCGCGGGTTGTAGCGAGGGTCTGCTTCAATGCAGTCTCTTTGGCACGATCAATGCTGTGAAAATACCGCGGCACGGCAAGCGTCATCAGTGTCGCAAGTATCGACATCACGACGAGCAGTTCGATGAGCGTGAAGCCGCGACTCGCCATAGCGTCACCACTCCCGGTACGGTATGCCGTTCAGGCCGATACCCGCGGTGCGCGAGTACACGTCGTAGACATCGATGCCCTCTGCCGGTGCTTCCGGCGGACTGGCATAACTGCGTTTGCCCCAGGATTCAGCAGATGACTGCGCGTTATCGGCGAACGGATCGCGCGGCAAACGGCGCATGAAGTAAATTTTCCGGCGGTCGGTTGCCCGCAGATCCTCCACACCATCGACCAGCGCGTCAAGTTGCCGTGGATAACCGGTTTCGTCGGCACGGCGGGCTACCCTGCCCTCCTCAACCGCTTTTTTGTAGGCATCAATGCCTTCGCGAATCTGGCGCAAAGCAGCCCGCAGGTCCTGCTCCTTGGAGCGCTGCATGGTGAGCTGCGCGAGAGGCATTGCAACAGAAACCATCACGCCGACGATCGCCACTGTGATCATCAGCTCGATCAGTGTGAAGCCCCGGGCGCGCTTCATTGAACGATTCCTAGCTCGCCGGCAACCGGCAGCCTGGCAGGAACCGCTCCCCCAGCCGCATCACTCACCACGAGTTTTTCGATACGCAGTTGCGTTTTACCTGGCGCTTTGGCTACCACACGGAACTTCACTTGCAATACGGCGCCAGCAGAACCTGTACGTGCAAGCTTTAAGGTGACACGCCCGTCACCACCCTCCATACCCTCCGGAGCCAGCACGGTAGGATCGTAAATAAGCTCGAGTTCCGCCTGCGTCGCCCGCGGATGCACGAGCAGCGACAGCCCCGCGGTAAATTCCTTGCCGATGTTGGCCTCGGCAGGCACATTCAGCACCACGCTGGCTGGCGGCGAGGGAATTCCCGGTTTTCCTGCAGGCGCTGCCGGCAACTGCCCGGCCGATGGTGCAGCCTGTGACGCAGCGCCGGGCTGGCCGGACAGCGCCAGTCCACCCGCCCGCGTCGCACTGATGGTCAGCGGCGGCTCACCGATTGCCGCCTCGGTGCCGGAATAAAATTCGGCAATCACTTGGTCTGGTCGTTGCAGGTTGCGAACAATGCGCGGCGTGATCAACAGCACGATTTCGGTCTTGTTGCGATTCTCGAGATTGCTGGAGAATAGGCGCCCGAGCAGCGGAATGTCGCCCAACCCCGGCAGCTTGTTCGTGGTATTGCGTTCATCGTCGAGAATCAGCCCGGCAAGAACCTGCGTCTCGCCGTCTTTGAGACGTAACTGGGTGGCCACATTGCGGGTTCCAATCTGGTAGGCAAGGCCACCGCCGGTGGTCGGGACTTCCCTGACTATGTTGCTGACTTCAAGTCCGACCTTGATTGCGACATCGCCATCAAGATGGATCGTTGGCTCGACTTCCAGCTTCAGACCGACGTCGAGGTAGCTCACCGATGTCGAAGTACCGACGTTGGCCGCGGAGGTCGTGGTGACCACCGGCACACGGTCACCGATGTGAACCTTGGCTTTTTCCTTGTTCTTTACGCGAATGCGCGGGTTGGCCAGCGTGTTGACATCACCATCCTGCTGCCGCAGATTCAGAATCACTGCTGGCGTCGCCACAAAGCCGACCAGATCCCCGCTCGCACGCTGTAATGCAGCGGCAGCGGTCGTGCCGGTCGCGATCGTCAAAGGATCCTGAAACTGCACCCGGTCCGGAAAACGCACACCGAGTTCCTGGATACGGCTGGTGCCGACTTCAAGCACTTCAACTTCAAGCGTGACTTCGGGTTCCGGAAGATCCTGCGCAGCTATCAACTTTTCCGCCAGCCGCACGGCGGCCGGCGTGTCCTTCATCACCAGCATATTCATTTTTTCATCGACAAACAGATCACGGGTCTTGACCACCGAGCGCACGAGGTTCAGCACCTGCTTGGCATCTGCATTGGCAATGTAAAAACTGCGAACCACCAGTTCCTGGTATTCCTTCTGCTTGGCGGGATTGCTGGGATATATCAGGAGCGTGTTGTCGTTCAGGACTTTACGTTCAAGCTGATTGGTGACAAGAATCAGCCGGATCACGTCATCCACCGGACTGTTGCGCACTACAATTGTTGTCTTCAGATCGGGCTTTACATCGCGATCAAACACAAAATTGAGGCCAGCGGTCCGCGCCATCACGTCGAACACGGCACGCAGGTTGGCATCCCGGAATTCAAGCGTGACCTGCTTGCCGATTGCGCCACGAAGCACGGGCGTGGCAAGACTCTGACTGGCCGAAGCATCGACTACCCGTCGAAGCAGGTTACGCGCATCCCTGTGCGCAGGATTTTCGACCAGCACCACGCGCAACTTCGCTTCTGCGCCGGCAAGGTCTTTCTTTTTGATCATTGCCTCGGCATCCCTTACTGCAGCGGCATGCCGCTGCTCGCCGCCGATGGATTCATAACCCGTCTTGGCGCGAACATTTACAGGATCAAGCTGTAATGCGCGCCAGTATGCCGTTGCGGCATCATTGATCTGCCCGTTGACGCGCGCGGTTTCAGCCTGGGTAATGAGCCGGGCCACCAGCAGGTCGCGCTGGCGGATCCACTCGAACCGCATCTTTCTGTCATCCGGATTGTCGCGAACCGCTTTTTCCAGCTTCGCTAAACCCTCTTCCGTGAAACCGGCGCTCAACAGGCGTTTGCCTTCATCGAAATTGGGATCCGTGGCGCAACCCGTAATCGCCATGACGAAAACGCACATCAGAAACCGGCCGACGACTGCTCGAACGCTCAATTGATCGCTCCTATGTTGAGAACCTGACGCTCTTGCAACGGAAGGTAGGTAAGGACCACAGTCGCCGGTCCGATTTCCTCCACCCGGTAACTTCCGGCAATGGTGTCCCCGGCCTTCGCAGTAAAGGTCTGATCCTGTCGCGACAGGAACACTATGGTCTGGCCATCCTCGACCATCCGGCCGAAGAAGGTGAATGGCAGCGGCGGTGCCCGCGGCGGTGCGGGTTTTGGCGGAGGAGGAGGAGGCGGCAGCCAGGAGCGGCTCGGAAACATATCTCCGAAATCGCTCGACATCGTGCGCTGCTGCAGCTTTTCCACATCGATCGCTGCGGACGCCGGAGGTGCTGGAATCACTGCTTCGATGCTGGCGCGGACTGGCGCCTGTTCCGCTTGCCGCAAAACAGGTTGCACCGTGATTTCCTCCTGACCGCCAACCCAGCCGGCTGCCGCAATCGTGACGGCAAGCGCGGCAAACAGGGTCAGGCGGCGGGATGGTATAACTGTTTTCACTCACACCTGCCCCATATAGAGAGTGAAGCGGATGCGCGCTTCAAGAGCGGTGGCGCCCACCGAGTCGCGACGAAATCCGATCTCGTCGAGTGCAGCCGCTGGCACTGCGGTCAGCACTTCAGCAATGAATCCGCGAACCTGGGCATAATTGCCGCGCACGGGCAGCGTCAGCTGGTAGCGCACCAGTTTCTGATTGCGTTCCTGGAGCAGCTTGTATTCGCCGGTATCAAGCTGGACTCCGTTTTTTTCAGCGGCGGCATAGATACGCTCCAGCCAGTCCGGCAGCGTTACCAATGCGGGGAAAAACGCGTAGAAATTTGCGAGTTGTTCGCTACGCGAACCGCCGGATCTTCCGGCATTCGGTGCGGCAAGTTGTAATCGTTTGCGCAGAGTGTCTACCTCGCCATGCGCCTGCTCCAGGCCGGCGAGGCGCGACGGAATTGCGGCCGCAATCAATAATCCGGCCGTCAGCAGCGCTATGCCCAGCATGCCCTGCCAGCCGATGACATCCAGAGTCTGCCGGACTTGCCATGTAATGCGTCTCATGGTCCCTCGCTCCAGCCGACCGTCATCGCAAAGATCACGGGGCGCTGTGGATCCTGCGTCTTGATTTCGTGTCCGAGCAGGACCACGTTGCGCAACAGGTCTGCGCTTTCGAGTCGGCGCGAGTACGCAAGCACCGCGTTAAGATTACGGGCTTCGCCGTTGATACGGAGCAGCCTGCTGCCGGCATCAGGCTGAATCGAGAGCAGTCCCACTTCCGCATCTGCAGTGGCCTCGATTTCACTGAACAGTTGATCCCATGGAATGGTCATCTGCCGGATGACCGTGTTGGCCATCTGCACTTCCTGCTGAACCTCGCGTTTATTGCCGCGCGATTCCTCGACCCGGCCCGGAGCACGGCGCATCATTCGATTCATTTCTGCTGCCTGCGCCTGGATCTGCTCGAATTCGCCTTCAATTCCCGCGTACCAGGCAGCACAGGCCGAGGCAGCAAATGCGCCCGCGAGGAGCAACGCGATACCAGCACGGCTTGATCCGACCGGACGCCGGAAATCGATGGCGAGGGAACGCATGGTACTCACGCGGCAGCGAGGGCGCTGCCGCCCAGATCAAAACGCCGCCCGGCGGGCAGTTCCAGAACGCTTAATCCGGACTCGCGCAAGACAAGAATGTCCTCGCGCCCAAGCCCGGTTGCTACCACATGGATCGGTTCCCTGACATTGGTGGCCGCGGGGGAAATGGTGATTTCCTGATCCAGCGCGGTGAGCATCTCGCCGACCGGGTTCCTGCCAAGAACCCGGCTGCTGACACTTTCCCACGCACCACCAGCCGCCCGTCCGAGCCAGAGTCGTCCCGGTTCGATTACGACAAACCACCATGCGGGACCTTTGCACGCCGACCGCCAGCGATCAAACGCTGCGGAAAAATACGGTTGAACTGAAGAAATCCGGCCGCCGGCGTCCGCCGCCAGCCTGTCAAGTTCGACCAGCAGGGCCTTATCGACGGCGCAGGCCAGTAACGGTGCGCCGAATTGAGCACGCGCGAGCCTGATATCCCAATCTTCGGCTGCAGCGCCATGGACGGCGCCAAACTGGGCACGGGCAAGTGCTGCGTACTCGCGCAGGCCATGAATGTTGTCGTTCCAGGACAATAACTGACAGCGCACAAAATGGCTGGAGAGCACCACCGAGCATGCGGGTTTGCGCGCCGCCATGCCGGAAAGCACGCCGGCAAGTGTCGTTACGGCACCGCGCCAGGGTTCGGCCCCCTGGACGCCAACCTGGGAAACGCCCCGTTCCGCCGACGTTGCATTGCGGCTGCGCGCAGACAAGAACGTGTACTCGACAGCGTCAGGAGCGAGCGCAATCAGCAGTTTTTCACGCAACAAAGGTGACACGATTGATCTCCTCCAGACTGGTAGCGCCCGAGCGAACCAGCTCAATGGCGGTATCCCGCAGCAGCCGGGTGCCGTTGCGACGCGCCGCCTCCTTGATGCGCCGTATGGGTTCACGTCCCGCAATCATTTCCCTCAGTTCATCGTTCAGCACCAGCATTTCCGCAATGGCGCAACGACCGCGAAAGCCGCTGCCGCGGCACTGCCCACAACCGCGACCCGCCTTGAATTTGAAATCTCCGACAGCATCCGGATCGAGGCCCGAATCGCGCAGTGCCTTGGCATCAGGCACCACGATTTCGGTGCAATGCACACAGTTGAGCCGGACCAGCCGCTGCGCCATCACTCCGTTCAGCGCGGATACAAAGCTGTACGGGTCGACACCCATATGCGTGAATCGGCCCAGTACGTCGAACACATTGTTCGCATGCACGGTGGTGAATACCAGATGGCCCGTGAGTGCAGCCTGGATCGCAATCTGTGCTGTTTCCGGATCCCGGATTTCGCCGACCAGTATCTTGTCCGGATCATGACGCAGGATGGAGCGCAGGCCACGGGCGAAGGTCAGGCCTTTTTTTTCGTTGACCGGAATCTGCAGTACACCAGGCAATTGGTATTCGACAGGATCTTCGATGGTGACAATCTTGTCGCGCCCGTTGTTGATCTCGGTTACCGCGGCGTACAACGTCGTGGTCTTGCCGCTGCCGGTGGGGCCAGTGACGAGAACCATGCCGTACGGCTCGTTGGACAGACGCCGCAGCACCACCAGCGAATCGGCATCAAAACCCAGGCGGTCGAGCCGCAGCCCCTTCACCTCGTCGGCAAGGCTTTGCTTGTCGAGTATCCGCAGAACCGCGTCCTCACCGTGGATACTGGGCATCACCGATACCCGGAAATCCACTTCGCGGCCCCGCACTGACACCTTGAATCGGCCGTCCTGCGGTACCCGGCGCTCCGCGATATCGAGATCGGACATGACCTTGATTCTGGAGATGACCTGCTCGGTCATTTCGGTTCCGGCCACCGTGCCCGCCATCGTCAGCACACCGTCGATGCGGTATTTGATGACCAGCGCCCCGGCGCCAGCCTCAAGGTGGATGTCGCTCACGCCCGATTTAAGTGCATCGTACAACGTCGAATTGACCAGCTTCACTACCGGACTGGTGCCCTCGCTGATCGAGCGCAGCGACAACTCTTCAATGCCGGCGGATATCGCACTGTCGTGGGAGGTGGCCGCGGGCATTACATCAAGCGCCCGCATGGTTTCTTCCTGTCGGGACAGATAGGCGGCAATGTCGGCACGACAAGCAAGGCGCCAGACGGCAGGTTCACGGATGCGCTCCTCGACCCAGGCGCGCAGGCGCGCTTCGAACGGGTCGGCGAACACCACAATCAGCATTTCTTCGTGGTCACGGAATGCGATGCATTCGTGCTGCAGGGCTTCGGTATAGCCGAGCAGGTTGAAGTCAGGCCGAAGCTTGTGCAGCGCGTCCATGTCGAGCGCCGGGTAACGCAGCAGTGCGCCGAGCGCCGCAATAAACTCCTGGGACGGCAATCCTGCGAGTTCCTCAAGACAGTCCAACAGGCGTTTTCCGGTTTTTTGCGCCAATGCCCGGGCTGCAACGAGCTGTTCCCGTTGCAGCGGGTTCGCGCCAGGCAGGCGTTCGGCGACGGCGTTCACTGGATGCTTCCTGCAAGCTCGAAGATCGGCAAATAAAGCAAGAGCACGATACCGCCGATAATGAGACCGATGAATACCATCAGCAGCGGTTCGAACAGCCGGGTAAACCATTCAACCCAGCGCGTCATGTCTTCATCGTAGAACGCCGCGATGCGTTCCATCATTTCACCCATGCGTCCGCCGCGTTCGCCGACCCGCAGCATGCGTAACGCGATCGGAGTGGTAAGTCCGTGCGCCTCCATGGCCTGAGACAGCGTGCGGCCTTCCCTGATTTCGCGTATCGCCTCGGTCAGGCGCACGCGCAGTGACGGCGCAAGCAGTCCTCCGATCATGTTGAGGGCGGGCACTGCCGACATGCCGCCGCGCAAAAGCATTCCGGCAGTGCGATAACAACGCGCAAGTTGATAGATACGCAGTCGCTCTCCAACCGCCGGCAGACGCCATATTTGACGGGCAAACCAGCTCTTAAACTCCGGACGACGCAACAGACGAATCCCGATCATGGCCGTGGCAGCGACCAGCACCAGCATCATCACTCCGTGCTTCTGGATCTGCTGCCCCATCACCAGGAGTATCTGGGACATCCAGGGCAGGTTGTCGCCGAGGTCGGCATAGACCTGACTGAAGCGCGGCACGACATAACCCAGCAAAAACAGGCTTACCAGTGCGCCGACGGCGATTAGCAGCACCGGGTAAATCGCCGCTGACACCAGTTTCTTGCGCAAGCCCTCGACCTGCGATTCATATGCGATGTAACGTCCCAGTGCCTCTGGCAAATCGCCGGTGCGTTCACTTGCTCGTACAGTCGCCACATAAAGTGGCGGAAAATGCCGAGAAAAACTATCCAAAGCAACAGAAAGTGAATTACCTTCACGCAACTTGCCCAGAACTTGTTCAATCAACTGGCGGGTATCGGGCCGAGACTCTTTCTCAGCGAGTGTTTCCAGCGCCTCAATCAGCGAAATTCCAGACTCCAGTAGAGCAAGCAATTCCTGACTGAACAGCAACAGGGAAAAACGGGCGGCTCGACCTGATGTCCAGGAAAACCATTCCCGGGCCGCGCGCACTGAAACCGTCGTCCAGCCACGGGCTGCAGCGAGCGCAGTAGCATCTCCGGCGTTAACTGCATCGAACTCAAGCGTCGCAATGTCGCCCTGTCCGTTCACACCGGTTACGAAATAACGCATGGGCAGCGGCTACCAATTCGCAAGGTCAGCGGCTTCCCCGGTGCCACCGGGCTGGCCGTCTTTACCAAACGAAAAAACATCGTATTCACCGTGGTCCCCCGGCGACTTGTACTGATAAGGTTTTCCCCACGGATCCGGCGGTGTCTCTTTTTTTAAATAGGGTCCACCCCATTTCGACTCCCCGGAAGGTCGCGATGTCAATGCGGCAAGTCCCTGCTCGGTAGTGGGATAGCGACCGACATCCAGGCGGTACTGATCAAGTGACTTCTCAATTGCATCGATTTGAGCGCGCGCAACTTTGACTTCCGATTTTCCTACTTGCGAAAAATACTTGGGCGCAACATAACCCGCCAGTAATCCTATGATCACCATGACCACCAGCAGCTCGAGGAGAGTAAAGCCCCGAGGTAGGAAATGCGGTGCCCGGTGCATGCACGCACCGGACTCACAGGCGAATGTAAAAATCAATGTGCTGGCCTCGAAAGGAATGCGCGGAATCGTGGAAGATTGGCCGGGAGACTGGCGATGGGAAGTGTAAGCAGCCAATGTGACAGCACAGTGAACGGACTGCGCTGCAACACTCACACTCATGATCTGTTAGGACTATCTCGGATACAAAACTGTAATCCGGACAGCACAGGATTGCGGTAGTGAGTTTGGACCAACTCGTCGCGAGCAACGATATTCGCCGTGTCATACCAACCAGCTAGGATTGTGTCATTCAACCATCGTGCTTAACCCCAACGGTTACAAAATGTTCAGCCTGTTCTTCACTAATACACTCGCGATCGATCCTTGTGAAAAAGAATCTCTGATTTACGAATGGGCTGAATATAATCTGCCTGCAGCAGCAGACTTGGATGTATTACGCGAGAAAAATAGCAAGTTTGTCGAACGAGAGATACGCACTTGATCATCCCGGAACATACAACACCTCACGGGATTACCAGCATCATCCGGCAACGAAACACCTTGGCCAGCACTATGTGCTGCCTGGTCCGAAAACCGACGCCGCGCGAAGAACCGCCCGCGCGGATGAAACACCCTCTGCTGCCACAGAAGATCTTTGCCAGCATTGTCAAACATGCACCGCTTGTTGCCATTGATCTGGTAGTACAAAACGAGCACGGAGAAGTACTGCTGGGTCTGCGTCGCCACGCACCGGCTCGCGGTTTCTGGCTCGTGCCAAGAGGCCGGATGTTCAAGAACGAACGCATCGAATCCGCGGTCGCGCGAATTACAAGCGATGAACTCGGTATCGACGCAAGGCTTTCCCAACCTTGTTTTCTTGGTATCTTCGAACATCTATACGAAGAAAATTTTATGTGCGTTGGCGACTTCGGCACACATTATCTCGTGCTCGCGCATCGCATCACAATAACAAGCGCACAGGCATTCATGTTGCCTGTACGGCAACATGCGGGTTATCGGTGGCTGACGACGCAAGAACTCGCTTGCGCGAACGATGTACATCCTTATTCGCGGGATTATGCCAGCCATCTCTAACGTCAGACCGGCCGGCGGCCCGATGAATTTTTATTCTGCCGATGCTTCCTGAGTTTCGGTCAACTCGCGCATCAGATATACGAGTTTATTGCAGTTCGACGTTAGCGTCCTTGATCACCTTGGCCCACTTCGCGATTTCAGATTTGATCAGTTCCGCGAATTCCTCCGGCGTGCTGCCTACCGGCTCTGCACTCAGTTCGGAAATGCGTTTGTTGACCTCGGGTAGCTTGAGGATGCGCGCGGTTTCAACCGACAATTTGCTGACGATATCTTTCGGCGTCCCGGCTGGCGCCAGCAGACCAAACCACGCTCCGGAGTCATAACCCGGCACACCGGCTTCGGCGATGGTCGGTATGTCGGGTGCTGCGGTGGAGCGTTTTGCGGGGCTGACCGCCAGCGCGCGAATTTTGCCGGCCTTCACCTGCGGCAGGTACGGCGGCATATTGTCGATGGTCACTGCAATCTGTCCGCCCATCACGTCTGCCAACACGCCCGCGCTGCCTTTGTACGGGATGTGCACGAGGTTACTCACCAGTCGTAAATATAGTCTACTTATTGCGAACGAATGAACCCGATGCCGGTCGAACTTGACATGAAGATAGACGGTCGCACACTTGATCACGAGACGCTCGAGCAAATTCGTCGGATGGCGATTCAGCGTGTTCGCGAGGGGGAGAAGCCTGGCGATGTCATTGCTGCGTTCGGTTTTTGCCGTACGACGATCTATAAATGGATGAATCGGGCGGCGGGACGCGGGCACGGTCTGAATGCGTTGCGCTCCACACGTGGGACTGGGCGTCCGCGTCGCCTGACGCCGGCGCAGGAGCAGCAGGTATTTCGGTGGATCAATGGCCGCAATCCGATGCAATACGGATTGGACTTCGGACTTTGGACGCGCCAGATCGTCTCCATTCTGATCAAGAACAAGTTCGGTGTGGAAATGGGCGTCACCGCGGTCGGCGCATTGCTGGCTAAATTGGGACTCACGCCTCAGAAGCCGCTGCAACGTGCCTATCAGCGCGACCCGCAGGCTATCGAGCGCTGGCAGCGGGAGATTTTTCCGGCCATTGCCGCGAAGGCAAAACGTCAAGGCGGACAAATATTCTTCTGGGATGAGTCGGGATTTCGGGCCGATTCGGTACACGGCAAGACGTGGGGCGTTCGCGGGCAGACCCCGGTGGTGCAGCGGCCTGGTCAACGCCAGTCGATGTCGGCGGCCTCGGCGGTCAATACACGAGGTGCTTTTTGGTTTCGAACGTACACCGGTGCGCTCAACGGCGAGTTGTTCGTCGACCTGCTCAAGCGAATGATGCGTCATCGCAAGAAACCCGTGCATTTGATCATCGATGGATTGCCCGCACACAAGAAAGCCTTGGTCGGGGATTACATCAAATCCACGCATGGTCGCCTGACATTGCATTTCTTACCCGGTTACGCGCCCGACCTCAATCCAGACGAACTGGTCTGGAGCCACATCAAACGCACCGGCACAGCTCGGCGACCATTGCAAGCCGGCGAGCGCTTGATCGAACGCATCGACGCCGAACTCGCTGCAGTGCAACGCAATCCGAAACTGGTACGATCATTCTTTCAAGCGCCGTCCGTAGCCTATATTACGGACCGGTGAGTAAGAGGCTGTCAAAGTCCGCGGCGATCACGGCTGGCCAAGCTCGCGCACCTCTGTTTTATAAAGGCCGCTTTACTTACCCTCGACCGCATCAATCGCATCTTTACAGATAGAGATGACCCGTTTGTACACCGTTTCCCGC
>JBBQAO010000164.1:0-2864 GCA_038316355.1 Burkholderiales bacterium
TCCTGCGGCGTTTCGACCAGCAAAGACATTTCTTTTTCGCTTTCAGCGGTGATCGGACCCGGCCGGATGTTGGCGCGCTGCAACTCGGCCATGCTCACCCGGGTATTTTCATATACGTATTTCTGCACGTCTTCACGCGACCAGCCGCCGCTTTTCATAATCGCCTGGTGCTCGCCGGCGAACACCAGCGCGTATTGCGGCTGGCGGTTGGTGCCGGCGGACATGCGCATCTGCGCGCAGGTGGTGGTCAGCACGCCCTCGGGCGTTGCCGCCAGCCCGTTGGAATACTGGTGCGGCGCGTAGGCGGCGAAAATCGTCACCGCATTCTGCGACGCCTTGAAACCGCGCGTGGTGTGGAACGCCGGCCACGGGCTGTCTTCCTCGTTTTCGGCAATGCAAAACGTGTATTTGCCGGCATGGCCGAGGCTGCTGCGGTCGAGTACGCCGGGCGTGGTGCCAATCACGTTTTGCATCATCAGGCGGATTGCGCGGCCGATGGTGGCATTGGCGCGCCAGCCCTGGCCGAAGAGGTTGTCGCCGTTGTTGATGTTGAGTTCTTTGGCAATCGGACCATTGACCAGCATGAACACCGCCGCACCACCGGTGCTGGTCGCCGGGCCGTGATAACCGTATTTGGCATCGGCCAGCGCCTCGACCGTGGCCGCGATCACCGGCATGTATTCCGGTTTGCAGCCCGCCATCACCGCGTTGATCGCGACTTTCTCTGCAGTCACCGAGACCTGGCGGTTTTCGATGAACGCGAGCTGGTGTTCGGGCTTGAGGTTCGCCCCCTCAAGCATGGCGGTAATACGTTCCGCCGTCGGCGGAATCACCGGCAGGCCGTCGGTCCAGCCGTTGGCATAACAAAGTTCGATGGCACTGCCGAGGTCTTCAACAGTGTGCGTCCGCGATTTCAATGCGATCATGCTGCTCCTCCGAATGGCCCCCGGTCTTGCGCCGGAAATGATGCATCAAAGTCTAACTCAATTGCAGCGCCCGGCTGGAGGGTGTTCCAGATGGTGACGCCATAATCGTCCTGCCGGAGCGGGTTTCGCCGCAATGACGACTGCACCTGTAACTCTGGTAACGTGGTGTCCGCACCATCCACCCAAGGGAGACCACTATGCTGAAAATCACCCGCTTTGCCGGCGCCGCACTGGCTGCCTTCGCGCTGCTCTGCGCCGGGGCTGCAACTGCGCAGACCTCTCCCAAAATTAAGAACTCCGGCTACGAGCAGACGAAAACCATCCTCTACGTCGGCAACAGCTTTTATTATTACAACGACAGTATGCACTCAAAGGTGCTGGGGCTGGTCAACGCCGCCGATCCGAAGGCCCGCGGCCAGTACCGCAGCACCTCGATCACCATCAGCGGCTCGGGCTTCAACTGGCACGACATGGAATCGTATTTCCGGCCGAATGCGGTGGCGTCGTATTCCTTTGTCGGCGACAACGAAATCCGCTTCAACAAGTTCGATAAGCCTTTCGACGCAGTGATCATGAACGACTGCAGCCAGTGCCCGGTGCATCCACAGCTGAAGGGCATGTTCCATGAATACGCCGCCAAGCACAGCACCACAGTGCGTAAGCACGGCGCCAAACCCGTGCTGTTCATGACATGGGCCTATGCCGACAAGCCGGAGATGACCCAGCAACTCGCCGAGGAATACACCATCGCCGGCAACAAGAACGACGCGCTGGTGATTCCCGCCGGGCTTGCTTTCGCCAAGGCCATCAGCAAGAAGCCGGATATCGAGCTCTACGCACGCGACAAGCGCCACCCGAGCAAGCTCGGCACCTACCTTGCGGCGTGCACGATCTACGCTGCGATCTACAACAAGTCGCCGGCCGGCCTGAGCTACACCTTCAGCATTGATCCGGAAATGACCAGGTTCCTGCAGGAAGTCGCCTGGGAAACGGTGCAGGAATACTATGGCCGCTGATGACTGAGCTGATACTCCTCGCCGTATTTGCCACTCTCGCCTGGCTGTGGTGGGACAGCATGCAGGCCCGTGAAGCCGCGGTCACCGCAGCACGTACCGCCTGTGAAGCCGAAGGCCTGCTGTTCCTCGACGACACGGTCGGCATTGCCGGGATCAAACCAGGGCGCAATGCCAACGGCCGTCTGTTGCTACAACGGGCCTACGATTTCGAGTTCAGCGACACCGGGGACAACCGGGTCAAAGGCAGCGTGGTGATGCTCGGGAGGCGGGTCTTACTGCTCAACTTGCAGCCCCGCGCCCTGGCCACGGTCACCACCCTGCACTGAACCCAGCCCCCGCCCAAAAACGCCCCGCCACGGTGCATCGGCACCAGCGCCGTGCGCCACTGTTCTGGAACAACTTATGCTTGGGTTAACGCAGCCATTTCGATAGGAGGCTGACCATGCTCGACCGAACCGTCACCAAGTTTTCACATGTCAAACCCGGAGATACCGAATTCAGGTCTGATGGACTGAGGGATTTCTTCATTTACCGCGACCTCGGCATTGCCGATGCCACCGCCGGCAAGGTCATCGCCCAGATGGTCCGGGCCAACAAAGCGCCCGAAAAGGGTACAGGCTGGCACCGTCATGAGGCGCAATTCCATATTGTCATCATGACCAAGGGCTGGGCCAGGTTCATGTATGAGGACAAGGAGACCCTGGTCAGCGCCGGCGACTGCGTGCATCAGCGTCCGGGCATCGTGCACTACCTGTTCGATTATTCCCCGGACATGGAATACCTGGAAATCGTCGGGCCGGCGGATTTTAGTTCCATCGACATGCCCGCAGCGGCCGAAGTGCCTGCACCCAAGCCTTGGAAGTAATGCGGCTGTAAATGCGACTCCCGGTAATCTGAGGGACAGCGCTCCTCAGAGCTAGAA
>JBBQAO010000144.1:0-6060 GCA_038316355.1 Burkholderiales bacterium
ATGGTGGAGGCGGCGGGAATCGAACCCGCGTCCGCAAGTCCGCCACAGTCAGGACTACATGCTTAGCCTGGTTATTTGGGTCTCGCCTCGCACCCGCCAACCGGCAGGCTGGTGTTTGGCCAGTCGCTTCGACGGATCCACACGGTTAAGCGACCAAACTGTGCAGAGAGGCTGATGTAAATGACACTGCACCCTCAAACAAGGTCGGCTTGCGCTTTCCTTATTCGAGAGCCTGACCCATCAGCAGGTCAGTGCAGCGTCTCGCCGGTATTAGGCGGCGAGAGAATAACGCTCGTCGTTGGCGTGTGTAGAATTTCCAGCGGATTTACAAGGTGACTGGACCTTGGCATGCCCTGTGCTGCTTTGTAACCCACGTCGAAACCAAGTCGCCCCCGGTTTCACACTGGTAAGACATTATCGCATACCGGTCGGTTCCCGCTGTCACTGGTTCCCGGCGGCTATAACCGCCTGCTCTGTGTTCTGCGGGTTGCGATGCGGGAGAAGGGCTTTCTGGCAGGCGCCAGGCCGGCGGTGGTTACACCGGGCGCGGCAGCCTGCAGGGTTTGATCCGGCTGCAGCATTTCCACGACGTCAAGTCGAAGACTGGAAGGCAAGTCCAGGGTGGCAAGCCGCTCGAGTCTGGATTTCGCGTCGGGCAGATTGTGCAGTCCGAGCATGTAGATCAGCAGATCGTCGGTGCTGGGCATGTTGCCCAAAGTGCGCGTGAATTCTTCCGGCAGGCCGACCATCAGTGCATTGGTGGCAGGGAACAGGATGCGCGCGACAAAGTCACCGCAGTTCAGGCACAGCTTTCCGCCGGGTTGCCGGAAAATACAGTAGGGCGTTTCCTCGTCCACCCAGTACGCCACCCGGCGTGCCAGATCATTGCGCAGGGCCTGCATTTCGCCCGCTGTGCGGAAGGGGCGGATGCCGTGCAGATGTTCGATGAAAAAGGTCCTGCCGGCGATATCCAGTGCGCCTTCTTTGACGAACCCGGAAACGATGACGCCCGCGCCCGGAAATGACCACGCAATCCGCCGGTCTTCCAGTTCGATGCCGACCTGATCTTCGGGTGTGCCGTCCGGATGGGTGATCAGGAAATAATGGACGTAGCCCGCCTGGCCATCGGCAACATCGGTGACTGCGCGGATATCCGCTGCGTTATCGAACGCGGTCGGCGAAGAAATTTTTTGCGGGTCGAGCTTGGCTGCCTGCAAAACCGGGCAGGTCAGCGCGAGCAGAAGGGAAAAGACGGTAATCCGGGGGCATCTCATGGCACAGGGATGCTCCCACGGCTTTTTCACTCACGCTACCGGCGCATGACCAAACGTCACGCACTCAGGACTTGAGGGATATAAACAGCGAACGATCAGCTGATTTTTTTCAGGATATCAGCAGCCGAGTCGACCACGCTCTCCGCGCCCCATAGGTCCGGATTGCTGCCATTGAGGTAACCGAAGCGTACGGCAATCGTTTTCATGCCTGCTGCCTTGCCGGCCTGGATGTCGCGTTCGTCATCTCCGACGTAGATGCAGTGTTCCGGCGCGCAGCCGACAGCCTTCGCGGCTGCGAGCAGCGGCGCAGGGTGGGGTTTCATGTGTGGCGTGGTATCGCCACCGATGATGCACGCGGCGCGTTCGCTGTAACCCAGTTGCCGGAGCAAGGGCAGTGCGAAACGTTCGGCCTTGTTGGTGACGATGCCCCAGCGGATGCCAAGGTTCTCGATGTTGTCGATCAGTTCTGCCATGCCCGGGAACAGTACGGTATCGCAGCACAGGTTGTTCTCGTAAATATGCAGGAACTCTTCACGCATCGCAGGGTAGTCGGAGTGGTCGGGGGTGATGCTGAACCCGACTCCGAGCAGACCGCGCGCGCCCATCGAGGTCACGCTGCGGGTGTCGGCCAGCGGCACCGGGCTCAGACCGCGCGTTGCGCGCATGGTATTCACGGCGCGGCCGAGGTCAGGTGCGGTATCGGCAAAGGTGCCGTCGAGGTCGAACAGGACTGCGGCGGTCATGGCTGCGGCGCGCGGGCGCAGAGGATGTAATTGACGCTGCTGTCCGCTTCGAGAGCGTAGATTTTGCTGAACGGGTTGTAGGTCATGCCGGTGATGGCGTTGATCTCGAGGCCGGCGCTGCGGCAGGTGGCCGACAGTTCCGAAGGTTTGATGAAGCGTGCGTAATCATGCGTGCCGCGCGGCAGCAGATTCAGCACGTATTCGGCGCCGATGATCGCAAAAAGATATGACTTCAGATTCCGGTTCAGCGTTGCAAAAAAAGCATGGCCACCCGGTTTCAGCAGTGCGGCGCAGGCGCGTACCGCGGATGCCGGGTCAGGCACATGTTCCAGCATTTCCATGCAGGTCACGACATCAAAGCTTTGTGGTGCTTCCTGTGCCAGCGTTTCGACAGCGATGTTGCGGTAAACCACATCAAGTTTCGATTCCAGCAGGTGCAGTTGTGCGATTTTCAGCGGTTTGTCGGCGAGGTCGATGCCGGTGACTCGTGCACCGCGCGCTGCCATGGCTTCAGCGAGGATGCCGCCGCCGCAGCCCACATCGAGCACGTTCTTGCCCTGCAGTGCCGCGATGCCGTCGATGTAGTTCAGACGCAGCGGATTGATTTCATGCAGGGGACGGAATTCGCTCTCGGGATCCCACCAGCGGTGGGCGAGTGCGCTGAATTTTTCCAGTTCGGCGGGATCAACGTTGGTGTTCATGACGGGCGTATCCTCATTTGCCATTGTCGGGTTTTGGCGCGGATCGCGGATTCATCGAGGCTGACCAGTTCGCCATCGGCGAGCCGCCGTTCACCGTTGATCCAGACGTCGCTGACATGTTCGCGTCCCGCAGCATAGACCAGATGTGAAACCGGATCGTAGCAGGGAGCCAGTTCGCTTGCCGAAAGATTCACCGCAACCAGGTCGGCCAGTTTGCCCGGGACAATGGAGCCGATTTTTTCCTGCAGGCCCAGCGCCCGCGCACCACCCAGGGTGGCGCATTCCAGCGCTTTGTGCACGGGCATGGCGGTGGCGTCTCCCGTACTGCCTTTTGCAAGCAGGGCGGCGAGGCGCATTTCGGCAAACAGGTCGAGCCGGTTGTTGCTGGCGGCGCCATCGGTGCCGAGGCCGATATTGACCCCGGCCTGGAGCAATTTGTCGATGGGTGCGATGCCGCTGGCGAGTTTGAGGTTGGATGACGGGCAGTGCGCCACCGAGCAGCCGTGGCGGGCGAACAGTTCGATCTCGCGTTGATCCAGATGCACACTGTGCACGGCGATCAGCCCTGGGCCCAGCAGCCCCGCTTTTTCGAGACGGGCCAATGGCCGCACACCATGCTGTGCCAGACTGTCGGCGATTTCCTGTGCGGTTTCGTGGATATGGATGTGCACCGGGAGTTCCAGTTCACCGGCATAGGTGGCGATTTGCGCGAACGTGGCGTCCGACACCGTGAACGGCGCATGCGGCGCGAGGCAGAACGACAGCAGCGGTTCATCGCGCAGCGTATCGCGCAAAGCCATGCCCTTCGCCAGATAGTCCTGGGCATCACTGGCGTAGGCGGAGCGGAACTCGATGGCGATGATGCCGAGGACGGCGCGCATGCCGGTCCGCAGTGCAGCGCGGGCGGTGGCCTCCGGGAAAAAATACATGTCGTTGAAGCAGGTGATGCCGCCGCGCAGCATTTCGGCACATGCGAGCAGGGTGCCGTCGTAGACGAACTCGTCCGAGACCAGTCGCGCCTCCACCGGCCAGATATGGTTCTGCAGCCAGTCCATCAGCGCCCGGTCGTCAGCCATGCCGCGCATCAGGGTCATCGCGGCGTGGGTATGGAGGTTGACCAGTCCGGGAATCAGCGCATGGTCGGGCAGAGGGATGCGGGGCGCGTCGGGATAACGGGTTGCGGCGTCGGCCACGGGCAGCGCGGCCAGGATGCGGTCGCCTTCGATGACCACGGCATGTGCAGCGAGCACTGTGTTTGCCGGTTCGACAGGGACTACCCAGCGCGGCTCAATGACGGTCGGTGTTGGCATGTTGCGCGATGAGGTTGCTGATCAGGATGGCCGATTGTATTGCAAAAAAAAAGCCCTGCCGAAGCAGGGCTTTTTTACAGTGCTGTTGCTTACGGCTTCGGCTTTGCGCCTTGCGGCTTTGCGCCTTGCGGCTTTGCGCCTTGCGGCTTTGCGCCTTGCGGTTTTGCTGCTTGCGCCTTCGGCTTCGCCATGCTCTGGGCTCGGCCAACCACTTCCACGGTGACACGGCGGTTCGGCGCCAGACATTCGATGAGTTGCTTGCGCTTCATCTTGTTGTCGCAGAACTTGGTGACCGGAATCGGCTGTTTCGGACCTTTGCCTTCCCAGAAAATCAGCTTCTGGTCGATGCCCTTGGAGACGATGTAGTCCTTCACCGTGATCGCGCGACGCTCGGACAGCTTCATGTTGTATTTCATGCTGCCGATGCGATCGGTGTGGCCGGTAACGATGACTGCACCGAACACGACTGCGGCGCGCTGCTTGTTGGCTTTGCCGAGGGCGCCGAGGAATTTGTCGAGATCTTCCTTGTTGCCAGCGGTCATTTCAGCCTTGTTGAACTCAATGCCCTGCAACTCGATTTTTTCTTCGATGTTGAGGAACTCGGGTTTCGCCGGCTTGGGTTTCGGTGCAGCTTTTTGCGGAGCAGCTTTTTGCGGAGCAGCTTTTTGCGCTGCCGGTTTTGGTGCCGGCTTTTTCACCAGATCCGGATCGCATTCCGCGATGGCCAGAGCCGGGGTCCATTGGCTGGTGCGCACGCAGACGCCGGCGCCGGGGGCCCTAACGACACCACCAGCGGTATCCGTCAGATAGCCGTCCTTGGCCTGCGCCGAAGCGAGGGCAGGGGCAAGCGCGGCTGCTACGATGGCGCTTGCTAAGGTAATCCTGAGTGCTGAACGCATGTTTTTGATCCTCCTGTTTTGCGGAAAGTAGGGACGTGCCGGATAGCCGGTAAAAAAGTCGAAAATTTGGTGCTCCCCGAGGCCTACTTGATACCACATCCCCGATATCTGAGTAAGCCTAGGCGTGAATAGTAGCATGTTTTTTAAAAATAAAGCATAGAGCTGTTGTGCAAATACATCAGTCCCTCCGGGCGGTATTTCACTTTGTGGAACACCGGGGCAGGCGGATTTTGGGCGGAAACGGCCCGGGCAGGGTCCCGGCTGCGCTGCCCGACGGGCTGGCTGGCGGGGCAGCCCGTGGCCTTATTCCAGCAGTGGTGCAGTCAAAAACAGAGCGGCGATTCAGCTCCGCTGATTTGCTGCTTTGGTTGACGATGCGCGGTTGTCGCCCGCGACGTTCGCACCTCTGCCTGAGCGTTGCCGAAACGGTGTGACCCGCATTGCAGCATGTTAGAATTCCATGCTTTGTAATGCGCTTTGTAATGTTGTCTTCACGACCGCGCCAAGTGCCCGGCCGATTATAAAAACAAGCCTCTGGAATCCATGGATCAATTCGCCAAAGAAACACTGAACATCAGCCTCGAAGAGGAGATGCGCCGCTCCTATCTGGACTACGCGATGAGCGTGATCGTCGGGCGCGCGCTGCCCGATGTTCGTGATGGGCTCAAGCCCGTGCATCGCCGCATTCTGTTCGCGATGCACGAGTCCAACACGGTGTGGAACCGGTCTTACGTGAAATGCGCCCGCGTCGTCGGTGACGTGCTCGGTAAATACCATCCCCACGGCGACAGTGCCACGTACGAAGCGCTGGTGCGCATGGCGCAGCATTTCTCGATGCGCTACATGCTGGTCGACGGCCAGGGCAATTTCGGTTCGGTCGATGGCGATTCCGCTGCGGCCTATCGTTATACCGAGTGCCGGCTCGAGAAAATCACCTCCGACATGCTCGCCGACATCGACATGGACACCGTCGATTTCGTCGACAACTACGACGGCAAGGAAAAAGAGCCGGTCACGCTGCCGACCAAGGTGCCGAATCTGCTGATCAACGGTTCCTCGGGCATCGCCGTGGGCATGGCCACCAATATTCCGCCGCACAACCTTGGCGAAGTGGTGGATGCCTGCCAGGCACT
>JBBQAO010000015.1:0-58963 GCA_038316355.1 Burkholderiales bacterium
TCGAGGATTTTCAGCGATTCGAGCAGCACGATGCCCTGACACCACACATCGCAGGCATGCACGGTGTATCCGCGGTAATCGACGGTGATGCTGTCTTCAACCGGCACTTCAAAACCGGCGAGGTCTTCGAAAGTCATGAAACCGCCATTTGCGGCGTGGTAATCGGAAATTTCACGCGCAATCGGCCCACGGTAAAAATAATCGTGCACCGCACGCAATTTTTTGTCGCGATCACCGCTGCAGTCGCGTTCAGCCTGGATCAGCCGCGCCATGGTGCCGGCAAGGTCTTCCTGGATGAACAGTTCACCGATGCGCGGCGCACGGCCCTTGGGCAGGAAAATGCGCGCATTGTCAGGCCAGCGTTTGAAGTTGTTTTCGAGGTATTCGATGTTGCTCGACAGCAGCGGATAAACAGCGAAGCCGTTGCGCGCCAGTTCCATCGCCGGCGTCACCGCCTCTTCAAAGGAAATCGTGCCGTAACGGCGCAGCGCTTCAATATAAGTGGCGGGGGCGGCCGGGATCACCGTGCGCAGCAGGTTTTCCGGAACAGCCTTGCCGTTGCCCGCGGCAATCAGTTTGGCAACGTCAGTGCTTTTCGGCCAGTAGCCGAGACCGGCCAGGCTGATCACCTTGTCGAGCTCTTTCATGTAGATCAGCGTCGGCGCCACGCAGGCGAAGCTCACCATGTCGGGCTGCAGCACCGACAGCGCCATCGACGCGGTGACCCCTGCATCGACGGCATTGCCGCCGCGATCGAGCACACGCATGGCGGCCAGTGTTGCCAGATAGTGGCCAGCGGATGCCGCGTGATTTCGGCCAACAAGGTTGGGCCGCATGCTCGCAGCCGGCACCGCCATTTTGACTGCGCGTTTTTTCTCTGCCATGGCACTCCTCCTGCTAAATCTATCCTCGCTCTGCTAGTGTCTTGCCGCCAGTGCCCCAGGCGGTTTTCGGGATGTCCTGCACGATAATCGAGACGGTTTCGGGTTTGGATCCGAGGGCATCGACAAAAGCCTGCGTCACTTTTTCGATCAGGACTTTCTTTTGTTCCGGAGTGCGGCCTTCGGCGAGATAAAGCTGGGCGAGGGGCATGGTGTTTTCCTTTGTGCGTAGTTAATCAAGAACACATGTCAGAATCAGAAAGCGTTAACCGCCGATGAACACCGATTAACGCCGATAAAATCCAGAACATCGGAAAAATGAACTGCCAAATCTACCAACGATTTTAAATGAGTTATTACACTGCCAGCAGCGCGTTTTGTTGAAACGAATTGATCGGCGTTCATCGGCGTTCACCGGCGGTTAAATTCGATTTGATTTTTTCTGTGGGGCGCTCCAAGTTACTGCTCAAGCTTGATACCGGCTTCCTTGATCACCTTGCCCCACTTCGCGGTTTCGGTTTTGATGAAGGCGGTGAACACCGCCGGCGTGCTGCCGACGGCAATCGCACCCGAGGCTTCGAAGGTTTTGCCGATTTCCGGCGACTGCACGATGGCGGCGACTTCGCGGCCCAGTTTTTCAACGATGGCGCGCGGCACACCTGCCGGCGCGATCATGCCCTGAAAGGCTTCGGCCTGATAACCCTTCAGCGTTTCGCCGATGGTCGGCACTCCGGGCATGTTGTCCAGCCGTTTGGCACTGGTCAGCGCCAGCGCTTTCACCTTGCCGGTCTTGATATGGGGTGCTGCGGAGATCGTGGTGGTGAACAGCATCGTGACGCGGCCGCCAATGACGTCGGTAATGGCCGGCGGGATGCCCTTGTACGGCACGTGGATCATTTCGATACCGGCCATGCGTTTGAAAAGCTCTGCCGACAGGTGCGGCGCAGAGCCTGCGCCCGGCGTGGCAAAGGTCAGTTCGCCCGGTTTGGCTTTGGCCAAGGCGATCAGGTCCTTGATGCCGGTCGCCGGCGCTGAGGCGCTGACAATGAGTATGTTGGGCTGGGAATTCAACTGTGTGACCGGCGCAAAATCTTTCAGCGGGTCATACGGCAGCTTGGCATAGAGGCTGGGGTTGATCGCAAAGGTGGTGGTGATCATCAGCATGGTGTAGCCATCTGGCACGGCCTTGGAAGCGATTTCGGTGCCGATGATGGTGGCGGCACCGGGGCGGGTATCGATGACTACGTTCTGGCCCCACTTCTCAGTGAGCTTCTGCCCGATCAGACGCGCAGTGATGTCGAGGCCGCCGCCGGGCGCGAAGGGCACGATCATGCGGATTGGTTTGCTTGGGTAAGTGGCAGCAGTAGCGGCCGCCGATTTGTCCTGGGCGGCGGCGATGCCGTTGATGGCGAAAGCGGCAATGATGCAGCCGGTGTATAGCGAAAATTGCATGCTGGTTTTCCTCGAAATATTGCAAAAGATGTTATCACGCTGGTCCGCAACAGCCGCGGCGCCGTGCTCAGTATTCGGACTGAAATGGCACTAATCTAGCGTGAACTTTGGCGCAAACCTCAGGCGATGCCTTGTACGGTGGCAAGCAGGCGCTGCGGCGCGGCCACCTATGCACTGAATGCAAAAGTCAGGCCAGCTGATGCAAAAACCATCGCAAAAAATACCGCTCGATGGCAGGCGGCGTTAATGGTCGTTGAGAGGAGCGCCTCTCAGGGATTCGCTGAAGGCGGGATCCGCTGTGCCCCCCACATTCAGCAAGTATTTGTTTTTATTGATAATTTTTACTTTTGATGGAGTGTGTAATAACCACGCGAAGTAGCAACAGGTGATCTGCCTTCATTTCCAACCCAGCCATGCGCAGACCCCCCTGCCCATCACCCAGGCCTTGTCTTCTTCCTTCAGCCACGGCGTGTCCTGCAGCCACATGTCGATGTGCTGCCGGTACGGCACCTTGCTGCGCGTGACGTCGCTCCCCCAGAACAACCGTTTCGGCCCGAACGCGTCATACACCTTGCGCACATGCTCCTGGATTTTACGGAACGGATATTCGTCGGCGATGTAATTGGGGAGTGCGGTAGCTTTCACCGCGACATTCGACCGTTTGGCAATCGCAAGTAATTTGTCGAAATCGCGAAAGGCTTCGTCTTCGGATTTTCCCGCAGTCACCGCCATGTGATCCATGATGATCTTCATTCCCGGATGGCGCTCGGCAATGCTGTCAATGTGCGCAATCATCGGTTGCCGCACCAGGATCATCAAATTGATGCCGTGCTCTTCAGCCGCTGACCACACCCAGTCGAACTTGCCCTCAAGCAGCGGTTGCTGCAGCACCGGGAGATGAAATGCAAAACGCATGCCCAGCATGCCGGGTTGATCCATCCAGGTCTTGATCGTGGCACGTGCATCAGGCGCTTCGGGGTTGAAACGGCCCATGATCGCGAAACGGTCAGGGTGGGCCTGCGCCGCGGCGATTGCAAGATCGTTACGGTCCCCCTCCCACGACGGCGGCACGATGATTGCACGGTGGACACCTGCCGCATCCATCTCGCGCAGCATTTCCTGATGCCCCACCGGAGTTTCGCGATGCGCATGCGCCCGTGCCGGCCATGGCCGCTCCGGGGTGTTGGCACCCCAGATGTGGACCTGGGAGTCAACGATCAGCATGGCATGCCTTTTTTGCGGACTTATCGACTACAGCGGATCCCAGCTGAACACGTCCTGGTTGCGCTCCAGCGCATAAAAGTCCGGCTTCAGTGCCGGCAACGCATGTTCGGCTATTGCGCGCGGTGTCCAGCCTTCGCTGCGATGCAGGCCGCGCAGAGGCCGTGACTGACTCATCAGGAACAGTTCATTCATGCGGGTGTAGAAAATCTGGCCGTTGACGTCCTTGGCGGCATCGCTGGCGAGAAACACCGCGAGGGGCGCGTTTTTATCGGGGGTGACCATCTGCCGCTGCGCGACTCGTGCAGCCATGTCCGGCGTGTTCGACGGAATCGAACCGGTCATCCGCGTCCAGGCTGAAGGCGCGATGCAGTTGGAGCGCACATTGAAGCGCTGCATGTCGAGTGCGATATGTTTGGACAGCATCACCATGCCGGCCTTGGCGGCGCCGTAGTTGGCCTGGCCGACATTACCGGCGAGGCCGGAGTTGGAAATCATGTGAACAAAACTGCCGCCGTTCTGTTTGCGGAAATGGGTCGCCGCGGCGCGGCTAACGTTGAATGCGCCATAAAGAATGACCTTGATCACCGAATCCCAGTCATCAAAGGTCATCTTGTGGAAAATCACGTCGCGCAGGATACCGGCGTTGTTGACCACGCAATCAACCCGTCCGAAGGTGTCGACCGCTTTTTGCACGATGCGCTCAGCCGCTTCGAATTCGGCAACGCTGTCGTAACTGGCCACCGCCTCGCCGCCGCCCTTGCGAATCAGCTGCACGACCTCCTCGGCCGGCGTCTGGTCAGTGCCTTCGCCTTCGAGTGAGGCCCCGATGTCGTTGACCACCACTTTGGCACCCTCTTTCGCCATCATCAGCGCGATCTCGCGGCCGATGCCACGTCCGGCGCCGGTAACAACGACCACTTTTCCCGCAACCATGTTGTCACTCATGTTTCATGCTCCAGTTTCAGTTTCCTGTTTCCGCTCATCCGTTCATTTCCAGTTGTAGAGTTCGCCGGCGTCTTTGGCGACCTCGAACTTCCACAGCGTGGCCAGCAGGCGGCGGCATCTGTCCTCACCCAGCAGTGATGTGCAGTTGACGATGAATTTCTGTTCGAGATCGGCATCGGACATCTGGTTTTCGCCTTCGCCTTTGGGGTCGAGCACGCGCGCTTCGACACTGCGCCCGTCGTTGAGGGTGACGCGTACCGCACCTGAACGGCGGCCGGGATAGATACGTTCGCACTCCGGATCAATGCGGGTTTCTGAGGCGTCGATCAGGCGCCGCACTTCGGGCCGCTCGATGCTGTCCGGCAGGAAGTTCTGCGAGGCGATGCCGCCGTCAACCAGTGCCAGCGCCACCGCGCATGGCGCGCTCATCTGCGCATCAAGGAGGGTGTCGCAGTGTTTATGATCATGGCCGTGCACGCCTACGGCATAAATGCCGAGGTCCAGGCTTTTGACATCAGCCGCCTTGAAGCCATGCTGCTCGCGCAGCGCAAGCACACCGTCCACCACCGAGTGGTAATGCCGGCAGCAGGGATAGGGTTTGAAATAGACACTCTCGATTTCGTAGCGCTGACCGAAGCCGTCGAACAGGCGGTCCCATTTGACTTCGCCGCCAACAAACACATTAAAAAAACCGTAGCGGCCTTCGAGGATCCTGCTCGGGCCGGTAATGCCGCGTTTGGCGAATTCGGCACAGAGCAGGCCGTCGCGCGCGGATTTCCCGGGATGAAGGCGTTTGATTTCGGCGCCTTCATCAAGGTATTCGCGGATGCCGCCGGCAAAACTGCCGGCTAGCCCGAGCGCATCACCGGCCTGTTTGGCATTGAGCTTGAGCAGCGAGGATACCGCCGCCGTAGCTCCGAACACGCCGGCGATGGCCGTGTTGTGCCAGCCGCGGCGCGCGCTGCCGGGATGCATGGCCGCGGCGATACGGATCATCACGTCATAACCGATCACCGCAGCCAGCAGGATATCGCGCGGTGTCGCGCCATGCTGCTCGGCCGCAGCCAGTATGGCCGGAAATACCGCACCCGCCGGATGTGCCGAAGCGTGGGTATGGCCGTCGTCGAAATCGAGGCCGTGGGTGTTGGCGCCATTGACCATTGCCGCATTGGATGCCGACAGCCGGCTGGCGCTGCCGATCACGGTTGCCACGCGCGTGGCATCGTTGTCCTCGAAATAGGACAGCAGGGTGCGCGACACCGGCATCGCCGAACCGGATACCGCGCAGGTCACATAATCAAGCAGTGCGCGTTTGGCGGCGTGGACCACCGGCAAGGACAGATTTTCAAAGCGGGCATTGGCAATATGTTCAGCGAAACGTGTGCTGGCGTTGGCGCCGGGATGCGGGGTAATGGTTTGTGCGGCCGTAGTTTGTGCAGCGGTATTCATGGCGTTTCCTTTTTCAGGTTGGCGGCGCGGATGACTTTCGCCCATTTCGCATGTTCGGAGCGGATGTAAGCAGTGAATTGTTCCGGACTGTTGCCGGCGGGTTCTGCGCCGTCGGCAGTCATGTATTCAATGACTTCACGGCTGGCAAGTATTTTCAGCATTTCGGCATTGAGCCGGCTGATGATCGCGCGTGGTGTGCCGGCCGGCGCCAGTATGCCGTTCCAGCTGTTCGCCTCATAGCCGGGAAAACCGGCCTCGGCCACGGTCGGCACGTCAGGCAGTGCCTTGGCACGGCTGTCCCCGGCCACGGCGAGCGCGCGCAATCTGCCGTTCTTGACCTGTGGCACGGTGTTGATCGCACCGCCAAACATCACCTGCACCTCACCGCTGAGAATGCCTGTCAGCGACGGCCCGGTACCTTTGTACGGGATGTGGGTCATCTGCACGCCCGACATCTGCTTGAACAGCTCCATCGGCAGGAAAGTCGCTGATGAACTGGCGCCGTAGTTCAGTGATCTTGTTTTGGCGAGGGCCACCAGCTCCTTCGCATTTTTCACCGGCAGCGAGGGATGCACCACAAGCACCGTCGAAGACGTGGTCGTCCGGGTGATCGGTGCGAAATCGCGCAGCGGATCGTACGGCACCTTGCGTAAATTGGGATTGATCGCCAGCGTGCCGAGATTGCCGACCAGCAGCGTGTAACCGTCGGCGGGAGAACGCGCGCCAAGTTCGGTGCCGATGATGCCTTCGGCACCAGGCCGGTTGTCGACCAGCACTGTTTTGCCTAGGGCGTCGCTGAGGCGTTGCGCCAGCGCCCGTGCCACGGTGTCGGTGCCGCCACCAGGGGAAAACGGTGAAATAAAACGCACCGACTTGATGGGATAATCGTTCGCGGCGGCAGCCGCGGTTGTCGCACAACAGGCGGTGATGATGGTCACCAGTATCCTGATCGTTTTCATTTATTCCTCCTTGGTGCGCAGTGATTGCGCTTTTTTGTTTTTTTGCATCAACAGCAGTGCATCAACCGCAACAACGCCGTCGGTTTTTACCAGCAGCGGATTGATTTCGGCTTCCAGCACGGTGTTTTCTGTCGCACAGGCCAGCAGCGACAGTGCGTGCACCGCCTGTGCCAGCGCTTCCAGGTCGCCGGCGGGCCGGCTGCGGTATCCGCGCAGCACGGCAAATCCCGGCACTTCGCTGATCATCTCGCGGGCCGTCTCCATGCTGACCGGTGCCAGGCGCACGGCGTGGCCGCCGCCAATCTCCGCAAGTATGCCACCGACACCGACCATCACGATCGGGCCGGCATCGCGGTCGCGACGGTAACCGAGGATCACTTCGCCCACGCCCTGCTCCATGCGCTGCACCAGCACACCATCGAGTTTGGCCTCGGGCAATGCCGACCTGATACGGGACAACATGCCATCCACCGCGGTTTTCAGCGCAGCGGCATCGTTGATACCGAGCACCACGCCGCCGGCCTCGGTCTTGTGCGGAATGTCGGCGGACAGGATTTTCACCGCGGCCGGAAAACCGATGGCCACGGCATCACTGCTGCTATGCACGACCTGCGCTGCCGCGAACGGGATGCCCAGCGCAGACAATGCCGCGGCGGCAGTTTGCTCGTTGAGCGGTCCGCGCGCGGCCGCTCCCAGCGCCTGCTCCAGTTTTGTCACCAGCGCGGCGTCAATTGCAGGATGGGCCGTCGGTGCGCGCCATTCACAATAGGCGCGTACGGCATCGGCACAGGCCTCGGGGGTGCGAAAACCCGCGGCACCCCCCTGTTGCAGGATGTCCAGCGCCTCGTTGGCACTGGGTCCGAGGAAATTCGCCAATGGTTTTCTGCCCAACCTCGCTGCTAACACGCGGGTGCGCACCGAATCGGGTTTGTGTGATGCGGTAGAACCCTGTACGGCGACCACCGCATCGCAATGATCGGATTCGAGCAGCGCATTGAGTATGGCCGGATACACCGGACCTTCGGCACGCCCCATCGGCATGTCGGTCAGCGGGGCATTGGAAATCAAAATACCCTGCGCGGCAAGATCCTTGATCAAATCCGGTGGTGGTGGCACCACTTCGATGCCGGCCAGTCCCAAACGGTCAACGACCATCGCCGCGGCGCCACCGGTGACGGTGACCACTGCAACGCGCATGCCTTTGGGTGGACGATGCCCCATCACCAGTTGCGCGGTTTCGAACAACGCTTCAAAGGTTTCAACGCGGATGATGCCGTTGTCGCGGAAAAATGCATTGGCCACATCGTCGGCGCCGGCAATGGCGCCGGTATGCGTAGTGGCAATTTCACGCCCGACGGCGGAGCGGCCGAGCTTGAAGGCGATCACCGGTTTTCCGGCGGCATAGGCCCGACGTGCCGCTTCGCCCAGCCGCGGTGCATCGCGGAAGGCCTCGAGGAACAGCAGGATGCATTTGGTATCGGGGTCATCAACCATGCAATCGACCAGTTCACCGACGCCAACGTCGCACTCGTTTCCGACAGATACCAGTTTTGAGAACCCGAGTCCGCGCTCCTGCGCGCGGGTGATGATCGCGCCCATCATCGAACCGCTCTGCGACACCAGGCTCAACGGCCCCGGCCGCAGGGTTTCACGCTCGAGCACGGCATTCGCGGACAACACGGCCTTGCCAGTGACGTTGACGACACCGAGGCAGTTGGGCCCGATCAGGCGCACGCCGCCGCGGCGTGCGGCCTCGACCATGCGCTCCTGCACTGCCCGGCCGGCTTCGCCGGTCTCGGCAAAACCGGCGGTAAAAATGGTGGCCAGCTTGACGCCCGCTTTTGCACAGTCGTCGATAACCCCGGGAACAGCCGCCGCCGGCACCATGATAAACGCGTGATCAACCGTGCCCGGCACCGACTTGATGTCGGGCCAGGCACGGTCGCCGTTGATCTCGGTGCGTGCGGGATTGATGGGAATGATGGTACCCGTGTAGCCGTGCTTGCGCAGCACGCGCTGCGGCCGCGACGCCAGTTTTGCAGCATCAGCGGATGCGCCGACCAGCGCCACAGTGCGGGGGTTGAACAACGCCTCACCGAGGCGGATGCGGGCTGCCGATTTTTTTTCTTGTTCAGTCATTATTCAATCCGGATATTGGCAGCACGGATGACCTTGCTCCATTTATCCTGCTCGCTTTTGATAAACGCCGTGAATTCCTCCGGCGTATTGCCGATCGCCAGCGGGCCGTCGTTGACCAGGCGTTCAAGCACTTTGGGGTCACGCAGGATTTTCACCAGTTCCGCATTGAGCTTGTCGACAATGGGCCGCGGCGTGCCGGCCGGCACCAGAATGCCATTCCACGAACTGGCGTCATACTGCGGTAATCCAGCCTCCGCAAACGTTACGACGTCGGGTAATGCAATCGACCGTTTCGGGCCGGTGATGGCAATCGCACGTATCCGGCCATTGCGCACGACCGGAACCGCAGCCAGCATGGTGCCGAACATCGACTGCACCTGTCCCGCAGCCAGATCCTGCAGCGCGGGTGGCGCACCTTTGTATGGAATATGCACGACACCGGCCTGGGTAATGTAATTGAACAGTTCGCCGCTGAGGTGGCCGGACCCGGCAGGGCCAGAGGTTGCGTAATTGATTTCGCCTTTGCGCTTTTTGGCGAGGGCGATGTATTCCTTGACGTTTTTCACCGGCAGCGACGGATGGACCATCAGCAGCAACGGTTGCAGAGTGGCCTGGGTAACCGTCTGAAAATCCTTTAGCGGATCGAACGGCAGGTTCTTGTGGATGAACGGGCCAGTCGCCAGCGTGGTAATGCCGCCGAGAAACAGGGTGTAGCCGTCAGCCGGGGCTTTCGCTGCCAGACTGCCGCCGATCGCACCACCGCCACCCGGGCGATTGTCGACCAGCACGTTATGACCGAAAACATCAGTCAGCCGCGCCGCCAGCAGCCGGCCGAGAATGTCCGTCGGGCCGCCCGCCGGAAACGGCATGATCAGGCGCACCGCCCGTGCCGGATAGTTCTGCGTACCGGGAAGCTGCTGTGCGGCTGCCGGCAGCTGGAGCGCGGTCAGTGCTGCAGCGGCCAATGCCAATATCAAGGTCTGCATGTTCATGATGCTCCTCCTCACCTGCCGAGGTTTAAGATTTAACGCCCTTTAAAAAGCGCTTTGCGTTTTTCACGGAACGCCGTGACGCCTTCGCGATGGTCTTCGGTCAGCCGCGCCAGGCCCTGACTCAGGCTTTCCATTTCGAGCAGCGCTTCCAGCGAAGGCGTGTACATCGATTCGAACATTTTTTTTGCGAGCGCCAGCGCATAGGTGGCGGACCCCGCAAACTCGGCAGCCAGTAATCGTGCAGCATCGTCGAGTTGATCATCGGCCACCACACGGCTGACTACCCCCCACTCCAGTGCCTCCTGCGCCGGCAGCATGCGTGCGGTGTAGACCAGTTCCTTGGCGCGGGCAATTCCCAGGCGCTGGGTCAGGAAATACACCGCGCCGCCATCGGGAATCAGGCCGATGTTCTTGAAAATCTGCGAAAACTTCGCACTCTCGGCGGCGACAATCAGATCGCAGGCCAGCGCGATTGAGAACCCGATTCCGGCCACCGGACCGCGTGCCGCGGCAATCACCGGTTTTTCGATATTGACCAGATTGCGAATCATGCGATGGCGGCGCTGCAGGCGCGCGCGGCCTGAAACCAGATCGGACTGCAGCATGCCACCGACATCGCTGCCTGAGCAGAAACCGCGGCCGGCACCGGTGACAATCACTGCACGCACCGTATCGTCCGCGGCCAGCGCAGCAAAGCCTTCCGTTAACTGCGCGTACATCTCCTCGTTCAGCGCATTGAGCTTTTCCGGCCGGTTCAGCGTGACCGTGGCTATGCCGTCGCGCCGTTCAATTAAAATGCTCACACGGCACCCTTCACTGTATCGACGGGTCGCGGCGGGCGTTGCGAAAAACGCCGTTCAAAAATGATTTCGGCAAGCCGGTTCTTCAGCATCTCGATTGAGCCTCCCGCAAGCATCCAGCCGCGGCAACGGCGCACGCAGTATTCGACCAGCGTTTCCTGCGTGTAGCCCAGCCCCCCCATGACCTGCATCGCCTCGTTGGCAACCTCAAAACCGGTCTGGTTACACATCAGCTTGGCCACCGTGGTTTCGTCCGCCGCAGGGAATCCACGATCGGCATTCACGGCGGCACGGTAGAGCAGCAGCTGCGCGGCATCGAGCTTTATCTTCATATCGGCAAATTTCCACTGCAGCCCCTGAAATTCGCACAGCGGACGACCAAACTGGCGGCGAGTCATCGCATACTCACGCGCAATGTTGTAGCAATACCGGCCGTAGGCCAGTGAGCGGGACGCATTGCCGATGCGTTCGGCGTTGAATCCGGCGATCTGTTTCTTGAAGCCGCCCGGTCCAAGCAGTACATCTTCCGGCGGCACATAGACATTGTCGAAATACAGCGTTGCCCAGTCATTGCCGGACATGAACTTGGATGGTTTTCCCGTGCTGAAGCCTTCCGCGGTACGGCGCAGCATCACCGAACCGATGCCACCGACGCCAGGGCCGTAACGCACATAAACCAGGTACTGGTCGGCATGCGGATTGGGAAACACCTTGCGGCCGTTGATGCGATAACCAGCGCCGTCAGGCGTCGCACTCGTGACCAGGTCCGTGGTCGCGGAACCGGCGTCGGGCTCGGTCATTGCCACCGCAATGACTTCCTCTCCTTTCAGCAACGGCGCAAGGTAGCGACGCTTCTGATCTGCATTGCCGAAATGCGCCAACACCCGGATCGCACCGAAATTGCCTTCCTGGATCACGTCGGCACTGCGCGGACAGAACGCAGCAACAGTTTCAATCGCCAGTACTGCATCCATCAACGTACCGCCGGCACCGCCGTCGACCTCGGGCATGGTGATGCCGAGCAGGCCGGCCTCTGCCATTTTTTTTGCAACATCGTGCGGGAACTGCGCACTGTGGGCGCGCTCAAGCGCACCGTCGGCCAGCTCCTTGCGGGCAAATGTGGCCACGGAATCGCGGAACATTTGTTGCTGCTCTGTCAGACTGAAATCCATCGGAACTCCTGTAAGAGAAACCACGTCCTGGATCGTGCTTGCGCGCGGTTGAGTTATGGCTTATCGTGTTGACGCTTTGTTCGCAGGATGAACAACAATTCGTTAAACGAAAATAATCATGGCGATCCCGCCGCGCAAAGTCAACGCAAAGTCCACAAAGAAGACTGCCCGAGGCACGCTACCGGTGCGGCGCGCGGATTCGTACGTCGAGTCCTTCGCCAAGGGTCTGGCCGTGATCCGCAGTTTTGGTCCGCACAGCAAACGCATGACGCTGAGCGAGGTCTCCGTGCGCAGCGGGATGACCCGTGCTGCAGCGCGCCGCATCCTGCTGACGCTGCTCGAGCTGGGCTATGTCGCCCAGGAAGACCGCATGTTCGTGCTGACGCCGCGCATCCTCGACCTCGGTTACTCATATCTGTCGTCGATGCCGCTGGCAAATCTTGCACAACCCATCATGGTCGAACTCGGCGGCCGGCTGAACCATTCCTGTTCGGTCGCCGCACTTGATGGCAGCGAAGTCGTTTACCTGCTGCGCGTGCCCAAACGCAACCTGCTGCACACGCCCGGGGTCTCTCTCGCCGGCATGCGGCTGCCGGCTTACGTGTCATCGATGGGGCGTGTACTGCTTGCCGCGCTGCCGGGCGCCGAACTCAAAGCAATCCTTGATGGCTGCGACCTCAAGGCGCATACATCACGCACGGTCTGGCGCCGCGCCGCACTGCAAGACGAAATCCGAAAATGCCGTCGCCAGGGTTATTCGCTGATCATCGACGAACTTGAGGAAGGTTTGTCAGCCGTGGCAGTGCCGATCATTGATGGCGGCGGCCGCACCATCGCCGCGATGAATATTGCCTGCAATTCCGGTGTGGTCAAACGCCAGGAACTGGTCAGCCAGATCCTGCCCGAACTGCGGCAGGCAGTGTCGCGCCTGAACAGCATACTGTCGATCAACCCTACTTGATTTCAGATGCGCCAGTTGACGTGAAAAACTGGCGCAGCGCCTGGCTTCCTACATTCGTCCACCAGGCAGACGTATTCAGGTTGCCGGCCTGTCACGTCGGATGTCATTGCATTTCCGGATTTTTTCCTGCCGCAGCATTGACTTGACTCCCTGCGTGAGTAATCATGATTACACTAAACGAATAGTTGTTCGCATAGCGAACGAAATTCCTGTAGCGAACGAAATTCCTGTAGCGAACGAGACTCCTGTAGCGAACGAGATTCTGAAACTTCAGTTTTGAAACTTCGGTTGCAACAGCAGAACAGATCGTTGTCCGGGTCGCCCTCCGGATAAACGGCTCGCCGGCGCTTCGATTAACCGTATGGAGGAGGAAACATGTCAAGAGCTCACTGGCTGCTGGGATTGTCATTCGTCGTAGCCGCAACATCTGCTTTTGCGCAATCCGCACCCAGCTACCCCATCCGCCCGATCCGCCTTCTGGTTCCCATTTCCGCAGGAGGTGGTGCCGACATCAGCTCCCGCGCGGTGGCAGCAAGGTTGTCGGATGCCCTTGGTCAGCAGGTTGTTGTGGACAACCGCCCGGGCGGCGCCGGAAATATCGCCCTCGAGTCACTGGCCAATGCCGCGCCCAATGGCTACACCATGGGGCTGGTGACCACCACACATACCATCAATCGATCGCTTGCAAAAAATCTGCCATACGATCTGCTCAAGGATTTTGTCGGCGTCAGCCAGCTCACGGCACAGCCGTATTGCCTCTCCGTCAATCCCAAGGTAGCAGCAACCAACGTACGCGAACTGCAGAGCCTGGCTCGCGCCAAACCCGGCGCACTCCTCTATGGGTCAGCCGGCATCGGTTCGCTCAGCCATCTCGCCGGAGAGCTGTTCGCCAAATTGGGAAAAATGACCTGGACACATGTGCCTTACAAAGGTGGTGTGCTCGGCATCAACGATACAATTTCGGGAAATATTACCGGTCAATTTACGACGATCATCGGCACCCAGCAGCATGTCAAAGCCGGTCGCCTGCGCTGGCTTGCCATCAGCTCGGCAAAACGTTCTAAAGTCGTGCCCGATTTACCGACGGTGGCCGAATCCGGCGTACCCGGTTTCGACATTGTCGGCTTTTACGGGATTGCCATGCCGGCCGCGACACCCAGGCCGATCGTCGACAGGGTCAGTGCTGAAATCTCGAAGATTCTGCAGTCGCCGGAAGTAGGCGGCCGCTTCGCGCTGGACGGCTCGGAGCCCGTGGGCGGCTCCTCAAAGGAATTCACTGCCTTCATTCGCAGCGAATCCGAACGTTATGCCGTACTGATCAGGGAACTCGGCATGCGGATCGAGTAGGCAGTCGTGGCGAGCCGAAAATTGGCAGCTTTCATCATTCGCATAACGATCACGCACATTGATCGCATCTCGAAAGGGTAAACCATGAACTATAGTGGCTTGCGGCGATGCATGCTGTTCGCATCGATCTTGGGCGCATCCCTCCTTCCTGACCACGGGCAGGCGAATAGCGGGTTTCCAATGCGGCCGATCCGGCTGATCGTGCCAGTCGCGGCCGGCGGCGGTCTGGACACCACCACCCGAGCCATCGCGCAGAAGTTGACCCAAGCCTGGGGCCAGCAAGTCATCGTGGACAACCGCCCCGGCGCATCCGGCGTTCTTGCCTTTGACATTGCGATCAAGGCCATACCCGACGGCTATACGCTGTTGATGATGTCGGCGGACCATGTCATCAACTCGGTGCCGTCGGCCAAGCGTCCGTACGACATCACCCGCGACGTCACTGCAGTCAGTCAGGCAACCGCACTGTCCTATCTCGTCTACACGAACCCCTCGGTGCCGTTCACGACTTTCAGGGATCTGGTCGCTTACGGCCGCGTGCATCCCGGAAAGCTCAACTACGGTACGCCGGGGACCGGCAGCCTTCAGCATCTGGGCTGGGAAGTCCTGAGTCAGATGACCAGCGCGAGATTCAACCACGTCCCCTATAAGGGTGGCGCGCCGGCCATCGTCGCGACGATTGCCGGCGAAGTGCAGATCGGCTTCATCACCCTGTCCAGTGCACGTCCGCACCTGCAGTCAGGCCGCGCACGTCCCTTGGCCGTCACGTCGCGCGAGCGCATGCGCGTCATGCCTGACCTGCCAACCGTGTCCGAACTGGGCTTGCCCGGCTACGAACTCAACCAATATTATGGCGTGGTGGTTACATCCAAGACACCGTCGGCGATCGTACGCAAACTGAGCGACGGTATCGCCGCGACCGTCAGAGCACCGGACATCACGCAGCGGTTTGAAGCTGATGGCTGGCGGTTGGTCGGATCGACCCCCGAGGAATTCCGCGCGGTCATTCGCGCCGATCTGGAAAAGTGGACCAAGGTCATCAAGGACATCGGTCTCGTGCTCAACTAGCGCCCCGGCGCGACTACTCGATCAAGGCAAATCCATGGCTAGAACTCCAGGCTATTTCAAGGGCAAGACGATCGCAATCACCGGCGCCGGCAGCGGGATCGGCCTGGCGACGGCCGTGATTTTCGCCCGCGAGGGCGCGCGCATCGTCTGCGGTGACATCAGCGTGGCCGGCGGAGAGGAAACCGTCAGACGGGTGTCGGCTGCGGGCGGCGAGGCAATCTTCGTTCCAACCGATGTCACGAAGCGAGAGGACGTGCGCCGGTTGATCGGTGCCGGGCGTGAGCGTTTCGGCCAAATCCACTTCCTGCTCAATTCAGCCGGAGGGGCGCTGAAGCGATCCGCCTTCCTGGAGATCGACGATGCACTCTGGGATCTGAGTTTCGATCTCAATGTAAAGGGCACCTTCTACGGCATGCAGGAAGTGCTGCCACACATGCTGGACAACGGCGGCGGAACGATCGTCAACATCGCCAGCATGGCGCACAAGCGCGGCGGACCCGGCACGTCCGTTCACTATGCATCAGCCAAGGGCGCCGTCGTCACCATGACGCTGGGTGTGGCTCGTGAATTTGCCGACCGTGGCATACGCTGCCTGTCGATTTCACCGGCGTCGGTCGACACCGCCTTTCAGGCCGCGTCGGGCACTTCGAAAGAGCAGGCGGAGCGCGCGCTGAACAGCATTCCCATGAAGCGCATCGCCGATGCTGACGAGATCGGCGAACTCGTGCTGTTCATGTGTTCCGACGCCTGTCAGTTCATGACCGCAGATACGGTGTACGTCAGCGGCGGCGGAGGCTACCGCTGACGCACATCGCCGGATGGACCACGGCGCCAACAGTGGGGGCATGTTGCCCAAAGGATCCCGTGTCGAGTCGTAGCGGCGCATCCTCTTCGCCGGGATTCTCCCTGATCGATCAAGGCTCGATTGACTAACCCGGATATTTCACAGGCCACCAGATGATCGCCTGCGGCGGGGGCTGAAGGCACGGATTGACGACGCAGATCGCCCGGGAGACAGCGATTCGCCCGCTTCCGTGAATTCTGGACAGCTCCACCCTACCCCGAAGCATCAGCATGTCGCGGACACATTCGGAATCAGCTACGGAGAGGCAACGCGGGATTTTGGTCATCGATGACACCATCTCGGGCAACATCAGCGGACAGTTCACAACAATCATCGGCACTCAGCAGCACGTCAAGGCGGGCCGCCTGCGCTGGCTCGCGATAAGCTCTCCGGCCCGCTCGAAGGTGGTGCCCGTTCTGCCCGCCGGCGCCGAGTCCGGAGTTCCGGGATTCTCCGTGGTCGGCTTTTACGGTGTTGCGATGCCTGCCGCGACACCGAAGCCCATAGTCGACAGGATCGCGGGTAAAACGGAAAAATCCTGCAGTCCCCCGAAGTTGGCGGGCGATTCGCGCTTGACGGATCGGAGCCCTTGAGCAGTTCCCCGCAGGAGTTCATCGCCTTCATCAGGAGCGAGGCTGACCGGTATGCGATTCAGACCAGGGAACTCGGGACGCGCGTTGAGTTATTACGACGGCTACCAGATCGTAACATATTGATTTTATTGTATTTTTAATGGGGCGGCCCGCGATCATCAGTCTTTATGCGCTGCGCGCCCCCGGTTGCGCGCCTGATACAGCATGTCGAGCGTGATCTTGCGCACTTCGAGTTTGCTTTGTTCGATATGCGCGCGCAGCAGCCGCTGCGCTTCGTCAGCGCGGCGCTTCTGGATGGCCGAGAGGATTTTGGCGTGTTCGTCGTAGGTCGCCGCGATGCGGTCGGGCTTGGTGAAATCGAGGCGGCGGATGATGCGCATGCGTTCGGTGATTTCGCGGTAGGTGCGCAGCATTTCGCGGTTGGCGGTGGATTCGACGATCTGCCAGTGAAACAACTCGTCGAGTCCGCCCACCTTCACTGCATCCTGCAGGCGTTCCCTGACCGGCACCTGCCAGATGCGCGCCAGTTTCTGCAACCCGGAACGCTCCTGCCCGCCCGCGCACAGCTCGCGCACGGCAAAACATTCGATCAGCACGCGGAAATCATAGAGTTCATCAAATTTCCCGAAACTGAGCGGCGCTAACAGCCAGCCCACTTTCGGGATGGCCTCGACAAAACCTTCGTGCTGCAGCCGCTGCAAGGCCTGGCGCAGCGGTGTGCGGCTGACATTGATCTGCTGCGCCACATCGGATTCCGACAGGCGGTCGCCGGGCATCAGGTCAAAATCAAAAATACGCTTTTTGATCTTGTCGTACGCCTGGTCGGCGAGGCTACCGGCGTCCTTGCTGATGTTGACAATTTTTGCCATGGGTCATGCGCTCTTTTTCTTGGCGACGGCATCGATATAGTTGCGCCAGCCGCCGTACGCGGTGATGTCCTCCGCATCCTGCAGGCCCCAGGGCTCGCAGATGAAGCCGTTGACCCAGCTGCCGTCCTGCAATTCGACGCGTCCCACGCCCAGCGGCGCTGCGATGCCGGCGAGAAATCCGCCGACCGCCGCAACCGGCACATCGTACACCTCGACCGCAATCTGCGCCCCGCCGTCCGCACCGTTGTTCGCACTGTTGTACGCAGTGTTGTTATTCCGCACCAGCCCCGGTTTCGGCGGCATGGTGCCCGCCAGTGCATATAACTTGTAGCCGGCCGCGGTGGTGGTCGACGTGCGCAGCCGCGCGCCGATGTCGACCAGTTGATGGTTGAGCGGCATGCCGGAGAGATGCGCGCCGACCACCGCCAGCGGCATCGAGCCCGGCGGCGTGCCGGCAATAAGGATGTCCGCCGACTGCAACGCGCGCAGCCTGGCACCCAGCGGCAAGGCGCGCGAACGCTGCCACTGCGCCGCGAATTCGATCAGCGCCCAGTCGCTGCCGCCGGGTGCGATGAAGGTCACGCCGAAGGGCAGGCCGTCTTCGGTAAACCCGAAGGGCACGGCGATGGCCGACAGCCCGAGCAGGTTGACGAAATTGGTGTAAGTGCCGAGTTCGCTGTTGCGCAACACCGGTTCCGCCGCCACTTCCGCCGTTGTCGGCAGGTTGGGCGCGGTCGGCACCATCAGCACGTCAAACTCGTCCCACACCTTGCGCGTCTCGGCTTCGAGTTCGCGCACCCGGTACAGCGCATTGAAGGCGTCAACCGCCGAGAAGCGCTTGCCGACGCTGATGACTTCGGCAACCACCGCATCGAGGCCCGGCACACCGCGCTCGATCAGTTCGCCGGCAATGGCATAACGCTCTGCCGCCCACGGCCCCTGATAGAGCAGTGTTGCGACTTCGGTGAACGGCGCGAGGTCGAACAGGCCCTGCTCGCATTGCAGCGCCCGCAGGTGCCGGCAACTCGCATCGTAGAGCATGCGATAACCCGCGCTGACAAAAAACGCATCACGCAACACGCCGACGCGCGGTTGTGCCGGCAGGGCATAACACTGGCGGGCGGGCCGGTTGAACACCGGCTCCGCCGGACCCAGCGCATCGGCGCCGGCCATCACCGCAAACACTGTGGCGGCATCGGCCGCAGTGAGTGTCAGCAGTGACACGCAATCGAGGGTTTTGCAGGCCGGCACCACACCGTCGTTGCTGAAAATGCCCGGCGTCGGTTTGCAGCCGATCAGGTTGTTGAAACCGGCCGGCACACGGCCCGAACCGGCGGTGTCTGTACCCAGCGCAAAAGCCACCAGTCCGCGCGCGACCACCGACGCCGACCCCGAACTCGAGCCGCCGCTGATGTGCTGCGCACTGAAGGCGTTGGGCACGCCGCCGTACGGGGAGCGCGTGCCGACCAGTCCGGTGGCGAACTGGTCGAGATTGGTTTTGCCGAGCAGCACCGCGCCGGCCGCTTGCAACTGTGCCACCACGCGCGCAGTGTGCGCGGCAACGTACGCAAATTCCGGGCATGCCGCGGTGGTGGTCCAGCCGGCGACATCGATGTTGTCCTTGACCGCAAACGGCACGCCGTAGAGCGGGCACAGCGACGGATCGCGTTGCCCCAGTGCGGCTAGCTGCGCTTCGAGTTGCGCTTCGGTGGCGAAGCTGATCCAGGCCGGGTCGCGGGCCGACTCGCTGAGTTGCCGCAGTTGCTGCCAGCGGCGGCGCAGGAAATCCGCCGCCAGGACCTTGCCCCCGACTACGGCGCTGTGGATTTCGGAGACGGTATGCAATGAACTCATGCCCGTGCTGCCTGTACGTGCTCCCCGGCATGCCGTGTCGGGTGCGCCGGACGCGGGATTGCCGACAGCAATTCTTTGGTGTATTCCGCCTTGGGCGCGGACAGCACCTCGGCAGCAGTGCCCTCCTCGACAATGACTCCGGCGCGCATCACGATCACCCGATCACACAGCAGGCGCACCACTTCGAGGTCATGGCTGACAAACAGATAACTCATGCCGAACCCGGCCTTGAGGTCGGCCAGCAGATTGAGCACCACCGCCTGCACTGACACATCGAGCGCGGCAGTGGGTTCGTCGAGGATCAGCAACTCCGGTTTGGTGGCAATGGCGCGGGCAATGCCGACACGGGCTTTCTGCCCGCCGGAGAGTTGGTGCGGCAGGCGGTCGAGCAGGTCGAGCGGCAACCCGACCTGCGCGGCAAGGGCTTCGACGCGGGCGCGGATCGCGGCACCGTCGGTCATGCCTTCAAGCCGCAGCAGCGGATCAGCGATCGACTGCGCGGCGGTCGCGCGCGGGTTGAGGCTTTCATGCGGATCCTGGAACACCATCTGCAGTTCGCGCCGCAGCGGCGAACGCGCGAATTTGGCGGCGGGCACCGTCGTCAGTTCCGTGCCCTTGAAACGGATGCTGCCGGAAGTGGAATCGAGCAGCCGCATCACCATCGCCGAGGTTGTCGATTTGCCGCAGCCCGATTCGCCGACCAGGCCGACACTTTCGCCGCGAGCGATGCTGAAACTGATGCTGTCGACGGCACGCATCGGCCGCGCCGCGGCTGTGCCGCGGTTTTTCAGCCGCTGCAGAAATCCGCCCGGTGGATCAAAGGCCTTGACCAGATCGCGAACTTCCCGCAGCGGCACGTCGGTCGGCAGCAGCGTCGCCGCGAGCGGCGGTGGCAGGCGCAGATCCGGGTTACGCAGATCAGCAGGCAGCAAGTCGCGGATGGTTTGTGCGGCATGCGGCATGGAGCGGATCAGCCGTCGCGTGTACGGATGCGCCGGAGAAACAAAAAGGTTGCGCGTGTCCTGCTGCTCGACCACGGCGCCCTGCTCCATCACGACAATGCGGTCGCAGTGTTCCCCGGCGAGGCCGAGGTCATGGGTGATCAGCAGCGTGGACATGCCCTGGGAGCGCGTCAGGTCGCGCACCAGCTCCATCACGGCCCGCTGCGTGGTGACATCGAGCCCCGCTGTCGGCTCGTCGGCAATCAGCAATTGCGGTTTGCAGGCCAGTGCAATGGCGATCACCACGCGCTGGCACATGCCGCCGGAGAGTTCGAAGGGATAGGCGTGATAACGCTGCGCGGCGTCGCGGATGCGCACGTGCTCCAGCGCCTCGATCGCCTTGGCGCAGGCCATTTCGTGGTTGGTCTGCGCATGACGGATCAGCACGTCTTCGATCTGTTTGCCGACGGTGCGGATCGGATTGAGGGCTGCGCGCGGGTTCTGGAAAATCATCGAAATCTCGCGTCCGCGCAAGTCGCTCATCGTCGCTTCATCGGCATCGTGCAGCGGCATGCCGCCGAACTCGATACCGCCGGAGACGATGCGCCCGGCGCGGTCGAGGATGCGCATCACCGCATACGAGGTCACCGATTTGCCGGAGCCCGATTCGCCGACGATGCCGAGGGTTTCGCCCTTGGCGATCTGCAGGTTGACCGAGCGCACAGCGGTGACCGGGCCCTTGCGCGTGGCGAACTCGACACAGAGGTCGGTGACGGTCAGCAACGGCGGATTGTGCAGGAGTGTGCTCATCATGTGCGGCGCTGCGGATCGGCGAGGTCGCGCAGGCCATCTCCCAGCAGGTTGAAGGTGAATACTGCCAGCATCAGCGCCGCGCCCGGGAACAGCGCCAGCCACCATTCGCCGGAGATGATGTAGTTGGCGCCTTCGGCCACCATGATGCCCCACTCCGCCGTCGGCGGCCGCACGCCGAGGCCGATGAACGACAGACCCGCCGCGTTGAGGATCGCCCAGCCCATGTTCAGCGACAACTGCACCATCATCGGCGGCAGCGTGTTGGGCAGGATCTTGAACATCAGGATGCGGAATTCGGAGTTGCCGGAGAGCCGCGCCGCCCGCACATAACCGGCGTTGCGGCGGATCGATGCCTCGGCACGCGCCACCCGCGCGTAAAACGGCAGGTTGATGATCGCCGTGGCGATGACGCACCGGCGGCCAGTGCGCCGGCGGATTTGAGGAGTTGGCGACGGTTCACGATTCAGTCCTTTTTGATCAACCCGCATCTCAAGCGGTATACAAGGTTGGATGCAAGATATGTACCAAGACCGCACCAGCGCCAGAATTTCTGGCATTACCATTAAAAAACAGTGACTTGACCGTTAGCGGCCAGCAGTGCGGCACTGGCAAAAGCGGCACTGCTTTGGGGCGCTGCAGCCGCGCTGGATGTACAACAGTGCAAACGCTGGACACCGGCCGCCAGAAAAAAACCCGCGTTGCGCGGGCTTTGTGGGTTATGGATCCAGGGCCGTTGCCGAGGGCTTTATTCGCCCTTGATCCCGGCGATTTTTGCGACCTTGGCCCACTTGTCCATTTCATCGATCACGTGTTTGCCGAGTTCTTCCGGCGACTTGGTCATCGGTTCCGCACCTTCGTTGATCATGCGTTTCGCCGTTTCCGGATTTTCGAGCACGACCTTGAACTCGGCATTGAGGCGCTTGATGATCACCGGTGACGTACCGCGCGGCGCGGCCACACCCCACCAGTTGGCCGTATCGTAACCGGGCACGCCGGATTCGGCGATGGTCGGCATGTCGGGCAGGGTGATGCTGCGTTTCGCGCCGCTGGTGGCCAGACCGCGCAGTTTGCCGGAGCGGATGTGGCCGATGGCCTGGATCAGCGAGGACAGGCAGATGTGCGCCTGCCCGGCTATCGTGGCGATCATTGCCGGGCCGCCGCCCTTGTACGGCACATGCAGCATTTTCGTGCCGGTCAGGTGTTTGAACAGCTCGGTGCCAAAATGCGCGTTGCTGCCGACGCCGGTCGAGGCGTAGATCACGTATTCAGGCCTGGCCTTGGCCAGTGCGATCAGCTCCGTCACGGACTTCGCCGGGAAGCTCGGGTTGACAGCCAGCACGTTGGGTCCCACGCCCAGCATCGCCACCCAGGCAAACGCTTTTTTCGAATCGTAGGGCAGCTTGTGGATGATCGGGTTGGTGGTGAACGACGTCGAAATCACCAGCAGCGTGTAGCCGTCGGGCTGCGAAGTCGCGGCGATTTCGGTGCCGATGATGGAGTTGCCGCCGGCACGGTTGTCGATGACCACCTGTTTGCCGAGGCGTTCGCCGAGGCCCGCGCCAACCAGCCGGCCGACGATGTCGTTGCTGCCGCCGGGTGGGAACGGCACGACCAGGCGCACCGGTTTGACCGGATAGGTCTGCGCCTGTACCGCTGCAGGCTGCAGCCCGGCAATCGCCAACACAACTGTGATTGCCGTCACACCAACGGCAGCGTAGGAGGATTTTTTCATCTGTTGCCCTTTGCACACGATGGGTGGACTTCAGTTCAGTTCAGTTCAGTTCAGATCGAGCTTGGCTGCTTTCGCGAGTTTATTCCACTTCGCCATTTCGGAGCGGATGTGCGCGGTAAACTGCTCCGGTGTCGAGCCCACAGCCGTCGAACCTTCCGCCGCCAGGCGTTTGGCAGTCTCAGGCTGTTTCAGTGCATCAACAATGCCGTTGCGGATCTTGGTGACGATGGGTTTCGGCACCTTGGCGCCGGTGATCACGCCATACCACTGATCCACTTCATAGCCGGGGACACCGGACTCGGCGACTGTCGGCACATCGGGTACGGCCGGGGAACGTTTGCTGGCGGTGATGGCCAGTACGCGCAGGCGGCCCGCCTGCCAGTGCGAACGCACGCCGAACAGCGTACCGAAACCGACCTGCACATCCCCTGAAAGATTGGCAATGACGCCCGCCGCAGTACCCTTGTAAGGGACGTGGGTCATCTGCACCTTGGCCAGGTGGTTGAACATTTCGCCGGCAAAGTGCTGCAGGCCGCCGGTGCCGGACGAGCTGAAGTTCAGCTTGCCGGGATTGGCCTTGGCGTAGGTGATCAGTTCCTGGATGGTCTTCGCCGGCACTTTCGGATTGACGTAGACCGAATAGAACAGCGAGGTCGCCTGCGAAATGCCCTGCAGGTCGCGGCCCAGGTCATAGGGCATCTTGGGATTGGTGCCGGAGTTGACGCTGTGCGAAGCGGAGATCAGGCAGATGGTGTAGCCGTCGGGCGGCGCCAGCGAGGTCAGCTCGACACCGATTGATCCGGCAGCACCGGTGCGGTTGTCAACCACAAACTGCTGGTTGTGCAAGATGCTGAGATGCGCGGCCAGCGCGCGCGCCGTGGTGTCGGTGCCGGCACCCGGCGTGAACGGCGAAATGAAACGCACCGGCTTGTTCGGATAATCCTTGGCGATATCGACTTGTGACCAGGCAGTGGTTGAAACCGCGGTGATCGCGGCGGCAGCGAGCGCGCCGACGACGCGTCGGGTATTTACAAACATGGTGATGCTCCTCTGTAGAAATGCTTTTTGGTGCGTAATGGTAGGCAATTCGCCGGCTGCGCGCCATGCAGTTCCCGCACTGCGGACAGCGAATGCCGGGCCATTCTCCGCGCAAACGTAATATATGAATTACGTAACTTATTGTTTATATTGATTTATACCATGCCTGCCCAGACCTCACACAAGCAGATGGCAGGCATTCGATCCCGGCGGCATCAGCTGCGAAAACCCGGCGTCCAGCATGATGAATGCGCAATTCTTCATGTTCCGGCAATTCTTCGCCGGTTGCGCCCGATGGCAACACATCGCCGGACAAGTTGTAATGAGCGGGGCAAAACCCGCAGGCGCGAACACCGCAACGGCGCGGCCGCCACTTTGCATGCAGGACCACATTTTACGGTGCTGTGGCGTGAAAAATGTACTACACAAAAATATGTAGACTTGAATCACTGGCCGCAGTCTGGAACAACGCTGCCTGCGTTGCAGTCCTCTCTTTATAATTTCGCGTTTAATGATTTTGCAGGAGCTCCAACATGAAATACTTCTCCGGATTGCTGCTAGTCACGGCACTTGCCGCCCCCGCCCTGCATGCCGCCGAAAGTTATCCGGTTCGCCCGATCCGCATGATCATCCCCAGCGGTGCCGGCGGCATCACTGACATCATCGGCCGCGCGATCGCGCCGAAACTCGCAGACAGCTTCGGCCAGCAGGTGGTCATCGACAATCGGCCCGGAGCCAGCGGCATCCTCGGCACCGGCATCGTCGCCAAGTCCGCGCCCGACGGTTACACGCTGCTGATGGCGTTTCCGTCGCATCCGGTCAACCAGAGCCTGTTCAGGGATGTGCCGTACGACACGGCAAAAGACTTTGCCGGCATCACGCTGGTGAGCGCCGTGTCACCGGTGCTGATTGTTGGCGCACAGTCGCCAGTGCGTTCGGTGAAGGAACTGCTGGACCTGGCGAAGTCGCGCCCCGGCAAACTCAATCACGGTTCGGTCGGCGCCGGCAGCATGGGTTCGCTGGGCGCCGAACTGCTGCGTTCGATGGCCGGCATCCAGTTCACCCAGATTGCCTACAAGGGCTCGCCGCAGGCTCTGACGGCGGTGATTTCCGGCGAAATTGATTTTTACCTGATCGGTTCTGCCGGCACCGTGGTGCCGCAGGTGAAGGCCGGACGCATCCGCGCACTTGGCGTCGGCGCAAAACAGCGGTTGTCGATATTGCCGGATGTGCCACCGATCAGCGATACGCTGCCCGGTTATGAAGCGCGCGGCTGGAACGGCATCCTTGCCCCGGCCGGCACGCCCAAAGCCATCATCGACCGACTGAACCGCGAGATCGTCAAGGTGGTGCGTACGCCGGGGTTCGCGCAAGTGCTGGTCGGCGAAGGCGCGACTGCCGTGGGCAACACCCCGGCGGAATTCGATGCCATCGTCCACGCCGACATCAGGAAATGGGCCAAGATCATCAAGGACACCGGCATCCGCCAGTAAGCAGAATCACCATTGATCCACACAAAAACATCACGCTGTTCGGGCTGAGCCTGTCGAAGCCCTGCTGCCCTTCGACAAGCCTGTCCAGAGCGCCGTCGAAGGGCTCAGGGCGAACGGGTTTGGTTTGTCATTAATCAAAAAATCATATTAGGAAAAGCCATGCCGTATCTCGATTTGCCGGACTGCAGGATGCATTACCTGGTCGACGACCACACCGATGGCTGGACCCAACCGGACACCGTGCTGTTCGTGCACGGCTTCACTGAGTGCACGGAAGCCTGGCGCGCATGGGTGCCGCATTTTTCGCGGCGTTACCGCATGTTGCGCATCGATCAGCGCGGTTTCGGCCTGTCGACGCCGGTGCCGAAAGACTATCCGCTGACGAACGAGCGCTACATCGACGATCTGTCGCAAGTCATCAGGGAAGTCTGTAACGGTGGCCCGGTACATATTGTTGGCGGAAAAAGCGGCGGCATCAGCGTACTGGCACTGGCCGCAGCGCGCCCGGAACTGGTGAAAACAGTCACCGTCTCGTGTTCTCCGGTGACGCCGCCCATCGCCGACGGCTGGATCCCGGAAATGGAACGCAGCAGCGTGCGCGCCTGGGCCAAACGCACGCAGCGCGAGCGCATGGGCAGCAAAATGCCCGAAGCCGGCATCGACTGGTGGTCGGACATGATGGGCCGCGCGCCGCTGTCAACCATCCACGCCTACATGCGCTGGGTCGGCGCCATCGACATCCGCGAAGACCTCAAGCACATCAAGGCCCCTACGCTGGTCATCGGCACCGACACTGCGCGCCGCGGCAAGGCCGTCTTTGAGGGCTGGCAGAAAACCATACCTGATTCGGAACTGGCGATTCTGCCGATAGACGGCTACCACGCCGCCGGCACCGACCCCGACCTCACGGCAAAAACCACGCTGGAGTTCATCGCGAGGCGGGGCAAGTAGGCGTTCGCCCGTCTGACGAATGGCGCAGCGCTAACGACGATCCCTGGGGCCGGCGATACCCGCCACCCAGGAATAGGTAACCCGCTCGTCCGCACCGAACGGAATCTCGACGGCAGTGCCGGGCGGATACTCCTCGCGGTGCTGCACAAGCAATCGAAGGCGCTGCGCTTCGCGGGTATGCACGAGTCCGAGATGATCGGCGTATCCAAGCTCACGCGCCGCATGCAGCGGCCAGTTGGGGTTGTCCATCAGGCCACGCGCCAGCGCAATCAGATCGGCATGCCCTTCCCGCAGCAGAGCCTCCGCATGGTGTGCATCGCTGATCATGCCGACTGCAACAGTGGGCATGCCAGTCTCGCGCCGAATCTCCCGCGCGTACCCCGCCTGGAAGCCGGGCACACGCGGAACCGCAGACAAGCCTTCGCCGCCGAGGCCAATACCGCCAGACGAACAATCAATCACATCCACGCCGCGAAGCTTCAGCTCGCGGGCCAGTGCCAGCGTATCGTCGATGCCCCATACACCGCCAGGACCTTCGACAGCTGAAGTGCGGAAGAACAGCGGCCGGTCCGCGGGCCAGACATCACGCACCGCTTCGACAACTTCGAGTGCAAAACGCATGCGGCCCTCTAGGCTGCCACCATAACCATCAGCGCGCAGGTTCGACAGCGGCGACAAAAACTGGTGGATCAGATAACCATGAGCGCCGTGAATCTCGCAGATGTCGTAGCCGGCATCGACTGAACGCTGCGTGGCATCGCGCCAAGCGCCAATGGTTTCGCGGATGTCCTTGAGATCCATCTCGCGCGGAATCGCACCGTCCGGCGTCGGCGGCAAGGGACTGGGGGCAAGTCCCTGCCAGGGTCGCTCGGCCTCAGTGAGCGTGGCGCGATCCTTCAGCGGTCCGTGCTGCGAAGCACGGCGCCCGCAGTGACCCAGCTGGATCGCCGGCACCGCGCCCAGTGAGCGGATGAAATCGGTAATGCGCCGATAGGCCGGAATATGACTGTCGCTGTAAATACCGGCGCAATGATGGGTTTTTCGACCACGTCGCTCCACGGCGGTTTCTTCGCCGAAGACGATGCCGCATCCGCCCATGGCAAAACGGCCGAAATTGACGAGCTGCCATTCTTCCGGACCACCGTCGTCCGACAGGTACTGACACATCGGGGAACTGACGATGCGATTGCGCGCAGTGATCGAACGCAGCTTGATCGGCGTAAACAGCAGCGGCAGGTCGCGGGGTGTTTCGTTCATCTTGTGGAATCCCTCAGTGCAGAATTTTGTAGTTTAATCGAACGCATATTTCTTGCTCACTGGCCCATCAGACTCCACAGCTTGTCGAGCCGTTTGTACGACACCGGGGACGGCGTCTTCAGCTCCTGCGCGTAGAGTGACACGCGCAGTTCCTCAATGTGCCAGCGGAACTCCAGCAGACGCGGATCAACCATGCCCGCCTTCTGCTGCTGGTCGAGGCGCATTTCGTAACGTCCCCACAGCTGGGCGATGCTCGCCGCATGTTTGACGTCGCGCTCGGCGTTCGTCGGGAACTTGGCCAGCCGCATGCGCATCGCCTGCAGATAACGCGGCAAGTGTGTCAGCTGCGGCCACGGCGTGGCATTGAAAAAGCCCTTGTAGACCAGGCGCTGGAGTTGCGCACGGATGTCGTTGGCGGCGCGGGTGACAGTGCCTTTGGCCGCAGCCAGCGCCAGCGACAGCTGGTGATGCTCCATGGCGATGGTGGTGAAGATCCGGCACGCTGCTTCATTGACGGCAGGCAAACGCGTGCGTGCGCGCTTGACCTGATCCTCAAACGCTTTTAATCCCCTGGGCAGTTCATCATCACCGATGAAAGCGCGGTCGCAGATAGCACTGACCAGGTCGGCACGCAATTCATCGACGTTGGCGACGCTGCGCAACTGCAGCGCCGCCTGCTCGAAACCGCGCAGGTTTTTTTCGAGCTGGCGCATTTGCTCTTTCAGCGTGAAGCGCATCAGCCGCACCACGCCAGCACGCATCGCCGCCTGCGCCGCCTGCTCGACGTCGAACAACTGGATCGCCACGCTGTCACCCTCCTCCGCCAGCGCCGGATAACCGGTGACCTTGCGTCCGGCACGGCTGAAGGTGAGGGTCTGCGGCAGATCGCCGAAATCCCAGGCACGGATGTCCTTGCGCTCAATGCCGGTGGTGGTGGTGCTAAAAGTCAGTTGCGCCGCTTCGCCGAGCTGGGCTTTCAGTACGACCAGATCGCGGCCCTGCGCCAGTTCGCGCCCCGATTCATCGATTACACGGTAGTTGCAGCGCAGGTGCGGCGGATAATCAATGGCTGCGGCCTCTTCACGCGCCAGCGGTGCACCGGCAGCGCGTGATGCATATCGCGCAACTGCATCGCCGAGCAGACCCTGGGCACTACCTTCCGTCTGCAGAAACCGAGTGACATGTTCCGTTGGCGGCGTCAGAGTGCGCCGCCAGTTTTTCGGCAAGGCCTTGAACGCAAACGCAACCTTGTCGCGAATCATTCCCGGCACCAGCCAGTCGAAAGCCGCCGCATCGAGTTTGTTCAACAACGCCAGCGGCACTGTGGCGGTAATGCCGTCCAGCGCATGGCCGGGCTCAAAACGGTAGTTGAGCGGCACATCGAATTCGCCCGTATGCAGGCTGTCGGGGAACTGCGCTTCGGTGATGTCCTCGGCGGCATGCCGCATCAGGTAGTCACGCGTCAGCAGCAGGTGCGCGGCATTTTTCTGCTCCGCTTCCTTGCGCCATTTTTCAAAACCAGCGCCATTGACGGTGTCCTGCGGAATCAGCGCGTCATAAAAGGCAAAGATCGCTTCGTCACTGACCAGCACATCGCGTTTGCGCGCCTTGTGCTCCAGTTCCTGCACCTCTTTTATAAGTAATTGATTTTGTTGAATAAATTTTGACTGTGTGGCGTAGTCGCCGGCAACCAGTGCCTGGCGGATGAAGATCTCCCGCGATTCCTGCGGATTGATCGCACCATAATGCACGCGGCGCTTGGGCACGATGGTGATGCCGTAGAGCGTGACGCGCTCGAAGGCCGTGACCATTGCGCGCTCACGCTCCCAGTGCGGATCGAAATAATGGCGGTCGACCAGATCGCGCGCCAACGGCTCGATCCATTCCGGTTCGATACGCGCGACACTCCTCGCATACAGCCGCGCCGTATCCACCAGTTCGCCGGCCATCACCCACTTGGGCTGCGCCTTGCGCAAACCCGAACCGGGGAAAATCGTGAACTTGATGCCGCGTGCACCGATATATTCGCCCTCTTCGTTTTTGAAGCCGATGTTGCCGAGCAGACCAGCCAGCAACGCACGATGGATCTGCTCGGGCTTGGCCGGTATTTCATTGACCTGCATTCCGAGCTCGGCCACCAGCGACGCAAGCTGGCTGTGGATGTCGCGCCATTCACGCAGGCGGCGCTGCGACAAAAACTGCGCCGCCAGTTCCTGTGCCAGCTTGCTGTTGGATTTTTTATGCTGGATGGCATCGCTGAAAAACTGCCACAGCTTCAGGAACGCCATGAAGTCCGACTTGTCATCGACGAACTGTGCGTGCGCGCGGTCCGCAGCCTCGGCCTTGTCGAAAGGCCGTTCGCGCGGATCCTGTACCGACAAGGCGGATGCGATGATCAGCACTTCGTTTAAACAATTTTCCTGTTTCGCGGCGATGATCATGCGTGCGATGCGCGGATCAATCGGGAATTTGGCGAGTTGCCAGCCGACAGGGGTCAGCGCTTTTTCCTGGTCGACCGCACCGAGTTCAGCCAGCAGCTGGTAACCATCGGCAATCATCCGCGAGGTCGGCGCTTCGAGGAATGGAAAATCCTCCACGTCGCCGATGCGCAGCGCCTTCATGCGCAAAATCACATGGGCCAGCGACGAGCGCAGGATTTCCGGATCGGTGTATTGCGGGCGCGCGGTGTAATCGTCCTCGGTATAGAGCCGGATTGCGACACCGGCAGCGACACGGCCGCAGCGCCCGGCGCGCTGGTCGGCAGAGGCGCGGGCAATTTTTTCAATCTGCAACTGCTCGACCTTGTTGCGATAGCTGTAGCGGTTGATGCGCGCGAGACCCGTATCCACCACGTAATGAATGCCGGGGACGGTCAGCGACGTCTCGGCAACGTTGGTAGCGAGCACGATGCGCCGCGCGCCGCCGGTCTTGAATACACGATCCTGTTCCTCGAAGGACAGTCGCGCATACAAGGGCAGGATTTCCGCGCCTTTGGGATGGTTCTTGCGCAAGGCCTCGGCCACCTCGCGGATTTCACGCTCTCCCGGCAAAAACACCAGCACGTCGCCGCCCGCATTTTTCCCTGAAGGTTCACGCCACAGCTCGGCAACGGCATCGACAATGGCTTGATCGAGGTCTTTCTCTTCCTCATTGTCGTTTTTGGCCAGCGGGTGATAACGCACCTCCACCGGATAAGTGCGTCCGGACACCTCGATCACCGGCGCCGGTTTGCCGTCGGTCGCAAAGTGCTCTGCAAAGCGTGTGGCGTCGATGGTCGCCGATGTCACAATGATTTTAAGATCCGGCCGGCGCGGCATCAAGCGCCTGAGATACCCGAGCAAAAAATCGATGTTCAGACTGCGCTCGTGCGCCTCGTCGATGATCAGCGTGTCGTAGGCGCGCAGATCGCGGTCACCCTGGGTTTCGGCGAGCAAAATGCCGTCGGTCATCAGCTTGATGTAGGTGTTCGTCGACAGCTTGTCGGCAAAACGCACCTTGTAACCAACGGCATGGCCCAGCGGGCTCTTCAGTTCATGCGCAATCCGCGTGGCCACCGTGCGCGCGGCAATGCGCCGCGGCTGGGTATGGCCGATCAGGCCGTGTACGCCACGCCGCAGTTCGAGGCAGATCTTGGGTATCTGCGTCGTTTTGCCGGAACCGGTTTCACCGCAGACGATGACCACCTGATTCTCACGAATCGCACGCGCGATGTCCCCGCGCTTGCCGACCACCGGCAGGTCTTCAGGCCAGACCAGCTGCGGCAGATTGCGCAGACGTTGTGCAATGTCTTCTGGCGAACGGAATTTTAACGTCGGGGGTTTCAACTTCTGATCATCGCAAACAAAAAAGGCCGGCGGTCACCGGCCCTGGCACCATGCAAGGCAGGATCAAAGTTTTACTTTTGGATTCAAGGTATAGAGTCCGCTTAACTTCGCTTCAGCCAGCACGTGCCCGGCAATGGCCCTGCGTACATCGGCTCCTCCGAACTTGCCCGCGACAGGGCATTTCGCGATATCCAGCGCATACAGCGTGAATACATAGTGGTGTTTGATGCTGTCATTCCACGGCGGACATGGGCCGTCGTACCCGAAATAGTCGCCCTTCATGTCCTTGTCACCGGCGAACCAGGCGGTGTAATCGTTGATACCCTGACGGGTGCCGCGCGGAGCGTTGGGACCGGCCTTGCCGCGCGTAGTGACCGTAGTGCAAAACTCGCCAGCAGCAATCGATGCGGAAGCAGGATCAAGATCGACCAATATCCAATGAAAGAAATCCACGCGCGACAATGAAGCCGGAACCTCGCGGCCTTCCTGGTTGACGTCATCCCCCTTCGACGGCACGTCAGGATCGTGGCAGATCAACGCCAGCGATTTTGTAGCGGCAGGCAGATCGCTCCACGCCAGTTGCGGATTGCGATTGGCACCCAGAGTGCAATGGGTTTTGGCATCGGGTTTGCAGAACGCGTATTCGGCCGGGATCGGCTGGCCGTCGCCGAAGCTGGTGCTGGTCAGTTTCATGTGCAGGTAATCCTTTTTCCTACAGATATTCGGCGTTTTGATTATAGCAAAGCGCACTCTGCAAGCGGCCGGCGGGCTCAAGGTTGTCTCGCACCGGTCGTAATACTTACAGGGTAACCGAACTCCTGCAGCGACAGACCGGTGCCCACGGAAAAAACAAAGGAATATCCCATGAAAACGACCGTTCAGATGCTGCTGGCTGGCGCGCTGTCAGCGCTCGCAGCGACAGCCACCGCGGAGCAACCCCTGCGCTCCGAGACGCTCCCGCTGGGCGCAGTAGAAGCCGTCTACGTCAAAATCGCACCAGGCCTGTTCATTGAAACCCGGCTGCTGCGCACCCATAAAACCGCTGAAACCTGGAGCGATGTCAGGGTGCGCCATTTCGATGCCGGCAAACCGCGCAACGAACTTGCAAAAAACCCCGAAGGCATGGCCGTACAGCCCGGTGACGTGGTCCAGCTGACCATTGCAACGGCGCCGGAGTTCGCAGCCAGCCCGATGCCGGAAATCACCCGCATCACCGCGCGCGTCGCGCTGGCGGGCAGCGCGGTGGCCCGGCGCTTCCAGCAACAGATCACACCGGCAGTGACCATCGCCGAACAACTGCGCATGTAAACTCCCGCAGGATTCAGGGTGGGGACAGCGCATCCAGACGTGCGTTGCGCTCCAGCGCGGGCAAGGCGGCCAGTTCGCGCACCGCGGCGTAAAAACGCGGCAGATCGCCGCCCTGCTGTCGCAGCAGAGCTTCAAACGCCGGCACGCGCCGGGTATAAATCGCCACTGACGCCAGATGTGCATTGCCCAGCGGCTGCGCGAACCAGCGGTCGTAACCGGCAAACCTGCCCCAATCGCCTTTGCGCTGCTGGTATTGCGTTCGCAACACTGCAAGTAATTCAGTTTTGCGCCGGCGCTTTTCTTCCGGCACGGCATTGCCGGCATAAAGTGCGGCGAGTTCCGTACGCGTCTGCGTCACCAGTGCACGAAAATCAGCGCGGTAACGCTGCAGCTGCGTATAACGCACGCGGTCGGCATCACTGCCATGGGCGGCCAGCCAGCGCGCGATACCGGCCTGCTCGACCACCGTGGCGAAGGATTCGTTAAACACGGTGTCGTCCTGTACGTACAGCACCTGGTGCGCGAGTTCATGAAACAGCAGCCGCGCCAGTTCCGGCTCCGGGTAGTGAATGAAGGTGTTCAGCAGCGGATCGGCAAACCAGCCGATGGTCGAATAGGCTGGCACACCGCCGACATACACATCGTTTCCTGCCGCGGCCATCTCCCGCGCATAGTTCCGCGCTTCCGCTTCACTGAAATAGCCGCGATACTTGACGCAACCGGCCAGCGGGAAACACCACTGCCTTGGCTCAATCGAGAATTCCGCCGCGGCAAACACGTTCCACACGACGAAGGGCCGCGCGAGATCTGCATACGAGCGATAACTGCGGTTGTCAGGCAAACCGAGCTCGCGGCTGGCGTAATCGCGGATGCGCAGCGCGCGTTCGAGCTGCGCTTTCAATGGCGGCGCGATCGTCGGATCGCCGAGCAGACGTTCAACCGGCACTTCGCGCCCCCAGATTTCGAGCTGGCCACCGACGGACTGCAGGTAATAGGAAAAATTGCCGCAACCTGCGAGCAGCAACGTCATCAGCACTGTCGTTGCGGCGCGCATCAGGCGAACTGTCCGCCACGCAGGAATGCGCAGCACTGCCGCGCCACTTCGCGCGATACCAGCATTTCGGTGTGCCCGACCTTCAGCGTAATGCGGCGGGTCACGCCGGGAACCGCGGTTTCGGCGAGTGTGACCACACCATCGTGCGGCTGCGGCAGATCGGATGCGATCAACCGGCCCAGACCGTAACCGCGGGTGCCGGCGATGATGCCGATTTCCGCAATGCCGTCCGGCACCGGCCGCGGCCCCTGCAACCATTCAGCAATGCTGCGACCGAGCAAGGTCTTGCCGCCCGGAAGCTGCGCGAGGCGCTGCGCGGCAAAACTGCCGGTGTATGGCGTACCGATCAGAATCAAGCGGCCACAACGCAGCTGGCGATTCATCTGCAACATTTTTAACGCCACCAGTCCGCCCATGCTGTGCGCCACGATATGCACCCGCGGCGCCGCGAGGCCCGCACAATAACGCGCAAAACGTTCGGCGTTTTCGCTCAGCGTCAGTCGCATCGTGGGGTAGGAGTAGGTTTGCGCGGCAAAACCATCCTGCGCAATCCGCCGTGCCAGCCAGCCCATGGCCAGACCGTGCACCCACAAACCGTGGATGATGATGACCGGTTCGGTAGTTGTTACGGGCGGCATTAGTGCCTGTTAACAATTACTTCGTGAGCGCGATAGTTTACGCGATAACTCATAAGTAATTGTTTTTATTTGTATTTTTTATCATTGCCTATACCGTGCCATCGCCGAAGATGGTAACCCCATCGGCACCCAGATGATCCGCATCGCCCCAGCGCCCGGCGCTCCAGCGACCGCCCTCACAGACAAACCAGTTGAGACTGGCGTTGACCAGCGGCACCGGACGCTGTGCCTCCAGCGCGAGTCCGGTGGCAGCGCGATAAGCCGCATCCAGCACCAGGCCGTGAGTCACGATGGCAATGGTTTCACCGGCATGACGCGTTGCAAGTTCCTCCAGCACTGCACGGCAGCGCGCGAAAAATCCGGCAGGGCTTTCGCCCCCGGGAACGGCGTAGTGCGGGTCACGCGACATGAAGCGCACATAGATTTCCGGATCGAGCTTTTCCATCTCGGCGCGGGTCATGCCTTCAAACAGGCCGAAATGGCGTTCACGCAAGCGTTCGTCATCGATGATCGCGTGGCCGGTGACATCAGCGATACCTTGCGCAGTCAGCCGCGCGCGCGGCAGATCGCTGGAATACAAGGTGGTAAACGGCAAAGCCTGCAAGCGCTCACCAAGCCGGCAGGCCTGCCATACACCGCGTTCGGTCAGCGCACTGTCGAGCTGGCCCTGCATGCGGCGCTCGGTGTTCCACAGCGTTTCGCCGTGGCGGATCAGGATCAGTTGGGTCATTGAAAACTGTGAATGAGTGAATGTGTGAAGGCGTGAACGGGCGCACAGAAAATCAACCCCGCAGCACTTGGTCCGGCATTGTGAATTCTACCGTTTATACTCCCCGCGATGCCTATAGAAGACCTGCTGCAGCCCCACGTCCTGATCCTCGCGCCGCTGATCGTATTCGCGGCCTATGTGGTGTTCGGCATTTCCGGGTTTGGTTCGACGCTGATCGCAGTGCCGTTGCTGGCCCATCTCTTTCCGCTGCAGTTCGTGGTGCCGTTTTTCGTGTTGCTGGACTGCGCTGGCGCCTTCAGCATGGGCATCCGGCTGCGCGGCGAGGTGATGCGCCGGGAGATCCTGCTGCTGCTGCCCTTCATGGCAACGGGCATACTCGCCGGGGTTTACCTGCTGGTGCGCTTGGATGGCGAGTTGCTGCTGGGCGGGCTGGGATTGTTCGTGATGATTTTTGGCGCATCTTATGTGATCAAGAGCGGCAAGGGTCTGCCGCTGCCGCACTGGGCCGGCGCGCCCATCGGCCTCTTCGGCGGCACCGTCGCGGCAATGTTCGGCATCGGCGGCCCGATCTATGTTTTTTTCCTCGCCGGCCGCAATGCGACACCGGCGCAGATCCGCGCCACGATGCCGATGATATTCATGTTCACCACGGTGGCGCGCATCGTGCTGTTTGCGGCAGCCGGGCTGTACTCGCCGACTGCGCTGCTCGCCGCGCTGGTGCTGCTGCCGGTCATGGCGCTGGGCCTGTGGGCAGGCCACCACCTGCACCTGAGCCTGTCGCGGGAAACAGTGATCCGCGTGATGGGCGCGCTGCTGGTGCTGAGCGGGATGTCGCTGATCCTGCGCGCACTGGCATGACCGACGCAAAAAAACGGGGCCAGCGGGCCCCGTTTTGATTTGCGCCGCCGGAATCTGCGCGGATCACACCCCGTTCTTTTTGAACCACTCGGTGGCGCGTTTCCAGCCATCGTCCGCCTGCGCCTTGCGGTAGCTCGGGCGATAGTCGGCGTGGAAGGCATGCGGCGTGTCGGGATAAAGATGGATCATCGACGGTTTGCCTTTTTCCTTCAGCGCGGCATTCATTTTGTCGACGGTGTCGTTCGGAATTCCGGCGTCAGCGCCGCCGTAGAGTCCGAGCACCGGCGCATTGATCTGGTCGACCAGGTCCAGCGGATGTTTGGGCGTCATCTCGCTGGCGTCACCAACGAGGCGGCCGTACCAGGCCACGCCCGCCTTCACGTTTTTGTTGTGCGCGGTGTAGAGCCAGGTGATGCGTCCGCCCCAGCAGAAACCGGTGATGCCAAGGCGTTTGCCGTCGCCGCCGTTTTTCGCCGCCCACGCCACCGCGGCATCCAGATCGCCCATCACCTGCGCGTCCGGCACCTTGCTCACCACCACCGCAAAAATTTCCTTGTTGTCCTTCAGCTTCGACACGTCGCCCTGGCGGTAATACATTTCCGGGGCAATCGCCAGATAACCAGCCTTGGCGAAACGCCGGCAGACATCCTTGATGTGTTCATGCACGCCAAAAATTTCCTGCACGACGAGGATGGTGGCGAGGCTCTTGCCGCCGGCGGGCATCGCGCGATAGGCGGGAATGTCGCCGTTGCCGGTGGTGATTTTGACTTCGCCCGCGGTCAGGCCGTTGGTGTCAGTGGCAATCATGGTTTGCGCGGACACCGGCTGCACAGCCAGTGCGAATCCTGCCGCCAGCGAGCCAGCGACAAACTCACGGCGCGACACCGTGGTGCGGTTGGAAACGAGGGCCAGCAGGTCTTCACGCAGCATGTCGTTCATGGTCATCTCCTCCGGTTCAGAATTGAAAGCGAGCTAAAAAGACAGGCGCAAACACTAGGCCAAAGCCTGTCTTTTGACAAGACACAAGCGGCAGCAAACTTCTATTCCCGCAGCAGCCGGCGGGTTGTCCATGACACCGCCGGGAATCCGGCGTCAACTCTTGTTGACTGGCGGCAGGTAACTGTCGGGCGCTCCTGGCGGGATCGGCGGATTGCGTTTCAGGCCTTCCTGGAATTCATGGATCATGTGCCGCAGGGGGGTGCGCGCCCAGCTCGCCAGGCTGTTGACGTCGGTTTCCTCTTTCGGGTCCTGGGTCAGGTTGAACAGCAGCGGCGATTCGAGGTGATTCGCGCCGGCATTGGGCTCCGGTTCCCAGACCAGATGCAGTTTCCAGTCGCGCCATTTGGCGGCACGCAGTTCGGTCTTGATGTAAAACACCAGGCCTTCGCGTGCCGATTTCGTGGTTTTTCCAGTCAAAAAATCGAACTGGTCAACGCCATCGATCGGCCGGTCTGCCGGCAGCTTTGCACCGGCGATACCGGCCAGTGTGGTGTAGAGATCGGTCACCTGCACGATTTCATTCGACACGCCGGAGGGGATGCGCCCCGGCCAGCGCAGTATGCACGGCGCGCGCAATCCGCCTTCCATCGCTGTGTGATAGGTGCCCTGCCACATCCCGGCCGAACCGCGCCACGGCCGGCGGAATTCCGGACCGTTGTCGCTGGCGAAGATGAACAGCGTGTTGTCCGCAATGCCGAGTTGCGCCACGGTATCAATCAACTGGCCGACGCGGTGATCCATTTCCACCATCGCGTCGGCAAAATCGCCGGCGCCGGTTTTGCCGGCGAAATCGAGGTGCGGAATCGTCGGATAGTGCAGTTGCGTCAGCGGTACATAGGCAAAAAAGGGTTTGCCGGCCTGGTGCTGACGCACGATGAAATCCTGCGCGCGGGCAACGAGGTCGCCGTCAATGCGGCGGCGCATGTCGAGGTCGTACAGCGCCGCCTCGCGCGGAATTTCACCGGCACTTGCTTCGAGTACGTAAGGCAGCGGCGTGACCTTGGGGTCATAACCGGCGGAACTGGTAAACATGCTTTCATTGGTGGTGCGCGGAATGCCGTACCACTCGTCAAAACCGCGGTCAGTGGGGAAACGCCCCGGCCGGTCGCCGAGGTGCCATTTGCCGTGGATCGCCGTGGCGTAACCCTGCTGTTTCAGCAACTGGGCCAGGGTGATTTCCCAGGGAATGATGCCCTGCGGCAGCCCCGCCGGTACCGACTGCAGGGCACCGGTGCGGATCGGATGGCGACCGGTCATTAATGCCGAGCGCGTCGGCACACAATCGCTCTCGACATTGAAATTGAGCAAGCGCAGGCCTTCGCCGGCCAGTGCGTCGATACGCGGCGTCGGCGCGCCGCGCAGCAGGCCACCACCATAACAACCGGGCTCTCCCCAGCCCAGGTTGTCGGCGAGGATCAGCACCATATTGGGATGCCCGGGGGTGCGTCGATCAGTCATTTCAGAATCTCCGTTGAGGTGGGACTACTGCAATTCCGCTCATGGCATTTCCGGATCGTCGCCTTCGAGCACTTGTTGCTCACGTCCCGGCGGCCGGTACTTGCGGCGCAGGCGGCTCAGCTGGCGGCCGAATCTCGAGTCGAGCTGCCCGCCGAAAACCGCATGTATTTCGGCAAGGTAGACCTCGTGCAAGAGCAGGGTTTCGATCACATAGACAATGGAATAGTCACGCGCAAAAGACGCCTTGGCCGTGCCGGCGAACGAAGCGATCAGCATGCTTTTGCTGTCGACCGCCAAAGTGAGCATCCGGTCCGAGGGCGGACCGTGGGGCTCGCCGTCGCCTTCATGGGGTATCAGCTGTATGCGCTTGTGCGGCTTCAATCCGGATACCGACTTCCCGAACACAATCAGGAACACCATCACGCCGCGACGCGCGGCAGCGGTCAGCGTGCCGGCATGAGGTTCGATCAGCGCCACCGGACCTTTCAACCAGATGTGTTCCCGCGCATGCCCGATCATGTCGGTCAGCTTGGCCTGGACTTCGTGGTCACCGCGGTAGATCGAAACATAGGCGCTCTCCGCGGGCTTCACGCTATTCCGCAACCTGCGCACCACGTCTTCGCACAGCCCGGCAGTGGTGCGCTGAATGTTTTGAAAAAACCGTTCCGGATCCACCGGCACATAACGCACGGGATTTTCGGTGACCGGCTGGATCGCGCCCTTGGCCTCGAGGTTGTGCAGCGCGGCGTAGACATTGGCGCGGGGCAGTCCGGCTTTCTTGGCAATCTCGTACGCCGTTGCCGGTTGTGTCGCCGCGAGCGCCACATACGCACGCGCCTCGTAATCGGTGAATCCGAGTTCCCGCAGGGAGTCCGCCAGCGGCGACGCGGAGCGCCGGGGAGCGTTCTTGTTCTTTGCGTTGGGCAGTGGCATAGTAGTTGCTAATGCTACCTCTAAAATCCGGAATAAACAAAGCCTGCCGGACTGTCCGGCCTGACGACCAATGATGATGATGAAGTCAAGCTGCTGAAAGGTAAACCCATGAGCGCACTGCATGCCATTTTCTGCCGCCCGGCATGGATCGCAGCGGGGCTGGCCGCCGCACTGTTTGTGGTCGCCGGCTCCGCGATTGCACAATCCTGGCCCAATCGTCCCGTGCGCCTGGTCGTGCCTTATGTACCGGGCGGTGCCACTGACCTGGTGTCGCGCATCGTCGGCGAACAGCTGACCGCAAGGCTGGGACAGCAGTTGGTGGTCGACAACCGGCCGGGCGCAACCGGCACCATCGCCTTCACCGGGGTGGCCGAGGCCAGCCCCGACGGATACACGCTGATTACCGCTGCTGACTCGCTGACGCTGCTGCCGTCCGCCTACAAGAACCTGAAATTCGATCCGCGCACCAGTTTTGCGCCGATATCCATGATGTCCACCCAGCCGCTGGTCCTTGCGGTGCATACCGCCGTGCCCGCAAAAAGCGTCAAGGAATTCATCGCGCTCGCCAAAACCAGATCGCTGTCATTCGGCACCTCGGGCACCGGCACCTCGCAGCACCTGTCCGGCGAGCTGATCAAAAACATGACGGGAATCGACATGGTTCACATCCCGTACAAAGGCGGTGGCCAGGCCATCGTCGATCTCTCCGGCGGTCAGGTGCCTGCGGCGGTCCTCGGTTCATCGACGGTCATACCCCAGGCCAAAACCGGGCGCGTGCGCATACTCGCAGTGACCTCAAAAAAACGCTCAGCGGCCTTGCCCGACATTCCGACACTCGACGAATCGGGCCTGAAGGGTTTCGATGTTTACCAGTGGACGGCGATGCTGGCGCCGGCGAAGACGCCGAAAGCAATCATCGCCAGACTGAACACCGAAGTGAGGACCATCCTCAAGGACCCTGCGGCGAGTGACCGCTTGCGAAATGCAGGTTTTGAGCCGCAGACATCATCACCGGAAGAAGTTTCAAAACTGATCGGTGACGGCATGAAACGCTGGGACAAACTGATCCAGGAACTCAAGCTGGATCTGCGGTAAATAGATCCACCATTTGTCTCTTCGACAATTCCCTGCTGAGGTAGCAATGAAAACGCCAATGCGATCGACTCTGTTGCTGGGTACTGCGTTCGCCCTGCTGACCGGCTGCGTCGCCACGCCGTCGCATCCTCCTGAAGCCGCACCACAGGTTGCTGCATGTGCGGAAGGGGTGCCTGCCGGGGCCCGCTGCCTGCGTGGTCAGGATTCTGCGACAGCGCACTACCTGATCGTCATGCCGGCCCAATGGAGTGGCGTGCTTGTCGTGCACGCGCATGGCGGACCTGCTCTCGGCGAACCCAAGGCCTCGCGCGCTGACGAGGACATCAAACGCTGGGTCATCACGGTAAGTCAGGGTCATGCCTGGGCCGGTTCGGTGTTTCGCCAGGGGGGCTTTGCCGTCACCACTGCAGCAGAAGACAGCGAGCGCGTGCGCCGCATTTTCACAGACCATGTCGCCAAGCCGCGGCGCACCCTGCTGCACGGGCAATCCTGGGGCGCGATGGTTGCGACCAAGGCCGCCGAACTCTTTCCCAAATCGTGGGATGGCATGCTGCTGACCAGCGGTGTCGTTGCCGGCCCGACCACCTACGATTTCCGGCTCGACCTGCGGGTGATCTATCAATATCTGTGCAACAACCATCCCCGTCCCGATGAAGCGCAATACCCGCTGTGGATGGGTCTGCCAGCCGACAGCAAACTGAACAGTGCCGATCTCACTGCGCGCGTGAACGACTGCCTCGGTTTGAACAAGCCGGCCGCCCAACGCACGCCGGAACAGGCGCGTCGTGTGCGCACCATCGTCGATGTCGTGCGCATCCCTGAGAATGCGATCATCGGCCACCTGAGATGGGGCAGCTTTACGCTGCGCGACGTGATCGGGCGCACTGGCGCCAGCCCTTTTGGCAACGAGAAAGTACGATACGCGGGCTCGGACGACGATACCGCCCTGAACGCCGGCGTCAAACGCTACCCCGCCGACGCCGCTGCGGCAGCCCGGTTTTCATCTGACGTTGATTACGTTGGACGTTTCGGGATCCCCGTGCTGACAGCCCACGGCATCGGCGACTCGACCGTTTTTGTGGAAGGCAGTGACACCCTGCACCAACGCATGGAAGCGACTGGCAACGGTTCGCGTTTAATACAGACCTTCATTGACTCGAACCAGCACAGCTACTGGGGTGATGCGATGTATCCACCCCTGTTCGAAGCGCTGCTGAACTGGATCGACTCAGGTGAAAAGCCCACCCCTGCCGGCATTGCCGCGCGTTGCAAGGCCATGCACGCCGCGACACCGGCCGACTGCCGATTTGTCGCCGACTACGCCGTCAAGCCGCTGGCAACGAGGATTCCGCCGCGCTGAACTGACGCCGTTTTGGGGATCACGCGCGAAGCGGACAACGTATTCGAGCCGCAGCAGCCAAAATTGCCGGTGAGGTTAAAACGATATTGCGAAAGCACTCTTGCGCTTGCGCGGATGGTTCAATCAAACGCCTTATTCCTCCTGTATTCAGGCACCCTTTTATTTAAGCAAGCCTTCTTCGCGCATCGCATCCTGCACTTTCGGCCGCGAAGCAACGCGCGTCATGAACGCCTGAATGTTGGGCCACTGCCCCATGTCGATCTTGTGGATGCGGCTCCAGTTGAGTACGGTGTAGAGGTAGGCGTCGGCGACGCTGAAGCCATCGCCCATCAAATACTGTTTGCCGGCGAGCATTTTCTCCAGTGTGCCAAGGCGCCGGCCAATGACGCTGATCTGCACCTCCTTCATCTCCGGCGTCATTTTTGGATTAAACAGCGCGCCGATTGATTTGTGCACTTCGGTGGCGACAAAATTCAGCCATTCCATCAATTGGTAGCGCGCCATGCTGCCCATGGCTGGTGCAAGGCCGGCAGCCGGCTTGTGATCCGCAAGATACTGGCAGATCACACCGACTTCGGTGAGCACCGCCCCGTCATCTAGTTGCAGAGCCGGCACATACCCCTTGGGATTGATCGCCCAGTAATCAGCGCCGGATGCGGTTTTCTTGTTGGGAATATCCACTTTCTCGAGATCGAATGTATAACCGGCTTCGTGCAATACGATATGTGGCGCGAGTGAACATGCGCCAGGTGCGTAATAGAGTTTCATGGTCTTTTTCCCCACTTTCCCGATAATTTGACGATGGACAGACATCCTGCCGCATCAGGATAATCCTTGCAAATCAGTGTCCAGGCGCCCATACTCCGCGCCGGCGGTTGGATGTCAGTCTATTCTTCGCGCCCCTTTCCGGGCGCCTCTGTTTGGTCTTCTCCATACGTCATTGATACTGCGTCCAATTCCGGGCGCACATTTTCATTTCCGGAGAAGCAGGCATGGCCACCATCGGTACCGTAAAATTTTTCAACGCCACCAAAGGTTTCGGCTTTATCCAGCCGCAGGACCAGTCGAAGGACGTATTCGTGCACATTTCGGCGGTTGAACGCGCTGGCATGAAAACCCTGACTGAAAACCAGCAGGTTTCCTTCGACATCGAACGCGGCCAGGACGGCCGCTCATCGGCGATCAACCTCGCCGCCGTTTGACCACCACGCAGCGCGGCGCACTCCGCGTCGCGCCGCACGGTCGCAGCACCCACCCTCACCAGGAAATTTGCCAATGTCCAAAGAAGATATGGTCGAATACGAGGGCGTCATCGACGAGGTGCTGCCCAATACGATGTTCCGCGTCAAGCTGGAAAACGGCCATGCCGTCACCGCTTACGCATCGGGCAAAATCCGCAAACACCGTATCCGTATTCTTGCCGGCGACCGCGTCACCATCGAGATTTCACCCTACGACCTGAACAAGGGTCGCATCAGCTTCCGCCACAAGGATGAACGCGCCGGTCCGCCGCCGGGTGCACGTCCGGCTTTCGTCAAACGGCGCTAAGCAAAGTCGGACTCAGTTCGACTCTTTGAGCTCATATCAGAATCAGAAATTGTTAACCGCCGATGAACGCGGATTAACGCCGATGAAATCGAAAAGGCCGGAAAAGCCGTTCATTCGGTCAACGTAAAATTTTTTTTAATACATTACTGTTGCCTGCCTTCAGCGCACTTTTTGATCCGCATTGCTCTGCGCACCCCTCAAGGGGGTATTGAAAAGAACTCATCGCCGTTTATCCGCGTTCATCGGCGGTTCAATTGGATCTGGTCCTCCCGTTAGACGCTCCTGGCTCTAGCTTCTGCCGCGCGCGGCCTTGGCCGCCGGCACTGCGCCCGGCAAGGGCAACGCCGTCTTGTATTTGACCTGCTTCAGCGCAAAACTCGATTTCAGGTTGCCGACTCCGGGTATTTTCGCGAGAAAATCGACGATGAAACGCTCCAGCGCCTGCACGTCGGCGACCATCACCCGCAGCATGTAGTCGGAATCGCCGGTCATCAGATAACACTCCATGACCTCGGGCCGCTCGGCAATCGCGTGCTCGAAAATCTCCAGCGCCTTTTCCACCTGCCGTTCCAGCCGCACCTGGATGAACACCGATACCGTCAGCCCCAGTGTCAGAGCGTCGAGCAGCGTCACATAAGAGCTGATCAGCCCGCCCTCCTCCAGGCGGCGCACCCGCGCCAGGCAGGGCGACGGCGACAAGTTCACCGCGCGCGCCAGTTCGACGTTGGACAGTCGCGCGTCCTGCTGCAGCCGGGCGAGAATTTTCCAGTCTGTCGCATCCAGGTCTATTTTTGGCATTTTATGCTGATAATTACTAAATTATCAGCATTATATGCTTATTTCATGTTTAAAAACAATCGGCTACGAAACCCTGTTCTGCGCCATTGCCGGTAGCATCCGGTTCATGCGCGGATTCTCTGCGCGGAGGAACAATCATGACCGACCTGTCCGCTAATTTGTCCGATTTGGCCGCCGCCTTCTGGCGCGTGATGCCTGCCGACCCCGACCCGGTCGAAACCCGCGAATGGCTGGACGCCTTCAATTCGCTGATTGAATCCGGCGGCCGTGAACGCGCGACTTACCTGCTGCGCAAGTTGCTCGATGAAGCCCGCGCAAAGCGGGTGCCGATGCCGCCGGTGCTGAACACGCCGTATTGCAACAGCATCGACCTCGCCGAACAGCCGCAGTTTCCCGGCAATCTCGACATCGAAGCACGGGTGTCGGCGCTGGTACGCTGGAATGCATTGGCGATGGTGGTGCGCGCCAACCGCGGCAGCGCAGAACTTGGCGGCCACATCGCGACCTATGCCTCGATTGCCGACCTGTTCGAAGTCGGCTTCAATCATTATTTCCGCGCCGGACAAAACGGCGACGCGGTGTTTTTCCAGCCCCATGCCTCGCCCGGCATTTATGCCCGCGCCTGGCTCGAAGGCCGTCTGAGCGAAGACCAGTTGAACAACTACCGCCGCGAAACCGGTGGACCGGGCACCGGCCTGTCGTCCTATTGCCACCCGTACTTGATGCCGGATTTCTGGCAATTCCCCAATGCATCGATGGGCCTCGGTCCTGTCAACGCCATCTACCAGGCGCGCTTCATGCGTTACCTGGAACACCGCGGCATCCAGAAAACCGCGGGACGCAAGGTGTGGGCCTTCGTCGGCGACGGCGAGATGGATGAACCGGAATCGCTCGCAGGGCTGTCACTGGCCGCGCGCGAAGGTCTCGACAACCTGATTTTTGTCGTCAACTGCAATCTGCAGCGCCTTGATGGCCCGGTGCGCGGCAACGGCTCGCTGATCCAGGAACTCGAAGGTCTGTTCTCAGGGGCCGGCTGGCACGTCACCAAACTGCTGTGGGGTTCGGAATGGGATCCGCTGTTCGCCCGCGACACCGAACACGTGATCCTCAAACGCCTGCACGAAACTGTGGATGGCGAATTCCAGAAATACGCCGCGACCGATGGCCATTTCAACCGTGAGCATTTTTTCAACAAGGACCCCGAACTGCAGACACTGGTATCGCATCTGTCGGACGACGACATCGACCGCCTGCGCCGCGGCGGCCATGACCCGGTAAAAATTCATGCGGCCTATCACGCCGCGATGAACCATCGCGGCCGCCCGACCGTGATCCTCGCCCAGACCAAAAAGGGTTATGGCATGGGTCACTGGGGCCAGGGCAAGATGGGCGCGCACCAGCAGAAAAAAATGGAAGACGATGCACTGCTCGCCTTCCGCGACCGCTTTGCGCTGCCGATCCCCGACGCCGATGTCAAAGCGCTGAAATTCTGGAAACCAGCAGACGCCAGTCCGGAAATGCGCTACCTGCACGCGCGCCGAGCCGCCTTGGGCGGTTACCTGCCGGCGCGGGTGACCACCGCACCGAAAATCACCGTTCCGGCGCCCGCCGCTTATTCAAAAATTACCGAAGGCTCCAGCGGCCGAGAAGAATCGACGACCATGAGTTTCGTCAAAATGCTGGCGCAGATGCTGAAGGATCCCGCCATCGGCAAACACATCGTGCCCATCGTCGCCGACGAGGCGCGCACCTTCGGCATGCAGTCGCTGTTCCGTCAGGTGGCGATTTATTCACCGTTCGGCCAGCTCTATGAACCCGAGGACCGCGAAGAACTGCTGTATTACAAGGAGGCCCAGGACGGACAGATCCTCGAAGAAGGTATCAACGAAGCGGGCGCGCTGTCGTCATGGATCGCTGCAGCCACCAGCTACAGCGTGCACGGCACGCCGATGCTGCCGTTCTACATTTTTTATTCGAGGTTCGGTTTCCAGCGCGTCGGTGACCTGATCTGGCAGGCCGGTGACTGCCGCTCGCGCGGCTTCCTGATCGGTGCCACCGCCGGCCGCACCACGCTGTCCGGTGAGGGCCTGCAACACCAAGACGGCTCCTCGCACCTGATAGCCTCCACAGTACCCAACTGCCGCGCCTGGGATCCCGCCTATGGTTACGAACTGGCGACCATCATCCAGGACGGTGCGCGGCGCATGCTGGAAGCCCAGGAGGATGTGTTTTATTACATTACCGTGATGAACGAAAACTACGTGCAGCCGGCAATGCCGAAGGACGCACGGGAAAATATTCTGCGCGGCATGTACCTGCTGCAGCAAAAAGATTCCGCACAGGTGCAATTGCTCGGCAGCGGCACCATCCTGCGCGAAGCGATTGCCGCTGCGGAACTGCTGCAGAACGATTTCAGCATTGCCGCCAATGTGTGGAGCGTCACCAGTTGGAGCGAATTGCGCCGCGACGGCATGGCCTGCGCGCGCCAGCACCGCCTGAACCCGGCGGCGAAGCCGCAACTGTCGCACGTCGAGAGTCTGCTGAACGGACGCGCCGGACCGGTGATCGCCGCATCCGATCACGTCACCGCAGTGCCCGACCTGATTCGTGCTTATGTGCCGCGACGGTATGTCGCACTGGGTACCGACGGCTACGGGCGCAGTGACAGCCGTGAAAACCTGCGGCGCTTTTTTGAAATGGATCGCCACCACATCGCAGTCGCCGCACTGGCTGCGCTGGCGGATGACGGAACCATCAGCCGCGCTATCGTAGCTGCGGCGATCACCCGCTACGGGATCGCCGCAACCAGCGCGGCGCCGTGGGAATCCTGAAAATTTAAAATCAGGCGCGGCGCCGGCGCGGCGCAGTCTTCGCCACCTTGCCGCGCGGCGTTTTGTGTGCCCGGCGCAGTGCAGGTTTCGCAACCGGCTGTGGCGGCACATGCAAAATACCGTCGATAAACACATCGATGACCCGGCCGGCATCACTTTCCGGCGGCATGTGTTCGGGATCCTTGGCCCAGTTGCTGATCAGACCATCGACCAGCGCATGCAGGCCCAGCGCGGTGCGCCGCACATCCAGACCTGCCGGTAACTGCCCGAGCTTTAACGCCCGGGCCAACCCCCGCTCCAGTCGCGACAGGCAGCCCGCCTGCATTTCGCTGAAGCGTTTCCACACCGGTTCCATTTCGTCGACGTATTCGCACTTGTGAAACACGATATGAAATACCCGCCGCGCCTGCACGTCGCCGGAAGTGCGCTGCAGGATGCCGGTCAGCATCGCGCGCACACTGGCCAGCGGATCCGTCTCCAGCACAGGATTGATCTGACAGGGCGCGTCTTCCATCGGCATGGTCACGCGCGCCACCATTTCGCAGAACAGATCGGCCTTGTCCTTGAAATGCCAGTAAATCGCGCCGCGCGTCACCGATGCCGCCACGGCAATATCCGCGAGCGAGGTACGTGACACGCCGCGCGTGCTGAATACCCGCTCTGCCGCGTCAAGAATCTGGTTGCGGGTTTCCACTGCCTCGTCTTTGGTGCGTCTGGCCACAGTCCTCCAGGATCCCCCGGCTGGCGCCGGGCGTTGTCATAAAACCGTACTTTACATACATTCATGGTTGTATGTAAACTGCTGTCGTCATATATTCATGCACATGCTGTCGGCATCCCCGTGCAGCCACCTTCAGGGAACAATAATATGATCGTCCGTCGCCCCCCTTCTCTTCGTCCCCCTGCTCTTCGTCTCCCTGCGCTTCGTCTCCCTGCTCTTCGTCTCCCTGCTCTTCGTCCCCATCATCTGCGCCGCGCAGCCATTGCGGCGTCGCTGTTGCTCGCCGCCAGCCTGATTGCCGCCTGCGGCCCGGCCGGCGGCCCGCCCGCTTTTCCGCCGGCGCCGGTCTCCGTGATCACCACCGAGGCGCGCGATGTGCCGATCTCACTGGAATACACCGCGCAGACCGCGGGCTACCGCGAAGTCGAGGTGCGCGCCCGGGTCAGCGGCATCCTGCTCAAACGCAATTACCGCGAGGGCAGCACAGTGCGCCGGGGTGAATCCCTGTTCAACATCGACCCCGCCCCGTTTCAGCTTGCCCAGGCGCGCGCCGCAGCCGACCTCGGTGTCGCCGAGGCGCAGCTGCAGCAGACGCAGCGTGAACTGGCCCGCCTGAAACCGGTTTATGAAGCCAAGGCCGTCAGCCAGAAAGAACTGGATGACGCGACATCCAGCGAGCGCATCGCTGCAGCCCAGGTCGAAAGCGTGCGCGCCCGGCTCAACGAAGCCCGCCTCAACATGGAATGGACGCGCGTCGAAGCGCCGATCGCCGGCGTCGCCAGTCGCGCCGCGGTATCCGAAGGCACGCTGGTTTCCGGCCCCGGCGTGTTGCTGACCACGGTCACCCAGACTGATCCGATGTACGTGATTTTCGGCGTCTCCGACCGCGACCACCTCGCGCTGCGGCGTGACGTTGAAGCCGGCCGCATCAAGCTGCCCGCCGACGGCAAACTCAAAGCCACGCTGAAACTCGGCGACGGCCAGGAGTACGCGCGCAGCGGCGCAGTCAACTTCAGCGACGTGCGGGTCAACACCCAGACCGGCTCCAGCGAATCACGCGCCGAATTTGCCAATCCCGCCAACCAGTTGCGTGCCGGTGAATTCGTGCGCATCACACTTTCCGGATCGACCCGCCCCGCGGCCATCGTGATTCCGCAGCGCGCGGTACTGGAAGGTCCGGCCGGAAAATTCGTCTACGTGGTCAATGCCGATTCCAAAGCCGAACCGCGCCCGGTCGAAGTCGGCGCCTGGGTCACTGACGGCTGGGTCATCAACGCCGGCCTCAAACCCGGAGAACGCGTGATCGTCGACGGCGTCATGAAAATCGGCCCCGGAGCACCGGTCAACGTCACTGCCTCTGCTACGCCGGAGACCAATGGCAAACCGGCAGCGAAGTCGGAAAATAAGCCGGCGAGCTCGCCCAAAGACAAACCCGCGGCCAAGCCGGCCGTGAAATCCTGAACCCGCGGACTGAAAACCATGTCACGTTTTTTCATAGACCGCCCGATTTTCGCGGTGGTGGTATCGATCTTCATCGTACTCGCCGGCCTGGCCGCAATACGCGTGCTGCCGATTGCGCAATACCCGGAAATCGCACCGCCGGTCGTCACCGTGCGCGCGATATATCCGGGCGCCTCGGCCCAGACGCTTGAACAGACCGTCGCCGCGCCGCTGGAAAACCAGATCACCGGTGTCGAGAACATGCTCTACATGAGTTCGAACTCGACCTCGAGCGGTGTGGTTGAAATCCAGATTACTTTTGAAATCGGCGCCGACGTTGACAAGGCGGCGCTGAACGTCAACAACCGCGTCAAACAGGCCGAGCCGCGCCTGCCGCTGGAAGTCCGGCGCCAGGGCGTCACCGTCGAAAAGGGTTCGTCGGCATTCCTGCAGGTGATCGCATTCAGTTCGCCTGACGGCAGCCGTGATGACCTGTTCATATCGAATTACGTCACGCTCAACGTGCTCGACGCGCTGAAGCGCATTCCCGGCACCACCAATGTGCAGATTTTCGGTGCCAAGGATTATGCGATGCGCATCTGGACACGTCCCGACCGCATGGCGCAGCTGAAGCTGACACCGGCCGACCTGACGCGCGCGCTGAACGAGCAGAACGCGCAGTTCGCCGCCGGAAAAATCGGCCAGTCGCCGACCGGCGGGCCGCAGGAACTGGTGTACACGATTACCACCAAAGGCCGGCTGTCGGAGCCCGCGGAATTCGAGAACATCGTCGTCCGCGCCAATCCCGACGGCACGTTGCTACGGCTGAAGGATGTCGCGCGCGTTGAGCTCGGCTCCAAGGATTACGAGTTCATCGGTCGTGTCAACGGAAAAACCGCGACCCTGGTCGGCATTTTCCTGCAGCCCAATTCCAACGCGCTGGCCACAGCCGAGCGCGTGAAATCGGTGATGACCCCGCTGGCCGAGGCCTTCCCGCAGGGCCTCACCCACTCGGTGGTGTACGACACCACGCGTTTTGTCGAGGTCTCGATCCGCGAAGTGGTGTACACCCTGCTTGAAGCGATGGCACTGGTGTTCCTGGTGGTGTTCCTGTTCCTGCAGAACTGGCGCGCAACGCTGATCCCGTTTGCCGCGGTGCCGGTATCGCTGATCGGCACCTTCGCCGGCCTGCTGCTGCTCGGTTATTCGATCAACACGCTGACGCTGTTCGGCATGGTGCTCGCCATCGGTATCGTCGTCGATGATGCCATCGTGGTGCTGGAGAACGTCGAACGCATCATGCACGAGGAGCACCTGGATGCCCGCGAGGCAGCGATCAAGGCGATGCGCGAGGTCACCAGTCCGATCATCGCCATCGTGCTGACGCTGTGCGCGGTGTTTGTGCCGATCGCCTTCCTCGGCGGCCTGACCGGCGAGCTCTACCGCCAGTTCGCAGTTACCATCTCGATTGCCGTGGTGATCTCGGGCATCGTTGCACTGACGCTGACGCCTTCGCTGTGTGTGCTGATCCTGAAACGCCAGCACGGCAAACCCGGTCGCTTCTTCACCTGGTTCAACAACTGGTTCAGCCGCATGACCGGGCGTTATGTCGACGGCGTGACCTGGATGCTGCGCCGCGGCCTGATTGCCATACTGCTGTTTGCCGGCATGGTCGCGCTGACCTTCGGCCTGTGGCGCGCCACGCCAGGATCGCTGGTGCCTGATGAGGACCAGGGTTACTACATTGCGGCGGTGTTCCTGCCGGATGGCGCGACCCTTGAGCGCACCGACAAGGTGGTCAACGAAGTGGTGGACATCATCAAGTCGAACCCGGCCAACGAAACCGCCATCGCCTTTACCGGCCTTGACTTCCTCGGCGGCGGTTTCCGCAACAGCGCGGCGACGATTTTCGTCACTCAGAAACACTGGGACGAGCGTACGGTCTCGACCGGCCAGCTGGTCGGCGAGTTTTTCATGAAGACGGCGCATATTAAGGAAGGCCTGGCGCTGGCTTTCGGCCCACCGCCGATTTTCGGCTTGGGCACCGCCGGCGGCTTCGAGTTCTATATCCAGAACCGCGGCGAAGGCGGCGCGCAAAAACTCGCCGAGGCCACCCAGCAACTGCTGGGTGCCGTGGCCAAGGACCCGATGTTCGGCCAGGTCAACACGCTGTGGCGCGCCAACGTGCCGCAGCTCTATGTCGAAACCGACCGTGAGAAAGCCAAAACACTGGGCGTGCCGATCGACGAGATCTACAGCACGCTCGCCGCGACATTGGGCACTGCCTACGTCAACGACTTCAACAAATTCGGCCGGACCTGGCAGGTGCTGATGTCGGCGGAACCCGGTTATCGCAAACGCCCCGACGACGTCGGTGCGGTGTACGTGCGTTCGGATAAAGGCGCAATGGTGCCGCTGTCTGCCCTGGCCAAGGTCAACTATTCCTCGGGCCCGGACTCGCTGGATCGTTTCAACAATCTGCCCGCGGTGAAAATCTTCGGTTCGGCCAAACCAGGTTACAGCTCAGGTGAGGCCATCGCCGGAATGGAGCGTATCGCGAAGGCCACATTGCCGGCCGATTTCACCTTTGACTGGGGCGGCTCCTCGTTCCAGGAAAAACGCTCCGGCGGCACGTCGATCATCGCGCTGGGACTCGCGGCACTGATGGTGTTCCTGATTCTCGCCGCGCAGTACGACCGCTGGTCGCTGCCACTGGCGGTGATGCTGGCGCTGCCCTTCGGCACCTTCGGCGCGCTGGCGGCCATTTTCATCAACAACCTGCTGCCGATGCCGTATTACCTGGCGTCGGGGATTCCGTGGCTGCAGGGCCTGCTGTCACCGCTGGCCGGCATCGCACGTCTGAGCAATGACGTGTATTTCCAGATCGGCCTGGTCACCCTGCTCGGCCTGGCCGCTAAAAACGCGATCCTGATCGTTGAATTCGCGGTGATGAAAAAAAATGAAGGCATGTCGACTGCGGCAGCGGCCATTGAAGCGGCGCGGCTGCGTTTCCGCCCGATCCTGATGACGTCACTCGCCTTCATCCTCGGCGTGGTACCGCTGGTCATTTCCAGCGGTGCCGGCGCCGGCGCCCGCCATTCAGCGGGCACCGGTGTCATGGGCGGCATGCTGGCAGCGACCTTCCTCGCGATTTTCTTCATCCCTTGGTTCTACAAGCTGATCGTCGACCGTAAGCTGTCGGACTCACGCTCCACTGAAGAAATCGAAAGTGAAGTCGCACATCATCGCGAGCAGGCTTTGCGCACCATCCATACCCCGCGCCATGCCCCGCCCAGCAAGGAATCCGGCAATGAATAAAAAATCGCTGATGTACATGATTGCTGCTGCCCTGATGGGCGGCTGCAGCATGGGCCCGACCTACGAACGCCCTGCGACCGATCTGCCGGAAGCCTGGAGTGCAGCGCCGGCACAGGGCAAAGCCATGGCGACCGAGCGCTGGTGGACAGTGTATGGCGATGCCACGCTTGAACGTCTGATCAGCGAAGCACTGGAAAGCAACCAGGACCTGGCGCTGGCTACGGCGCGTCTTGATGAAGTGCGGGCACTGGCGCGGGTTGCCGATGCACAACTGGTGCCCTCGGTTGGTGCTGCGTTCCAGCGCGACCGTACGCGGCGTTCCGACAGCACAGCGACGCAGTTTCCGGGTGCTCTGGAAAACAACAATTACCGCGGGCAGCTCAACGTCTCCTATGAACTCGACCTCTGGGGCCGCCTGCGTGACAGCGCGAAGGCCGCGCGTGCTGAGCTGCTGGCGACGACGGCAGCGCGCGAAACCGTACGCATCGCACTGACCACCGAAGTCACGCAGTCCTATTACGCGCTGGTGGCCTACGATGCACAGATCGTTGCGACGCATAAAGCGCTGGCGCTGCGCCAGGACAACCTGCGCTTGCAGCGCATCCGTGCCGACGCCGGGCTGATCAATGAATTTGCGCTGCGCCAACTTGAAGCCGAAGTTGCCGCGGCGCAGGCGCAACTGCCCGCGCTCGAACGCCGCCGCACCGGCGAGGAACTCGCGCTGGGCGTACTACTCGGCCGCAGTCCGCGCGCGCTGATCAATGAGACCGTCGTCCGTAACGTCGAATCCGGCCAGCCGGCCTCACCGATAGTCCCGGCCGACCTGCCCTCGTCGCTGCTGCTGCGCCGGCCTGACGTGGTGACCGCGGAACAAAGACTGATCGCCGCCAATGCGCGCATCGGCGCCGCCCGCGCCCTGCTGTTTCCGCAGATCGGGCTCAGCGGCTACCTCGGCAGCGAAAGCGCCGCACTGACCAACCTGTTCACGTCACCGGCACGCATCTGGAGCCTGGGCTTCGGGCTGGCACAGCCGATATTTCAGGGCGGCCGGCTGTTCGGCGAAATCGAAGCGGTGGAAGCCCGTGAACGGCAGGCACTGGCGCAGTATCAGAAAACATTGCAGACGGCATTCCGTGAAACCCACGATGCGCTGGTGGCGCAGACCAAGGCTCGCGAGGTGTTCAATGCAGAAAACGCGCGTGCGACTGCGCTGACCGAAACCCTGCGTCTGGCACGCATCCGTTATGTCAACGGACTGACCAGTCAGCTCGAAGTGCTCGACGCAGAACGCAGTCTGCTCAGCGCCGAACTCAACCGTGTCGATGCGCTGCGCGCACAACGCGCGGCCATCGCCGATGTGGTGAAAGCCCTGGGCGGCGGATGGACGGGACTGCAGTTATGAGTGATGCGTGAAGAGTGATGATCGGAACGTCAACCCCGGCACGGATTACGCCCCTCACTCCTCATTGGGTTTTCATTCCCACGTCCTTGACCAGCTTGACGTAGCGTTTGTATTCGTCGGTCATCAGCCTGTCGAAGGCTTCGGGACCTGAATCCACCGCCGCTTCCGCGCCCTGGCGCGCAAAGTTGTCCTTGATGCGCTGCTGGACAATCACTTTGTGCACGTCGGTCGCAAGCTGCGCAGCGATCTTTTTCGGCATTTTTGCCGGCCCCACAATGCCGAACCAGCCATCCGACTGCGCAGCCGGCAAACCTTCCTCAACGATCGACGGCAGATTGGGAAACGCCGGATTGCGCTTTGCAGAAGTCACTGCCAGCGCGCGCAGCCGGCCATCGCGCACCACCGGTGCTGCCGTAGGCACCGTCAGCAGCGTGTAATGCACGCGGCCGGACGCCGTTTCGCTGAATAAATCGGGAACCAGCTTGAACGGCACATGGATCGTTTTCACCCCGGCGGCCTGGTTGAATATCTCGGCGGCAATGTGTGCCAAGGTGCCCACACCCACGGTTGCGAAGTTGTATTTGGCCGGATCCTTCTGCAGCAGCGCGACAAACTCCTTCACATTCTTCGCCGGCAGACCGGGCGTGACCGCGAGTATGTTCGGAATCGATGCGACTTCGGTCACCATCGTGAAATCACGCAGCGGATGGTATGGCGGTTCTTTCTGCAGCAATGCCGCCACGATGTGCGGCGGCGCGATCATGGCATAGGTGTAGCCATCGGGACTGGCCTTGGCAACGATGCCGCTGCCGATCAAACCGCCGGCACCGGGACGATTGTCGACCACGATCTGCTGGCCGTATTGCTCGGCCAGTACTGCTCCCACCGTACGCGCCAGGAAATCGCTGGCCGTTCCCGGGGGCAGTGGCACTACCATGCGCACCGGCCTCTCGGGAAACGCCTGAGCCTGCGCGGCCCCCGACACGAACAGCGCCGCCAACACCACAGACGGCCTCGATAAAAATCTCATGCGATTCCTCCTTCTGCAAATCAGGCCTGTGCCCTGTTGTTTAAAATCAGGCCTGTGCCCTGTTGTTTATTGTGATTCGCTGCGGACTGCACCATGCAACTGTGATGCTGCGTCATGGTAAGTGGTCATCTGATTTTGCACAATGCGGACAGATGCGCGTTGCATGGCTGCAGTCAGAGGATTACAGTATATCCTCCAACGCATCTGAAACGAAAAAAATAATCAATAAAATCAATTGGTTATAAACAAACCATAGGCTGAAACCAGCTACCGGAGACTTTGATGAAAATCGACCGCATTCACCACCTCAACATCCGCTGCGCGCTGAGCGATCTTGCTGCCATTGAAAAGTTTTACGGCGAAGTGCTCGGGCTGCATAAAGGTCCTCGGCCGAATTTTCCCAATCCCGGCATCTGGCTGTATCTTGAGGGTCATCCGCTGGTGCATGTCAGCGCACGCTGCGCTGACGGCTTCCTGCAGGAAAAACACCACAGCAGCGTCGACCACATAGCATTCGATACCCACGGCGCTGCGCAATTCCAGGCCAAGCTGGACAGCATGAATCTCAAATACGAACAGCAGAACGTGCCGGACGCCGGCTACCAGATTTTCATGCGCGACCCGGTGGGCACCCTGCTGGAATTCAATTTCCCCAACAGCGAGGCGCCGCAAGTGATTGCCTCGGGCACGCTCGCGCCGCGCCAGACAGCCACTGCCGCCTGATTCTGAATCCGGTCCGCCCTCAACCGGCGGCCCGACCCCAACTCCCGCCGTAAAAACGCTCGACCACCGGTTTCCGGGCGCGGGGCTTGAGTTCCTTCTGCCGCGTTTCTTCGTCTTCTATGGTTTCCGCCGCAGCCTGATGACCGACGGCAATCATCGCCATCGGCGCGAAATCGTCGGGGATCGCAAACGCCGCGCGCGTCTTGCCGATATCAAAACCACCCATCTGGTGCGCCACCAGCCCCTGCGCCACCGCCTCCAGCGTCACAGACAGACCGGCCATGCCGGTGTCGTACTGCGCCCAGCGGTTGGGTTGTCCGTTGTGTTCGAACGTGGCCCCGGCGCAGGCCAGCAACAGCAGCGGCACGTTTTTGCACCACTTGCGGTTGTTCTCCGACAGGCAGTCAAAGGCCTGCTGCCAGCCCGCGGCATCGTCAGCGCGGTTCCACAGCAGGAAACGCCAGGGTTCAGCGCCGAAGCACGAAGGCGCCCAGCGCGCTGCCTCGATCAAAGCAGTTAACTGCCTCTTGCTCACACCCTGTGCTGCGTCAAACGCGCGCGGACTCCAGCGCCGTGCTGCGAGTTCGTTGATGGGTACACTGGTGATTGCCTTGCGTTCCTGCATAGTTGCCTCCGTTGAGTGGGTTACTGCTGTTTAAATGACTTCATCGACGGCATCGCCCGCGGCATCGGCGGCGACCCAGTGTGTTACCCGCGGCGGCCTGTCGCCATGATGATAGGCGCGTACCCGCGCCACCACCGTCGTGTCTTCGGCCGTGCTGCGATGATGCTGGCGCAGGTGTTCGGCCCAGGATTCAACGACAAAAGTTTCGACATAGCGCCCGGCCACCGCCGCGTCCTCGAACAATCCCCAGGACAAGGCGCCGTCGCGGCGGCGGATGCGCCGCATGGACTGCGCGGCCGCGATAAAACCGGCGGCGTCCGCCGGCGCGATCAGGTATTCAACATGCACCGCCACCGGACCGCGCTCCGGCGCAATTTTCGTGTGATGCTGCGGATGTGCCTGCAGCAACGCCGCCGGTTCGGTACGCGACAATCCGTCCTCGCCGCCCAGTGACAAGCGCCAGGTGGCGAACATGGCCAACAGTCCGCCAACGGCCGCCAGCAGCAGCGCCAGCGGCACACCCCAGCGCCCCGCCACTGCGCCCCACAACACGGCGCCGCCGGTCATGCCCGCCGCGTAAACCATCAGATACGCCGACAGCGCACGGGCACGAACCCATTGCGGCACCACAGTCTGCGCACTGACATGCAACGTCGACAGCACGCCCAGCCAGGCAGCACCCCCGGCAAGCATCGCCGGCAACAGCAGCGCCATGCTGCCCGCCAGCGCGATACCCACTGTCGCCACCGCATACAGCACCGTCGCACCGCGTACCAGCACGTCCCGCGAAAAACGCCGGCGCAATCGCGGCATCACCATCGCGGCACCGACTGCCCCAGCGCCGATGCCGGCGAGCAGCAGGCCGTAGGTATCAGCACCACCTCCGGCATCGCGCGCGATCAGCGGCAGTAAAGCCCAGGTGGCTGTCGCAAAAACGAAAAACGCCCCGGCGCGCGCCATCACGGATTGCAGCGCCGCCGCTTCGCGCACATAACGCACACCGGCGCGCATCGCGCCGAAAAACCGTTCCGCCGGCAGCGTGCTCGGCCGGGTCTCGCGTTGCCAGCGCGCCAGCACAATGATGACCACGACAAACGAAAAGGCATTGAGCAGGAATGCAGCCTGTGGGCCCGCCGCAGCAACCAGCACGCCGGCCAGCGCTGGACCGACAGCGCGGGCAAGGTTGATGCCCAAGCTGTTCAGCGCAATGGCTGCCGGCAGTTGCGGACGCGGCACCAGTTCCGGCACCGTGGCCGCCCATGCCGGCGTGTTCAGCGCCGCACCGCAGGCCAGCGCGAAGGTGAACGCAAGCAGCGCCCAGGCATTGATCCAGCCCAGTGCAGTGACCACCGCCAGCAGCACGGCGACCGTCAGCATCCACAGCTGCGTAAAAATCAGGTAGCGGCGGCGGTCAACAATATCGGCCAGCGCACCAGCAGGCAGCGCCAGCAGGAATATCGGCAGTGCAGTGGCGGCCTGCACCAGCGACACCATCACCGGGTGCGGGTCGAGCGTGACCATCAGCCAGCCGGCGCCGACCTCATGGATCCAGGTGCCGATATTGGAGATTACGGTGGCCAGCCACAGCGCGCGGAACAGCGGTTGCCGCAGCGGGGACCACGCGGAGGGCGGAACTGCGTTTTGCGGATCAGTCATGGCGGTGCCGGCCGGCGATCATTCCACGGAAAAAAATGCCACCGCTCCGCCACCGGCAATCCACGCCTCGAGTCCGCCTTCCAACGGACGCACCCGGCGAAACCCCCGGTCCATCAGCATGCGGGCGACACGCGCCGCGCTGGCCTCGTTCGGTCACGTACAGTACAAAATAATGTCGCGGTCGGCCGGCAGCGCCGCGAGCCCCGCGTCGAGATTGTCGATGTCCGCTGCCAGCGCGCCGGGTATGGTGCGCGGGTCGAGTTCGCGCGCCTGCGCCGAACGCACGTCGAGAACGACGGGGTTGTCTCCTGCCTCGATCAGACGGTAGAGATCGTCGACCGAGATGCGCGCCATGCGCAGCGCGTTGAAAAATCGCCGCCGCTGCCACCACTTGAACCCGATGAACGCCGAAAGCGCGAGCAGTACTACGACCAGCGCGTAACCTCCCATCAGCTGCAGCCGCTGCAGCGCCCAGTCGATCTGGCGGTAGAACAGCATGCCTGCGCCGGCTGCGAGCCCCGACCACAGCGCCGCACTGATCGCGCTGTAAACGAGGAACGGCGATATGTTCACACGCAGCGCGCCCGCGAGCGGCGGCGCCACCGTTGCGAAGCCGGGAATGAACTTGGCGATGATGAGCGACGGCGCGCCGAAGCGCTGAAAGCGTGATTCGGTCTGCCTAACGCACGAGTCGGGTGAAATCGAAACACGGCATAGCATTTGCAGCACGCGAAACCCGTAATAGCGTCCGGCGTAGTACCAGATCAGGTCCCCGAGCAGCGACCCAGCGACCGACACGAGAACGATCGCCGGCAACGAAGGACCGCCGCCGAGCACCAG
>JBBQAO010000128.1:0-8397 GCA_038316355.1 Burkholderiales bacterium
CCATGGCGTAATGCTCGTTGGTGGCATCGTCCATCGTCACGATCAAATCCCATACCTCGCCCACGACCCATTCGTGGGTGCTGCCGTCCTGATGCACCATCATGCCTGGGAGGGGAGCGGGCTCGCGGCGTTTGCGGTGGACACCACGTTTCTCGGCTTTGGACACCAGCTTGCCCTCTTGCAGGCGTTTCTTCACCCAGGTGTAGCTGCGCGTGCCGCCTTCGCGTTTGTACCAGCTGTGGAAGTGCTTGACGTTCCACCCTGCGTGCCGGCCTCGGTACTGCTCGGTTAGCGCCATCACTTCATCCACCGGCGCCCGACGGTTCGAGACTTGCTCCAGCCGACGGTCGATCAGCCCCTCCAGTCCGTCCGCCTCGAACCGCACCACATACCGCCGAAAACTGCGCTCGCACATCCCCAGCAACCGGGCCGTTTCGTCCTGCGTCAGCCGCCCTGCGTTCCACCCTGCATACGCTTCCTCGAATCTCATCTTCCGGATCTCCTGTAACAACTCCGTCCGTCTCATCGGTCACCCCCTTTGGGTGACTATGACAACCGGACAGATGTCGTGCTACAGAACCGGACAGATCACGAACTCGCAACAGATGCGGCGGCAGTTACTGATTACTTGCGGGATTTCCGCTAAAATACACAGACCTACAAACGGAACGGGGCACTCCGGGAGACCTTGAGTGCCCCTTTTCTTGGCTCTGGGCGACTCTTGCAGGCGCCCGTTGATTCCTGCTGGACCTTGTTGGACCGCGCATCGCAATGCAGCACATCCGCAATTTTTCCATCATCGCGCATATCGACCACGGCAAATCGACGCTGGCGGATCGCTTTATCCAGCATTGTGGCGGCTTGTCTGATCGCGAGATGGAATCCCAGGTGCTCGATTCCATGGACCTTGAGCGGGAGCGCGGTATCACCATCAAGGCGCAGACCGCATCACTGGCCTATGTCGCCCGCAACGGGCAGACCTACCAGCTGAACCTGATTGACACACCCGGGCACGTCGACTTTTCCTACGAAGTCTCGCGTTCGCTCGCCGCCTGTGAAGGTGCGCTGCTGGTAGTGGATGCCTCGCAGGGCGTGGAAGCACAGACCGTGGCCAACTGTTATACGGCCATCGAGCAGGGTGTCGAGGTGGTGCCGGTGCTGAACAAAATGGACCTGCCGCAGGTCGAGCCCGAACGCGTCGCCCTGGAAATTGAAGACATCATCGGCATCCCGGCGAAAGATGCGGTCAGGGTCAGTGCCAAGAGCGGGGAAGGGATTACCGATGTGCTTGAAGCGGTGGTGCACCAGATGCCGTCGCCGAAGGGCGATCCCGCGGCGCCGTTGAAAGCGCTGATCATCGATTCGTGGTTCGACAACTATGTCGGCGTGGTGATGCTGGTGCGGGTGGTCGATGGCGAACTGAAACCCAAGGACCGCATCCTGCTGATGGCCGGCGGCGGCAATTTCCTGTGCGAGCAGGTCGGCAAGTTCACACCGAAATCGCAGACGATGGAGCGCCTGGCAGCGGGTGAGGTGGGATTCGTCATCGCCGGCATCAAGGAACTGCAGGCGGCCAAGGTCGGCGATACGCTGACGCTGATGAACAAGCCGGCAGCGGCGGCGCTGCCTGGATTCAAGGAAATCAAGCCGCAGGTGTTCGCCGGCTTGTATCCGGTGGAATCCAATGAATACGAGGCGCTGCGCGACGCACTGGAAAAACTGCACCTGAACGACTCTTCGCTGCGTTTCGAACCGGAATCGTCGCAGGCGCTGGGCTTCGGTTTCCGCTGTGGATTCCTCGGGCTGCTGCACATGGACATCGTGCAGGAGCGTCTTGAGCGCGAATACAACATGTCGCTGATCACCACCGCGCCGACGGTGGTCTACCAGGTGGTGACGCGTGACGGCAATGTCATCGAAATCGAGAATCCGTCGCGGCTGCCTGATACCTCGCAAATTGAGGAGATTCGCGAGCCGATCATTACTGCGTCAATACTGGTGCCCAGCGATTACGTAGGTCCGGTGATGACGCTGTGCACTGAAAAACGCGGTGCGCAGCGCAACATGCAGTATCTGGGGCGGCAGGTCATGCTGACTTACGAGTTGCCGCTGAACGAGGTGGTCATGGATTTTTTTGACCGCCTGAAATCGGTATCGCGCGGATATGCCTCGCTCGACTACGATTTCCTCGAGTATCGCGCCGGCGACCTTGTCCGGCTTGATATCCTGATCAACAGCGAACGGGTTGATGCGCTGTCGCTGATCGTGCACCGGGCCAATGCGCTGTACCGCGGGCGTGATGTCGCGGCGAGGATGCGCAAGCTGATTCCGCGCCAGATGTTCGACATTGCCATACAGGCGGCGATCGGCGCGCAGATCATTTCCCGGGAGACCGTCAAGGCCATGCGCAAAAACGTGCTCGCCAAATGTTACGGCGGCGACATCTCGCGCAAGAAAAAACTGCTGGAGAAACAGAAGGCCGGCAAGAAGCGCATGAAGCAGGTCGGTACGGTCGAAATACCGCAGGAGGCATTTCTCGCCATCCTGCAGGTCGATAAATAACGGGGGACGTCTTGAATTTTGCGCTGATCATGCTGGTCCTGCTGCTGGTGACCGGTGTTGTGTGGCTGGCCGAGTCGCTGTATTTCCGCAAGCATCGTGCTGCAGGGGAGACACAGCCGTGGTGGATCGAGTATCCGGTCAGTTTTTTCCCGGTGATCCTGGTGGTGTTCGTGCTGCGCTCGTTCCTGGTCGAACCGTTCAAGATTCCCTCGGGGTCGATGCTGCCCACGCTGCTGGTGGGGGACTTCATCCTGGTCAACAAATTCACCTACGGCATCCGCGTGCCGGTGATCAATACGCGGCTGATTGCCGTCAACGAACCGAAACGCGGCGAGGTCATGGTGTTCCGTTATCCGGAAAATCCGGCGCTGGATTACATCAAGCGGGTGGTCGGTGTGCCGGGTGACGAAATCATTTACGCCAACAAGCGCCTGAGCATCAACGGCAGGGAAGTTCCGCTGAAGGCGGACGGAGAGTTCAATTACCTTGAGGGCGGGTTGAATTTTGTCGCCACCAGCCGTTTCCAGGAACAACTTGGCGAACATGCGCACTCGGTGCTGGTTCAGGCTGGCGTGCCGCCGGTGCAACTGAGCGGGGTGCAGCGCTTTCCCTTCCGCGACAATTGTGCATACAATGAGTCGGGTTTCCGCTGCAAAGTGCCCGCGCAGCATTACTTCCTGATGGGCGATAATCGGGATAGCAGCAGCGACAGCCGCTATTGGGGTTTTGTGCCGGAGCAGAACATTGTCGGCAGGGCATTTCTGATCTGGTGGAACTTCGACAACCTGAAGCGCATAGGGAACTCGATCAACTGATATGGACGGGGAGGACAATATGCACAAGCAGCGCGGAATTACGCTCACTGGTTTTCTGGTATTCGCGGTTATTGCGATCGCAGCCTTGCTGCTCGGCTTCAAGATCGGGCCGGCCTACATGGAATACATGACCATCCAGAAAACCTTGCGTAACCTGGCTGCCGAGCCGTCGATGAAAACGGCTACGCGCGGAGAATTCAACAGCGCGTGGAATGCCCGCGCCGGCATGGACAACATCAAGGCCATCGGTTATGACGACATCCAGATCGAAAAAGATGGTTCGGGGATCGTGCTCAGTGCAGAGTATTCCGTGCGCGTGCCGCTGTTCTACAACCTCAGCGCGCTGATGGAATTCAAGCCCCGGTCCGACCAGTAGCGGTTGAGCACATCCCCGGCTGTGGACCCGGACGCCGTCAGCGGGAGCATAGGGCACTGTTTCCGGGATCCCGGACTGCTGCGGCGGGCGCTGACCCATCGCTCATACAGCGTCGACCACAACGAGCGCCTGGAGTATCTGGGCGACAGCATCGTCAATTGCACCATCGCCCTGGAACTCTATGAACGTTTTCCCGGTTTGAGCGAAGGCGAACTCTCCCGCCTCCGTGCCAATCTGGTCAACCAGCAATCGCTGCTCGGCATCGCGCAGCAGTTGCACATCGGCGATCACCTTCTGCTCGGCGAGGGGGAGCTGAAGAGCGGTGGTGCGCAGCGCCCGTCGATACTCGCCGACAGCGTGGAAGCGATTCTTGGCGCCGTCATGCTGGACGGCGGATTCGCGGCAGCACAAGGCGTCGTGCGCCGGCTCTTTGCCGGCAGCATCGCGGCAATCAATCCCAATGTCAGCGGCAAGGACGCCAAAACCATGTTGCAGGAATTTACCCAGGGCCGGGGCATTGCGCTGCCGGCGTATACGCTGCTCGGCACCCAGGGCCACGCCCATGCCCAGACCTTCCAGGTGCAGTGCGCGATCAATGATCTGAATATCCGCACTGAAGGCCAGGGCGCCAGCCGGCGCGCGGCGGAGCAGGATGCGGCGGGCAAGGCCTGCGCGCTGGTGGTCCGGGCATGACCGGCCATCGCGCCGGCTATGTCGCCATCATCGGCCGGCCGAATGTCGGCAAATCGACTTTGCTCAACCGCCTGGTCGGCCAGAAAATCAGCATTACTTCGCGGCGCCCCCAGACTACGCGCCAGCGCATCATCGGCATCGTGACGCGGGCCAATGCCCAGTACGTATTCGTCGACACTCCCGGGTTCCAGAACCGCCACGGCAGCGCGATGAACCGCCTGATGAACCGCAGCGTGTCGCGCAGCATTGCCGACGTCAATGTCATCGTCTGGGTGGTCGAGGCGCGGCATCTGACTGCGGAAGACAAGGCGGTGCTGGGCTTGCTGCAGGATTGCGCGCCGGTGGTGATCGCGGTCAACAAGATCGATGAACTGGCGAACAAGAATGAACTGCTGCCGTTCATGCAGGAACTGGAGGCGCTGGCGCACCCGGCGGCCATCGTCCCGGTTTCCGCCAAAAACGGCGTCGGTGCTGACAATCTGCTCGATGCCATTGCCGGATTGCTGCCGGAGCAGGAGCGCCTTTATGCGGAAGATGAAATCACTACGGCCAGCGAGCGCACCCTGGCTGCTGAACTGGTGCGGGAAAAGCTGTTTCGGCTGCTGGGTGAGGAATTGCCGTATTCGACGACGGTCGAGATCGAAAAATTCGAGACTGTCGACGGCCTGCGTCGCATCAATGCCGCCATTCTGGTCGACAAGCAGGGGCAGAAGGGCATCGTTATCGGCAAGGGGGGCGAGAAACTGAAGCAGATCGGAACACAGGCGCGGCTGGACATGGAGCGCCTGTTTGGCGGCAAGGTTTTTCTCGAAGTCTGGGTCAAGGTGAAGTCGGGCTGGGCGGATGACGATGCGGTGTTAAAACGCACCGGAATAGAATAAAAAAGTTAATAAAAACAATGAGTTATATAACATTTTCAATGTCATGCCGCGATTGATTGCGGCACTCGCCGGCGATGGCTGAACGCGCCCGCCGTGACGGCCAGCCGGCGTATCTGCTGCACACCTACCCGTACCGCGAAACCAGCCTGGTCGCCGAAATCTATACCCGGGACAGCGGCCGGGTGGCGCTGATTGCGCGCGGTGCGCGGCGGCCGCGGTCGGCGCTGCGCGGCGTGCTGATGGCCTTCCAGCCGCTGCTGCTCGCCTGGTCCGGCAAATCCGAACTCAAGACGCTGCACAAGGCCGAATGGCAGGGGGGGTATACGCCGTTGCGCGGGCTGAGCCTGATCTGCGGGTTTTACCTCAATGAGCTGCTGCTGAAACTGCTGCCGCGGGAGGATCCCCACGAGCAGTTGTTTGAGGCTTATGCCGCCGCGCTGGCGCAACTGCCGACGGCACAGGATCATGCCGCGGTGCTGCGCCGCTTCGAGCGCGTGCTGTTGCGCGAACTGGGTTACGGTTTGGTGCTCGACCGCGAGGTCGCGGGCGGCAATCCGATCAAGGCTTCAGCGCGTTATTGTTATGTTCCCGAGCGCGGACCGCTGCCGGCGCGTGAAGGCGGCGAGCAAAGCGGCGTAGAATTGGCGGGGCAGACCCTGATCGACATGGCCGTCGATCGCTACGCAGACCCCCGGACAGTGCAGCAGAGCAAGGCGCTGATGCGCGCCCTGATCAATCATTGCCTGGGCCAGCAGACGCTGCATACACGGCAACTGCTGCGCGATCTGCAGCAGTTGTAGCGATGCAGCAACAGAAGAACCTGTACCCGTAACGTGCAAGCAATGTCATGACCAGGCTCAGTGTCAATCTCAATAAAGTCGCGCTGCTGCGCAATTCGCGCAGCCTCGGCATTCCGGGCGTCACTTGGGCGGCCCGCATTGTTCTGGAAGCCGGCGCCCACGGCATTACCGTGCATCCGCGGCCGGATGCGCGGCATATCCGCAGCGTCGACGTGCACGAACTGGCGCAGCTGCTCAAAGCTTCGCCGGACGCCGAATTCAATATCGAAGGCAATCCTTTCGAGCCGCCGTTGCTGGAACTGGCGCGTGCCGTCAGGCCGCAGCAATGTACGCTGGTGCCGGATGATCCCGGCGCCTTTACCTCGGATCACGGCTGGGATCTGGCGCGAGACGGCGCGCGACTGCAGCCGATGGTGGCGGAATTGAAAAAACTCGGCATCCGCGTCAGCCTGTTCATGAATCCGCTGCCGGAGATGATGGCTGGGGCAGCCGCCATCGGGGCGCAGCGCGTGGAGTTGTACACCGAGCCGTATGCGTGTGCATTCGGCACTGCTGATGAATCGGCCATGGTTGAGCGGTATGCGGCCGCAGCGCGCAGTGCACAGGCTGCGGGGCTGGGCGTCAACGCCGGGCATGACCTTAACCGCGACAACCTGCCGCGTTTTCTGGCGGCGGTGCCCGGTGTGGCTGAAGTGTCGATCGGCCACGCATTGATTGCCGATGCGCTGGAGTGGGGATTGGCGGCGACAGTCAGGGATTATCTGCGGGTGATGGGAGCAGCGCGATGATTTATGGCATCGGCATCGACGTCGTCCAGCCGCATCGCATCGCCCGGTTACTGGAGAAATACGACGAACGTTTTGTTCAGCGTGTGCTGACACCGGCGGAACAGCCCCGATACCTGCTGACCAAACAGAAAGTGTTTTTTCTCGCCAACCGCTTTGCCGCGAAGGAAGCTTTTTCCAAGGCCATGGGCACCGGCTTCCGTTACCCGGTGACCCTGCAGTGCATCAGCGTGGTCCAGAACAGTGCCGGCAAGCCGAGCCTTGTTTTCAACGAAGCGCTGGCGGCGCTGGTGAAAAGCCGCGGCATCAACGGCCATCATCTGACCATCAGTGACGAATCCAACCTGGCCTGCGCCTGCGTGGTGCTTGAAACATGAACAAATCGATACCCCTGGGACCGGTGATGCTCGACGTGGCGGGCACAGCCCTGACCGGCGAAGACCGGCAACGGCTGCAGCATCCGCTGGTCGGCGGCGTGATCCTGTTTTCACGCAATTTCGAGTCCTGCGCACAGCTGGCGCAATTGACCGCCGACATCCACGCGCTGCGCAGTCCGCCGCTGATCATCGCCGTCGATCATGAGGGCGGGCGGGTGCAGCGCTTCCGCGAAGGTTTCACCCAATTGCCGCCGATGCGTGAACTGGGCCTGGTGTGGGATCGCGACCGGCGCAAGGCGGTGGTACTGGCCCAGGCTTTGGGCTTTGTGCTGGCGGCGGAACTGCGGGTGTGCGGCGTCGATCTGTCGTTCACGCCGGTGCTCGATGTCGATTACGGCAACAGCAGCGTCATCGGCGACCGTGCCTTCCATGCCAGACCGGAGGCGATTGCCGAACTGGCCATCGGCCTGATGCACGGCCTGCGCGACGGCGGCATGGCGGCGGTGGGCAAACATTTTCCCGGTCATGGCCATGTGCGCGCCGACTCCCATCACGAGGTGCCGGTGGACGAGCGGTCGCTGGCCGACATCGAGAGTGAAGATCTGATTCCGTTCCGCCGGATGATTGATGCGGGGATGGGCGGCATCATGCCGGCGCATGTGATTTATCCCGCAGTGGATTCCGCGCCGGCGGGTTTTTCCGAAATCTGGATCAAACGCATCCTGCGCAGCCAGCTCGGTTTTGACGGCGTGATTTTCAGCGATGACCTGAGCATGGAGGGTGCCAGCGTCGCCGGCGGGGTAGTTGATCGCGGCACGGCGGCGCTGCAGGCGGGGTGCGACATGGTGCTGGTCTGCAACAACCCGCGGTCGGCGGATGAATTGCTCGGCGGCCTGAAATACGTCATGCCGGCAACCGGACTGGCCCGTCTGGCGCGCATCCATGGCCGTGCGCATGCCGCCAATGCGGTCAAGCTGCGCGAGGATGCGCATTATGCCGCCGCGCTGCATGCGATTAACGGGCTGGGCGCACACAACCGTGAATTGCCGCTGGCCTGACCGAATGGTGCCGGTGACTTCATGAGCCGGTCGCGCATCGCAGCGGGGGC
>JBBQAO010000080.1:0-15952 GCA_038316355.1 Burkholderiales bacterium
CGCGGATCTTGTCAGGCTCAGTCTTGGCGTTGCTCCGCCGGGGTAGGATTCATTGGCCGAACCGGTGGCTTCGTCCACACGCCCTGCTGCGCCAATAAAAAAACAGCCTATGCGGGCTGTTTTTTGTTGGCGGAGAGGGAGGGATTCGAACCCTCGTTACGGTTTTCACCGTAAACACGCTTTCCAGGCGTGCGACTTAAACCGCTCATCCACCTCTCCGAGGGGGCGAATTCTATCATGTGGTGCATGCGCTCCAATAAACCAGTGCGCCAAAAAACAAAGCCCGCCGAAGCGGGCTTTGTTGGACTGCAGTAGCTAGATCAACCAGCCTGCGTCGCGTAGGTGCTGCCCTTGAGGTTCGGGTAGCGCACGTGCTCGATGAGGCTCTGGATTTCCTTGCTCGGTGCCGGAGTCAACATACTGACGATGATGATGGTCAGCATACCTGCCGGGAGACCGAACATGCCAGCGGAGATCGGGTTCAGGCCGAACCACATGTAATCCGCAACCGGTTTGGTTACACCGATCAGATCACGCAGGAACGGGTAGGTGGTGAACATATAGTATGAACACACACCCAGACCGACCAGCATGCCGGCAATGGCACCGGCCTTGTTGGCCCGCTTCCAGAACACGCCGAGTACCAGCGCCGGGAACAGCCCTGAAGCAGCCAGCGAGAACGCTGCGCCGACCAGGAATAGAATGTTTCCCGGTTTCAGCGAGGTCACGTAGGCAGCCAGCAGTGCTACGACCAGCAACAGCATTTTCGACACTGTGACGCGACGTGAAGTCGTGGCAGCGGGGTCGATCATCTTGTAGTAGACGTCGTGCGACAGCGCGTTGGCCATGGTCAGCAGCAGGCCGTCAGCGGTAGAGAGCGCAGCAGCCAGACCACCGGCAGCCACCAGGCCCGATACCACGTAGGGCAGGCCGGCGATTTCCGGCGTCATCAACACAATCAGGTCACCGCCGATGACGATTTCCGCCAATTGCACGATGCCGTCCTTGTTGATATCGACGATGCTGAGCAGTGAAGCATCCACTGTAGCCCAAGCTTTGGCCCAAGCTGGCAAGGCGGAGAAATCTGTACCGACCAGGTTCGAATAGACCTCGAACTTGGCGAGCACCGCCAGTGCAGGCGCCGTGAAGTAGAGCAGGAAGATGAAGAACAGCGACCAGAATACCGAACGCCGGGCTTCACGCACGCTGGGCGTGGTGTAGTAGCGCATCAGGATGTGCGGCAAAGCCGCAGTACCGAACATCATGCAGAACACGATACCGATGAAGTTCAGACGTGCGGTGTCGCGCGCCTTTTCATCCTTGCCGGGGTAGGGATCAGCATGCTTGCGCGGTGGTGCCGAGCGTGCAGCCAGTCCTTTGTCCTTGTTCCACTGCGCTTTGGCAGCTTCTTCGTCCTTGAAGTATCCAGCCTGTGCTTTTTCAGCGGCAGCAATCTGATCCGCCGGTGCATTGGCGGCCTTCAAACTGGCCACGTTCTGCTCAAGCTTGGCTTTGCCGTCGGCGTATGCCTTGGCCGGTTCTTTCAGCCCTGCATTGGCGGTATCCGCGCGATCCTTGAAGATCTTGCGGACTTCCTGCTCTTTGGGGTCAGCAGTGAGCTTGACTTCCAGAGCAGTGACCTTCTGCAGCACCTGGCCATAGGCAAATTGCGGCACCGGTACGCCGGTGTGCTTCATGCCCAGCCAGACCACCGGGGTCAGGTAGGCGATGATCAGGATGATGTACTGCGCAACCTGGGTCCAGGTTACTGCGCGCATACCACCCAGGAACGAGCAGAACAGAATGCCGGCAAGACCGACGAACACACCAACGCCGAATTCCAGTCCGGTGAAGCGGCTGGTGATCAGGCCCACGCCGTAGATCTGTGCGACCACGTACACGAACGAGCACAGAACGGCCGCGAACACGCCGATGGAACGGGCAACATTGCCGCCGTAGCGTGCGCCGAGGAAGTCCGGGATCGTGAACTGGCCGAATTTACGCAGATAAGGTGCGAGGAACAGCGCCACCAGCACATAACCGCCGGTCCAGCCCATGACGAAGGCGAGGCCGTCAAAGCCGGCAAGATACAGCGTGCCGGCCATGCCGATGAACGATGCGGCACTCATCCAGTCTGCACCGGTAGCCATGCCGTTGAAGAAAGCAGGCACACGTCGTCCGGCAACGTAGTACTCGGATACTTCGGTGGTACGGCTCATGATGCCGATCATCGCGTAGAGGCCGATGGTGGCAATCAGGAAGGTGTAGCCAATGTATTTGCGCGGCAGGCCCATCTGCTCGGCTATGGCCAGCAGGATGACGAAGGCGAGGAATCCACCCGTGTACAGCGCGTAATAACGCTTGAGCTGTTGGGTGAAACTTTTCTGATTGAAGGCGGCTTGGCTCATTAGTCTTCCTCCTCTTCCACACCGTATTCACGGTCGAGTTTGTTCATGTACCAAGCGTAGAAACCGATGATCGCCACATAAATCATCAACGAGCCTTGCGCTGACATGTAGAAGCCCAGCGGAAATCCGAGAAAACTGATGCTATTCAACTCGCGGGCAAACCACGCTTCAACGAAGGTGGCAAAAAACCAGATCGTCAGCAATATTGCTGTGACGACCAAGTTCTTGCGCCAGTATTCATGGTGCTTTTCTGTCAGTTCCATGGAGGCCTCCTTTGGTTGTAAATCTGCGGGGCGGTCGCTGGTGCGCGGCGCCCAGACTTTTTTGTGACTTTTCCCCTCAGGCATCCTATTCAAAAATACTTACAAAATCCTGAACCTTGCCCCTACAATGATCTGCCGCGACGCAGCATGAAGTTGCGTGGATCAATATAATAAAAACATTTAAAAACAATAACTTATGAGTTATCCTGGAGCGGGAATGCCATGCGCATACTGATCAGCGAGGATGATGCGGCGCTGGCCGAAGCCCTGCGTTTTGCGTTGACGCAGGCCGGGTTCGCCGTCGATTGGGTGGACAACGGTCTCGCCACCGACGAGGCGCTGAAGACCGCCGGATTCGGCCTGCTGATTCTCGATCTGGGCTTGCCCAAACTGGACGGACTGGAAGTGCTGCGCCGCCTGCGCCGCCGCAATGATGCCTTGCCGGTGTTGATCCTGTCAGGGCGCGAGCAGCCGGAAGAAAAAGTCGCGGGCCTCGATCTCGGCGCCGATGATTATCTGGTCAAGCCGTTCAGCCTGAACGAACTGCAGGCGCGGGTGCGCGCGTTGTTGCGCCGCGGTCAGGGCTCGGCGACACCGGTACTGAGCTACCGTGACCTGAGTTTTGATCCTGCGGCGCGCACTGCCGCCATCCGCGGCCATGCCCTGGCGTTGTCGGTGCATGAAATGAGTGTGCTGGAGGTGCTGATGCGGCGCTTCGGCCGCGTCGTCAGCAAGGAGCAACTGGTCGAACAGATCTACACTTTCGATCAGGAAGTCAGCCACAACGCGATTGAGGTTTACGTGCACCGGCTGCGCAAGAAAATCAGCGATACCGGGGTGATGGTAAGGACGCTGTATGGCAGGGGCTACGTGCTTGATTATGTCGAGCGCTAGACCGGCATGGCGTGCAGCGCCGCGGCCGCTGGACCCAGGGTGAATGGCGGATACGCCCAATCCACGGCGGCGTCCTGGTTGACGCGTTTGATCGTGAACTTGTAGACACTGCCATCGTGCACGGAGGACACCAGTTCGTTGCCGGTCGAGCGGCAAAATGCGGCAAAGTCTTTTACTGCGCCGGGGTCGGTGGCGTGTATATCCAGCAGCCCGTCGATATCCAAAGCTTGTATGGCTTTCTTGGCCCGCAGTATCGGTAGCGGGCAATTAAGACCTTTTGCATCAAGAAAAGGGTTTGGCATGGTTGTCCCGTGAATCAAGATTGGTGAGGCACGGCGTGCATTACGTGGTGGTGCACACCGCAGCACATTAGAATCTGTTTATATTAGAGTGGTCTGATAGAATAAATCCGCCACTGCAAAGAACACCCGTGCCTGCCAATCTGCGCTGATCACCGGGCGGGTTGTTGCGACAGACCAAGTTTTGAGGAATCCGGGTTGACGGTCACTCGATTATCGACTTTCCCCAAAAAAATGGCAGCCTCACCAGAGGCATGTTTTTGTCATTATTTATGGCACTTTCAATAATTGCATCGCACAAAGTGCTGGCGCCGGTATTCATCGGGCACGAGGTCTATCGCCATACCGGTTACACCGCCAATCACCCCCTGGCCATTCCCCGCGTGGCGCCGGTGATGGACTTATGCCGCGCCCTTGGCTGGCTGCACGCCGGCGAATTCGTAACCAGCCCGCAAGCAAGTGCAGCGCAACTCGAATGGTTCCATGCGCCGGCTTATGTGCGCGCGTTGCAGCAGGCCGACGCGACTGGCATGGTCGCAGCGGAGGTCAGGCGGTCGTTTGCCATCGGCACCATGGAAAATCCGCTGTTTCCCGGCGTCTATGCGCGCGCCGCTACCAGCGTCGGCGGCTCCATGCGCGCGGCGGAACTCGCGCTGGAAGGGCGCATTGCCTACCATCCGGCGGGGGGTACGCATCATGGCCGCCGCGACAGGGCCAGCGGATTTTGCTATTTCAACGATCCGGTGTTTGCCATTCTTGTGCTGTTGCGGGGCGGGGCAGGGCGAGTGCTGTACGTGGATTTCGATGCGCATCACGGCGATGGCGTGCAGGACGCATTCGAGCACGACGCGCGGGTTCATACCCTGTCCCTGCACGAACACGGCCGCTGGCCGCACAGCGGCGCCGCATCCGATACCGGCGGTGGCAGGGCATGCAATTTGCCGGTGCCGGAGCGGTTTTGCGACTCCGAGCTTGAGACCGTTTTGAACCGGGTGGTGTTGCCGCTGGCGAGCCGTCTCGTGCCGGACGCCGTGGTGGTGACCTGCGGCGCCGATGCGCTGGATGGCGATCCGCTGTCATCCATGGCGCTGACCAATGTGGCACTGTGGTCGGCTGTTGAGCGTGTGGCAGCGGTTGCGCCGGCCGCCGTAGTGCTCGGCGGGGGCGGATATAACCCGTGGACGGTGGCGCGTTACTGGACCGGCCTGTGGGGACGGCTTTGCGGGCGTATATTTCCCGGTGTGCTGCCAGAGTCGGCGCTTGCCGTTCTGGCCGGCCTCTATTGCGACCTGATCGACGACGGGGATGTCCGCAGCGAATGGCTAGACACGCTGGCGGATGCGCCGCGGGGTGGGGCGGTGCGGCCGGAGATTGATAAACTCTGCGCGCAAGCACTGGCACAGACCTCCAATGAATACTGGAACCGGGATGGTGAATATGAACTGGCATGAAAGATTGAGCGCCATTGAAGAACTCGAAGACGCCGGTCTGGATGCCGCACTCATCGCCGAGTACGAAAGCCGCGCGCCGCGCGTGACGGGCCGGGAGATCCGGTTTTCCACGCCTACCTTCAAGTCTTATTCCAGTTGCGATGTCAACGGTTGCGGCAAAAACAGTTTTCCTGCTTTCTCCATTACTGCCGGGGCATGCGGGCTCAACTGCGACCATTGCCAGGCGAAGATACTCGAGCCGATGATCCCCGCCACCAACCCCGCCATGCTTGATGCCAGGGTGCGCGACATGGTGGTGCGCGAAAATCTCCAGGGCTTTCTGTTGTCCGGAGGCTCCAACCGCCGCAACGAGGTACCCTACGAGCGCTACCTTCCTGTGGTCGAAGGCTTGAAGCGCGATTTCCCGCAATTGCGCATCGCCATCCATACCGCCTTGCTGGATGGGGCGCGTGCGCGCAGCATTGCCGCGGCAGGTGTCGATACCGCAATGATGGATGTGATCGGTGCGCGCGAGACCATCACTGATGTTTATCACCTCGACCGCACGGTGGAAGATTTTGAGGCCACGCTTGCCGCGTTATGCGCTACCAGCATGGAAGTGGTGCCGCATATCGTGATCGGCCTGCACTACGGGCACATTCTCGGTGAGCCGGCCGCACTGGACATCGTGAGTCGCCACCCGATCCACTCACTGGTGCTGGTGGTGGTGATGCCGTTCTACGCCAAGCCCGATACGTTTGTGACGCCTGCAACCGGCGATGTCGGGCGGATTTTCCTCGAAGCGCGTGAACGCATTGCCGATCGCCAGGTGCTGCTCGGTTGCGCGCGTCCGCCCGGTCTGCACCGGCGCGTGACTGATGCCTATGCGGTCATGGCGGGACTGGATGGCATCGCGTTTCCCGCCGAGGGTGCGCTCGCGGCAGCGCAGGTCATCGGCCGGCCGGCGGTGCAGGAACATGCCTGCTGCTCGGTGAAAACCGGCAATACCATCAGGCTGCATCCGCGTGCCGCCATAACGCCGCAGCCCATTGCAATTGTGCGATGAGCATGACCCGCGTCGATGTGCTGGTGTTGGGTCTGGGCCCGGCGGGTGCCTGCGCCGCCACGCAGGCCGCGCGTCAGGGCTGCACAGTCATCGGCGTTGACCGGAAACAAGTCGCGGGCCGCCCCGTGCAGTGCGCGGAGTTTGTGCCCGCAATGATCGGCATGGACGTGGCTGATCTCCAGTCGTCGGTGCGACAGCACATTGCGTCGATGACGACATTCGTCGAACAGGACGCCCCCGACATCAGGGAGAATTTCCCGGGCCACATGCTCGACCGTGCCGCCTTCGATGCGCATCTGGTCGGACAGGCACTTGCGTCCGGCGCGCAATGTACGCTGGGCGTGAGCGCGCGGCGCATAACAGCGCAAGGCGTGGTCATCCTCTCCGACGGCCGCTCGATCATGCCGCGCGTCATCATCGGCGCAGACGGCCCGCGTTCTCTCGCGGGCCGCGCCATCGGCCAGATCAACACCGCACTGGTGGAGACCCGGCAAATCACCGTGCCGCTCCACCACGCGCACGAAGCGACGGATATTTTTCTTTCAGCGGATATTCCTGGCGGCTACGGCTGGCTGTTTCCCAAGGGCGACGTTGCCAACCTCGGTGCAGGCGTCGATCCCGCATCCAAACATCAACTCAAATCCATCGTGCACCGGCTGCATGAAACGCTGATGGCACGCGATCAGGTCGGCGCGCGCATTCTGGGCTTGACCGGCGGACTGATACCCGTCGGCGGCCTGCTGCAGCCCTGGGGCAGGATTGCGCATACGCTGGTGCTGCTCGCGGGTGATGCCGCCGGGCTGACCAATCCGGTGACCGGCGCCGGCATCAGTGCTGCTGTGCATTCGGGTCGACTCGCAGGACTGGCGGCAGCGGCAACGACAGGCGGCGACCTGTCGGCGCCGCAGGATTACGCAGAAGATTACGCAGAAGCGCTCAACGATATCTTCGGCGCAGCGCTCACGCGCGCCCGGCAGCGCCGCGTGACGCTCGCCGCCCGGCGGCCGGGCAAGGAAGACCTGCGCCAGAGCTGGATCGCCTATCCGCAGTACTGGACTGGGGCTGCATAGTCGTTTTAATGAGCTGCTTTAATTAGCCGATTTAATTATTGTTTAAAAACAATAGGTTATATAAATAATACCGTAACACAAGGAATCCGGACCATGAGTTGCTACCGACCCGATGCCACAACCGCCGCCACTGCAACGGCCATGCTGGATCACAACCCCGCGGCGCTGATGCAGCCGCGCCAGCCGGAGATGCCGCCGAAAGCCATGCGTAACGGCGGCCGCGTCAAGGCCAACAATGTCGCGCCGCAGGGCGTGTATCTGCCCAACTACAACATCCTGACGCCGCACATGCGCTCGCCCGAATACGTGCAGATGTCCACGGCAGCGGCGATTACGCTCGGCATCATGACGGGCAAGATGTATCGCTGCGCCTGCACGCGCTGCCTGAATCTTTTGCTCTCTTATCCCGAGGGCTGTCGCGCAAACTGTGCCTATTGCGGGCTGGCACGCCACCGCGAGGCCGAGCGCGATTACGCCGATCGCAATTTCATCCGTGTTGACTGGCCGGCGGTGCCGCTTGATAAAGTCATCGACAAAGTGGCCGCTGACGGTGCGGCCAGTCCGTTTCACCGCATGTGTATTTCGATGATCACACACCCGCGCTCGGACGGCGATACAGTGACCGTATTGAAACAATGGACCGACCGCATTTCACCGGAGACGATACCGGTGTCCATCCTGTCGAACCCGACCACGATGGTGCGGGGTGACGTGCAGCGCCTGCACGAACTGGGCGCGGATATTTTTACCGTGGCGCTCGATGCTGCGACGCCGGAGATTTTTGATCGCACGCGCGGCAAAGGCGTGCAGTCGCCGCATAGCTGGGCCAAGTACTGGGAAATTCTGAACAATGCGCGCGATATTTTCGGCCCGAAAAAATTCGGCGCGCACATTATTGTCGGCATGGGTGAGACCGAACATGATGTGCTGACTCTGGTGCAGCAGCTGGTCGATATGGGCGGGCACAGTCACATGTTCTGCTTCTTCCCCGAGAAAGGTTCGCTGATGGATCATCTGCCTGCGACTCCGCGCGACCAGTGGCGGCGGGTGCAGCTGGCGCGTTACCTGATCGATTACCGCGGCGTGAGTGTCGGGCAGATGAAATTCGATGGCGAGGGCCGCGTGACCGATTTTGGCGTTGCGCAGAGCGAGCTTGATGATGTGATCAACGCCGGTGTCGCATTCCGTACATCGGGATGTCCGGGAAAATTTGCCGAAGATATCTCGGCGTGCGACCGTCCTTATGGCGATTCGCCGCCGTCGAATATTGCGAGCTTTCCGTTCCCTCCCAACAAGAGCGACGTGCGCAAGATACGCCGCCAGTTGCGCATCGTCGAACAGAAAAATTGAGGCCATGGGCATGCGGTTCCGCGTTATCGATACCGGCCTCCGTGATGCACGGCGGCAGATTGCCTTCGATCAGGCGCTGATCGAAGCGCGACAATCGGGCCGGATCCCCGACACCATCCGCTTTCTGCGGTTTCCGCCGAGCGCACTGGTGGGCCGCCATCAGGCCGTATCGCGTGAAATCAGGCTGGAACATTGCCGCGCGCACGGCATTGGCATTGCGCGCCGCATCACCGGCGGCGGCGCGATTTATTTTGATGAAGGCCAACTCGGCTGGGAACTGGTTTTCCATCGCGCGACGCTGGGCATCAATTCGCTGGCCGATCTGGCGCGGGAAATCTGCGAGGCGGCGGCGGCGGGTTTGTCCAGGCTGGGTGTTGATGCCCGCTACCGGCCGCGCAACGACATCGAGGTCGGCGGGCGCAAGATCAGCGGCACCGGTGGTTTTTTCGATGGTGATACGCTGTTCTATCAGGGCACGGTGCTCATCGACATGAATCCGGCGGACATGGTTGCGGCGCTCAACGTGCCCGCAGCCAAACTGGCCAGGCGCGCGCTCGATTCCGCCGCGCACCGCGTGGTTACGCTGCGCGAATTGCTTGGTGTTGCACCCGCCATCGAAGCCGTGCAGGAAGCGCTGCTGGCGGGATTTGCCGAACGTCTGGGCATTGCGCCGGTTCGCGGTGCAATTACGGCTGAAGAAGAAACACTCGCTGCGCGCCTGCACGACGAGGAAATCGGCACCGATGCCTTCGTCATGGAAATTGATGATCCGGACGCCGATGCGGGCGTACTCTGCGGCAGCCACACCGGTGCCGGTGGCACGATCACGGCTTATCTGAAGCTTGATGGTGCGCGGCATGCCCGCATCCGTGAAGTGCTGATCACCGGTGATTTTTTTGTCACGCCGCCGCGTACCATCTTTGATCTCGAGGCGGCGCTGCGCAATATGGCGGTGGTGGAGGCGGGCGACACGATTGAAAGATTTTTTGCGCAGGCGAAAACAGGGTTGCTGACGGTCACGCCTGCCGATTTCCGTGCAGCCTTCGAGGCAGCCCTGCAGGCGGAACGCACAAATTAATTCATTAAAAACAAATAGTTAATTTGATTCCTCAGTGCGCGACGCCCCATGAAACAGATTCATGTACTGCAACATACCTCCGCCGAGTATCTCGGGTTGATCGAAGATCATCTCGAAGGCCGCAACGTGCGCTTCAAGTATTACCGGCCGTTCGCGGGCAAGGAAGCGTTGCCGCATCGGGACAAGATCAGCGAAGGGCTTATTCTGCTCGGCGGCGGGCCGTGGGGCAGCGCGGGTGCGCGCGACCTGCCCACGCTCAAAGAGGAGATCGCACTGGCGCATACCTGTCTGATGCGGGAATGGCCGGTGATCGGCATCGGATTGGGTGCGCAGATACTGGCGCTGGCGGCGGGAGGCAGTACGCAAGCCACTGAATTTGCATTTGAAATCACCACCGCCAGGCGCACCACTGATGATGCCCTGGGCGGTTACCTGCCGGAGGAATTTCCACTGGTGCTCTATATGCGCGACTGGCCGGTGCCGCCCGCTTACGCGACGATACTGGCTCGGGACGCCATGGAACGGCCCGCCGTCTGGCAAATCGGCCGCTCGGCAGTTGGTTTTGCCGCGCATCCCGGCATCAAGCGCGCGATGATTGAAGACCTGATCATGGAATTCGAGGAATCACCGCCCGATGCCGCGGCTCATCTTGACCGCTTGGGTGCGGTGCAACGTCCACTGGAAGATGCGCTGGTGCCGATCATGGCGGGGTTGATCCGGCTCACCGGCTGGATGGATACTGCATAAAGTGCATAAAGCGCCGCAGCCTGAATCTCAAAACATGCCCAGTCTTGCCATTTTAGGAAAATCTAATATATAGTTGGTTCATAACGTCAGCCCTTAACGACAGCAATCAATGTTTATTCTGAACAGTTATTGAAAGTTCCATAAATAATGACAAAAACATGCCTCTGGCGAAGCTGTCATGTTTTTGGGAAAAGTCGATAGTGAGGAGCCATGGCAAAAAAACTGGTGATCGTGATGGCCAATACCGACCCGCGCAACGGGGAGGAGCTGGGGGCGCCCATTTTCCAGGCTTCCGTCGCCGCAGCGATGGACTACGAAGTCGATGTGATCTGTACTGCTACCGCCGGCAGGCTGATGAAAAAGGGCGTTGCGGAAAAACTCTACGTCAAGGAGGGTTCGCCCAAAACCGTCTATGACTTTATCAAGGATGCGCACGAAGCCGGCGTGAAGTTCTACACCTGCTCGCCGAATCTGGATCTGTTCGACATGAAGGAGAGCGACCTCATCCCGGAATGCGCAGGCATCGTCGGCGGCGCGCACCTCATCGAAACGGTGATGGAAGAGGACTGCAGGGTCCTGACGTACTGACGGCTTATTGATCGGCAGCCATGTCCGCTACAACCACCCGCGTTCAGGAACACATCGGCGATCCTGTTTCCGACAAGCCGCAGGTATCGCGCCCGCAGCTCGAGGAAATATTCAAGGACATTCAGGCCGACCTGCGCTACGACCACGAACTTCATGGGTGCCTGAACTGCGGCATCTGCACAGCTACGTGCCCGGCGGCGCACTACTACGATTTCAGCCCGCGCGAGATCGTGCAGCTGTTGTGGACGGAAAATCTCGAAGGCATTTATGACGCGATGCAGGAAAAAATCTGGGCGTGCGCCCAGTGTTACACCTGTGCCGCGCGCTGCCCGTTCGGCAATTCTCCCGGCGGACTGATCATGCTGATGCGCGAAACCGCGATCAAGCACGAAATGGAATCAGCGAAAAGCGTGCTGCGTCCGTTCAGTCGTGTGATGTTGAAACTGGTTTCCACCGGCAACCAGCTCGCCCCCGACATGATTAACGCCGAGCATTTTCCCGACTGGGGGCCGAATATTTCGAAGATCGATGCGCCGCTGAAGCTGTTGCGCAAGGCGATCCCGATGCCGACGCTCAACACCACGGCCACGGCATGGGAGGTCAATTTGAAAACTTCGGTGGAGCTGTACACCATCTGGGAAGAAACCGGTGTCTTGAAGCAACTCGAAGGCATTGATCGCAATCTGTTCGATGTGATCGCTGATTTCATGGACGAAAAACGCGAGGATTGGAAGGATTTTCTTGCCGATCAGGAAGATCAGAAGGACGACTGATTAAAGGAGACGGGGATGACTACCATCAAGTCTGACAGTGCAGGCGATCCAATGAGCGCCGAACGGTTTACCGGCCACGGTGCGGAGTGGCGCGATGCCAAGCTCTCGCCGCACGATGCCGGTATTGCGACGTCGTGGGTTGAGCAAAAGATCGACCGCCGCTCGATGCTCACCGGCAAGGATCGCGTGGAAGATGTGCGTGACGCGATGTGGCAGCTCGAAAAAGAAGGCGAAATCGTCGTTCATCGCGTCTCGGACGAGCATCAGCCCGTCATGGTCAAGACACTCTATGGCTGGGACAAGAAGATCCCGACGCAGCGGCTGTGGCATCATAAATCGTGCGGCCAGTGTGGCAACATTCCGGGTTATCCCGCGTCGCTGCTGTGGCTGATGAACAAGCTTGATGTCGAATACCTCGATGAAACCGATCAGACCTCCTGCACGGCGTGGAACTACCACGGATCGGGCATCGGCAATCTCGAAAGCCTCGCCGCGGTGTTTCTGCGCAACTTTCATCAGGCGTATGTCGCGGCTCGCGCTCAAGGGTTGCCGGACAGCTATTACTATCCGCTGGTGCATTGCGGCACGTCCTTCGGCAACTACAAGGAAGTGCGGGGTTACCTGATTCACTCTGCAACGCTGCGCGAGCGCGTACGCGCCATCCTCGGCAAACTCGGTCGCCTGGTCGACGGCAAGCTGCTGATTCCCGAGGAAGTCGTGCATTATTCAGAGTGGCTGCATGTGATGCGCGAACGCATCAACGCCATGCGCGAAATTGATTGCAGCGAAATCCGCGCCACCATCCACCCGGCGTGCCATGTTTACAAAATGGTGCCCGAGGATGCGATCTACGATGACAGTATTCTCGGCGGCAACCGGCTGGCTGTATCGACCGGCATCATGCAGGCGTTGGGCACGCAGGTGATTGATTACAGGACCTGGTATGACTGCTGCGGCTTCGGTTTCCGGCACATCATCTCCGAGCGCGAATTTACGCGTTCGTTCGCCATTGACCGTAAAATTCGCGTTGCTGTCGAAGAAGCGCACGCTGACGTGATGATCGGTCACGATACCGGCTGCATCACCACGCTGGACAAGAATCAATGGATTGCCAAGGCGGCAGGCAAGCCGGTGGAGCTGGCGGTACTCGCGGATTGCCAGTTTGCCGCGCTGGTGTGCGGCGCACACCCCTACAAGATCGTGCAGTCGCACTGGCACGCCTCACCCACTGAACACCTGATGGAAAAGCTGGGCATCGACTGGCAGGCGAAAAAGGCTGAATTCGTGGCTTATCTTGAAGAGGTCAAGGCGGGCAAGCAGGAAAATCTTTATGACCCGAGGCGCATGATTACCTCCGGCCCGGGCTTTAAACCCATGCCTGCCGCGATTCCGGTCGCTAATCGCCCATGAATAACAAACCGGTACTCATCGTTGGCGGCGGCCCTGCAGGCCTTGCCGCCGCCCATGCCCTGGCCAGCGTCGGTCAGCAGGCGGTGTTGGTGGAGAAGGAAAAGCGCCTGGGCGGCGCACCCATACTCAGCGGTTATGCCAAACTGGTCCCGTCCGGGGAGTGGGCCAGAGACGCGATCGGCGCGATGGTGAGTCGTGTGGAAAACAATCCGCTGATCAATGTTCAATTGGCCGCCTCGGTTTCTGCATTCAGCGGTACCCCGGGCGCGTTTCGCGCCAACCTGTCCAACGGCCAGAGCATTGAGACCGGTGCCGCCGTGCTGTGTACAGGGTTCACCCACTTCGACTCCGTGAACAAACCCGAATGGGGTTTCGGCACCTATCCCGATGTGGTGACCACCGCGCAGGTGGAGCAGATGATTTCCAGCGGCCGGGGTGTGCGTTGCCCATCCGACGGACGCAAGCCGGAGCGCGTTGCGATCCTGCTCTGCGTCGGTTCGCGCGATCGTCAGATCGGACGCGAATGGTGTTCCAAAATATGCTGCACCGTATCCAGCAACATCGCGATGGAAATCCGCGAAGAACTGCCGGACACCCATGTTTACATTTACTACATGGATATACGCACATATGGTTTGTACGAGACCAAGTATTACTGGCGGAGTCAGGAAGAATTCAAGGTCAAATACATCAAGTCACGTATCGCCGAAGTCACGTCCGACGGAAAACGGTTGATCATCAAGGGCGAAGACACGCTGGTCAAGCGTCCGATCACCATACCGTTTGACATGGTGGTGCATGCGATCGGCATGGATCCCAACGTGGATAACAAATCTCTTGCAGCCACCTTTGGCATCGTGCTTGAGCCGCATGGTTTCATCGGCAAAGGCAGCTCGTACGGCAATCTCGGCGAAACCTCCCGCCCCGGTATTTTCGTGGCGGGTGCTGCCGCAGGACCGGAAACCATCGACGACTCGATTGCGCAGGCGAAAGCAGCGGCGATGGCGGCGTTTGCCCTGGTGCAGCAGCCGGCGCAAACAGCGGCTGCCTGAGCCTTGCGAAAACCCTGAGCGACGCTTCGTCATGACCCGGATCACGGCATCACAGGCGACACGACTTGACGGGGCGTTTCCGCGGCTCGAACTGAGCGGCCCCAAGCTCGCCATGGCGTTCGAACGGTTGGCGAACGGCCTTGAGGAGTGTGGCGGTATCGAGCGGCATGTCGAAGCGCTGAAAGCGAAATCAATGCTGTTCAGCCGTACATTGCTGGATGCCGGGGCAGGTGAACTCGATCTCCATTCGTTCAAGGCGCTGTGTGCGCTGATTTCCACGGTACGCCGGCGGGTGACGCCGTATGTGGAGGTGCAGCGCTTCGGTGTGCTGCGCACCGCGATAGCGGGTCTCCTTGATGGTCGTGGCGACACGACCACCACGGACAGTCGAATGGCGGCCTTCCGTGGCGCTTTTCCCGAAGATCGGGAGCATCGCTGGATACACGATCTCGCATCGGAAATCCTGCACAACCTCGACCCCGAGCGTTATCCGATGATGTTGCGCTGGGTGTGGGATGCCCAGACCAACACCGGCGTGATCCGTGAAATCTGGCATGCCGGGAACGGCGCTGACGTCGATCAGATCGAAATCAACGTGCTGTCGAATTACGCTACTTATCTGATGCTGCGCGAGGAGTTGTCGCAGTTTCTCGCCGATAACGGGGTGTTTCGTGATGTGATCTGGTACGTGGATTTGCTGACCGCGCAAATTTACGCCGACTATGTGGGCGAACAAGGCGGTGTTTACCTGCGGGCGGATTTTTCCCGGCCCGAAGATCCTTTGATGCACCTGCGGCGGCTGCTCGGCCTGGATGGCATCGGCGCGAATGGACAAACCCGCCTCAAATCTGCTGACGGCAATGCGTTTGTTGTTGAGGAAGCAGCAGCACGGATTGAAAAACACGATTGACCCGCGCGCGATTATTGCCACAAAAACATCATCATGCCCATACATGAAAAAAATCTGATACGACCCGAGAATCTCAAGACGCATGAGAATCTGACTATCGACGGTGTAAACGTGTCCGGGCACTGGAGTACGTTCATCGCGCCGCGCGTCATCACCGATTACAACGAAAAAATAGAAGAAGAGATTTCGGTGCTGCCCGGCGGCGAGCATATCAACCGTTGCTGGCAATGCGGATCGTGTACTAATTCGTGTACCGTCCACGCGATTAACCCTGATTTCAACCCGCGCTACTGGATTTACCTCATCCGCATGGGTATGGAATCGGAGCTGCTGCGTGACAAGGACATCATCTGGCAATGCGTGTCGTGCAACAAATGCACCTACGCCTGTCCGCGCGACGTGTTTCCGGAGGGAGTGATGAAGGCCACTGCGCACTGGCTGGAACTGCAGGGCCACACGCCAAAATCGAAATCCACGATCTTTGACGAAGAATTTACGGGGCAAGTCGTTGCTACAGGCAAGATCGAGGAAGGTCGCATCATCCGCAATTTTTTCGCCAGGACAAAACAGCCCTTATTGCAGGAATGGCTGGTTGAAATGGCGATGCGTGTTGC
>JBBQAO010000169.1:0-2075 GCA_038316355.1 Burkholderiales bacterium
CGCCAACGTCATGCCAATGCCTGGGCGAAGGGGAAACTGGAGTATTCAGGATGTCGGGTTCGCGACCCATGAGCTTATGCTATGCGCCGCGCCGCAGTGCTTCTTGATTCAGATCAAAGCGGAAGGCCGTTATGGAGCCAACAGCACATGGACGCGATAGGGGCCATGCGCACCCAGCGTCACCGTCTGTTCGATATCGGCCGTACGCGACGGACCGGAGATGAAATTCACCGCACGCGGCATTGCACCGCGCTCTGCGCGCAACAACGCCCAGGCGTCTTCCATGCCGGTGACGATGCGGCTACGCAGAACCACCGCGATATGGGTTTCCGGCAACAGGCTGGCCGCAGGCGGCGTATCAGGCCCCGAACACATCATCAGGGTGCCGGTTTCGGCGATCGCACAAAAGGCGCCGGTGATGCCGACCAGATCATCACCACGCGCGGCACGGGTTTCGACTTTCAATCCCTCGGCCGCCCAGTCCAGCGCGGCAAACTCCGGCCAGCACACGCCCGCCATCGGCAGGTTCAGCCCGCGCAGATAACGCGCCACTGCGGCAGGAATCTCCGCAACCGTTTTGACTTCATCGATGGTCGTCGCCAGATTCAGCGCTCGATCACGAAAGCGCGCCTCGATATCGGCATCGACCTGAGGCCGCGGTCCCTGCGGATGTGCCGCAATATATTGCGCCACCGCCTCCCGCTCGTCGCTGCGCACCGTGACTGCCCTGCCCTGTGCGGTGCGGATGCGGGTGAGGATGTTGGCGCGCGCAGACATTTTGTTTCAGGATTGAGGAATGAGGATTGCGGATTGAGAAAAGGTTGCCGGGATGGCCACAGCCCGGCGCAGACCTCGTTTTGCCTCAATCCTCAATCCTAAATCCTCCATCCTAGTTACCCCAGCGTCGGCATGTTGAAGCCGCCGGACACGGCCTTGTCATCCGGCCAGCGCGTGGTCACCACCTTGCCCCGGGTGTAAAAACGCACGCCCTCGGGACCATGCACATGCTGGTCTCCGAACAGCGAATTGCGCCAGCCGCCGAAAGAGTAATAGGCAATCGGCACCGGGATCGGCACGTTGACGCCGACCATGCCAACTTCAATCTCGCGCTCGAAACGCCGCGCCGCGCCGCCGGAACGGGTAAATACCGCCGTGCCATTGGCATAGGGATTGGCATTGATCAGCCGGATCGCCTCGTCCAGCGACTTCACGCGCAGCACCACCAGCACCGGGCCGAAAATCTCGTCCTGGTAAATCGTCATGTCGGGACGCACATGATCGAACAGCGAGGCGCCGATGAAAAAACCCTCTTCATGGCCTGCGACCTTGATGCCACGGCCATCGAGCACCAGCTTCGCGCCGGCGGCCACGCCCTGATCGACATAGCTTGAAATCTTGTCGCGGTGCACCCGGCTGATCACCGGCCCCATGTCGGCGTCCTTCTGCTGCCCCGCACCGATTTTGAGTTTGCTGGCCGCCGCTTTGAGCTTGGCCACCAACTGGTCGGCAACCTCCTCCACCGCCACCACCGCGGAGATCGCCATGCAGCGCTCACCGGCAGAACCATAGGCAGCACCGATCAGTCCGTCTGCAGCAAAATCAAGATCGGCATCGGCCAGCACCACGGCATGATTTTTTGCCCCGCCCAGCGCCTGCACGCGTTTACCTTCTTTGGCACAGGTCTCATAGATATATTTTGCGATCGGCGTTGAACCGACAAAGGAAACTGCTTTCACCTGCGGGTGATGCAGCAAGGCATCCACCGCCTCCTTGTCACCGTGTACGACGTTGAGCACACCGTTGGGCAATCCCGCTTCCGTAAACAGCGCCGCCATGCGCATCGACGCCGACGGCACTTTTTCCGAGGGCTTCAGCACGAAGGTATTGCCGCAGGCGATGGCCACCGGGAACATCCACAGCGGCACCATTACCGGAAAATTGAACGGCGTGATCCCTACACACACGCCCAGCGGCTGGCGCAACGAATGGGTATCGACGCCGGTGCCGACATCCTCGCTCATCTCGCCCTTCAGCAGATGCGTGATGCCCATTGCGAATTCGACCACCTCGATGCC
>JBBQAO010000130.1:0-7880 GCA_038316355.1 Burkholderiales bacterium
GGTGAGCGTGGCCCGCCAGCAGGTGGAGAGCGGCGCCAACGTCATCGACATCTGCATGGACGAGGGCATGATCGACGGCGCCTCGGCAATGACGCGCTTCCTCCTCCTACTCGGCAGCGAGCCGGAGAGGCGCAGCGGCGCGGGGCCGGGGGTGGTGACGACCGGCGGCTTGATGGCGCGCGGCGCCTTGTGCTCGAGCGCCTGCGCGATGGCCGCGATGTGATCGGGCGTGTTGCCACAGCAGCCGCCGGCGATGTTGACGAGCAGTTAGGCTGTGGCTGGCCGCCTGATGAAGGCGCTGGGCGGGGAAAAAGAAAAGGCCTGAAGCCGGGCGTACCGCGGCTGAGTTTCATGCCAATGGCCGCTTCCTGATGCCGGATCGGCCTGGGCCGCAGGATGGTTGTAGGGGTAATATATAAGTTATTGATTTTAAATAACTTTTTAATTCAAGTGCTGCGGGCAGATTTTTGATTTGCGTTGATGTGCGCCGCTGTTATTTGGGATACTGGTCTCCCTCGTGACGCACTGAGACCTTGCAGCACATGGCCAAAAATTTTCTGCCGATCATGTCGATTGCCGCTGCGGCTTGCCTGGCCGCGGCGCCGGCTGTTGCAGAATCCGCAAGCGCTGCGGACTCTGCATATCGGTTGAATGTCCGGCCCGAGGCGTTCCGCCTGACGGTACCTGACACCGCATCGCCCGTGGCCCGCAATGTTCAGGCCATACCCCCGCGGCTCGCAGACAAGCCCTACGCCACACTGATTCACAGCGCCGCGCTGAATGCCGCGCTTGATCCCGCATTGGTGCATGCGGTGATATTTGTGGAGTCCGGTTACGATCCTGCGGCGCGTTCGCCCAAGGGCGCAATCGGCCTGATGCAGTTAATGCCGGACACCGCTCTGCGCTACGGTGTCAAAGACCCGGCGCAATCACCCAAAGACAATCTCAGGGCGGGCACTCTTTATCTGAAAGATCTCATGCAGCAGTTCGGCAATCGCCTTGAGCTGGTGCTTGCGGCTTATAACGCCGGTGAAAATGCGGTATTGCGCCATGGTGAGCGCATTCCGCCTTTTCCTGAAACCCGGCGTTACGTGCCTGCAGTTCTTGCCAAGTACCGCGAATTGGCGGAGGTGCCTGCCTCTGCGCCGGTGGTGCCGCGGTTCAACTATCTTGCGGGAACACGCCTGGATCCCGTGAGCATCAAGTCTGTCGCTGAATAAAGCCGGCGGCCCCGTGCCGGTCTGTTGCCGGCCGCAGCGAACGCATCGCCCGGTTCAGGACTCCGCTGATTTTGCGTCGCTGACCACGCGCAGCGCCGGACGTTCCTTCGGCGGCCGCAGTTCATGTTTGTCGGCGAACAGCAGGCATTGCGGGCCGATTTCGTCGATGGTGCTGCAGCCCAGTAGCGCCATGTTGCGGTGGATTTCGTCGCGGTAGATCTGCAGTGCCAGCGCCGCACCGGCTTCACCGCCGGCGGCAACACCATACAGCGTCGAGCGGCCGACCATCACCGCATTGGCGCCCAGCGCCAGCGCCTTGACGATGTCACTGCCACGGCGAATGCCGCTGTCCATGAAGATGGTCGCGCGTTTGCCCACCGCATCGACGATTTCCGGCAACACCTCGATCGGCGACACGATGCCGTCAAGATTGCGGCCGCCGTGGTTGGAGACGTCGATGCCGTCTGCACCGTGATCGACGGCGGAGATCGCATCCTGCGGATCGAGGATGCCCTTGACGATCAGTTTGCCCGGCCAGATCTTGCGCAGTGCGTCGAGGTCGGCCCAACTGATCGAATCGGTTCGGAGGCTGGAGCGACCCACCGGGCCTTTGGTCATCTTGGCTTTGGCGGCTGCGGGGTAGTTGGCATACATCGGCATGCCGGTGGTGAGCAGGTAACGCGCCATCACGCCCATCAGCCAGCGCGGATGGGTGGCCATGTCCCACATGTTTTTCAGGCCGAAGCTGAATGGCAGCGTGAAGCCGTTGCGCAGGTTGTATTCGCGGTTGCCGGAAGATACGCCGTCAACAGTGACCACCAGCGTCTTGTAGCCTGCGGCCTTGGCGCGGTTGACCAGTTCGTGTGACATCGAGCGGTCCGGCCACAGATAGAGCTGGAACCACAGATCGCCACCGGCTTCGTCGGCGACGCGTTCCATTGCGGTGATCGAACCGGTGGCCAGTGTGAAGGGGATGCCGGCAGCGCGTGCGGCGCGTGCCAGTGCGATCTCGCCTTCGTGCCACAGCAATCCGGCAACCCCGGTGGGGGCGATCACCAGCGGCATCTTGTGTTTGACGCCGAACAGAGTGGTGTCCTGGCTGCGCTTGGAAACATCGACGAAGGTGCGGGTGCGGAAACGGATGCGGTCGAAGACTTCGCGGTTGTTGCGCAACGAGACTTCGTCTTCGGTGCCGCGGTCGACGAATTCAAAAAAGCCCCGGGGTACACGCTTCAGCGCGATGTCGCGCAGGTCGAAAATATTGTAGGCCTTGAGGTCCTTGCTCATGAGTGCTCCCCTATGACAGAAACATGACTGAATGAGGCTGCGAGTATCGTCAGCCGTGGCGGGGCTGTCAAACCCCGGGTCCAGTCCCCGGGTCCAGTCTGTGTAAAGGGACGTTTCCGTATCACAATCAGGACTATGCAGTCGTTCCAATCAGAGCGGTCTTTGGCTGAAATTTCGGACGCAATAAATTGACATGGTTTGATTGGCCTCTTACCCTTGGTTTCCGTTTTCACAACACTCCTCACGCTCTTCAAGATCGCAGCATGCCAACCAGTTCCACAGATATCGTTTTCCTGAGTGCCGCCGAACAAGGGCGGTTGATCCGCGACGGCAAATTGTCGCCGGTGGAACTGATGCAGGCCTGCCTTGCGCGCATCGAACGCTGGAATCCGGTGCTTCGCGCCTATATCACGGTCTGTGCGGAATCGGCCATGGCTGAGGCGCGTACGGCTGAGCGGGAAATTGTCGCCGGGCACTGGCGCGGGCTTTTGCACGGATTGCCCTTCGGCGTGAAAGACCAGCTCAATACCAAAGGCATCAAGACGACGCTGGGATCGCGCATCCTTGCCGATAACGTGCCCGATCATGATGCGGCGGTCATCGAAAAACTGAAGGCCGCCGGTGCGATCCTGATCGGCAAGGAAAACCTGCATGAGTTCGGCAAGGGCGGCACCATCGATTTTCCTTATGGCCAACCGCGCAATCCCTGGCATCTGGATTACAACCCTGCAGGTTCTTCCAGCGGCTCGGGCATCGCTCCGGCCTGCGGCTTCACATCGGGATCGCTGGGCGAAGACACCGGCGGATCGGTGCGCAGTCCTGCGGCAGCCAACGGCATCGTCGGCTTGCGTCCCACCTTCGGCCGCGTCAGTCGCTGGGGCGGCGTGATGTATGGCTGGACTGCCGATACCATCGGGCCGCTGACGCGTACTGTGGAAGACAATGCACTGTTTTTGCAGGCCATCGCCGGACATGATGCGAGGGATCCCTTGTCCAGCACCCGGCCAGTTCCTGATTATGTGTCGGCACTGACACCTGGCTTGAAGGGGCTGACGCTGGGCGTGGTGAAAGAAATGGCCTGGGCCGAGGGTGTGCATCCGGAAGTCGCAGCGGCGATGAAGGAGGCGATCAGGGTGATGGAAAGCCTGGGTGCGACGGTGACGGAGGTGTCCTTGCCGCGGGCCAAATATGCGGTGCCGTTGCAGTTGCTGACCTCGGACTCGGATATTGCGGCGATGATGTTGAAAAAATGGCTGCGTACTCGCTGGCATGACTTTGATGTCGGCACGCGTACCCGGCTGGCCGCCGGATGCCTGATACCGGCGGCGGTGTACCACAGGGCGATGCGCGGTCGCGCGCTGGTGCGCCGTGAAGTGCTGCAGGTGCTGGCGGGAGTGGACGCTCTGCTGTGCCCGACCAACCTCAATCCGCCGGGACGCATCGACGCGACGAAAGAAACCGTAGACTCGGCCGAAGCGATGCAGCGCAAGGTCATTCTGCGCCGCATCAGTACCTATCCCTTCAGCATGGCCAATGTGCCGTCATTGGCGGTGCCCATGGGGTACAGCGGCAAGGGGCTGCCGCTTTCGCTGCAGATCGCCGGCAAACCGTTTGCCGAGGACATGGTGTTCCGTGTCGCGCACGCTTTTGAGCAGGCAAGCCCATGGCATGATCGTCATCCCGTACTCGACAATCTGACGGTCCCGGGAGACAAGGCATGAAACTGACCCGCGATCAGACCCGGGTGCTCGCCGCTGCGGCGGGCCTGGAAATACCCGATGAAGACCTGGAAAGCGTCACCCTGCGTGTTTCGGCGCTGCTGGAATCGATGGAGCAGATCGAAGCGGAGCTTGGTGCCGAGATGGACGGCGTGGAGCCGGTGCCACCGGTATTTCCCCGGGAAGATTTTGACTGAGTGCAGTCTGTTTGCGTTGTCAGTCGGGTGGCAGGGAAATTGCTTTGTATGCGGCAGAAAGATGCACATGCCGGACTGACCGGCCGGAACGTTACTTGGAGACTGGAACATCATGACTACGCATAAATACCTCAGCGCTGTGTTTTTGGCAGGACTGTGCGCCGCGGCATCGGCTCAGCCTGCGGCCAAGGGTGATGCCACCGACTATCCCAACCGGCCGATCCGACTGGTGGTTTCGGCGGCACCAGGCGGCAGCAGCGACGGTGCAGCACGTGTCATCGCTCAGCGCCTGAACGACTTGTGGAAACAGCAGATCGTCGTTGATAACCGCGGCGGAGCGGGCGGCGTCATCGGCGCCGGCCTGGTGGCGAAATCAGAACCCGACGGCTACACCATCGGCATCGTCTCGCTGCGCTTCTCGGTCAATCCCAGTCTGCTGAAAATGCCCTTCGATCCGATCAAGGATTTCGAATTCCTGACCATGAATGGTGCGGTCGGCAACGTGCTGGTGGTCAACGTCAAATCGCCGCTGACTTCCGTGAAGGACCTGATCGCGCAGGCCAAGGAAAAGCCGGGGCAGTTCACCTTTGCTTCGTCCGGCATCGGCGGTGCGCCGCACCTTGCTGGGGAATTCTTTGCACAACAAACGGGCGTCAAGCTGACTCACATTGCCTACAAAGGGGGCGGTCCAGCCGTGGCCGACCTGCTTGCCAACAATGTGACCATGAGTTTTGCGTCGCTGACCTCGGCGCTGCCGCACATCAAATCCAGCCGCCTGCGCCCGCTTGCCGTCGGTGCAAAGACCCGGGCCAGTCAGCTGCCCGAGGTGCCGACGATGAAAGAGGCCGGCGCCGGAGACCTGTATGTCCTCGACTGGCAGGGCATGCTGACCACGGCCGGCACCCCGAAACCGATAGTTGCAAAACTGTCGACGACCATCCGGGGTATCCTCAAGGAACCCGAAACCACGAGACGCTTTGAAGCCATGGGGCTGGACGTTTTTGCCAGCAGCGGTGAGGAGTTCCGGCGCGACGTCGCCAGCGACATCAAGCGCTGGGCAAAAGTGGTCAAGGAAGCCAACATCAAGGCAGATTGAGTCCTCAAACATGACCAAACCCATAGTCTGCGTCATCGGCACCGGTGGCACGATCGCCTCGAAATATGATGCAAGTCTGGGCGGCCATGTGTCGGCTGCATCAGCCCGGGATCTCGTATCGGCTGTACCGGAACTGGTGAACGTTGCGGACATCCGGGTTGTTGAACACTCGAATATCAACAGCGCGCTGATGGACACTGCCACCGCCTTCGGGCTGCGGGATACCCTGCGCAAGGTGCTCCAGGATGACGCGGTGGCGGGTGTGGTGGTTACCCATGGCACGGCAACACTGGAAGAAACCGCCTATCTGATGGATTTGACCGTGGGCGGTGACAAGCCGGTGGTTTTTACCGGGGCGCAGCGCAATGCCGACGAGAAGGATCCGGACGGTCCGCGCAATCTGCTTTATGCCGCGATGATCGCGGCCCACCCCGAGGCGAAAGGTCGCGGCGTGCTGGTCGCGCTGGGCAGCGAAATCCACGCGGCGCGTGATGCCACCAAAATCAATCCGGAAATCCTGACCTGTTTCGGCGCGCGAGACGGCGGACCGGTCGGCAGTGTCAGCAAAAGCGGCGTCACGTTTTTTGCCATGCCGCAGCGACGGGTGCATCTGGAAATCAACCAGGTCAGGGAAAACGTGCACATCATCCGGATGGGGCAGGGGGGTAACGATCTGCTGTTCCATGCCTGTATCCGGGAGCGCGTGGACGGCATCGTGGTCGAGGCCACGGGTGGAGGCAATGTCAATCAGCCCTTTTACAATGGTGTTTGTGCGGCCATTGACGCGGGTATTCCCGTGGTGGCGGGGTTGCGGCTGCCTTCGGGCGCGCCGCACCTGGGCAAGGGTTACCAGGGTTCCTACCAGAGCCTGATGGCCAAGGGAGCCATATCCTCGGGTTATCTGAGCGGCATCAAGGCGCGCATCCTGCTGATGGCAGCGCTGGGCCAGACCAGCGATCTGAAAGAGTTGCGTGCGATCTTTGCGCAGGCGGGCGGCGGCACCTAGTCAAGCCGTGCAGTAACGGTCTTTTTATTCGACCGGTATGCCGGCGGTCGCGACGACTTTTTTCCAGCGCAGGATTTCTGCCCTGATCTGCGTGCGGAACTCTTCGGGGGTGCTGCCGACGACCTCCAATCCCTCGCGCAACAGGCGTTCCTTGGTCAGGTCCTGGTTCAGTGCCGCATTGATGTCACGGTTCAATTGCTTGAGCAGGCTGTCGGGCAGGCCGCGCGGAGCCAGAGCGCCATGCCAGCTCGCCGCTTCATAACCCGTGATGCCGAGCTCGGCGATGGTTTGATATTCCGGGGCACTGGCCGAGCGACGAGCGGACGTCAGGCCCAGTGCGCGCAGTTTTCCGGCTTTGACCTGTTGCAGCACCGAGGGAACGGACGCAATGGTGATCGGCACCCGTCCTGACAGGGTTTCGATGACTGCGGGCCCGGTGCCTTTGGTCGGTACATGCAAGAGATCAATCCCGGCCAGCGATTTCAGCAGTTCACCGGCCAGGTGTGTCGATGAGCCGACGCCGCCTGATACATAGGGAATGCTGCCGGGTTTGGCTTTGGCCAAGGCAATCAGTTCCTTGAGCGAGGTCGCCGGAAATGACGGATGTACCACCAGCAGATGCGGGGCGAGGGTGGTCAGCGTGATCGGCACGAACTCGCTTTCGGTGTCGAAGGGGAGCTTGCGATACACCGCCGGGTTGATTGCATGCGACGACGATACAAACAGCAGCGTGTAGCCGTTGGGCGGCGCTTTGGCTGCGATGGCGGTGCCGATGGTGCCGCCGGCGCCGATGCGGTTGTCGATGATGACCTGTTGTTCCCAGGTATCGGTCAATGACTTGCCGACCAGTCTGGACATCAGATCCAGACCGCCGCCAGGCGGGAAGGTGACGATGAAGCGGACGGGGCGGTTGGGAAACGATTCTGCGGCGAGCGATGGCTTTGACTGGATGGCACAGGCCAGCAGTGTTGCAGCAAGGAAGCGCGGCAAAATTCCGGCTTTGGCGCAGCGGTGCGGAATGTTCATATGGTGATATCCCCCCGGTTATTGTTATCCGATGTTAGCTGCAGACCTGCGCTGTGCCAAGCGACCGTTCGGCAGCTTGCGATAGCGATTAAAATGCCGGTTCATTTTCGCGCAGCAATGCGCATCAGGAGCAGAAATGTCAGCAAAAACCAGTGATGTAAAAACAGTGAGTATCAGCGAAGGGGTGGCCGTGGTGACGCTGAACCGGCCGCAGGTGATGAATGCGCTCAACCTCCAGTTGCGCGAAGAAATCATCGGGCTGGCCCGGGCCATGGATGCCGATCCGGACGTCAGTGTTGTCATTTTCACCGGTGCCGGCGAAAAAGCATT
>JBBQAO010000123.1:0-9142 GCA_038316355.1 Burkholderiales bacterium
TGGCGCAAGCGTTAAGATGAAACCAAGGATGTCAAAGGTCGGCCATGCCTTCCTGCGCAAATCTCTTTACATGCCAGCTATGGTTGCATTGTATAAAACCGCTTGGGGCATACGCTTTCGCGAGCGCTTGGCGGCGGCGGGTAAACCGCCCAAGCTCATTATCGGGGCGATGATGCGCAAACTTGTTCACGTTGCTTTCGGGGTGCTTAAATCAGGTAAAGCTTTCGATCCTGCGTTGCATGGATGTTGACGGGGATAACAGTATCTACGCGGGCTAATGTTCGCCGCCCTCTATTTCCCCGCATAGCCAAGTGCTTATGGCATACCACTGCCTCCCCTTGTGAGCCGCCGAGCAACGCAGCCAAGCCGGGAGGATGGCTGCGACTCGTTCGCCGCAGGACCGTTTGCGGGAGCAGACATCGGCTGCCCCTGCCCGCACCCCCGCTACGCGACACCTAGTCCGGGGCGCCCCTTCTCTTTGGTTACTTTCTCCTGGCGAAGCAAGAGAAAGTGACTAGCCGCCGGGCCACCCCCGGCGACCTTTAATTACCTTTAAAAACAATATTTTATAAAAATAGAAAATTACCCTTGAAATTCAAAGGGTCGGCCCAACATGCCCACAGTCACCCCATCACCCAAAACAAAAACCATCATGTCCCAGGAACCACCAGACCAAAGTCCGGAAACCGCAGCCCCGGCGCCGGAAATCATGCCGTCGACCGAAGAACTGCTGCGCAAGGCCGAACTCGACGCACTGGAACACCACGACGCTTGGCTACGCGCCAAGGCGGAAACGGAAAACGTGCGCAAACGCGCGATCACCGATGTCGCCAACGCACACAAATACGCCGTGGATGGTTTTGCCACCGAACTGCTCGCGGTGAAAGACAGCCTGGAAGCCGCGCTGGCCGTAGAGACTGCGACTGTCGAGAATCTGAAAAGCGGCGCCGAGTTGACACTGAAACAATTGTCGGCCGCTTTCGAAAAATTCAAACTCGCCGAGCTCAGCCCCGTCGGCCAGAAATTCGATCCGCATCGCCATCAGGCAATCAGTATGGTCGAGGCCGACGCCGAACCGAACACCGTGGTGCAGGTGCTGCAGAAAGGTTATGTGCTGCACGACCGCGTGGTGCGCCCGGCGCTGGTGACCGTGTCCAAGGCCAGGGACGCTTGAAAACCACCGCTTGAAAACCACACTATCAACCCCAGTTACTTAATCAACACAGCATCGGCAACAAAGCATCGAAATCGCCGCCAAGACTCTTATAAATTATTGAATAAAATCAATTGCTTATAAGATATCCCCGGCGCAACCACTTTTCAGAACGAGGTATTGGACATGGGCAAGATCATAGGCATCGACCTGGGCACCACGAACTCCTGCGTGGCGGTGATGGAAAACGGCCAGCCGAAGGTGATTGAAAACTCCGAAGGCGCGCGCACCACCCCGTCGATCGTCGCCTACATGGACGATGGCGAGATTCTCACCGGGGCACCGGGCAAACGCCAGGCAGTCACCAACCCGAAAAACACGCTGTATGCCGTGAAGCGGCTGATCGGCCGGCGCTTCGAGGAAAAAGAAGTGCAGAAGGACATCGACCTGATGCCCTACAAAATCGTCAAGGCCGACAACGGCGACGCCTGGGTGGAAGTGCGCGGCAAGAAGATCGCCTCGCAGGAAGTCTCAGCACAGGTGCTGATCAAGATGAAAAAGACCGCCGAGGATTACCTCGGCGAGCCGGTCACCGAAGCGGTGATCACGGTGCCCGCGTATTTCAATGACTCGCAGCGCCAGGCGACCAAGGACGCCGGCCGCATCGCGGGTCTCGACGTCAAACGCATCATCAATGAACCGACGGCCGCAGCGCTGGCCTTCGGCATGGACAAGAAAAAAGGCGACCGCAAGATTGCGGTGTATGACTTGGGCGGCGGCACCTTCGACGTGTCAATCATCGAAATCGCCGAAGTCGAGGGCGAACACCAGTTCGAGGTGCTGTCCACCAACGGCGACACTTTCCTCGGCGGCGAAGACTTCGACCAGCGCCTGATGGATTACCTCTGCGACGAGTTCAAGAAGGAATCCGGCGTCGACCTGAAGAAGGACATGCTCGCGCTGCAGCGGCTGAAGGATGCCGCGGAAAAAGCCAAGATCGAGCTGTCGTCGAGCGCGCAGACCGAAATCAACCTGCCCTACATCACCGCCGACCAGTCGGGCCCGAAACATCTGGCGATCAAAATCACCCGCGCCAAGTTCGAGTCGCTGGTCGAGGAACTGATTGCGCGCACCATCAAGCCCTGCGAAATCGCGGTCAAGGATGCCGGTGTCAAACTCACCGACATCGACGACGTGATCCTCGTCGGCGGCCAGACACGCATGCCGAAAGTACAGGAAGCAGTGAAAAACTTCTTCGGCAAGGAGCCGCGCAAGGACGTCAACCCCGATGAGGCGGTTGCCGTCGGTGCGGCGATTCAGGCCGGCGTACTCAAAGGCGACGTCAAGGACGTGCTGCTGCTCGACGTCACACCCTTGTCGCTGGGCATCGAGACGCTGGGCGGCGTGCTGACCAAGCTGATCCAGAAAAACACCACCATCCCGACCAAGGCGTCGCAGGTGTTCTCGACTGCCGAAGACAACCAGAACGCGGTGACCATCCACGTGCTGCAGGGCGAGCGCGAAATGGCGAAAGCCAACAAGTCGCTGGGCCAGTTCAACCTGACCGATATCCCGCCTTCGCAGCGCGGCATGCCGCAGATCGAAGTCACCTTCGACATCGACGCCAACGGCATCCTGCATGTGTCAGCCAAGGACAAGGCCACCGGCAAGGAAAACAAGATTAAAATCCAGGCGAGCTCGGGTCTGTCGGAAGAAGAGATCCAGCGCATGGTCAAGGATGCCGAGGCCAATGCCGAGGAAGACAAGAAACTGCGCGAGCTGGTCGACGCCCGCAACCAGAGCGATGCGATGATTCACAGCGTGAAAAAATCGCTGACGGAGTATGGCGACAAGGTCAGTGCCGATGACAAGGCCAGGATCGAGGCCGCGGTGAAGGATGCCGAGGAAGCGCTGAAAGGCGACGACAAGGACGCGATCGAGGCCAAAACCCAGGCGCTGACCCAGGCTGCGCAGAAGCTGGGCGAAGAAATGCAGAAAGCCCAGCAGGCGCAGGGTGCGGCGCCCGGCGGCGGCGGTGAAAGCAACGCCAACAAGGCCGACGCCGGCAAGAAAGATGACGGCAACGTGGTGGATGCCGAGTTTGAGGAAGTGAAAGACGCCAAAAAATAAGGATTGCCGATTGAGGATTGAGGATTGAGGGGGGGACGTACGTTCTCCCCTTGATCATTTCAGGCCGGCCTGTTATTCACCTCAATCCTCACACCTTCATCCTCGATCCTGGGTAAAAAATGGCAAAAAAAGACTATTACGAGGTGTTGGGCATTAACCGCGATGCCTCCGAGGACGACCTGAAGAAGTCGTACCGCAAGCTCGCAATGAAATGGCATCCGGACCGCAACCCGGACAATCCCAAGGCCGAGGAACACTTCAAGGAAGCCAAGGAGGCCTACGAAGTCCTGACCGATGCGCAGAAACGCGCGGCTTACGACCAGTTCGGCCACGCCGGTGTTGATCCTTCGGCGGCCGGTGGCGCCGGAGCTGGCGCGGGATTTGGCGATGCCTTTAGCGACATCTTCGGTGACATCTTCGGCGGCGGTGGTGCTGGCGGCGGACGACAGCGCTCGACGGTATTCCGCGGCGCCGATCTGCGCTACAACTTAGAGATATCTTTGGAAGACGCCGCGCGCGGTACCGAAACGCGCATTCGTATTCCGGCACTCGAGGAATGCGAAACCTGCCACGGCAACGGCGCCAAACCGGGGACGCAGCCGACCAGTTGCACCACCTGCGGCGGTCACGGCCAGGTGCGTATGCAGCAGGGCTTTTTCTCGATCCAGCAGACTTGCCCGCGCTGCCACGGCACCGGCAAGATGGTGGCCAACCCCTGTGGCCCCTGCTCCGGCAGCGGTCGCATCAAGAAACATAAAACGCTGGCCGTGAAGATCCCCGCCGGGGTTGACGAGGGCGACCGCATCCGTCTGTCGGGCGAAGGCGAAGCGGGGGTCAACGGCGGGCCGTCGGGTGACCTCTACGTGGTGATGCAGATCAAGCCACACAATGTGTTCACCCGCGACCACAACGACCTGCACTGCGAAATGCCGGTGAGCTTCAGCACCGCAGCGCTCGGCGGCGAAATCGAAATCCCGACGCTCGACGGTTACGCCAAAATCAAGATACCGGCGGAAACCCAGACCGGGAAAGTCTTCCGTCTGCGCGGCAAGGGCATCAAGGGCGTGCGCTCGAGCACCCACGGTGACCTGCAGTGCCATGTGGTCGTCGAAACACCGATCAGCCTGACCTCGCGGCAAAAAGAACTGCTGCAGGAATTCGAAGCCATCAGCAACAAGGACGCTGCACGCCACAACCCGCGCGCCAACTCCTGGATGGACCGGGTCAAGGCGTTTTTCGCGGAGTAAACCACGCCACGATGGCATGACCACGATGGTAAGCTAGCGTGCATGTATTCATTGGGATTCATGCCGCGTGAAGTTCACCAGTTTTGATGCCCTCGTCAAGGCGTTCGATGCAGCCGGCGTCCGTTACCTGATCGCCGAAGGACTCGCCGTCAATGCGTACGGTTACCTCCGGTTTACCAAGCATGTTGATGTGGTGGTGCAGTTGATGCCCGACAATATCGGACGCACATTTGCCGCACTGAACAGCCTCGGCTATCGCCCGCTGGTGCCGGTCACCGCTGCGCAGTTCTCAGACGCAGCGCAGCGCGAACACTGGACACGCGACAAAGGCATGAAAGTAATCCAGTTCTGGAGCGACGCGTATCGCGAAACACCTGTCGATGTATTCGTCATCGAACCCTTTGATTTTGAAACGGAATTCAAAAATTCCCTGACCAAGCCCCTTGGCGGTATCGACGTAAGCTTTGTTTCGATCCCCACACTGATCCAGATGAAGGAAGCCGCAGGCCGCGGTCAGGATAAACTGGACATCGAAGAACTGCACATGCTCTACCCTGAACATGGCCCACGATAAACCTGTTACCGATGACTTCGACTGGAGCGTGACCACCTGGGAAGGCTCGCGCCGCGAGCAACTCAGCCGTTGGTCACAGTTGTCACTGGAAGAGATGATCCGCGCCCAGGAAGACATGCGGGAAATTGCCGAACGCCTCGCACAAATGCGAACTACGACAACCACCCCAGGCGATCCGATCAAGTCGTAGCGGTTCGGGAACGGACCAACCGCTGCCGGAGGGAGGAGGCGATCATGGACAAGGTTGACCACGTATACACGCTTCATGGTCTGCTGCGTCGTCGGCGCACATCCATCAGTCTCGCCGACATCCGGCTCAGGCTGGAATGCTCTGTGCCCACTGTGCACCGGACCATCAAGTACATGCGTGAATCCCTCCATGCCCCCATCGTGACCGACCGGGAGAACGGCGGCTATCACTACAGCCGCGATACCGAAGGCGAAAATTACGAACTGCCGGGCCTGTGGTTCAGCGCGGACGAACTGCAGGCACTGCTGGTGCTGGATACCCTGCTGGAAAACCTCGAACCGGGGCTGCTCAGCGAACAACTTTCGGCATTCCGCGGACGAGTCACGGAAATACTCCGGAACAAACGCCTGGGATTAAACGAGGCCGCCCGCCGGATTCGCATTCTGTCGATGAACGCCCGACGTTCGGGTGAACACTTCCGCACCGTAGCCAGCGCGACCCTGCAGCGGCGGCGGCTGCGCATCACCTACGACGGGCGCGAACGCGGCAAGGCCACCGAACGCGATATTTCGCCACAGCGCATCGTCCATTACCGCGACAACTGGTATTGCGATGCCTGGTGTCACCTGCGCAAGGGCTTGCGCAACTTCTCGATCGACCGCATCCGCAGCGCACAGCAACTCGACGCACCGGCGGACCACATCGACGACGGCCGGCTCGACGCGCACTACGCCAGCGCCTACGGCATCTTTGCCGGCCGCGCCAACAAAACCGCGGTGCTGCTGTTCAGCGCCGAGCGCGCGCGCTGGGTGGCCGACGAGCGCTGGCATCCGCAACAGGCCGGGCAATATCTCACCGATGGGCGCTATGAATTGCGGATCCCGTACCGCGACGACCGCGAGCTCCTCATGGATATACTGCGCCACAGCGCGCATGTGGAAGTGATGGCGCCGGAATCCTTGCGCAACGCCGTGCGCGACCAACTGCAGCACGCGCTGCAACACTACACCCCTCCAGCCGGATAACACGTCATGACTGATCTGCCGCCCCTGCCCGCCTATACCAACGACGCACTGGCCGCGATGCCGGCGCAGGCGCTGCTCGATCTGCTGGCGACAGACGAAGACCGCGTACCCCGCAATGTGATCGAAGAATGCGTACGGCGCGGCGATGTGTTCGTCGCCCATCTGGAGGTAATGCTGGCGCGTCACGACTGGTACGGCGACGCATCGCCGGGCGAGTGGTGGCGCCTGCTGCATGCCGCCATGATCCTCGGCCAAATGACGGGCGCAGTCGCGGGGCTGTTGCTGGTGCGCCACATGCGACGCATGTCGGAAGCCGGCGACAGCGATCTTCAGGACTGGCTCGCCAACTACTGGCCCGCCCTGTTTCGCGGCAAGCCGGACGCTGTACTCACCGCTGCGCGCGAAGTGGCCGGAGACCGCACGCTCAACATCTACGTCCGTGCCAATGCCATGAACGCGATGGTCACCATGGCGCAACAGCACGGCCCGGCAGCGCTGGAACACATGCTCGATCAACTCGCGGGGGCGGTGCAGGACGAGACCGAGCAAGAAATTAGCGACTGGCCTTCAGGCCTGTCGGTCAAACGTGTTTTGGAAGGGGTTTGCATCCCCTCCCAAAACGGTCGCCCCCGAAACCCCGGCCTTCAGGCCGGGGTTTCAAACCGGAGTTAGTTTTAGATCAAAGAACTGGACCGGCTCGCGGCGCAGAAGAAGTTGTAGCCGGCGTTGCCACCGATGCGCGCAGGCCGCGCATTGCGCCGCACACCCCCGATCAGCGCGCGGGCCGCGTCTTGGCGCTTTTACGGCGCGGTCCGCGCGGCTTCGCCCGATACAACTTGCGGGGCTGGTGCGCCGCGTTGCGCGAGGCCAGATTCAGCCGCGCGCGCAACCAGGCCGCGAAATCGCGCTCTGCGAGTTTGCCTTCGGCAAGAGGGAGATACTGCCCGAACAATTCGGCATCGTCGGCCTCAATCGTCGCGCCGTTCAATTCGACGAAAGTCTCGCAGCAAACAGCAGCGGTACGCTTGTTGCCGTCCACGAACGGATGATTGCGCGCGAGGCCGTGCGCGAGCGCCGCCGCCAGATCGGCAAGATCGGGCACCGGCTCGCCGTAGGCGAACAACTGCTGCGGCCGCGCCAACGCCGATTCGAGCAACCCTTCATCGCGCACACCGGCACTGCCGCCATGCTCCGCCAACTGGCGGTCATGAATGGCGAGCGCGAACGCTTTCTCCAGCCAGACAATCATCGTCCGGCCTCAGTTTGCGGCCAGCTTGCGCAAGAGAGTGCGGCGCTTGCGCATCACCTTCTCCGCAACCTCCATCTGCCCGGCGAGCGTCGGATCGAACGGCGTCAGCTTGATGCCGTCCGGCAACTCGGTGGCAAACAGTTCGTCGCCCTTCTCCAGCCGCAGCCGGGTCAGCAATTCTTTCGGCAGAATCACCCCGGCGGAATTGCCTACAGTCGTGATCTTGATTTTCATTGCAGTACCTCCGCTGGAGATTATAACGTTTGTTATAACTAAAAGCACTCATCAAGAGGGGGATGCGTCCTGCGCAGCCCGGCTCGACAGGAAAATTGGGGGCTGCAATAAGCCTGTCGCGTCCGCGCATTGATCTGCGTCTGGTAACCCCTGCCCTGTGATCGGAACCACTTGAGCACGTCCACATCCAGCCGCAGCGTCACCTAAGCCTTGGACGGAGTAGCCACAAGACCACGACGGACGATCGCCTGCGCGAACATTTCCGGAGTTGCCTCAGGGTTGTCCGAAAAATACGCACTCCTTGTCTCGAAGCGCATCCACGCGCTTCCAGTCAGTTTGGGATACCTTCAAAGTAGAGGGCTTGCTCACGTTGCGTCGCTTTTTGTATTGTCGTATTGAAATCACCCGAATGGTGTCTGCCGCTTCGGTGTGTGCTACTCAAACTTAATTGTAATGACAATTGGTTAAGAAAAATGGGCAGCGAGCTTACCCGTTTGTGCATCTGACGTTGCGATATGGATTCCGAGCGGTCAATTCATTTGATGTATCAGTTTAATATCGCTCGGCCTGGTTGCGCACGTGAGCGATGTTTTATAAAATATCGTTTAAAAACAATTACTTACAATACATTCTCCTCGATCTCACATGCGGCCGCAACAGCCCGTCTTCATGTCGGCGAATTCGTTCTCGCGCCACTATCGAGTACGTAGGATGCTGGTGACAAAGGAACCGCATCGGTCGCGAACGTGCTGGCGGTGAAGAAAAAAGGTTCATCAAACCTTACTGTGGGTAAAGGAAAACGTAGCGCCAAATGGAGTCCTGCTCAAATCAACCTATCCTCCCCCGTCATACTGGCGCAGGCCAGTATCCCGCAGTTGCGCTTGCACATATCCGCACCGGTGGTGCGGAATTTTCGGGGTTCTTCGGAGCTTCAGCAACCCTTGCCGATTTCCGCGACACCGTCGCGGAAATCGGAAGCAACCGCCCCTATTCGCGACCTGTACCACGCCGGAACATCGCGATACCGAAGCAGAAGGGTGCGAGCGAGCGTCACCCGGAATACGTCACCTGCCTCGCGGGCGTGCGCCTGCGACATAAAGCGAAGCACAATTTCATCAACCTAAAAACGGCAATCAGCCACAGAGAAACACAGAGAGAATCAAGAACTTAGGGCGTATTCAGCGAGTACCCAACGGGTGAGACACGGCAAGCATTCAAGTTATTGTTTTTTCTCGGTGAACTCTGTGTCCTCTGTGGCCAATAGTTTTTTCTAGGATCAAAGAACTCGGCGCGCTGATGGCGAGGAACAAGGTGTAGGGGCTTGCACGGATGTGGGCGCG
>JBBQAO010000090.1:0-14477 GCA_038316355.1 Burkholderiales bacterium
CGCTGCCGGTGAGCGTGCTCGAATCGATCGAGCGCAGCAAGCTGGCGCTGAAAGGCCCGACACAGACCCCGTTCGGCGGCAGTTACCGCATCAATATCGAGCGCGTCAAAAACGGCAAGGAAGCCCGCGGTGACTACCCGAGCATCGCCATCGCGCTGCGCAAGGAGCTGCAGCTCTACGTCAACGTGCGGCCGGTGAAGAATTACCCCGGCGTGGCCTCGCGCTTCAAAGACGTTGACCTGGTGATCTTCCGCGAGAACAGCGAAGACCTCTACGTCGGCAACGAGCGCATGATCGACGACGACACTGCCGAGGCGATCAAGATCATCACCCGTGGTGCCACTGAACGCACCGCGCGCTACGGTTTCGAATACCTGAAGCGGACCGGCCGCAAGAAAATGACCATCGGCCACAAAGCCAATGTCATGAAGCTGACCGACGGCCTGTTCCTGAAGGTGGGGCGGGACGTGGCGAAGGATTTCCCCGGCATCATCTGTGATTCGCGGGTGATCGACGCCTTGTGCATGGAACTGGTGATCAAGCCCGAATCCTTCGACGGACTGCTGCTCGCCAACCTGTTTGGCGACATCGTCTCCGACCTCGCGGCGGGACTGGTAGGCGGTCTCGGTGTCGCGCCCGGCGCAAACATCGGCCGCGACTGCGCGATGTTCGAAGCCGTGCACGGCTCCGCGCCGGACATCGCCGGCAAGGACATCGCCAATCCGATGGCGGTCATCCTGTCGGGCGTGCTGATGCTGCGCCACATCGGCGAAATCACCGCAGCCGATCGCATTGATACCGCGCTGACCCAGGTGCTCGCAGAAAAGAAACACATCACCCGCGATCTCGGCGGTGACGCCGGCACCAAACGGTTTACTGAGGCCATCATCAGCAAGCTGTGACCCCGGTAATATCATAAGTATTTGTTTTTATTTATATTTTTATAAAGACCGGCACGCCAGACGTGCCGGTGAATTTTGAGGGACTGCAAACCATGGGCAAACGTATCGTAGTAGTCGGCGCCGGCGCAATCGGCGGCATCGCCGGGGGCCAGATGACCCGGGCGGGCCATGATGTGACATTAATCGATCCTTGGCCCGAGCATGTCGAGACCATGCGCACGACGGGCCTGCATCTGTCGGGCATGACGCCGGCGGAAGAGCACACCATCAAGGTCAATGCGATCCACCTCACAGAAGTGCAGCGTTTCTGCAAGGAACGCCCGGTGGATATCGCCTTCATCTGCACGAAATCGTATGACACCGAATGGGCGACGCATCTGATCAAGCCGTACTTGGCCCCCGATGGTTATTGCGTATCGCTGCAGAACTGCATCAACGAAGAGCGCATCGCCGCCATCGTCGGTTGGGGCAAGACGCTGGGCAGCATCGCCAGCCTGATTGCTGCCGAGCTTTATGCGCCGGGGCGGATCAAACGCATGGTGCCGCTGGGTGGTGACAAACATACCGTGTTCCGCGTCGGCGAGCCGCACGGTCGCATCACGCCACGCGCCGAGGAAGTTGCCGCGCTGCTGCGCTCTGCGGACAGCGCCAAGGTCACCACCAATCTGTGGGGCGAGCGCTGGTCCAAGCTGACGATCAACGCCATGCGCAACGGCTTGTGTGCAGCGACCGGGCTGTCCGGCAACCAGCGCGACGCGGCGGACGGTCCGCGTTCGGTATCGATCCGCCTTGGCTCGCAGTCGGTGCGCGTCGGCCAGGCGCTGGGTTATTCGCTGGAACGCATGCTGGGCATGGAGCCGGAGATGCTGGCACTGGCCGGTGAGGGCAACAAGGACGCACTGACGGGCATCGAGGAAATCCTGCGCGAAGGCGCAAAAAAACGCTCCGACGAGCAACGTCCGTCGATGGCGCAGGACATGTTCAAGGGCCGCCGCACCGAAACCGATTTCATCAACGGCTATGTCGCCGAGCGTGGCAATTTCATCGGCGTGCCGGCACCGTTGCATACCAAGATGAATGATCTGGTGCATCGCGCCGAGCGCGGTGAGGTCAAACCCGGCGCTGATTTGATCGCGGCCTGGTAAAAAGTTTGCGGCGGGATGCAAAGTCCTGCTTGTTGCTGAGGAGAGGGCGAATGAAGCTGTTACAACGGGTATGGATTGTCTGCGGTCTGCTGGCGACGGCGGCGGCCTGGGCGCAGGACTGGAAGCCCGAACGCAATGTCGAGGTGATTGTGCCCTCCGGGCCCGGTGGTGGAACGGACAAGACCGGACGCACGGTGCAATCCCTGCTGCAGAACCTGAGGCTGGTCGACAAAAGCGTGGTGGTCAACAAGCCCGGTGCTGCTGGCAGGCTGGGCATGCTCTATCTCAATCAGCATGCCAGTGACGGACATTACATCGCGGTCAGTACTGTTACCTTGCTCACCAACCATATTACGGGCGCCAGCAACGTCACCTATACTGACGTGACGCCGCTGGCGCAGCTGTTCAGCGAATACATCCTGTTCGCGGTACGTGCCGATTCGCCAATCAAGGACGGCCGCGACCTCGTCTCGAGGCTGAAGCAGGATCCGCAGTCGCTGAGCTTTGGAGTGACTGCGAACGGCGGCACCAGCCACATGGTTGCGGGACAGGTGGTTGGCAAGGCCGGCGGCGACGCCAAGCGCCTGAAAATGGTGGTGTTCAAGGGCGGTGGCGAAGTGACCGGCGCGCTGCTCGGCGGACATGTCGACATCGTGCCCGCGCCGGTGGCAAACCTGCTGCCGCATATCAAGGCCGGCAAACTGCGCGCGCTGGCGATTTCCTCATCGCAGCGCCTCGGCGGTGATCTCGCGTCGGTGCCCACCTGGCGCGACCTCGGGGTCGACGCGAGTTTCGACACCTGGCGCGGCATGGTCGGCCCCAAGGGCATGACGCCGGGGCAGATCGCGTACTGGGACGGGGTGTTCGCGCGCATGACCCAGGCCGAGGAATGGAAGCAGGACCTCGCTAAAAACTACTGGGGCGACAATTACATCAACAGCGGCCAGTCTCGTGCCTACCTCGATCGCGAGTACAAGGACTTCAGGAACATTCTGGGCGATCTGGGGCTTGCCAAACAACCATGACGGCTCATGCAGCAGGAGGTGCGCAGTGACGATGACAAGACGGTTGATGCGGCTGCTCACCTGCGCGGCGGCCTTGTCGGCGGCGCTGCCCGCCGCCGCGCAGTCCTGGCTGCCCGACAAGCCGATCGAAATCATCGTGCCGACCACGCCCGGCGGCGGCATCGACCGTTCAGCGCGTCTGCTGCAGAAAATCCTGCAGGACGGCGGGCTGGTGAGCGTTCCGGTGACCGTGGTCAATAAACCTGGCGGTGGTGGCGTGGTATCGCTGGTCTATCTGAACCAGCACGCGGGCGACGCACATTTTGTCGCGATCAATTCGCCCAACCTCATCGCCAATGACCTCAATGGCCGCGGCACGGTGAAATACCGCGATGTCACGCCGCTGGCCAACCTGTTCAGTGAATACACGGTGGTTGCGGTCAGGGTTGATTCGCCGCTGCGCAACGGGCAGGATTTTGTCGACCGCCTGCGCAAGGATCCGGCTTCACTGGCGGTGTCCACGCCAACGACACTGGGCAGCGCCAATCACCTGTCATTCGCACTGGTCGCCAAGGCGGCCGGCGTTGATCCGCGCAAACTGAAAGCGGTCGTGCTCGGTTCCGGCGGTGACGCGGTGACGGCACTGCTCGGCGGCCATATCGACGCGCATACCGGCACGCCGTCGTCGGTGGTGCGCATGGTGCAGGCCGACAAGATCCGGGTGATCGGCATCCTTGCGCCGAAACGCATAGGCGGCCCCTATGCCAGCACGCCGACCTGGACCGAACAGGGTTACAAGGCGGTAATGGATACCTGGCGCGGCGTCATCGGAGCGAAAGGCATTAGCGCGGCGCAGATCGCCTGGTGGGACGGTGTGCTGGCGAAAGCCGTGGCCTCGGATATCTGGAAGCAGGCGCTGGAGCAGAACACCTGGGAAGCCAATTACCTGAACAGCGCGCAGACTCGCAAGCTGTTTGATTCGGAATACGCTGATTACCGGACCATTCTCGGTGACCTCGGTATGATCAAGTAAGCAGAAAAGGATAATACCGGTGACAACGCCCCGCACGATGTTCGACAAAATCTGGGACAGCCACGTCGTGGCTGATGAAGAGGGTGAAATCCTGCTCTACGTGGATCGCGCGCTGATCCATGAGGGTTCCAGTCATGCCTTTGCCGCGCTGGCAAAAAACAATTACATGGTGGCGCGTCCGCAGCAGGTATTTGCGTTTACCGACCACTATGTACCGACCACGGGCCGCGAGAAGGGTGTCGCCGGTATCGCGGTCGATGAAATCCGCAACATGATCATCGGGCAGCAGGACAACGCAGCGAAACACGGCATCCAGCTCTTCGGTTTCGACGATCCGCGTCAGGGCATCCTGCACATCGTGCCGCCGGAGCAGGGCATCACCCAGCCGGGCTTGCTGATCTGCGGTGCCGATTCCCACACCTCAACCCACGGCGCCTTCGGCTGCATTGCCTTCGGCATCGGTGCCTCCGACATGACGCATGTGATGGCGACACAGGCGACCTGGCAGCGCAAGCCGAAAACCCTGCGCATCACCGTCGACGGCAAACCCGGTTTCGGCGTGGCACCGAAGGACATCATTCTCGCGGTGATCGCGAAAATCGGCGCAGAGGGCGGCGTCGGCCATGCGATTGAATATGCCGGCTCGGCATTCTGCACGATGAGCATGGAAGGCCGTATGACGGTGTGCAATATGTCGATCGAGGCGGGTGCGCGCTGCGGCATGATCGCGCCTGACGACACCACTTTCGCCTATATGGAAGGCCGGCCGTTTGCACCGAAGAAAGGTGCGGAATGGGATGCGGCGATGGCGCGATGGAAACTGTTGCCCAGTGACGCCGATGCGAAATTCGATAGAGAAGTTTCGCTTGATGCTGCACAGATCGAACCGATGGTGACCTGGGGCGTCAATCCGGAAATGGCCGGAGCGGTGGGCGGCATCGTGCCCGACCCGAAAAACGCGCCGGACGAGCGCCGGCGCAGCGACTGGACCATGGCGCTTGATTACATGGGACTCACTGCCGGCATGGCGCTGACTAATATCAAGATCGACCGCGTGTTCATCGGTTCCTGCACCAACAGTCGCATCGAGGACATCCGTGCAGCCGCTGAGGTCGCGAAACACGGCCACGCAGTGATTCCGGCCTGGGTGGTGCCCGGTTCCAAGGTGGTGAAGGCGCAGGCAGAAAAAGAAGGTCTGGACCGTATCCTGCTGGATGCCGGTTTTGAATGGCGCGACCCCGGCTGTTCGATGTGCACTGCCATCAACGGTGATCAGCTCAAACCCGGTGAGCGTAGCGCCTCGACCTCAAACCGCAATTTCCGCAATCGTCAGGGGCCGGGCGGACTCACCCACCTGGTCAGCCCGGCGATGGCGGCGGCGGCTGCTCTCAAGGGTCATTTCATCGACGTGCGTGATTTGATCAAATAGGAGAGGATTAAAGAGCTACCCCCTTTCCTGCCCCTGCTTTGCTTCAAGTGTGCCCTTGTCTCCCCCATGAACGGGGGAGAGGGAATGATAAAGGGGCGCTTACAAAAAGAACCCCCTCGCCCCGCTTGCGGGGGGAGGGCTGGGGAGAGGGGCGGCAACAATTCCGCGCCGCCCGGAACCAGTATCAAAAGGAATTCTGCTTCATGTCCGGAATACCGCAGTCGATTTTCGAAAAACTCTGGAATTCACATCACATCCTCACCGATGAGGGCGAGTCGCTGATGTATGTCGACGTCGCGCTGGCACAGGAGAACACGCTGCACGCCTTCACCGAGCTGGAAAAAACCGGGCGCAAGGTGATCCACCCCGAGCAGATTTTCGCCTTCACCGATCATTACGTGCCGACCACCGGTCGCGCCAAGGGGGTGGATGGCATTCCCGATATCGGCATCCGCAACATGGTGATCGACCTGCAGACGATGGCGCGCAAATACGGCGTCACGCTGTTTGGCATGGATCACAAGGACCAGGGCATCATGCACATCGTGCCGCCGGAGCAGGGCATCATCCAGCCGGGCTTGTTTGTGATCGGCAACGATTCACATACATCAACCCATGGCGCTTTCGGCTGCCTGGCCTATGGCGTCGGTGCTTCCGAGTTCGCCCATGTGATGGCAACGCAGGCACTGTGGCAGCGCAAACCCAAGGCCATGCGCATCACCATCGACGGCAAACTCGGTTTCGGCGTATCGGCGAAAGATGTGATCCTCGCGCTGATCGCCAAAATCGGTGTCGACGGCGCCACCGGTTACGCCATGGAATATGCCGGCTCGACCATCGCTGCATTGTCGATGGAAGGGCGCATGACCATCTGCAATATGTCGATCGAGGCCGGCGGCCGTGTCGGCCTGATTGCGCCGGATGACAAGACTTTCGCCTATGTTGAAGGCCGGCCCTGTGCACCCAAAGGCAAGGCCTGGCAGCAGGCGCTGGATGGCTGGCATGCGCTGGTGAGTGATGCTGACGCGACCTTCGACAAGGCAGTGACGCTGGATGCTGCGCAGATTGCGCCGACGGCTACCTGGGGTGTCAGCCCGGCGCAGGCGCTGCCGGTGACCGGCGTCGTGCCAGATCCAGCCGACATCAAGGATCCGCAACAGCGTTCCGAATACGAAACCGCGCTGGAATACATGGCGCTGCGTCCCGGCATGGACCTGCAGGATATCAAGCTCGATCGCGTGTTCATCGGCTCCTGCACCAACGGCCGCATCGAAGACCTGCGCGCTGCTGCCGAAGTCGCGAAACACGGCAAGGCCGTGGTGCCGACCTGGGTGGTGCCGGGCTCAATGAGCGTGATGCGCCAGGCTGAGGCCGAGGGCTTGGATAAAATATTCATCAAGGCCGGCTTTGAATGGCGCGATCCCGGCTGCTCAATGTGCACCGCCATCAACGGCGATTACCTGCAGCCCGGTGAACGCTGCGCATCGACCTCCAACCGCAATTTCCGCAATCGTCAGGGTCCCGGCGGGCGCACCCATCTGGTCAGCCCGGCGATGGCCGCAGCGGCGGCGATCAAGGGGCACCTGACCGACGTGCGGGAAATGTTGAAGTAAAGTGGCGGAGCGCAAAATACAAAATCCGTTCGCCCTGAGCCTGACGAAGGGCTCAGCCCGAACGGTGTTACGTAATGTTTAGAGATCAATAAGCGGAGTTATCCATGCAACCATTCACCACCCTGACCGCCATCGCCGTGCCCATGCACGAAGCGAACATCGATACTAACCAGTTGTGTCCGACACGTTTCAATAAAGTGCCGCGCGGCCCGAAGTATCGCGAGATCCTGTTTTACGATTCGCGCTTCCGGCCCGACGGCACGCAGACCGAGTTCATGCTCAATGCCTCGCCTTACGATCAATCTGGCGTCATCGTTGCTGATCGCAACTTTGGCTGCGGTTCGTCGCGTGAGACCGCGGTGTATGCCTTGTATGAATTCGGCATCCGCTGCGTGATCGCGCCGAGTTTCGGCGACATCTTTGCCGCGAACTGCGCCAAGAATGGTTTGCTTGCAGTGACGCTGCCCGAAGCTGAATGCGCCGCGATTCGCCGCCAGTTGCAGGACAATCCGGGTGCCAAAGTCAGTGTCGACCTCGTTGCACAGACGGTAACCGACGTTACCGGCAAGACACACCAATTCGAAATTCACGAAGTGCGCAAACGCTGTCTGCTCGAAGGGTTGGACGACATTGCCCGCACACAGCAGTATGCCGAGCGCATTGCCGGATTCGAAAAGGGTTACTACATGGATCGGCCCTGGCTGGCCGCTTCGGCGAGGACGTGACCTCAGCAGAAAACCCCGGAATTACCGGCATGCCGGCGCGCCCCGAAGGAAGTCCTTTTGGAGGGTACGCCGGCATCCACGCGGCGGGGAAGCGATCTTTTCTGGACGTTGATTTGGCTCCGATAGGTATAATTTATATACCATGCTTTCTTTCGAGTTTGCCGCAGCCAAAAGCCGGGCCAATCTCGCCAGGCATGGAATCGACTTAATGCAGGCGCAACGCATTCGGGATGATCCGGACTTCGTTGGGGTCAATGCAAAATCGGTTGATGAGCCGCGCGCTCTGGTGATTGGTCGGGTTGATCGGAAATACTGGTCCGCAGTCATCACTTATCGTGACGGAAATATACGGCTCATTTCTGCCAGGCGATCCAGACAGACTGAGGTGGCACTTTATGAAAGCTAAAGATTTTGACAAAAAGTTTGATGGCGACAAGGCTGATGTTGTCGATCAGCTGGATTTGTCGACGCTGAAGCGTCCTAACCGGGAACAAAGGCGGGTAAACGTTGATTTTCCGTCGTGGATGATCGAATCGCTGGATCGCGAGGCAGGCAAGCTCGGTGTCACGCGACAATCCATCATCAAAGTCTGGCTCGCCGAACGGCTTTAAGCAGCCAAGTTGCGATAAACAGAGCTGTCATGCCGGTCGAGCTTGCGCCTGCAAGGGCAGGCAGGGGGCCGGCATCCAGAGCAGCGGTGCCTGGTCGCATGGGCGTTTACAGGATACCGGCTTGAGCCGGATTAACATGCAAAAGGAGGAGTGATGGGTAAACAGTACGCGTTTTCCGCAGTGTTGATGGGCGCCGCCTGTCTGGTTGCACTGCCTGCGCAGGCACAGAGCTGGCAGCCGGACAAGAACATCGAGATCGTCATCAACACCGCGCCCGGCAGCGGCCAGGATTCCACCGGCCGGCTGATCCAGAAAATCCTGCAGGACCGCAAGTTGGTCAACACCTCGATCACCATCAACAACAAGCCGGGCGGCGGCGGCGTGATTGCATACACCTATCTGCAATCGCATCCGGGCGACGGGCATTTTGTATCGATTGCATCAAAAAGCCTGCTCACCAATCACATCTCCGGGCGCGCGCCGATGACCTACAGCCACCTGACGCCTCTGGCGATCCTGTTCGAGGAATACATCGCTGTCGCAGTCAAGGCCGACTCACCGATCAAAAGCGGGCGTGAATTGCTCGACCGCATGAAAAAGGATCCGGGCACGTACAGCTTCGGCGTGGCGACCAGTCTTGGTAATCCCAATCACCAGGGTGTTGCGATGGCGCTGAAGGATGCCGGCATCGACCTGCGCAAAACCAAGACACCCGTGTTCCAGTCCGGCGGCAACGCGATCACCGCGCTGCTCGGCGGGCATGTCGATGCCGTACCCGGCTCGGTGGGGCTGATGCGCAAATATGTCGAGGCCGGCACCGTGCGTCTGATCGCCATTGCCTCACCGCAGCGGCTGACCGGTATTTTTGCCAACACGCCGACCTGGAAAGAGCAGGGCGCCAATGCCATCGTCTCCAACTGGCGCGGCCTGATCGGCCCGCCGAACATGACCCCGGCGCAGACCGCGTACTGGGACAACGCGCTGAAGCAACTGACCCAGACCGATGCCTGGAAAAAGGAACTGGCCGACAACAACTGGGATAACGAATACAAGACCAGTGCCGAGACGCGCAGGTACATGGATGCGGATTACGCGGAGCTGAAGGCGTTTCTGACGGAACTGGAACTGGTTAAAGCCAAATAGCGTTTGCGGTGTGGGGTGGGCAGAGCAGGGGTGCCCACCGTTCATCTGCAGTCCGCAGAGCATTAAAATTTCAAAAAAATCAATGGCTTACGATATTTCTGCGATTGGGAAAGCTGTTTTGAATCAATGAGGTGTCAGGCAATTTGCGGGGTTTGGTGTTTTGTTATTTCTTGTTGCCGCGTAAGAGAGCCCATGCAAGCCTATGAACGCCATGAATAATTTAGTCAACGCGATTGCAGGACTCGGCAAAAGTGCGGGATGTTATATGGCGTTTTGTCGTATGAAACTAGCCCGCAAAATGGTTGTACCTTTATTTTGGTCAGCGCTTATCGCCTCAGTGCCTGCCGTGCTCGTCACATTTGTCGTCCTTGCACGAGCGCGGCACGCGACGATGTGGGATGCGGCACTTTTCATCTTTCCATTCGTGCTTTGGTTTATCCTGTCGATGACTGGAATGCACGGCAAATTGATGTCGAATTTAATTCGAGCCATTGATTCTTTTTCCCATCTTGGCCGCGTTATTTGTTGTGCGAGCTTGTACGTTTCATACAGGGACACATCAAACGCGATTTGCTGTGACGTTTGCTCTGGGACTGGTGGCGAGTGTCATCCTATATGCTCTGGTACCTTTGCTGGCAGAGTAATCGGCAGGCTAACCGCGCATTCGTGGGCCGACGCTCCAAGAGCGGGTCTCAATGCGAACGTTATGTGCCATTCGCCGATGAAAGTGTTTGTGGCAAAATCACATTAACTTGGAGGTTTAAGCCATGTCCACAGTCAAGGAAGAACTCGCCCGCCTTATTCAAGGGCAACCAGAGGATAGCTCGCGAGAGGAAATCGTGCGCGAACTGGCCTTTCACGTCATGGTCGTGCGCGGGCTTGCCAATTCTGACGCGAAGCGCACCATCTCAAATGAGGAGATGGCGCACCGCATCCGCTCATGGCAACAATAGCGTGGACCGATGAAGCCCGGCGTTGGCTCGAAGATATCTTCGAATACGTTGCTGCTGATAATCCGCACGCCGCCGTTCGCACCGTTAAGACATTTACGAGCGGGCGCAAGTCCTCGCAACATTTCCAGAAATCGGACACCGTTACGTTGCCTCTTCGCGAAACGTCCGAGTTCTGCCATATGGCCATTACCGAATTGCCTACCGCGTAAAAGACGATGGAAACATCGACATCCCCGGAATTTTTCACGGGGCGCTCGACATTACGAAATATGAGTTGTAGAAGGCACATAACCGCCGGTTCGTGAGCGACGCGATATCTGCGCGCCACAACCGGGATGTTTAACGACGTAAAAAAGCCCGGAAAAAAATGCCCTATCGCCACAAAGAACGTCACCGCACCGACCGTATCGGCTGGTTACGCGCCGCGGTATTAGGTGCCAACGACGGCATCGTTTCCACGGCGAGCCTGATCCTCGGTGTCGCCGCCGCAAATGCGACCCACGACAGCGTGATGGTCGCGGGCGTGGCCGCTCTGGTGGCAGGCGCGATGTCGATGGCCGCCGGCGAGTATGTGTCGGTGCGTTCGCAGGCGGATTCCGAACAGGCCGCGCTCGACATGGAGCGCAAGGAACTCGCCACCGACAGCGCAGGTGAGCAACGGGAACTGTCGGCGATCTACGTCAGCCGTGGCCTTGATGCTGCGCTGGCGAAGCAGGTCGCCGAGCAACTGATGGCGCATGATGCGCTGGGGGCGCATGCCCGCGACGAACTGGGTATTTCCGAAACGCTCAGCGCGCGGCCGGTGCAGGCTGCCCTGACTTCAGCAGTCAGCTTTGCCGTCGGCGCAGCGATGCCGCTGCTGGCGGCGGCAGTGGTGCCGGATTCGGCTTTGATCCCGGTTGTTTCCGTAACCTCGCTGCTGTTCCTCGCCATCCTCGGCGGGCTGGCGGCGCAGGTGGGTGGTGCCAGTGCAGTGACCGGCGCGATGCGCGTCACCTTCTGGGGCGCGCTGGCGATGGCGCTGACTGCTGGCGTCGGCATATTGTTCGGCGCAGCAGCGTGACCGCCTGTTGAACGGGTGTGCTAAAGCTGACGAGAATACGGATTCCCATGCACATATTCGCCTGGCTGTTGATCTTTGCTGTGGCGCTGTCAGCGCTGGCGGTGATCGCAGGGCAATCGGGCTGGCTGCAGGGCACAGCGCCCGCCGATCTGGGCGTGCGCGATGGCCGGCTGAAACCGCCTTCCGCAACCAAAAACAGTGTGTCCAGCCAGGCTGCGCTGTATCCCGATCACCCGCAGCGCAACTACGCCGAGATTGCACCGCTGGCCGTGCAGGGCAGCGGCCCGGCCACGCTGGCGCGGATCAAGGTGATTGTCGGCAACATGGCAGGCGCCAGCGTGGTGCGCAGCGATGCCGGTTACCTCTGCGTGCAGTTCACCACCCGGCTGCTGAAGTTTGTCGATGACAGCGAATTCTGGTTCGACCCGTTGAATAACGTGATTCAGGTCCGCTCCGCCTCCCGTTTGGGGCGCGGCGATCTGGGGGTGAACCGCAAGCGTGTCGAAGCAATACGCAGTGCCTTGGCAGTCGGTCGTTGACTGGAGCGGATCAATGAAATTTTTGTACAGCATCGTCGTATCGGTCGGCCCCGCCGTGCTGTTGCTGGCGCTGATCCTGATGCCGGTTTATTTTTTCAACTGGCGTTCCGCGCCGCAACCGAAGAAACACCTCTCCGGCTGGATATAGCTGTTTCTCTGCCTGGGCGCGGGTGTATCGGCAATGATCGCGGGGAGTGCAGCCGGGATCTGGCTGGCGTGTTCTTCGTGGGTTCCAGCAACCTCTGCGGGCTGGTGGGCATCTTCGGGCTGGGGCCGCTGCTGGCCGGTGTGGCGATGTGGAGTTGTGCGTATATCCTCACGCGCGCCCCGAAGGAAGTCCCCTTGGGGGAGAACGCCAGACAGGCGCCGTAGGGCGGGAGGAGTGAAACGCCACACCGACCTCGTCGGCCTTCGGGCTGGCCCGTAATGCGCGGCAAGGCCATTAAACTGCGGTTGACCTGAACTTTGGCATGAAACTTTGGCATGATTTACCAATGATGCTTTGAACACATACTGAGGAATCCGGCATGTCCAGTACAGCAGCAAAATCCACGCATCCCGCCGAAATTCGCGGTCGTCAACTGACCGCATTCATTGCCGGGGCGCAGCAACGCGAATATCCGCCCGAAGTGCTGGAAGCCGCGACACGCGCGCTGGTCGATTTCATCGGTTGTGCCGTCGGAGCCTCACGCGATGCGCCGGTGCTGCCCGTGCTGCCGGTCATCAAGGCCTGGAATGCCAGCGGCAAGGCGCGGATTTTCTGCGGCGGGCGCACGACTCCGGCTCTGGCCGTGCTGGCCAACGGGACGATGACGCATGCCATGGATTACGACGACACTCATCCGATGGGGGCAGGTCATCCAAGTGGACCCTGCTGGTCGACAGCGCTGGCGCTGGCTGAGGAACACGGTTACACCGAGCGGCAGGCGATTGCCGGATTCATTGCGGGTTTTGAGGTGATGGCCAAGCTGGGCGGCGGCGGCCCTCCTGGCGTGGGGCGCAGCCTGCAGCGCCGGGGACTACACCCGACTTCGGTGTTCGGCCGTGCCGGCGCCGCAGCAGTGGCAAGTTCACTGATGGGTCTGGACGAGCAGCGTATTGCCTATGCGCTTGGCGTGGCAGCCACCACCGCGGGCGGCCTGGTCGGATCCTTCGGCACGCACAGCAAACCGTTCCACGCCGGAAAGGCGGCGATGGACGGCATTCTCGCGGCGCAGCTCGCCGCAAACGGATTTATTTCGGCGACACATCTTTATGAACTGGAAAAAGGGCTGCTCGACGCCTTTATCCAGAATCGTGAAACCGAAGTGCCGGCCCTTGATGATTTCGGCGTGAAATGGGAGCTGTTGGGCAACAGCTTCAAGCCCTTCGCCAGCTGTCGTGCCACGCACGCATCGACTCAGGCAGCCCGTTCGGTTGCTGATAAGGTCAAGGGCCGGAAAATCACTGCGGTGCATGCCAGGGTGCATCCCAATGCGCTGGTCACTGCGGGAAAGACCGCGCCGCGTACGCCACTCGAAGGCAAGTTCAGCGTGCCATTCTGCATTTCAATGGGACTCAGCGGTTATCGCGTAGTGCAAACAGATTTTGTCGATGCCACGATGCGCGACCCATCTGTTGCCGGACTGGTGCCGTTGGTGAAACTCGAGGCTGTACCGGGCCAGGAACCGTATTGCGCCTATTTGGACATCACTCTGGAGGGTGGCGAACGCGTCAAGGCGCAGACGGACATTGTCATGGGTCACCCCGATAATCCGATGAGTTGGGATGCGTTGCGCGAGAAATTCGACGGCCTGGTCGAGCCGGTGATGGGCAAGGCCAGAACCGCAGAACTTTTTGCGGCTGCACGCGATTTTGGTCCGCCGGGATCGCTTGCACACCTGTCGGAGCTGTTGGCGGGTCCGGACGCCTGACTTGAAGCCGGGTGACCGGACCGCGCGATCATGCGGTTTGGTCCGCTGGTCAGAAGCCGTAGAGTTTTTTCGGATTGTCGACGAGGATTTTTTTGCGTAGCCCAGCATCCGGCGACCAGGCATTGCACAGCAGGCGTAGATACTGTTATCCCCGTCAACATCCATGCAACGCAGGATCGAAAGCTTTACCTGATTTAAGCACCCCGAAAGAAACGTGATCAAGTTTGCGCATCATCGCCCCGATAATTAGCTTGGGCGGTTTTCCCGCCGCCGCCAAGCGCTCGCGAAAGCGTATGCCCCAAGCGGTTTTATACAATGCAACCATAGCTGGCATGTAAAGAGATTTGCGCAGGAAGGCATGGCCGACCTTTGACATCCTTGGTTTCATCTTAACGCTTGCGCCA
>JBBQAO010000106.1:0-11062 GCA_038316355.1 Burkholderiales bacterium
GCGCCGTGCGGCGCAACGTGAATACCTTGAGAAAAATGTAATACCAGGAAAACAGCGACGACAGCAGCAGGATCAGCATCACCAGTTGCACCGGCACGCTGGCACCGGTGATCAGGCTGAGCACCGACATGTCATGGGCAAGAGTTGCGTTCAATTTTCCGTTCCCGTTTTTCGTTCGATATTTTTTTCTATTGTTGCGTGCAATCCATCGGGCATGCGGGCTGGCCTGAAGGTGTCGGTGCTGACGCACACGACATCAACTTCCGCCTGCGCAATCTCCTCGTTCCCGCGCAGTACCTGCTGCAAAAACCGGATGCGGCTGCCGCCGACGTTAACGACTTCCACGGTGACCTGCAAGCTGTCGTTGAACCGCGACGGTTTCAGGTATTTGATATTCACCGCGCTCACCACAAACAGTACGCCATCCTTCGCCGCCATCTCCGGTTGTTCGTAACCCAGCGCGCGCAGCCACTCGGTGCGCGCGCGCTCCATGAAGCCCAGGTAATTCGCGTAAAACACCACGCCGCCGGCATCGGTGTCTTCGTAATAAACGCGGATCGGCCAGCGAAAGGGTTGCGTCAGGGCCGGCATACGCTGAAGGTCACTACGGTAAAATTAAATATCATTTAAAATCAATAACTTAAAGTTAGCCTACCGTTTCAGCGATGCCGCAGACAGATGCTGCTGCGCAGATCGCCATTCCTGCCGGGCATACACGCGACCGGCCCCGGTGTAGCGCGTGCCGGAAAAATGTTCGGGCATGAAATAGTGGCTGGGGTAAATCGACAACTCGGCATACCGGGTGCGGTGAAAAGTCTGTGTCAGACGCAGCGGCCCCGTGCTCTGCCAGGCCATGCGATCGGTCAGCGTCGTCTCCAGGCGCAGGTCTTCAATGATGTGTGCGATCAGCGGATTGCCCGGCATCGCAGCGACATAACCGTTGGCGATCAGGCCGGGGCGTGCGATTTCGTTTTCCCAGCAGGCGAACATCGTGCAGTCGAACAGCCAGTCATCCAGCGGGCGCAGCGCGGTGCCGTCGGCATCGATTGCAAAACCCCCATGCTGATGCAGGATTTCCCAACGCATCAGGTCGGCAACACCAGCGAGTTCGTGATGCCACATCGCTTCGATGTGGCCCGCATTGATCCATTCCGTCTCCTGCATTTCCCGGTTGCCCCAGACCTTGAGCGTAAAACCGGGATTCAGCCGCGCCCAACTGCGGATGCATTCCTCCGGGCGCTGCGCCTCATCCCCGATCCATACGACATGCAGGATCCGCGGGATGGTCATCGGCTCATTGATTCCACAGGTCGCGCGGCCCGTCGCCGCGTGGTTCAGCCAGCCCGAAATGGCGGTACGCCGCCGCGGTGGCGACGCGTCCGCGCGGCGTGCGCTGCAGATAGCCCTGCTGGATCAGGTACGGCTCGAGCACGTCTTCTATGGTGTCGCGCTCCTCGCCGATTGCCGCGGCAAGATTCTCGACGCCGACCGGTCCGCCGCCGAACTTGTCGATCACCGCCTGCAGCAGTTTGCGGTCCATGACATCCAGCCCGACCGCGTCAACGTCGAGCATTTTCAGCGCGTCATCAGCGACCGCACGCGTGATCCGTCCGTCGGCACGCACCTCGGCGTAGTCGCGGACGCGGCGCAGCAGGCGGTTGGAAATGCGCGGCGTGCCGCGTGAACGGCCGGCGATTTCTCGCGCGCCCCCCGCATCCATCCCGACTTCCAGCAGTCGCGCTGAACGCTCGGCAATGCGCGTCAGCTCATCAGTGGTGTAAAACTCCAGTCGCGAGACGATACCGAAGCGGTCACGCAGCGGGTTGGTCAGCATCCCCGCGCGCGTGGTGGCACCGACCAGCGTGAACGGCGGCAGGTCGAGCCTGACCGAACGCGCCGCCGGTCCTTCGCCGATCATGATATCGATCTGGAAATCCTCCAGCGCCGGATAGAGTATTTCCTCGACCACCGGCGACAGGCGATGAATCTCGTCGATGAACAGCACGTCGTTCGGCTCGAGATTGGTCAGTATTGCCGCGAGGTCGCCGGCGCGCTCCAGCACCGGGCCGGAAGTGTGGCGCAGGTTGACGCCCATCTCGCGCGCGATGATGTGGGCAAGCGTGGTTTTGCCGAGTCCGGGCGGCCCGAACAGCAGCACGTGATCCAGCGGCTCGCTGCGTTTGCGCGCAGCCTCGATGAATATCGACAACTGGCCGCGGATTTTTTCCTGACCGACATATTCATCCAGCGCCTTGGGCCGCAATGCGCGCTCAAACACCTCCTCCTGCGCGGAAGCGGGGGCGGCGGCAATCAGGCGGTCGGTTTCAATCATCGAAAATCCTGAAAATGGTTTACAAACCATTTGCAGCAAATATCTCCCCTCTCCTCCCGGGACCAGGGAACACTGGAGGCGGAGCAGAGGGGTCGGGGGTGAGGGAGAAATCCCTCAACCATCGTGTAGAGTCTCGGATTCAGCATGTCACGATTTCGACAACAGCTTCAGGGCCTGGCGGATACCCTCGGTCACCGACAATCCGGCCGGCAATTTTTCCACTGCCCAGTTTACTTCACGGTCATTGTAGCCAAGTGCGCTCAGTGCATTGATGATGTCGCCGGTGCCCGGTGCGCCGGCGGTGCCGGAAGACGAATCCCCGGCCTTGAAGTCGAGCCGGTCGCGCAATTCCAGCAGCAGGCGTTCCGCGGTTTTTTTGCCGATGCCGGGGATTTTGGTCATGCGCACGATGTCCTGCCCGCGCACCGCCTCGCGCAATTCGGCCACCGACAGACCCGACAGCACCGACAAGGCAGTGCGCGCGCCGATGCCGGATATCTTGATCAATTGCCGGAACAGCGCCCGTTCGGCTTCGGTGGCAAAGCCGTACAGCAGGTGGGCGTCCTCGCGGACGATCAGTTGCGTGTACAACATCACTTCGGCGCCGCTCGCCGGCAACTGGTACAAAGTGCTCATCGGCACGTCGATTTCATAGCCGATGCCGTTCACCTCCACCGTGATTTGCGGCGGCTGCTTGGTCAGCAAACGTCCTGATACGCGGCCGATCATGGACTGGGTCCGGCTCCCTGTAAGGCCAACGCTTCGATGCGGGCAATCGCCCGGTCAGTCATTGTACCAACAGACGGCCCGGCATGACGCGCCGCCAGTGCGCGGGCATTGCGGCGATACGCCTCGTCACCGAGCATTGCCGCCAGTTCAGCCGCGATATCCGGCGCATTGTCATCGGGATGGACGACACGCCCGGCGCCGATGCGTATCAGCGCGATGCCGGGCAGATAATGTTCAAGATCTTTGGGCAGCACCGGCACCGGGCGGCGGCCCTGAAGCATGCCCAGCAGGGTGCCGACATTGCCGTGACACACGCACAAGCCGCACTCCGCCACCACGCGACGAAAATCGAGCAATTGCGGCGCAAACTGCAGCCGCTCGCCGGCGTAACGGCCGGTCAGCGCGGCAGCGTCCCCCAGCACAGGCACCAGAACCCGGGCACCGCTGGCTGCCAGCGCCTGCAAGGCCCGCACGATGTAGCGGTAATCGGCGTGCAGACAGGCAAACACCTGCTCATCTTCGCCTGCCGGCCAAACCGGCGCGGCCGTGCCGGTCGACAGCGACTGCAATCCCGGATCATCGTCAGGCTGCCGCTCGACGTAGGCATCCAGTTCCGGCACGCCGGAATGGAACCGGGCGACTTGGGTAAAAATTTCGTGTACGGCACTCAAGTCGCGATCCGCGGGCGATACCTGGTTGATCGCCGCCAGTACGCGGCGATATGCAGGGTGTGGCCGCGTTCAAGCAAACGCGATGCCAGACCGGGAAACGGTCCGAGATGGCCGAAGCCGGTGCCCAGTTCCCAGGCCAGCAATATGCGGCTCATGCGACCGGCGCCGCGCTGCGCGCTTCAATGCGGGCCACGGCATGGTCCACCACCGCTGCAGCGGTCGGCACGCTGTAACGCTGCGCCAGCGCCCGCGCGTTATCGGCAAAAGCAGCTTCGTTGACGATTCGCGCCAGCGCCCCGGAGATATCCGGGGCAGCGGTCTCCGGATGGATCGCGACGCCCACGCCGAGTTTTTCCACGTTGCGCGCCAGCAGAAACTGCTCCAGTTGCGAGGGCAACAGCAGCAAAGGTTTGCCGCCACGCAAAGCGGCGTTAACGGTACCCAGACCGCTCTGGCAAACCAGCGCGTCACACTGCGCCAATGCATGTTCAATGTCCACATGCCCCGCGCTGAACGACAGGCGTGATCCGCAATAACGCTTAATCATCTGTGTCGTCGCCCCAGAGAGATTAACGAGACTTCGCGCGGGCGCAGAAGCCAGCGCCTCGAGGCAGACATGAAGATGCGGATAGCCCGCTTTCAGATATACAAACAACCGGGCGCCTTCGCCCGACGGCCAGACTGCAGGTTCCTTGCCGCTGCGACCCGTATGCAAACCGAGGTAATTCCCCTCCGCACGCGGTCCATAGGGATCGAGTTCCGGTATACCGACAAACAGGTGATCCACCCCCTCGAACAACTGGTGCAGGCTGCTGATGGGCGGCACATCCGGCATCAGCGCTGCGTTGATGGCACTCACTACCCTGGCATCACTGTCCTGCAAGCGTTGCGCGGGCACTTCCAGCCAGTCGCGCATATTGGGCGTCGGAGATACCGGCGGCGGCACGGCAAAGGAATTACCGAAGCTGCTGCAGGCAACGGCCATGCCGCGCGCTGCCAGCAGTGCCGTCGGCGCATGGTCGACCACCAGCCGGTCAGCGCCGGTCAACTCCAGCAGACCGCGCCAGCCCAACAGCAAAGCCCTGAGCATCGCCGCGTCGAGATAACCAAAACGCATCAGGATTTCGGCGAAATTCAGCGGCGGATCGGCAAGTCCTCCGTAGGTTTTCGAACAAATCGGCGCCGGCACGACGGGTATCCGCAGTTCGCTGAAAATCATCGCTGCACTGCCGATATCACGCGCCGCCAATGTCACTTGATGCCCGCGCGCCAGCAGCGCTTCGGCCACAGGACGCAAGGACGCCACATGTCCAGCGCCCCCACCCAGCTCCCAGGCCAGCAGAATGCGGCTCATCGCAAACGCCCCGCGCGCCGGCGGCGACCAACGCCGATGCCGCCATAACCCTGACCGCCGTGGGCATGACAGATGGCACAGGCCAGTGCATCCGCAGCATCGGGACTGGGATCCCCGGGCAATTTCAGCAGGCGCCGCACCATGGCCTGTACCTGCTCTTTTTTCGCTTTGCCGGCGCCGACAACCGCCTGCTTGACCTGAAGCGCGGTGTACTCGGCCACCGGCAATGAGCTCGCGACTGCGGCACAGATCGCCGCGCCGCGGGCCTGGCCGAGCAGCAGCGTCGATTGCGGATTGATGTTGACGAAGACCTGTTCGATGGCGACGCACTGCGGGCGGGTGGATGCAATCACTTCCTGCAAGCCTTCGAGCAGCACTTTAATGCGCTGGGGCAGCTCACCCTCGCCGCTGCGAATGCAGCCGCTGGTGATATAGACGAGATTCTGGCCGGTCTGTTCGATGACGCCGAAGCCGGTGACGCGCAACCCGGGGTCAATGCCGAGAATACGAAGGGTAGGTGCCGCGCTCAAGCGGGCTCGTCGAGGACTGCGGTGGTGTACACCTCCTGCACGTCGTCGACTGCTTCGAGGGCGTCCAGGAGTTTTTGCATGCGCAGGGCGTCATCGCCGGCCAGCGCATTTTCGGTTGCGGGTTTCATCGTGACCTCAGCCAGTTCCGGCTTGAAGCCGGCCTTGACCAGCGCGGCACGCACTACGGAAAATTCTGCAGGCCCGGTGATGACCTCAATGCTGCCGTCATCGTTGGTCACTACATCTTCAGCGCCGGCATCGATGGCGGCATCCATCAGCTTCGCCTCATCCGTACCCGGTGCAAACAGCATCTGCCCGCAGTGCTTGAACAGGAAAGCCACCGAACCGTCGGTGCCGAGATTGCCGCCGTACTTGGTAAAGGCGTGGCGCACATCAGCCACGGTGCGGGTACGATTGTCGGTCATGCAATCGACCATCACCGCGGCGCCGGCGATGCCGTAACCCTCGTAGCGGATTTCCTCGTAGCTCACGCCCTCCAGTTCGCCAGAACCGCGTTTGATTGCACGCTCGACGTTGTCCTTGGGCATGTTGTTTTCGTAGGCCTTGTCCATCGCCAGCCGCAGCCGCGGGTTGGTGCCCGGATCACCCCCGCCCAAACGCGCAGCGACGGTAATCTCCTTGATCAGGCGGGTGAATATCTTGCCGCGTTTGGCATCCTGCCGCCCTTTGCGGTGCTGGATGTTTGCCCACTTCGAATGTCCGGCCATGGATTTTCTGCAACCCCTTCTGAAGCGCTGTTTTGAAACCCTGCTTTGATGCCGTGATAAGCCGTTAGAATTGTTGAAATTTTATCATAGCGAAACCAGGAACCCGCCATGGCCGCTCCGCTGTTTGTCGCTAAATCCGCACAGGACCTGTTCCTGCTCCCCGGCCTCGCCAACCGCCACGGCTTGATCGCCGGCGCCACCGGCACCGGCAAGACGGTGACCCTGCAACGCATCGCCGAAGGTTTCTCCAAAATCGGCGTGCCGGTGTTCATGGCCGACGTCAAGGGCGATCTTGCCGGTTTGTCGCAAAAAGGCGAAGCCAAAGCGAAAATCGAAGAACGCATCAAACAGCTGGGCATCGCCGATTTTGTCTATGAAGCCTGCCCGGTGGTGTTCTGGGATGCCTTCGGCACCCAGGGTCATCCGGTGCGCGCGACGATTTCGGAAATGGGCCCGCTGCTGCTGGCGCGACTGCTCAACCTCAATGACACCCAGCAGGGCGTGCTGACACTGGTGTTCAAAATTGCCGACGATAACGGTCTGCTGCTGCTCGACCTGAAAGACCTGCGCGCGATGCTGCAGCATGTCGGTGAAAACGCGAAAAACTTCACCACCCGGTACGGCAATGTTTCGGCCGCCTCGATCGGCGCCATACAGCGCGGACTGCTCGAAATCGAGCAGCAGGGCGGCGACAAGTTTTTTGCCGAACCTGCGCTCAACATTCAGGACCTGATGCAGACCGACGGCAAAGGCCGCGGCGTCATCAATATCCTCGCCGCTGACAAGCTGATGAATTCGCCCAAACTCTACGGGACATTTTTACTGTGGCTGTTGTCGGAGCTGTTCGAGCAGTTGCCCGAGGTCGGTGACCCGGAAAAGCCCAAACTGGTGTTTTTCTTTGACGAAGCGCACCTGCTGTTCAGCGATGCGCCACAGGCCCTGCTGGAAAAAATCGAACAGGTGGTGCGCCTGATCCGTTCCAAAGGCGTCGGCGTCTATTTTGTCACGCAGAATCCGCTCGATATTCCCGATACTGTGCTGGGACAACTCGGCAATCGCGTACAGCACGCCTTGCGCGCATTCACGCCGCGCGACCAGAAAGCGGTCAAAAGCGCGGCGACCACGCTGCGCGCCAACCCGAAGCTGGATGTTGAAGCGGCGATCACCGAACTCGGCGTCGGCGAAGCACTGGTGTCGTTCCTCGATGAAAAAGGTCGGCCCTGCATTGTCGAACGCGCATTCGTGCTGCCCCCGGGCAGCCGCCTCGGTGCAGTGACGCCCGAAGAACGCGCTGCAACCATCAAGGCTTCATTGCTCGCCGGGACTTACGACAAGGTCGAGGATCGCGAATCCGCTTACGAAAAGCTGACGCAGCGCGTGCAGGAACAGCAAGCTGCGCAACGCCCCGCGACTGCGCCACAGGGGGGTGATTCGGGCGGCGGACTGCTCGGTGCGCTGGGCGGCCTGTTCGGGGGTTCCACCGGACCGCGTGGCGGGCGGCGTGAAGGCGCGATCGAACTCGCGACCAAAAGCGCGGCGCGCGCCATCGGCTCGCAGGTCGGCCGCGAAATCATCCGCGGCGTGCTGGGCTCCATCCTCGGCGGCAAGAGTCGCCGTTAGTGCCGGACCAGCAGCAAAACCGGCGCGGCGCGTATATCGGCATCGCCTGTGTGCTCGCAGGTTCGGTCGCTTTTTCCGCAAAACCGGTGTTGGTCAAGGCGGTGTACCAGTATGGGGTCGATACCATGACGCTGCTCGCATTGCGCATGCTGTTTGCCGCACCGCTGTTCCTGCTCATGGCATGGTGGGCGGGACGCCCGGCCGTCGCATTCACCCGCCGCGAAATCGCCGGCATCACCGCGCTCGGCTTTCTCGGTTATTACCTCGGCAGTTTCCTCGACCTCGCCGGCCTGCAGTACATCTCGGCGGGGTTCGGCCGGCTGATCCTCTACCTGTATCCGACGCTGGTGCTGCTGATGTCAGCGCTATTCCTGAAACAGCCGCTGCGGCCGCGACAACTGCTGTCACTGGGCCTGTCCTATGCCGGCATCGCACTGGTGTTCAGCACGGAAGCGCAACTGGGTGACCGGCTCGACCTGACCATCCTCGGCGCAACCCTGGTCTTCGGCAGCGCCGTCACCTACGCGACTTACCTGATCGCCGGCAGCCGGCTGGTGCACAAATTCGGTTCCATGCGTTTTTCCGCCTACGCTTCGCTGATCGCCACCGGCTTCGTCATCGCACACTTCCTCGCCATCCGCCCGCTGCAGGCGCTGGTGGTGGCGCACGAGGTTTATGTGCTGGTGGCCGTGCTTGCGGTTTTCGCCACGGTATTGCCGCTGTGGCTGATGGCCGAAGGCCTGAAACGCATCGGCGCAAACCAGGTTTCCCTCGTTGGCTGCATCGGGCCACTGGCCACCATGGCATTTGCGTGGGCGTTTCTGGATGAAGCCATCACCCTGGTGCAACTCAGCGGTGCGGCGCTGGTGCTGGGTGGCGTATTGATCATCACGCTGAAACCGCAAACATCAAGCCCCTGATTTCTGGATTCAGTGGGCCGCAGCGACCCGCCCGCCGCAATGCTGGTCATAACGCCGGCCCGCAGGCACGCTTTCAGCACAGGCCAGCAGGGGCTCCACATGCGACTGGCGGTACTTCAACGCAAATTCGCGCGCAGTATGCCCCCCCCGCACGCGGATCAGCGGATCAGCGCCAGCCACCAGCAACATGGTCACCACATCACGATGCCCCTGAATAGTCGCCATCATCAGCGGCGTGTTGACATACACCTGGCGTTCGATGACATCGGCGTCAATGCGCGCGCCACGCTCGATCAGGAAGCGCAGGGTGCGCTGCCGGTTGCTGTAGGCGGCATAGGCCAGCGGCGTGTAGTTATTCGGCGCATTGTCCAGACTCGCGCCCGCCTCAACCAGCATACGCACGGCGGCGTCATGACGATCTGCCGAAGTGTTGCCTTCATCACGGAAATAGGCCGCGAGCATCAGCGGCGTTTCATTGACCGGGGTGCTGGCGTTGAGGTCGGCGCCGGCCTTGATCAGGAACTCCAGGGTTTTGATGGAACCCGCGCGCGCAGCCAGCGCAATCATCGGTGCGCCCTGTGAATAACCCGGTGCCGGCAGTCTCTGATTGATACCGATGGCGCCGCGGCTGATTTCGGCGCGTAATACCGTGGCGTCGTCGATGTCTATGCTGCTCAGCAGACCATCAGCATCAACCCCGGAGAGGCCGCCCGTTCCGGCACAACCGCCAATCACCAGTACCACTGCCACACCACTTGCAACGCGTGTTGCGCGCGCCAGAAAGGAATTAAACATTGCCGGCCTCCTCCTCGTCATCATCCGTCTTGCGATGCAGAGCAGTATAGACCTGATGCCCGAACCAAAAAAGTGCCGGACTTAGACAATGTGAACTGCCGGGCTGCTGCGCTCAGACATTGAACAGCAATTGCGCCGGTAACCCCGCGCCGCTGCTCACAATGTCACTGCGGCGGCGCGTTATGTACCCGCTTTCGTACCCGCTTTTCATGGTTCAGGCCACCGCCGCCGCGTGCCTTGTCTCGGCACGTCGCAACGTCACCGCCACTTCCACGCGTGAGCCGAGCCCGTTGATCATCGCCATGAGGCGCTCGACGCTGATGCGCCGGAAATCCGCGTTTCGAACGCGCGAGAAATCACCGGCATCGATCCCGGTGAGGCTCTGCGCCTTTCTTACAGTGAGACCCTTTTTGTCGAGCGTCTTGATGATCTCTGTCGCCAAGATCGCCTTCAACTGGCGAACGTCGGCATCCGGGACATCAAAGTCCCGATAGATGTTTCCGCTCCCGCGGATAAGCTCAAGCGGTTCCTTTTTCATCGCAGCATCTCCTTCAGTCGCTTCAACCGGTCCTTGATCAGGTCGATCTCGTGTTTCGGGGTCTTGATACCTTGCGTCGACTTCTTCTGAAACGCATGGACCACCCACAGCTCGTCTCCAAGCTGCACCGCATAGACCACCCGAAAGGCATTGCCCCGGAACGGCAACGCAACCTCAAACACCCCCGACCCGAGGCCTTTCATCGGCTTGGCGATTCCCGCCATGCCACCTTCGGCGGCAACGCTCAAAGCATCGATCACTATCTGCCGCGCGCCGTCGGGAAATGCCTCAAACGCTTTTCGCGCAGGCGTGAGCCAGGATACCGGCCGCGTTGGTCTCATTCTTTTCTGCCCATTTCGCTTCGAATGTTGGCATATTTACCAACACCGGTCAAGGGAATTGCCCAGCATGGCCACTCGGTCAGTGCAATTGCGCCGGCAGCTATGCATGCGCGTCGTTACGCCGGCTGCCGGCCGCAGTCCCGGGCGATCCTCACCCGAGTGGCGATCCACTCGCTCACCTCCGACTCGAGCCAGCCGACCGCGCGCGGCCCAAGCGGCACCGGCTTCGGGAAAACGCCGTCCTTGATGTACTGATAAATCGTGCTGCGCGAAAGCCCCGTGCGTGTCTCGACCTGTTTGCGTCGAAGAAATGCAGGCTCCCGCTGGATACTCTGCGCCATGTTCGTCACCTCGCGGCTGGTAGTGGAAGACGGCAACATCCTTCCATACCGCGCGGTCGTTGTCGGCCCGAATCGGAGCTTCGATGAAGCCACGAAAACGCTTGACGGCGGGAATAACGGCGGACGTAGCCAGGTGGGATTGGCGCTCTACGTTTGGGAGGCT
>JBBQAO010000161.1:0-3081 GCA_038316355.1 Burkholderiales bacterium
CAAGGCCTTCAGGACCGGCATCGCCGACTACATCATCGGCGAGGATCCGCTGGCGCCGGAAAAACTGCACGACAAGCTGTTCTGGCTGACCGCGCAGCGCGTCGCCTCCGAAAAAGGCTGGACCCGCGAAGCCATCGTGCGCATCGCCGCGGCAATCGACATCGCCGCATGGGATGTCATCGGCAAGGCGGCAAAACTGCCGCTGTATCGCCTGTTCGGCGGTTTCCGCAATAAAATTCCCTGTTATGTCACCTGCGGTTATTACCGTGATGGCAAGGGCATGGATGAACTGAAGGATGAAATCCAGATGCTGAAGGCGCAGGGCCATCAGGGCTTCAAAGCCAAGGTCGGCGGCGTCTCACTGAAGGAAGACATGAAACGGCTGGAACTGATCCGCGACATCATCGGCCCGGACAAAGAAATGATGGTGGACTGCAACCGCGCCTGGGACCTGGCCACCGCGATCACTGCCGCGCGCGAAATGCTGCCGCTGAATCCGCGCTGGCTGGAAGAACCGGTGCGCTGGGCTGACGATCACCGCGAACTGATCAAGCTTTCGCAGCAAACCAACATCCCGCTTTCGGCCGGCGAAAGCGAACTCACCGGTTTCGGCTGCCGCGACCTGATTGAGGACGGCGCGATCCAGATCCTGCAGTTCGACTGCACGATGATGGGTGGCTTCACCATGGGTCGCAAACTCGCCGCGCTGTGCGAACTGAACCAGGTGCAGGTCGCCCCTCACCACGACTGCTTCATCCACGCCCACATCGTCGCCGGCAGCCCAGCGGGCTGCATCGTCGAAACCTTCACTGATCCATAGCGCGATCCACTGCAGGCGGAACTGTTCCTGGATCCACCGAAAATTGCCAACGGCATGCTCCACCTCAAGGAGCAGCCGGGGCTGGGCCTGACACTTTCACCCGCCGCATTGAAGAAATTCGGCGAACAGATTCTTTAAGCGGAATAGCCATGCACGCACCCGACGAACTGATCACCAAAGTGCTGAAGGCCTGGCATTTCCTCTACAAACGTGGATTCATCGAAGGCTTCGGCCACATCAGCGCACGCCTGCCCGACGATCCCGAACTGTTCCTGCTGGCACGGCACTCGCTGGGTCCGCGCGCCAATCCCGAGGATTTCCTCATCGTCGACATGAAGGGTCGCATCGCTTCCGGCAAAGGCACGATCCCCGGCGAATATCCGATCCATCTCGAAATCCTGCGCGCTCGTCCCGACATCGGCAGCGCCTTCCATTACCACGGCCTGCATTCGACCGCTTTCAGCACCAGCGAACACCGGCTGCGCGCCATCCATCTGATGGGCACACTGTTCCATGACGGCATCCCGATCTACGAAGACCCGCGCCTGGTCAGCAATCCCGATCGTGGCGTCGCGCTGGCAAAAGCGCTGGGCCCGCACCGCGCGGTGCTGTTGCGCGCCCACGGCGCCGCCATCACCGGTGCTGATGTCGAGGAATGCGTCGGTGGCACCTTCCTGTTCGAAGAAAACGCGCGCCGCGCGCACACCGCTGCGAGCATGGGCAAGCCGATCTGGATCGATGACAAACTCGCAGCCGATGCCGGCGGCGAACTGCTGAAAAGCCGGGGGCCGTTCAAACGGGTCTGGGCGCTGGTGGAAAGCGACAGCGAACAGATGAACGAATAGCCGGACAGACCAGCGAACCAAAACGCCACCGTAATCCATGTAATGGAAGGCCGATGTTGTGTCCCGTGCGGCCGCGGTAGAATCCTTTCCTCATTGACTTTCTGCTCCCCCACCGCCATGTCCGCCATCCCGACTTTTTTGGTCCAGTACGATGCAGTCCATATTGCAGTCCACGCTTTCGGCAGCGGCCCGCGCATCGTGATGATGCCCTCGCTGGGGCGCGGCGCGTCCGATTTTTTCGACATCGCACAGCGCCTGGCCATCGCCGGTTATCGCGTGCTGTGTCCGCAACCGCGCGGCCTCGGCGGCAGCAGCGGCCCGCTGCACGGCATCACGCTGCATGATTTCGCCAACGACATCGCCGCGGTGATCAAACACGACGGCGGCGAACCGACGGTGGTCGCCGGCCATGCTTTCGGCAATTTTGTCGCGCGCGCGATGGCCGCCGATCATCCGCAACTGGTGCGCGCCGTGGTGCTGCTCGCCGCGACGCACACCTGGCCCTTGGCACCGGAACTGCGCGACTCGATCAACAAATGCCATCAGATGGATCTGCCGGAAGAAGTACGGCTCAAACATCTGCAGCACGTGTTTTTTGCGCCGGGCAACGACGCCCGCGTCTGGCTCGACGGCTGGAATGAAGAGGTGATGCACGCCGAGCGCGATGCCACCGAGGCCACGCCAAAAGCGGAATGGTGGACCGCAGGCACGGCCCCGGTGCTGGACGTGTTGTCGCTGAAAGATCCGCTGTCGCCGCCGGATGACATCAACTGTTACCTCGACCAGTGGGGCGCCGACCGTGTGACACTTGCCAAAATCGACAACGCCGCACATGCGCTGCTGCCCGAACAGCCGGCAGCGGTCGCCGCGGCCATCATCAAATACATGAAGCAGCTCGGCGCATGAAGCTGTACTGGTCGTCACGTTCACCATTCGTACGCAAAGTCATGATTTTTGCGCACGAATGCGGACTGGCGGATCGCATCGAGTGCGTACGCACGCTGGTCGCCATGTCCCGTCCCAATGTCGACCTGCTGCCGGTCAACCCGACCGGCAAGATCCCGACGCTGGTGCTTGATGACGGCAGCGCGCTCTACGATTCGACGGTGATCTGCGAATACCTCGACAGCCTGCATCAGGGACCGCGGCTTTTTCCCGAATCCGGTCCTGCGCGCTGGACTGCCCTGCGCCGCCATGCCCTCGGCAACAACCTGACCGACAACCTGATGCTGTGGCGCAATGAAATGCTGCGTCCGCAGCCGCAGCAGTCGGCGGAGACACTGGCAGCCTTTGAAATGAAAGTGCGCAATGCGCTAGCCGCGCTGGACGGTGAGGCCGCGGCACTGGCGGCCGGGCCGGTCGGCATCGGCCACGTCGCCATCGGCTGCGCGCTGGGCTATATTGATTTCCGTTTCG
>JBBQAO010000084.1:0-15093 GCA_038316355.1 Burkholderiales bacterium
TCCGCCCTGCTGCCACTGCTGCTGGTCGCGCTGGCGCTGCCGGTTGCCGCGCAGCAATACCCCGCAAAACCCGTGCGCATCGTTGTGCCCTTCCCGCCGGGCGGCCCCACCGACATCGTGGCACGGCTGATGGCCCCCAAAATGGCCGAAGCCCTGGGCCAGCAGGTCATCATCGACAACCGCGGCGGCGCCGGCGGCGCCATCGCCACCGAGCAGGTGGCAAAATCAGCACCTGACGGCTACACCCTGATCATGGGCACCATCGGCGGCCTCGCCGTAGCGAAAAGCCTGAATCCGAAACTCGGCTACGACACGCTGCGCGACCTCGCCCCCATCACCCAGAGTGTCACTGTCACCAGCATCCTGGTCACCCATCCGTCGGTGCCGGCGAAAAACGTCAGGGAACTGCTGGCGCTGGCAAAAAAAGGCTCCGGAAAACTCAATTACGCTTCTTCGGGCAACGGCACGATCACCCACCTTGCCGGCGAACTGTTCAAGCTGATGGGCAAGATCGACATCACCCACGTGCCATACAAGGGCGGCGCGCCGGCGCTGGTCGCTCTGGTCTCCGGTGAAGTCGACATAAGTTATGAAAACAGCCTGATCATCACGCCGCACATCAAGTCAGGCAAAGTCAAAGGCCTCGCGGTCACCGGCGCCAAACGCTCCGCGCTGCTGCCTGACCTGCCGACCATCGCTGAAACCCTGCCCGGCTACAGCGCCAGCGGCTGGTACGGCCTGCTCGCGCCGGCGGCCGTGCCGAAAACCGTCATCACCCGGCTGCACAGCGAAGCCGTCAAGGCGCTGCGCGCACCGGACGTCGTCGAAAAACTCTCCGGCCAGGGCGCCGAACCTGTCGCCAGCACGCCGGAGGAATTCACCGCCTTCATCCGCAGCGAAACCGACAAATGGGCGAAGCTGGTGAAAGCCGCCAACATGCGCACCGATTAAAATCCGCTGCAGCCGATTCAATAACAACCGTCAAAAGCCTGAAATGTCCGCTGTCCTCAAAAGTTCCGCTGCAGCACCTGACCTCTCCCGTCTGCTCAATCCGCGCGGTGTCGCCATCATCGGTGCCTCCACCGATCTCTCGCGCATCGGTGGCCAGCCGATCAAGCTGCTCACCGAATACGGTTACAAGGGCCACGTCTATCCGGTCAACCCGAAATACACGGAGGTCAAGGGCCTGACCTGTTATCCCGATGTCGGCGCGGTGCCCAAACCCTGTGATATCGCGCTGATCGCGGTGTCGGGCGCGCTGGTACCGGGCGCCATCGAACAATGCGGCAAGGCTGGCATCCCGTTCGCAGTGATCCTCTCGGCCGGGTTCAGCGAAGCCGGTGACGCCGGCAAGGCGTTGAACGACAAGCTGCTGGCCGCGATCAGGACCAGCGGCGTGCGCGTGGTCGGCCCCAACTGCCTCGGCGTGATGAACCTCGACGCTGACTTCCGGCTCGGCTTCGGCGGCACGCTGCAGCTGAAAACGCTGAACCCCGGCCCGATCGCGATGGTCACCCAGTCCGGCGGTTTCGGTTTTGGCGTGGTTGCGGTCGCGTGTTACCACGGCCTCGGTTTCAACCACGTGATCTCCACCGGCAACGAGGTCGACCTCACCGCGCTCGACTGGATGGAACACCTGATCGAACGCCCGGACGTCGAAATCCTCACCGCCTTCCTCGAAGGCACCACCGAGGGCAAACGCCTGCGCCGCCTGGGCGCGCGCGCGCTGGAACTCGGAAAACCCATCCTGATCTGGAAAGTCGGCAACAGCGAAGTCGGCAGCAAGGCCGCCACTTCACACACCGCGCGGTTGACCGCCGGTTACGAACTATTCCGCACCGCGTTCCGCGAGGGCGGCTTCATCGAAGTGCAGGATGTCGACGACCTGGTCGATTTCTGCAAGGCCTTCCGCGGCAAAAAACTGCCGCGCGGCAACCGTGTCGGTGTGATGACGCTGTCCGGCGGCGCCGGCGTGCTGCTGGCCGACCGCTGCACCGCGCGCGGCCTGACGCTGCCCAGGCTCAGCGATGCCACGCGTGAAAAACTGCGCGGCATCGTCGTTGCCTACGCCTCCATCGAAAACCCGATCGACACCACCGCGCAGGGCTACAACGACAATTTTGCGTCGTACACCAACACCATGCGCGAAGTGCTGGCCGACCCCAACATCGACTCCATCGTCGCGCGCTCGCCACGCGGCACGGTCACCCAGATCTGGGCGGAGGGACTGGTTGCGATGCTCAAGGGCGTGGACAAGCCGCTACTGCTGAACTGGCCGACATCACCCGACGACAATCGCGAAGCAATGATGTATCTGGAGCGCAACGGCGTGCCGTGCATCCTCGCTCCGGGCCGCACGGTGGATGCAATGGCCGCATTGACCGAATTCTCAAACAAGCGCCGCGTGTTCGAAGCCGCGCGCGCCCGTGGCGACCAACGCGCCATCGCGCTGCAGAAACTCGATCTGCCCGCCGCCGGCACACTGGGTGAACATGCCTCGAAGGCCCTGCTCAAGGCGTACGGCATCGCGGTGACCGAAGAAAAACTGCTGGCGCCGGACACCGTCGGGAAACTCACCGCACCACCACTGCCCTTCCCGCTGGCGATAAAAATCGAATCCGCCGACATCCCGCACAAGACCGAGGCCGGGGTGATCCGCCTGCACATCAACAGCCTTGATGCGCTGAAACAGGCGGCACGTGAAGTGCTGGCTGCGGCAAAACAATATAAACCCGATGCGCGTATTGCCGGCGTGCTGATCCAGCAGATGGCCAGCGGCGAGGAAATCATCCTCGGTGCCGTCAACGATCCGCACTTCGGTCCGGTCATTGCCTTCGGCCTCGGGGGAGTGTTCACCGAAATCATGCACGACGTGACGCACCGCTATGCGCCCTTCGATGCCGAAACCGCGAAAGCGATGATTCACGACATCAAGGGCGTCAAACTGCTGCAGGGTTACCGCGGCAAACCGCCGTGCAATATTGACGCGCTGGCCGACGCCATTTCACGGCTGTCGCTGCTGGTGGCTGATCACGCTGACCGCATCGCCGAAATCGACATCAATCCGCTGTTCGTCAACGCCTCGGGTGTTGTTGCTGCGGATGCACTGGTAGTGCTTAAAGACTGAAACCCTTAAACCTTGAGCCACAGAGGTCACAGAGCACACAGAGCACACAGAGAACTTCAAAAAAAATTACATGCAGAATTGCCGGTTTGTTTCGCTTTTCTCCGTGAACTCTGTGCCCTCTGTGCCCTCTGTGGCTAAAAAGCTTTTGACTTTGAATTCATGACCGTACCTTTCAAAACCCGCATCACCGACCTCTACGGCATCCGCCTGCCGGTGATCGCCAGCGGCCTGATGTGGCTGGCAGAACCGGTGTATGTCGCCGCGGTGGCGCGCGCCGGGCTGATCGGTTTCATGACTTCGGCGAGTTTTCCCGATCCGGCAGCATTGCGCGCAGGCATCCGCAAATGCCGTGAACTGAGCGAAGGCAAACCCTTCGGCGTCAATATCATGATCCGTGTCAGCCGCGACGGCAGTGACCGCGTCACGCCGCTGATCGACGCCGTGATCGACGAAGGCGTGAACTTCGTCGAAACCGCGGGCAACAATCCCGAGGCCTACCTGAAACGGTTGAAAGACGCCGGCATCATCGTGCTGCACAAGGTGCCGGGGGTGCGTTACGCCAAAAAAGCCGAGTCGCTGGGCGTCGATGCGGTTACGCTCGTTGGGGCTGAAGCCGGCGGCCATCCCGGCATCGAGCCGGTGGGCACCATGGTGATGGCTGCAGCCGCCGCGCGCAGTATCAAAATACCGCTGGTCGTCGCCGGCGGCATCGGCACCGGCGAGCAACTGGTGGCAGCCCTGGCCATGGGTGCCGACGGTGTCGCGATGGGCACCCGCTTCCTGGTCTCCGAGGAAATCTGGGCACACCGGAAATACAAGAAACGCCTGGTTGCCGCCGGCGAAACCGACACCACGTTGTTATTGCAATCGATGCGCAACACGCAGCGCGCGCTGAAAACCGGACATGTCGCGATGATCCAGCAACTCGAATGCAAACAATCCGGCGCCGACGCACTGCTGCCGCACATCATGGGTACCATTGCCCGCAAGGCCTATGAAACCGGCGATTACGAACAGGCGATGCTGTCCTGCGGCCAGGGTGTAGTGTTCGCAGATAAAATCGAACCGCTGGCGGCGATTGTGGACCGCCTTGAAACTGAAGCCCGCGCTGCGATGGATCGGCTGCACTATATCTATCGTGCGTTGCCAACCGCCGCCGGACGCGCGGCCTGAATTTCCCTGAGGAAAACCATGAAAAATTATAAGCCATTGTTTTTATTTATATTTTTATGTTCTGCGTTAAGCACTGCGCACGCCCAGAATTACCCCAGCAAAACCGTGCGCCTGATCGTGCCCTTTGCCGCCGGCGGCAGCACCGACATCATCGGCCGTGTGCTGGCGCAGAAACTGACCGAGGCCTGGGGCCAGCAGGTCATCGTCGACAACCGCCCCGGCGGCAGCACGGTGATCGGCACCGACATCGTCGCCAAGGCGGCACCCGACGGCCACACGCTGTTGGTCACACCGGCGCCGTTCACCATCGTGCCCAGCCTGCTGAAAAAACTGCCCTACGATCCGGCGAAGGATTTCGAACCGATCACGCTGATCAACACCACGCCACTGGTGGTCGTGGTCAATCCGGGCGTGCCGGCGAAAAACATCAAGGAACTGATCGCGCTGGCCAAAGCAAAACCCGGCCTGATGAACTTCGGTTCATCAGGCAGCGGCGGCTCCAACCACCTCGCCGGCGAATTGTTCAACGCCATGGCCGGTGTCAAAATTGTGCACGTGCCGTACAAAGGCAATGCGCCAGCGCTGTCCGACCTGCTCGGCGGGCATGTCGATATCGTGTTCAACGGCCTGACCTCGGCACTGCCGTTCATCAAGTCAGGAAAATTGCGTGCACTGGGCATGACCAGCCTGAATCGTTCCGCCGCGCTGCCGGAAATGCCAACACTGGATGAAGCCGGTCTTAAGGGTTTCCAGGCCGTGGCATGGAACGGCCTGACCGGTCCCGCGCGCATGCCGAAGGAAGCGGTGGCCAAGGCCGCCACGGATGTCGCACGCATCATGAAATCAGCCGAACTGGCCGAACACCTGAAACGCGAAGGTTCGGATCCCGTCGGCAGCAGCACCGCCGAATACACGGTTTTCCTGCGCGACGAAATCGCCAAATGGAAAAAAGTCATCGAGCGCGCCGGCATCACTTCCCTCTAAGACCCGTCCGGCTTCGCCTCCCTCCAGGACACATCGCATGAACGTCAAAGTCACCATCGCCGAAGGCATCGCCACCGTACTGCTCGACCGCGCCGACAAGCTGAACGCCTTGTCCGGTGAGATGTACCACGAACTCGCCGACACCTTCACTGCGCTGAACAGCGATGACGCCGTGCGCGCAGTGGTGCTGACTGGCGCCGGACGCGCGTTCTGCGCCGGCGGTGACGTCGGTTCGATGGGCGGTTACGACGTGGTCAGCGGACGCAAACGCTCCAAAGGCCACCAGCAGATGATCCTCGCGCTGCATCACCTCGAAAAACCGGTGATCGCCGCGATCCGCGGTCCTGCGGCCGGAATCGGCGCCAGCATGGCACTGGCGTGTGACCTCATTGTGGCGAGCGAAACCGCCTACCTGCTGATGGCATTCAAAAATGTCGGCATCCCGCCCGACGGCGGCGCGATTTATTTTCTGACCCAGCATCTGGGCCTCGCCCGCGCCAAGGAGATCGTCTACAGCGCGCGCAAGCTGCCCGCTGCCGAGGCGCGCGACATGGGGCTGATCAGCAAGGTGGTACCCGACGATCAATTGGAAACGACCGCCATGGCTCTGGCCCGCGACATCGCCGGCTCCGCGACTTATGCGCTGACGCTGGCCAAACGCATGTTCCAGTACATGTATGTGCCGACGCTGGAACAGTTACTCGAAATGGAAGTGCTGGCGATCTGCGGCGCGCGCATGACCCACGACCATGTCGAAGGCGTCACCGCCTTCAAGGAAAAACGCAAACCGCAGTTCAAGGGCAAGTAAACAAAAGCCCCACACACAGATGACCGCCTGGAAAAAACAGACCCTCGCCGAATCCCTCGCCGCATCCGCGGATGCGCGCGCGCAGGACGAGGCGCTGGTGATCTCCGGCAAACGCCTGACCTGGGCCGAGCTGCGCGACAACGTGCGTGAAGTCGCCCAGGGCCTGCGCGCGCTGGGCATCCAGCGCGGCGACCATGTCGCAGTGTGCATGGGCAATTCACTGGAATGGGTGATTTTCTTTTATGCCGCGGCCAGCATCGGTGCGGTGACGGTGCCGGTCAACACCCGTTTCAAGGCCGACGAAATGCTCTACTGCCTGAAACAGGCCGACGTCAAGCTGCTGTTCATCACCGACCGTTTTCTCAAGATCAATTTCATCGAGATGCTGCGCGGCATCTGTCCGGCGCTGGACCACCAACTGCCCGATGCCGCGCTGCCGCTGCTCGCCACCGTGGTCGTACTCGGCCACGATGTGCCGGCCGGTGCGATCGGTTTTGCCGATCTGCTGAGCAAAGGTGCCGCCTGCGAAGCGCTCTGGCCGCCGGCGGTCAGCGTCGACGACGTGCTGCTGATGCAGTTCACCTCGGGCACCACCTCGTACCCCAAGGGGGTGATGCTGTCCCACGACAACATGCTGCGCAACGCGGCCTGTGTCGCCGCACGGTTCAACCTGAAGGCCGGCGACCGCTACTACAGCGCGCGCCCCTTTTATCACGTCGCCGGCACCACGCTGTCTCTGCTCGCCGCGCTGACTACAGGAGCTTCCCTGTTTTCCTCGTCTTCATTTGAACCCGAGGAAGCGCTGGCAACGATGTGGAGCGAGGAATGCACCCACACCTCCGGCAACGACACCATGTTTTTGATGATGCTGAATCATCCGAAATTTGAACAATATCCGCTGAAGCTGCGTAATGGCTGGGTATCCTGCGGCCCAGAGGTGTCGCGCAGGGTGGTCGAACGCATGGGCATGAAGGGTCTGGTGCAGGCTTACGGCCTGTCCGAAGCCTCGCCCAATGTCTGCATGTCGCGTTACGACGATGACATCGAAAAACGCATCGACGGCTGGGCGCACATCCTCGACGACGTTGAAGTGCGGCTGGTCGATGCGGAAACCGGCGCGGTGATGCCGCCGGGCAAATCCGGCGAAATCCAGGTGCGCGGCTGGAGCGTGATGCAGGGTTATTACAATATGCCCGAGCAGACCGCCAAGGCCATCAGCGCCGACGGCTGGCTGCACACCGGCGACCTCGGCATCATGGACGAAGACGGCCGGCTGAAATTCCTGACCCGCATCAAGGATGTGTTCCGCGTCGGCGGTGAAAACGTCGCGCCGGCCGAGGTCGAAGACGTGCTGCACAAACATCCGAAAATCAAGCAGGCCCAGGTCATCGGCGTGCCCGACCCGCGATTGGTCGAAGTGCCTGCCGCCTATATCATCCTGCGCGAAGGTGAAACAGCAATGCCGCAGGAAATCATCGCCTGGAGCCGCGAACGCCTGGCGAATTTCCGCGTGCCGCGTTATGTGCAGATCGTCGACAGCTTCGAAAAAATCGGCATGACCGGCAGTTCAAAAATACAGAAAAACAAATTGCGCGCGCAGGCGCTGATTGATTTCGGGCTGGAAGATGCCAGGAAAACGTGACAACTCAGCCCGTCATTCCGGCGCAAGCCGGAATCCAGCAAGCGTACTCGCAATATCACTGGATTCCGGATCACGCTTTGCGCATCCGGAATGCCGGGTAACTATAAGTAATTGTTTTTATTGATTTTTTTATGTGTGCCGGCTCATGCTGCGCGCAACAATGGAGAGAGCAGTGGAATACACCCTTGAACGCCCCGACGGTTGCAAAATTTTTTACACCATAGACGATTACACCGATCCGTGGCGCAAGGCCGAAACGGTCCTGTTTGTCCACGGCCTCGCCGAATCCGGCGAGGCGTGGCGCGCCTGGGTGCCGCATTTTGCGCGCCACTATCGTGTCGTGCGCATCGACCTGCGCGGCTTCGGCCGTTCGACTGCGATGCCCGGCTCGCACGAATGGACCATGGATGAACTGCTCGATGACATCGAAGCGCTGATCCACCACCTCGGCTGCACGCGCGTGCACCTGGTCGGCGCCAAGAGCGGCGGTTCGATGGCGCTGGCGATGGCGGCGAATCGTCCCGCGCTGGTGCAGACACTGATTGGCGTCACACCACCACTGCTACCCGCTGCCGGCGTCGACGACTGGGTCAAGCACATCGCCGCCAAAGGCGTACTCGACTGGGCAGCCCACACCATGCAGGGCCGGCTGGGTACTGCGGCCACAGCCGCTGAAGTCGACTGGTGGATCCACAACCTGCAGGGCAAAACGCCTGTATCCACGCTGGAAGGTTATCTGCGCTGGGTGCCCAAGCTCGACATCCGCGAAGACGTCAAACGCATCAGTTGCCCGACGCTGATCATCACCACCACCGGCAGCGGCCTGCGCTCGGTGGACGGCGTCAAGGCCTGGGTTGCGGGCATCAAATCCGCACAGTTGCTGATTCTCGACGGCGACGCCTGGCACGCCGCCGGCGCCTATCCCGACCGCTGCGCGCAGGCCGCCCTGGAATTTCTTGCTGAACAAAAAACCCGCGGAACCGGAAAATGATCAACTCACGGATTGCCCTGCTGCTGGCCACGTTAATACCCGCCATGGTCAGCGTTACCGCTGCCGCGCAAACCTATCCGGCAAAAGCGGTGCGTATCGTCGTCGGTTATCCACCGGGCGGCCCGACCGATCTGCTGGCGCGCATCATCGCGCAAAAACTCGCCGAGTCCTGGGGCCAGCAGGTACTGGTGGACAACCGTCCCGGCGCGAGCGGCATGATCGGCGCCGAAGTCACGGTGCGCGCAGCACCCGACGGCTACACACTGCTGATGGTGCCCGTCACTTACGCGGTGACACCCAGCCTGTTTGCCAAAATGCCCTACGACGCGGTCAAGGATCTGGCGCCCGTGGCCCAGGTCGCGGCGGCGCCCTTCATCCTGGTGGTGCACCCGACGCTGCCGGTGAAAACAGTGAAAGACCTGATCACGCTTGCGCGCAGCCAGCCCGGTCAGATCAACTACGCATCAGCCAGCGCCGGCGGCATGCCGCACCTCGCCGGCGAACTGTTCAACACCATGACCGGCGTCAAAATGGTCCATATCCCGTACAAGGGTGCTGCGCCGGCAACCACCGACCTGCTCGCCGGCCAGGTGTCGCTGATGTTCAACAACATGCTGTCGGCGATGCCCCAGGTCAAAAACGGCCGGCTGCGCGCGGTGGCTGTAACCAGCAACAAACGCTCAACGGCATTACCCGACCTGCCCACCATTGCCGAAACCGTGCCGGGCTACGAAGCCAGCGGCTGGTATGCCGCACTGGCACCGGCGGCAACACCGCGTGAGCTGATCAGCAAAATCAACAACGACATGAACCGCATCATGAGAATGCCCGACGTCACGCAGCGCCTCGCCGGTGATGGCGTCGAAGCCGTCGGCACAACACCTGAACAGTTCGGCAATTATCTGCGCAGCGAAATTGCCAAATGGGGCAAGGTCGTCAAGGCATCAGGCGCCAAAGCGGATTGATGACTCAATAAAAAATGACGGGGAAAAACCTTGAACGGGAAAATGCGCTTACTGCTGGCCGGCTTGATGATCTGCAGCATCGTATCTGCCGCCCCGGCGGCTGAGTACCCGACCAAACCGATCCGTCTCGTGGTGCCTTTCCCGGCGGGCGGCCCGGTCGATATCACTGCGCGCACCCTGGCGCCGCGGCTCGGCGAAGTGCTGGGCCAGCGCATCGTGGTCGACAACCGCGGCGGTGCCGGTGGCATCCTCGGATCGGACATCGTTGCCAAATCCCCCGCCGACGGCCATACGCTGCTGCTGTGCACGACCGGCAATGCGATCAACGTCAGCCTGGTGAAAAATCTTCCCTATGACATCCGCAAGGATTTCACGGCGGTATCGATGATCGCCATCATCACCAGCATCCTCGTCGTGCATCCGGCGCTGCCGGTGAAGTCGGTGAAAGACCTGATCGCGCTGGCCAAAGCCAAACCCGATGCCCTGAGTTATGCCTCCACCGGCAACGGCGCGCCCACGCATCTCGCCGGCGAACTGTTCAAGAGCATGGCCGGAGTCAAAATGACCCACATCCCGTACAAGGGCGCGGCGCCGGCCCTGGTTGACCTGATCAGCGGCCATGTGCAACTGTCTTTCATCAGCGCTCCGGGCTCGATGCAGCACGTGGAAAGCGGCCGGTTGCGGGTGCTCGCCGTCACCAATGCCAAACGTTCCCTGCTGCTGCCCGACGTGCCGACAATCAGCGAAGCCGGGCTGCGCGGTTATGAATCGGAAGGCTGGCATGGCCTGTTCACGCCGTCGGGCACACCCAAACCGGCAGTGGATCGCCTCTACAGGGAATTCGCGGCGATACTGCGCGATGCCAAAATCAGCGCACAACTGCTGGCCGGTGGCGCCGAACCGGTGGGCATGCCACCCGACGAATTTGCGGTCAAGCTGAATGCGGAAATTGAAAAATGGGCGAAAGTGGTAAAAAGCTCCGGCATGAAAGTCGATTGATTGAAGAATTCTGTTTGCACATTTTTTTAACTGAAAAGGAAACAGCACATGTCTGATCTGACCAAACAATCCCCGCTCGGCGTCTACGTCGAGCACCTGAAAAAAGGCGAACTCGCTTATCAGGTGTGCAAGGACGACAACAAGGCGTTCTTTTATCCGCGCGCGTTCGCACCGGAAACCGGCAGCGAGAATCTCGAATGGCGCGTATCGAAGGGACTCGGCACGGTCTATACAACCACCGTCGTTCATTACAAGGGTGAAGCGCCGCTGAACGTGGCGATGATCGACATGGACGAGGGTTACCGTCTGATGAGCCGCGTCGAGGACATCGATGCGATGGAGGTCAAGATCGGCATGCGCGTCAAATTCCGCGCCAATCCCGGTGATGAAAAAACCCTGCCCTTCCCTGTATTCACCGCGCTCATCCCCGCGGGAGGCGCCCAATGAGCGGCCTCAAACGCGGCAGCATCGCCGTTGTCGGCGCAGCGGAATCCGATCTCGGCCAGGTGGCACAGCACACCTCCCCCGTCGACCTGATGGCACAGGCGACGATGCGTGCGCTGGATGACTGCGGCCTGAAGCTGAAGGATGTGGACGGCCTGTTTGTCGCCGCCACTCAGGTGCGCACGGGTCCGATGGCGCTGGCCGAATACCTGCGCATCAAGCCGAAAGTGTTCGACGGCACCCAGATCGGCGGCTCGTCATTCATGACCCATGTCGCCCACGCGCAGATGGCGATCCAGTTGGGACTGTGCGAAGTCGCGGTCGTCGCCTACGGCAGCACGCAACGCTCGGTATCGCGCGCCGCGGCCAGCCCGCGCGAATTCAACCCCTACGAAACCCCGTACCGGCCGATCCTGCCGATCAGCGCCTATGCCATGGCGGCGGCGCGCCACATGCACCAGTACGGCACCACCCGCGAACACCTCGCCGAAGTGGCGGTTGCCGCGCGTAGATGGGCACTGCTCAATCCCAAGGCCTGGGAAAAAGAACCGCTGACGATTGAACAGGTCATTAACGCGCGCATGGTGTCCTACCCCTTCACCGTGCGCGACTGCTGCCTGGTGGTGGACGGTGGCGGCGCCATCGTGCTGACTTCCGCCGCCCGCGCCAAAACCCTGAAGAAAAAACCAGTGTACGTGCTGGGTGTTGGTGAGACGCTGTCGCATGCCAACATTTCCAGCCTGCCCGACTTCACCGTCAGCGGCGCGTCGGTGTCGGGACCGCAGGCTTTCAGGATGGCCGGTGTGACGCAGAAGGATGTGAAGATGCTGTCGCTGTATGACGCCTTCACCATCACCCCCATCCTGTTCCTCGAGGATCTGGGTTTCTGCCCCAAAGGCGAAGGTGGCCGTTTTGTCTCCGGTGGCGCCATCGCGCCCGGCGGCAAGCTGGCGGTCAACACCTCCGGCGGCGGCCTGTCGTACTGCCACCCCGGCATGTACGGCCTGCTGGTGATGATCGAAGCCATTCGCCAGGTGCGCGGTGAATGCGGAGAGCGGCAGGTCAAGGGCTGTGACGTGTCTCTTGCGCATGGCAATGGTGGGGTGCTCTCCAGCCAGTGCACGGTGATTTTCGGTTCGGAAAATGCACTCTAAATCGCAGGGCGAGAGTAGTAAAACGGATCCCGCCTTCGGCTATAAGGTAATGTCGCTTGAATTACCTGAGATGAACGGCGGGATCCACTACGTTTCTCCCGCCCTACGATATTCGTGCTGAAAAAATGCCAGTCAGCGGCCGATAAACAACACCCAATATCGACGCCTTTCTTTGCGTCTCCCAGTTTCCTTTGCGCCTTTGCGTTATGGCATTTGTCGTTGGTTAAAAAAAACACAAACGCAAAGGTCGCAAAGAAAAAGAAAGGCGCAAAGGAACCCGAAACGGCGGGATCCACTACGTTTCTCCCGCCCTACGATATTCGTGCTGAAAAAATGCCAGTCAGTGGCCGATAAACGGCATCCAATATCGACGTCTTTCTTTGCGTCTCCCAGTTTCCTTTGCGCCTTTGCGTTATGGCATTTGTCGTTGGTTGAAAAAAACATAAACGCAAAGGTCGCAAAGAAAAATGCAAAGGAACCCGAAACGGCGGGATACACTACGTTTCTCCCGCCCTACAACAGCCTCACACTACTAATTGAGGAGAACACTCGTGAAACTTGAACTGTATTACGCCCCCAAGACCTGCGCCCTGGTGCCTTATGTGGCGCTCAGCGAAGCCGGTGCCGACTTTACGGTGCACAACATGAATTCGCGCTCCGGCCAGTTGAAAACACCGGAATACCTGCGACTCAACCCGAAACACAAAGTACCGGTACTGGTCATCGACGGCGAAGCGCTGACTGAAAATGTCGCGATCCAGATCTGGATCCATCGCCAGTTCCCGCAGGCGAAACTGCTGCCGGCGGACCCGAAACAGGAAATCAGGGCGATTTCACTGATGGCGTGGTTTGCCTCCACCATCCACCCGCACCTGACACCCAACGCCCGGCCCGAAAACTACTGTGACCTGCCGGATTCGGCCGAGGCCGTCAAACGTGTCGGCAACAAGCTGCTGTTCGAAGACCTGAAGATCGCCGACAGCCTGCTGGCCGACCGCGAATTCTTTTTTGATGACTTCACCACGCCCGATGCCTATTTCTTCTGGTGTTTCCGCCGTGCCGTCACCTTCAAACTCGAGCTCTCGCAGTTCACCCACTGCATGGCGCATTACGAACGCCTGCAGCAGCGGCCAAGCATCAAAAAAGTGCTCGCCCACGAGAAACAGGTTGAAGCCGAATTCGCCAGAGCTGCCTGAGCGATGATGCGTCTGAGCGAAACCGCGCAGGGCCTGCTCATTGCCTATCCGGGATGGCTGGGTCTGCTCGTGTCTGCGCTGGGCGTCGCGCTGGCGGGATGGATCTGGCGCAACTTCGCGCTCAACGGCAAATTCTTCGGCTACTGTGCCGCCACGCTGCTGGCACTGTTCGCTGGCGTCTGTTTTTTTACCTACCAGGCCGAATTGACAGCGGAACAGGGGCGCACCTACGCGCTGTTCCGCGGCGGCCATACAGAGGTCGACTGGCGGCAGGCGCGCGGCGCGGTGCTGGAGGAGCGTCCCGGCAAAGGCACGCCAATGTACATCGTCGCCAATACCACCCACACCCGGCGTTTTGAAATCAACGCCACCGACCTGTCGAGCAGCGACCGTGCCCGCGTCCTCGCCTACATCCGGGCACAGATCGAGCGCAGCACAAAACCATAAAACCGGACGACTGAAAGCACACCACCATGGCCCTGAACCTGCGCATCCTCACCTCCAACAGCACCCTCACTGTATTGGATGTATTGATCCCGGCCTACGAAAAAACCAGCGGCAACAAGGTCTCGGTCAGCGCCGATTCGGCCAAGGCCATGGTCGCCAAAATCCGCGCCGGCGAGTCCGGCGACGCCATCGTGCTCGGCACCGGCGCGGTGAAGGAGCTGGCCGAAGCCGGCATCGTCGTCCCCGCCAGCCGCCGCGCGTTTGCCCGCGCCATTGTCGGCGTCGGCGTACGCAGCGGCACGCCGCATCCCGATATCAGTTCGGTCGATGCCTTTCGCGCATCGCTGCTCGCCGCCAAATCGATTACGCATACCGTGCACGGCGCGAGCGGCATGTACATCCCGACGCTACTGGAAAAGCTCGGCATCGCCGGACAGATGAAAGCCAAAACCGTGACCCGGCCCGGCGGCTACATCGGCAAAGTGGTGGTCGCCGGTGAAGCCGAGATCGCCTTGCAGCAGATACCGGAACTGATGGCGGTGCCGGGGCTGGATGTGGTCGGCCCGGTGCCCGATGCCGTGCAGAAAACCTTCGAAACTTCGGCGGGCCTGTTCGCCGCATCGAAACATGCTGCCGCAGCGCAGGCCATGCTTGATTTTTTTTCTGATCGCGCGCATGCGACACTGTTCAGCAGCAAAGGCCTGGAACAGGCTGCCAAATCATAAAACCAGACTCCGAGGAGAAAGCATCATGAACCGCAAACACATCATTGCCTGCGCCATCCTGACTGCCGCCATGCACGCCGCCGCGCCGCTGGCGCAGGCTGCCGAAAACTGGCCCAACCGGCCGGTGCGTTTCATCGTGCCCTATCCGCCCGGCGGCACCACCGACATCGTCGCCCGCGGCATTGCCGGCAAACTGGTCGAACGTTACGGCCAACAGTTCGTCACCGACAACCGCGGCGGCGCCAGCACCATCATCGGTGCCGACCTGATGGCCAAGGCCGCACCTGACGGCTACACCATCCTGCTGGCGACGGCGACCACGCTGTCGATCAATCCCAACGTGGTCGACAAACTGCCCTACAACACCCTGCGCGACTTCGCGCCGATCACGCAGACGGTGTACGTGCCCTTTGTCATCGCGGCACACCCGTCGGTCGC